>CAITUP010000120.1 GCA_903895595.1 uncultured Acetobacteraceae bacterium | reverse complement strand
GCAACAACGACGTCGCATTTCTGCTGCTGTCGCTGCGCGATGCCGGGGCTGGCAGCCCGACACGGGCCAAGAGCGGCAAGCCGGCACCCGCCGGTGCCCCGCCCGTTGCCGCCAAACGCCCCGCGTCGACCCCCGTTCGTAAGGTCGCGACCGTGCGCGAGACGGCACCGCGGCAAACCCCATCCGATGGCGGCGCACCGGTACCCGGCGCCGGGTTCCTGGGATTCGGCGGCGGACGCTGATCCCGGGCCGCCGTTGCCGCCCGAATGCGCCTAACCCGTCTGACTCTGACCGATTTCCGCTGCTACGCCGCGCTGACGTGGCGTCCTACGGCGCCGGTCAGCGTGTTCGTCGGCCCGAACGGCAGCGGCAAGACCAATCTGCTGGAAGCCGTGTCGCTATTCGTCCCCGGAAGGGGATTGCGCGGTGCTCGTAACGCGGACCTGCCGCGGATCGGCGGGGCCGGCGGTTGGGCGGTGGCCGGGCGGTTCGAGACGCCAGATGGTGCGATGGATATCGGCACCGGCACCGTGCCCGCCGGGCCGCCGGACCGCCGGGTTTTCCGCCTCGACGGTGCGGCCCCGCGCAGTCAGGCCGAGGTTGCCGCCCGCGTCGCCGCCGTCTGGCTCACTCCGCAAATGGACCGGCTGTTTTTGGAGGGGTTGTCGGGACGTCGGCGCTTTCTGGACCGGCTGGTCTGGGCTTTGGAACCCGGACACGCGCGGGAGATGGCGGCGCACGATTCCGCCATGGGCAACCGCAATCGGCTGCTGGCCGAGGGGCGCCACGATCGCGCTTGGCTCGCGGGGTTGGAGGATGCGATGGCGCGGCATGCCGTGGCTGCCACCGCGGCTCGGTCGGCGATGGTGTCGCGGTTGAACGCGGCGTTGGCCGGCGGTGTGGCGGGCGCGTTTCCGGTTGCCCATATCGCGCTGGCCTGTCCGATCGCCGACCGGCTGGCGACAGAGCCGGCATTGAAGGTCGAAGACTGGCTCCGCGAGTCGCTCGAAGCCGACCGCGCCCGGGACGCGGCCGCCCGTTCGGCTGGCCTGGGCGCGCATCGCAGCGACATGGCGTTGACCGACGTGGCGTCCGGCACACCCGCCGCGTTGGCCAGCACGGGGGAGCAGAAGGCGCTGCTGATCGGCGTGATCCTGGGGCACGCGGTGCTGATCGCGGAAACGCGCGGTTTTCCGCCTCTTTTGCTGTTGGATGAGCCGGCAGTGCACTTGGATAGCGAACGCCGGGCGGCGTTGTTCGGCGCTTTGACGCAGCTCGGCGCGCAAACGCTGATGACCGGCACGGATGCGGATGTATTCGCCCCGCTGGCGGGGTATGCGGAGCTATTGGGAACCGGCGGCGGCGCGCTGAACCCCCTGTCATAGCGGTGCCATCCGTGGTAGGGTGAAACCCATCCCACTCACTCCCGGAGTACCCCATCGGCATGTCCGATTCCGCCGACACGCCCCCCGAGTCCGATCCCGAAGCCTACGACGCCGAGTCGATATCGGTGCTCAAAGGCCTGGACGCGGTGCGCCGCCGTCCCGGCATGTATATCGGCGACACCGACGACGGTTCCGGCCTGCATCACATGGCGTTCGAGATCATCGACAACGCGGTGGATGAGGTTCAGGCTGGCTACGCGACGAAGTGCGAGTTGGTTCTGAATGGCGACGGCAGCGTGACCGTGCGCGACGACGGGCGCGGCATTCCGACCGACATTCACAAGGAAGAAGGCGTTTCCGCCGCCGAGGTCGTGCTGACGCGGCTGCATGCCGGCGGGAAGTTCAACCAGAATTCCTACAAGGTCTCCGGCGGGTTGCACGGTGTCGGTGCGGCGGTGGTGAACGCGCTGTCCGAATGGATGGAAGTGCGCATCTGGCGCAACGGGCTGGAGCATATGATCCGCTTCCAGCACGGCGAACCCGATGCCCCCTTGGCCATCGTCGGACCGGCGCCGGATCGCGGCAACGGTACGGAAGTAACATTCAAGGCGAGCCCCGGGACGTTCACGCGGACAGAGTTCGATTTTTCGCTGCTGGAGCGGCGGCTGCGGGAACTGGCGTTTCTGAACTCCGGCATGACCATCGTGCTGCGGGACGAGCGTCACGCCGAACCGGTGGAAAGCATCATGCGCTACGATGGCGGATTGATCGCCTTCGTGGAATGGCTGGATCGCGCCAAGACCCCCGTATTCACCCCGCCGATCAGCCTGAAAACACCGGCCGAACAGGAAGGTATTCGCGTCGAGTTCGGCTTGTCGTGGAACGACAGCTTCCATGAGACGATGCTGTGCTTCACCAACAACATCCCCCAGCGCGACGGCGGCACGCATCTCGCCGGCTTCCGGCAGGCGATGACCCGTGTGGTGACGAAATACGCGTCGAGCATGGGCAAAAAAGATTCTCTCGATCTGGTCGGCGAAGACATGCGCGAGGGCATGACGGCCGTGCTGTCGGTGAAGGTGCCGGATCCGAAGTTCTCTTCGCAGACGAAAGATAAACTGGTTTCGTCGGAAGTGCAGCCGGTGGTGCAGGCCGCCGTCGCCGACGCAGTGTCGCACTGGTTCGAAACGCATCCGCGTGAGGCGAAGGGCATCATCCAGAAGGTGATGGACGCCGCGGCGGCGCGCGAGGCCGCGCGTAAGGCCCGCGAACTGACGCGGCGCAAGGGCGTGCTGGATATCTCCACCCTGCCCGGCAAGCTGGCCGACTGTCAGGAACGCGATCCCGCCAAGTGCGAAATGTTCCTGGTCGAGGGCGACAGCGCCGGCGGTTCCGCCAAGCAGGGCCGCGACCGCAAATTCCAGGCGATTCTGCCTCTGAAGGGCAAAATCCTGAATGTGGAGCGCGCCCGGTTCGACCGCATGTTGGGCTCGCAGGAAATCGGCACGCTGATTACCGCGTTGGGCACCGGCATCGGCCAGGGGCCGGTGGATCAAGGCGGATTCTCGATCGAGAAACTGCGCTACCACCGCATCATCATCATGACGGACGCCGATGTCGACGGATCCCACATCCGCACTTTGCTGCTGACGTTCTTCTTCCGCCAGATGCGCGAACTGATCGAGCGCGGGCATCTGTATATCGCTCAGCCGCCGTTATATCGCGCGAAGCGGGGCAACGAGGAACGGTATCTGAAGGACGATTCCGCGATGGAATCGTTCCTGCTGGACAAAGCCCTGGCAGCCGCTCGGCTCAGCTACTGCGACGGCGACGTGTTCGAGGCCGATGAGCTGCAACGCGAAGTCCGCCTGCTGCGGGACGCGACGCTGAACCTGCGACGGCTTTCTTCGACGATTCCGTCCTTCCTACTGGAACAGGCGGCGATCGCGGGCGTGCTCACGTCCGACAGCATCAAAGCGACGGAGCGCGCACCCGAACTGGCACAGCGGCTGAACGCCGTTTCGTTGCCGACCGAACGCGGCTGGCTGGTGAACGCGGACTCCGGGCTGATTATCTCGCGCACGGTGCGCGGGGTGGTGGAGAAATACACGCTCGATCCTGGGGCGTTGCGCAGCGCGGAAGCGCGCTGGCTGACGGATCGGGCCGAGACTTTGGCGAAACGGTTCGCTGAGCCGGCGCGGTTGAAACTGGATTCGCAGGAGCCGACGGTGGCGGGGCCGGCTTCGGCTTACGACCGGATTTTGGCGCATGGGCGGCGCGGGTTGTCGTTCCAGCGGTTCAAAGGGCTGGGGGAGATGAACCCGGATCAACTTTGGCAGACGACGCTGGATCCGTCGGTGCGGTCTTTGTTGCAGGTGAAGGTCGCCGACAGCGAAGACGCGGCGCAGGTGTTCTCCACGCTGATGGGCGATGTGGTGGAGCCTCGGCGGGACTTTATTGTGAGCAACGCGCTGAAGGTTGCTAATTTGGATATTTAGGGTGGAATCCGAGAGGTGCGTGATCGGATCGGCGATGACGCTGACGACGGGAATTGGACAAACGGCGAGCAGCGTCATCGAACCACAGGTAATTTCGAGACTGTACGCCGTGGCTTGGTGGCGGTGCTGTCGAGCATATGGTAAAATTTCGATACGGACTTCACCACGAAGCGATAGCAAAAATCTCAATATAATGCCTGCGATTCCCTCACGTCACTCTAGATTTTCTCGCCAAATCTACGTTCGCGATGCGGCAAACCCCCACACCACTCCCAAATTAGATGGAATTGGTTCCGGACGTGATAATTTTTTGTTGCATTACGCATCGGCAGGTTTACAGCGAATCCAATGAACTGCCGGCCGCCCGGGCATATTGACACGCGTCCCGATCCAAGATTTTAACGCTAGGTCTACTGTACGACCTACGTCGCGAGTATCAAATTCCTTGTAGAGTTTACCCAACAAATCTGCGTGCAACACCTTTATCGTCTTATCTTTCAAAAGACAAACCGATTTTTTTAATCCCTTCATATAACCAATTTCATATGCGATATTGGGGTTGTGTTCTTGACTAGATATACGCTCATACACTGCCACCCCGAAGGTGCAACCATACATATACGTGCGGATATTATCGTACATATTCTCATGGAATTCATATTCATCAGCGCGCATGCCAACTATGCCGAATTCCAATAAATTCGCCTTGATCGCATCAAATATTGCCGTATGAGCTTCGGTTTTCTCGAAGGACATTATAACAAATGCAGTTTTCTGATCGGAAAACATTCTATTAAATTTTGCCAAACTGTCGGTTATTTCAACCGGTGGAGTTGGGGCTCCAATTCGTCTCAATTGCGCAACTTTACTTTTTTCCAACGATATCTGCAGGCGCAAATCCGCATGACACAAATATAGAATATTTTTTAAATCTTGCTTCATCTGCTTACCTTTGCATTTTTTATTCAGTTTATAATAATGATGAAATCTAGACCTCTCATCGGCATAAAATTCACGTTCCATAATATTTATCTGCTCAAAATCGCAATGCAACACAAACATCACATCGGGGTGCACATTACGCATCGCGAAAATAAAAGCGCTCGCTTCCCGCAAATCGAACGAAAGGAGGTCTATAAATACGCAATTTATATCGTTTTACGCTAACATCTCCTCCGCTTGTGACAAGGATTGAGACGAATGTGCGCCGCCAACAATATCATCCCTGATCACTTTCTTCGGTCCGCGCAGACCAGCCAACAAATCGCGCGCGGAGGAAATATTACCATCAATTACTAGGATTTCCAGGGGTGTTTGGTAAATCATAGCTAATGCACTCCATTTTTTTAGCAGAGCCATCTTTCCCAAGCGCCATCGAGCGACGTGCACGCTGTCAGTCCGCCATAAAATTCACATCGTTTAGTCCTATAACACGGTCCTGTCATCTCACGCAAATGCAAACCGTAGTGTCCCGTGGTCGGTTGGACGGCCCTAATCCCGATACATGGTGAGCAAGATACCCGCGTCCACGGCGGCAGTCAAGACTGATATTGATCCCGCGATCCCGATATGGCCCAATCAGCTAAACATTTGAAATTTAGGCGATATCCAACGGCGTACTGGACGACCGCCACCTTCCCGGTACAAGCAGCGACGAAACATTGCAAAAAGCCGAACGATGGCCAAGCACCGTATCGGATCGTGCAGCAGGACGAGAACCAACATGCGATGATCGGGCTGCGCGATCGGGGGAGCGATCATCTCAGCCTGACTTGCAGCCGCGGCGATGTGGCGGTCGGCGACCTCGTGATCGAACTCCCCCACGCCTTCCAACGGGTGGAGTTGGTCTCCATGGAAGGCTGCCCGCCCGGTCGGTCGATGACTCAGCTTGAGCTGGACAAATACGGACCGCCAGAGGTTGGCTTTCATCTAAAAGGGTGGCGCGGCGAAGGCCTCAAACGGGATCAGCGGTTCGGTGTCGTCCTGAGACTGCCGGCGCGCTGACCACCGCTCGACCTCCCGCCGGGATTCGGAGGTAGCTTTTGGCGCGATGTTGGTCTAAAACTTTTTTAGTGAGGTCTGGATCGCATCTATCTCGTCGGTCGCGATCCACCGGATGCCTGTAGGTTACTCCACGGAGAGACGAACATGCCGATTGATCGCGTTATCTAAACCGTACCCGTCATCGCCGATCAGGGAGCGGCCACGCGCCGCAAACGCGGCGGCACCGCCATCAACGCCGCCGCGAGCAAGGCCAGAGTCAGCGTCCACTGCGCGATGGCGAAAGCGTGCGCGTAGGCGCGCTCCCCCGTCCCGTCCGCCAGAACCGTGAAAAACAACGTGCCGATGGCCGCCGTGCTGATGGATGCGCCGACCTGTAGGGCGGAGTTCAAAATCCCCGTGGCCAGCCCGGCCTGATCCGGCGGCACATCGCCCAGCACCGTGTTGAACAGCCGGGGAAAGGCGATGCCTTGGGCGAAACCAGCGCAGAAGACCGCCTCCGACAGTACCGTGCCGGTGGCGCCCTCCCACACCAGTCCACCGACGACGGCGTAGAACAACACCTGGAATCCCATGCCGATCGACAGCAGCCGGGGCCGCAGTCGTACCAGGCGCCCGGTCGCGATCGGGCCCAGGAACAGGCCGATCCCGTAGGGAACGATGGTCAGGCCGGTCCAAAGCGGCTCCACCCCCCGGCCCACCTGCTGGTAGATGCCGAACAGCACGTAGAAAGACGTCGTGAAGAAGAACAGCATGCCGACCAGGACACCACGGCGGAAGGTCGGGATGGCGAACAGCCTGATGTCCACCAGCGGCATGCCGCCACGCGCTGCCAGCCAGGACTCGAACCGCAGGAACAGAACCGCCAGAACCGGCGCGCAAGCCAACGTGACAAACACCCAGGGCGGCCAACCCCGGTCGCGTCCCAGCGACAAAGGCAGCACCACGGCGGCCAAGGCAAGCGACAGAATGGCGGCGCCGCCGAAGTCCAGTTTCACCTTTCGCGCACCGCTCGTTTCTGGCAGCAACACCCAGGCGGAGGCGATGACGGCCAAACAGAACGGCAGTTTCAGCAGAAACACCGACCGCCACCCCCACCCCATCGGGCTCCAGGCGATCAGCGCCCCTCCGGCGAATTGGCCCACAGCCGCCGATAGTCCTACAGTCGTGCCGTAGAGGCTCATCGCATGCGCCAAGGCGCGTTCGTCGTCGAACAGCGCCCGCAGGGTCGCCAAGGTTTGCGGCTGCAGCAGCGCGGCTGACACGCCGAGCGCCGCCCGCCCCGCCAAAAGCTGGATCGGAGTCTGCGCCAGACCGCAAGCCAGATTGGCCAAAGTTAGGCTCGCCAGCCCGATCATGAACATCCGCCGGCGACCATACAGATCGCCGAGCCGGCCTCCGGTGATCAGGAACACCGCGTAGGCGGCGGCATACAACGACACAACAAGCTGCGTCTCCGCCGGGGATCCATGCAAGTCCTCGCGAATGGAGGGCAAAGCGACATTGACGATGAAGAAATCGATTGTCGGCAGCAGCGCGCCGCACAGCAGCACAATCAGCGCCAGCCCTCGCTTACGCTCGGAAACGTTGGCCGGCACGTATCCTCCTTGCAGCCCAAATCCCACGATGCGAACTGGCGTCGCGACGCGAAATTGAGTAGCGGGAACCGGTCAGGTTCACAAGGCAAACCACCATCGCAACGCCGTCGCCGCGCCCCGAACAACTCGATCCGGAGGGCTACTACGCCCGCCTGGGGATCGGCGTGTCCGCGTCGCCCGAGGAGGTCTCCGCCGCCTATCGCCGCAAGGCCCGGGTGCTGCATCCCGACGTGCCGAACACCGGCAACACCGATGCTTTTGTCGCGGTGAAGCAAGCCTACGATGTCGTCGGCAACGCCCATGCCCGCGCCGATTACGACCGTCTCGCTCGGCGGCAGGCAGTGGAGGCGATAGAACCCGGAGAACTCCCGCCGCCACGGTCGTACAATATTCAGGACGGCCCGACCCGCGCACCGCGCGCCGCCGATGTTCCCAAGGCCGTCTGGGTGGTGTTGGGGACGGTGCTGGTCGTCGGCATATACGAAGTCGTGCAGCATCTGACGATGCTGCCCCCCCTGCCCCCGCGTGTGGAAATCAGGCCGAACGCACCGGTTGTCGCGCCCGCGACCGCCGAGGCTCAGCGTCTCGCCACCTATGGGCCCAAGCCGGTGCGTATGCCGGGTGTCCCCAATTACTATGTCGTGCCCGGCGCCGGCACGACCGTGATCTGGCGGCGGGATGAGGCGCGCAACGCCTATGTCTCGTCCGGGCAATTGCCGCCCTTCAGCGCCATTCAGGCCTTGCGGCTGTTTCGGCAGAACGGCCTGGTGGAATTCAAGACCGGCGACACCGCGACTGCCTTTGTCGAGGCATCTCGGCTGGCGCCCGGCGACCTCGGCACCGCGCGCCGCGCGTACTGCGCGTATAATGCGGGTCCGGCGCCGGGAAACGGGGAAATCCTGCGGCAAACCGGCACCGGGCGCGGCCATTTGGAGCTGGATAACCGCACCACCCAGCCCGCCGTGGTAAAGCTCCGCGACGCGGCCGGGACCGTTGTACTGAGTACCTATCTCGCGCCCGGGTCCCATGTGGACCTCGACGGTATCCCCGAGGGCCGTTACCGCCCGGACTTCGCCATTGGGGAGCTGTGGAGCCGAGCGTGTAATGGGTTCGCGGCGGGGATGCGGGCGCAGCGGTTGGGGGGATTATTTTCGCTCGACGCATTGACGCCGCTGAGCATTCCGCCCGACCTTCCCGGTGAGCCGGCGCCGGCCGACATCCCGGACCTGGCATTCGAGCGCGACGAGAAAGGGTAGAGCATGGCCATCACGCTGCAGGAGTCGCTTCGCGGGTTGTTCTACGCGCCCTTCTACGCGGCCCTGGCGCGCGATGCTTATGCGAAGGAGGGTGTGGAGGTCGCGTTCGTGTCCGCGCCGAAGCCCGGCGATGCCGCGACCAACGTGATGGGTGGCGCGGCCGATGTCTGCTGGGGCGGGCCGATGCGGGTGATGCAGACGTATCATCAGGTGCCCGACTGCGATCTGGTGTGCTTTGGGGAAGTCGTGACCCGCGATCCGTTCCTGCTGGTCGGACGGGTGCCTCGGCCTGATTTCAAGGTCGGCGATCTGCTGGGGTTGCGGGTCGGGACGGTCAGCGAGGTGCCGACGCCGTGGATGTGCTTGCAGGAGGATCTGCGGCGCGCGGGTGTCGATCCGGACCAAGTGAACCGGGTGGCGGACCGCTCGATGGCGGAGAATTGCGCGGCGTTGGAGGCTGGCACGCTGGACGTGGTGCAGGTGTTCGAACCGTTCGTGTCGTCGCTGCTCGCCTCCGGTGTGGGTCATATCTGGTACGCCGGAGCCAGCCGAGGTCTCTGCAGCTACACGACTTTCTATGCTCGGCGCGGCGTGCTGAGCGCGCGGCGGGACGAACTGCTGCCGATGGTGCGGGCGATTTACCGGACCCAACAATGGGTCGCGGGCGCCGACGGGGCGGCAATCGCCGAGACGGTGGCGGGGTATTTTTCGGCGGTCGCGCCGGAGATTCTGACGGCCGCTTGCCGGCGTTACAAAGCGCTCGGCATTTGGGGCGCGACGCCGGTGCTGCCGCGGGAAGGCTACGACCGGCTGCGGGCCAGCCTGGTGTCCGGCCATTTCGTCGATCCCGGCACGCCCTTCGAGACAGCGGTGGACAACAGTTTGGCCGAGGCGGTTCTCGCCGGCGCATAACCAAGGAGGTTTCCGATGCCCTACGTAACGACGAACGACGGCGTAAAACTGTATTACGAGGAATGCGGCTCCGGCACGCCGATCGTGTTCGTGCACGAATTCGCGGGCGATCACCGCGCTTGGGAAACCCAGATGCGGCATTTCGGGCAACGGTACCGAGCGATTACGTACGGGGCGCGCGGGTATCCGCCGTCGGATGTGCCGAACGATCTTGCCATGTATTCCCAGGCGCGCGCGGCGGACGATATCGCGGCCGTGCTGGACGGGCTGGGCATCGCCAAGGCGCATATCGTGGGCCTGTCGATGGGCGGGTTCGCGACGCTGCATTTCGGCTTCCGGCATGCGGATCGCGCGTTGTCTCTCGTCGTCGCGGGCTGCGGCTACGGGGCCGAAAAGGGCGCTCGGGATAAATTCCGGTCGGAGGTCGATGCCGTCGCGGCATCGCTGGAGAACGACGGCATTCGCGCCTTCGCCGCACGCTATGCCTACGGCCCGACACGGGTGCAGTTCGAAAACAAGGACCCGCGCGGTTTCGCGGAATTCAAGCAGCAGTTGTCGGAACACTCGGCGGTGGGGGCGCGTCTGACTCAGCTGGGCGTGCAGAAGGAACGGCCGTCGCTGTACGACCTGATCGACCAGATGAAAGCGCTGACCGTGCCGACCTTGGTGCTGACGGGCGATGAGGATTGGCCGTGCCTGCAACCGGCGCTGTTGATGAAACAGACCATTCCGTCGGCGGCGCTGTCGGTGATGCCGAATTGCGGCCACACGATCAATATCGAGGATCCCGATCAGTTCAACCGCCTCGTCGGCGAGTTCGTCGTGCAGGTGGATTGCGGACGCTGGCCGGTGCGGGACGCTCGGGCGTTGGTGGCATCCATTACAGGGATGAAGTAGGGACGGCCGCCTATCCCGTCACACTATTTTGATTTGACCATATGATCGGACTGGCAACATGATCGGTTTTCGGCATCGCTGTTCCCGGCGATGCCGAAAACCGTGAGGACAGGAAGGCAATATGGTCAAGCGAGCCCTTTGCGTCGGTATCAACGACTACAGCCTGCGCCCGCGCTTCAACAGTCTGCCCGATGCGCGGCAGGATGGCGAAGCCTGGGCCGCCCTGCTGCCGGATGCGTTCGGCTTCGATGCCGCGAATATCACGTTGTTAACCGATCAAAACGCCACGCGTCAGCGGGTCATGGACGCCTTGACGACCATGCTCAATCAGTCGGACGCGGGCGATGTTGTCTGCTATTTCCATGCCGGGCATGGCGGCCGTTCATCGGACGGCAGCGGCGGATACTATGAAACGATCTGCTGTGCCGACGACGGGGGCGACATCCGCGACAGCGAAATCGATGCGCTCGCGGCGGCCTTGCGGCCTTCCTATGTGAACTTCACCATCGTGCTCGACAGCTGCCATTCCGGCGGCGTGTTCGATCCGCCGGACCCGTCGCTGCCGATGCGGTCGGTGGCGTGGTCCGATGAGGAAAAAGCCGCGATCGCGGCCAGCTGCACGGGAATCTATCCGCACATCTGCCTGACCGATTCGTCGGTGTTGCAGAGCAACGTCTCGGTATCCTCCGACGAGAACGGGGCGCTGCGGATGACGATCGACGAGAATCTGAATTTCTCCGATGGTGCGAAAGCGACCTTGCTGGCGGCCTGCCGCTACGACCAGCTTTCCGCCGGCAACGGCAGTCACGGCAAATTCACGCAGGCGTTGATGGATGTCATCAATGCGTCCAGCTTCCAGGCGACGCACCCGGAACTGCTGGACAAGGTGCGGCAGGCGATTGCCCTGACCACCAGCACCCAAACGCCCCAGCTGCGCGGCCGGCCGGTGCGGTTGGACGAGAATTTCCTCGACGGCTGGAACTACAGCATCTGACGCTGGTGCCTGTCCCCGGATTATGATTGTCTTCGCCCTTTCACGATGGGGGCGAAGACGATGATCCCGGTGATCGACCTGACATCCTATATGGCCGGCAGTGCGGGCGCGCTCGCCACGACCGGGCAGGCCATCCATGACGCGCTGACCCAAGTCGGGTTTTTCGTCATCACCGGCCACGGCGTGCCGGCCGATCTGATCGGCCAGACTTTCGCCGAGGCGAAGCGCCTGCACGAACTGCCGATGGAAACCAAGTTTCTGCTCCGGCTGAACGAACACAACAACGGTTACATGGCCAGCGGGCGGTACGCCGTCTGGACGTCCGACGTAAACAACAACGACAAGCCGGACCTGAATGAGGCGTTCTTCGTCAAGCGGGAACGGGCGCCGGACAGTCCGTTACGGTTGTCGGGACGGCGGTTCACCGGGGCGAATGTCTGGCCCGACCTGCCCGGCTTCCGCGACCGTATCTTGGCCTACTTCCAGGCGATGGACGCGTTCACGAACCGATTGCTGCCGGCGGTCGCGGTGGCGCTGGACCTCGATCCCGGGTTCTTCCTGCCGCATTTCCGGGACAATCAAGCCAATCTGCGGCTGTCGCATTATCCACCGGTCAAGGCCGAACCGAACCAGTTCGGGATCGCGCCGCATACCGACGCCAATTTCATGACCTTCCTGGCGCAGTCGGAGGTACCGGGGTTGCAGGTGCGGATGAAATCCGGCGAATGGGTGGATGTGCCGCACGTGCCGGGTTCTTTCGCGGTGAACGCCGGGGATACGCTCAAGCGCTGGAGCAACGGGCGGATCCTGTCGACGCCGCATCGCGCTCTGCCCCCCGTCGGGCAGCATCGTTATGCCATCCCGTTCTTCCTGGCGCCGCACATCGATACGCCGATCGCGTGTCTGCCGACCTGCACCGGTCCGGGCAATCCGCCGCGGTGGGAGGATACAACCTACGAGGCCTGGATCACCTGGTGGACGAACGCCAACTACGACCCCGCTCGGCAACGGGACGTGGCGGCTTGACCCGCATCGCCGTCATCGGTCCCGGCGCGATCGGGGCGATCGTGGCGCTGCTGGAGGCGGCGGCGGAGGTTTGAGGGCGTAGGGATCGCATAGGGCGGTGGAGAAAGGTCGGCGCCTACCCGACCCGTATCCCGTCCAGCACCGCCCGCGACGCATCCGGGATCGGCACCGGTTTCTGCGACCCACGCTCGACGAACACATGGATAAAATGGCCCTCGGCGGCGGCCGTGTCGTCGTCGTTGCGGAAGATCGCGATCTCGTACCGGACAGAGCTGCGGCCGATATGCGCGACGCGGATGCCGACCAGGACGCGGTCCGGGAACGCGAGCGAGGAGTGGTAGCGGCAGGCGACCTCGGCCACCACGCAATGGGTGGGGCCGTCCATCAGGCCGACCACTTTCTCCGTCATCTCATAGTATGTGACGGCGGTGTCGAAGTACGAGAAGTAATTGACGTTGTTCACATGCTGGAACACGTCGTTGTCCATCCATCGCGTGGTGATGGCGTGGAAGTAGCGGTAGTCGGACCGGCGTCCCGGCGGTTGGCGGCTCATGATGGGGTTCCCCGCGTTGGTGCCCTCTTCAAGCGGATCGGCTGCGGCGCGTCCAGATGGGCGCGTGGTTCTTGCCTCGGTGGGGGCTGGGCCGATAAGAACGTATAATGAACAAATCAACCCCTCGTGCCTTTGGCGCGTGCCTGACCCATCCGCCGCGCCAGCCGGCGGAGCGACGTTCGGCGTCCCCCGTCGATACACTGATGGGCAGCAGTGTCTTGGCCGCCGGAGCGTTGCCGCACATTGGGCCGGTGACGGTGCGCGGCTTGCCGCGGTGGGCACAACACCCTGTACACCGTGAGCCTCCGGTGGAGGCGCTCGTGCGGGACGCCACGCGCATGTTGGAAATCCTCGCGACCGGTCGGGCGCCCGCTTCGCCGTTGGATTTGTGTTTGGCAAAGGCCAGCGGCGGCACGCGCGCGGCGGCGGTGCGGCAAGACCCTTTGCAACGTGAGCGGGAGCGCGCGGCGGGGGGCGACGGTGGGTTGGCCCTCGGGGCGCCGGAGATGGTCGGGTTAAGCCCGGCCATGCCGGGGCGGGTCGGGGCGGATGCGGTTCCGCCCGAACGGCAAGACCCCGTGCAACGTGAGCGGACGCCTGGGCCGCTGCGGAACGGGAACCCGCGGGGCAATCCCAACCTCGCCCCCCGCTGCGGCGCCAAGACCCGGCTCGGGTGCCCCTGCAAAAGCCCGGCGATGGCGAACGGGCGGTGCCGGATGCATGGGGGCGCCTCGACGGGACCGAAAACCGCCGAGGGAAAAGCGCGAATCGCCGCGGCGCTGGCGTTGCGCGGCAGCCCGGAGGCGCGGGCGAGTCAGGCCCGCGTCACGGCCACGATCCGGCGCGGCAAAGTGTTGGCCGCCACAGTGGATGCCGGGCTGAAGCTGGAGGCACTCGCGGCCCCCCTGCGCGCCCTTCCAGGGGCACCGGTGGCGCAGGCCGACGACCGGTTGTTCGTCGCGGATATGCTGCTGCATCGACCACTGACCTGGGCGGAAACACGGCGGTTGGTGGCGGACATTCGGGCCATGGCGGCTTTGGGCACGCGAAAGGCCATGCACCGTGAGCGCCAAAGTCCGGGGACGACGTTTTTTTTGCGAGCCATCGCCCCCCGATGTCAGCGCGATGGGGACGGGCCCGGGGATGACGGTGGAGAGGTCGATCCGCGTTGAAGCGATTGCCCCTCGCCGCGATTTTTTTCGTCGGCGTAAACCTTTCGTTAACCCTTTGCGGTCATGCTGTGCGCCG
Organism: uncultured Acetobacteraceae bacterium; assembly: GCA_903895595.1. Classification (GTDB taxonomy): domain Bacteria; phylum Pseudomonadota; class Alphaproteobacteria; order Acetobacterales; family Acetobacteraceae; genus Rhodopila. The sequence goes on along the minus strand of CAITUP010000120.1, from coordinate 17,612 downwards.
AACCCGACAGGACAGGCGCGCCATGACCTTCACCGACACCCAGACACGACCCGTATCCTTCTTCCCCGCCGCTGCCGACCGGCTGCGCGGGGCGCTGCTCGATTCCCGCCAACGCTGGCGCGATCTGGTGGGGCTCGCCGCCGATCTGACGTTCGAGACCGATCATCTGGGACGCCTGACCTTCATGAGCCCCGATCCGGCCTTCGGCTGGGCGAGCGGGACGGTTATCGGGACGGACGCATCGGCGCTGCTGGCCGATGGCGGCGACGGTACGGGGTTCGACCCGTTTCGCGCGACCGTCCGGGTGCGGCACCGGCGCGCTTGGCTGCGGCGGGCGGATGGCGGTTCGGTCTGCCTCGCGTTTTCCGCCGAACCGATCCTGGACCCGCTGGGACACATCGTCGGCGCGCGCGGCGTCGGGTTGGATATGACGGCCCTGGACGCCCCCGCCGCGCAAATGGCTGGGGCGCTGCGATTGGGCGATGCCCTCGATCACATCCTGTCCCGCATGGGGCGGGAGGTTCTGGCCCCGCGCATGTTACGGGGCGCGCTGGAGGCGCTGGCGCAAACACTGGGCGCCGAGGGAGCCGCCGCGATCATGCTGCCGGACGACGAGATGGGACCGTTGGTCGCGCATCAGGCCGGCTCCGGCGCCGATACCGTCGCCGCGACGGCCGTCCGGCTGCTGGCCCAGCATGCCCCCGCCCCCGCCCCCGCCCCCGCCCCCACCCCCGCTCAGGGCGACGCACCCGACGGACGGCACGTCCTCGCGTCCATTTGCCAGACTCGTTACGGGGCGCAGACCGCGCTGGCGGCATGGCGCGCGCCCGGCGGGCGCCCCTGGGACGCCGACGATATCCGCCTGATCGCGGCGTCCGGCAAGATCGTCCGGATGGCCCTGGAACACGAAGCCATCCAGCGGGAGATGATGCGCCAAGCCCGCACCGATCCATTGACCGGCCTGCTCAACCGCCGCGCGTTCCGGGAAGAAGTGCTGCGCCACACTGATCGCGCCGACCGGGAGGGGGTGCCGAGCACGCTGATGTTCGTGGATTTGGATCATTTCAAGGCGGTGAACGACCGGCTGGGGCATGAGGCGGGGGATCGGGTTCTGGTGCGCACCGCCGAACTGTTGCGCGACACCGTGCGCCCGGCCGATCTGGTCGCGCGCCTGGGCGGCGACGAGTTCGCGCTGTGGCTCAGCGGCGCCGACCACATGACGGCGGCGGAGCGAGCGGAATCGCTGCGCGTCGATCTGCCCAATGCGTTGGATGAGATCGTCGGCGGTGTGCCGCCGCGCATCACCTTATCCATGGGCATCGCGACCCGCCGAACCGGAAGCGACGAAGACATCGACGGGCTGATCCGGCGCGCCGATGAGGCGATGTACGAAGCCAAACGGAACGGGCGCGGCCATTGGCGGGTGTCGTTGGTGGAGGAGCGCTGATGGACATGGTGCTGGAGGACGAAGCCACGCGGGTCCGGCAGGGTGCCAGCGCCGCGACGGCGCCGGAGCGTCTGCGGGTGCTCGCCAGCGATGAATCGGTCCGGGTGCGTGCCACGTTGGCGCTGAACCCGGCGACCCCGCCCGACGCCGATCGTGTGTTGGCGGCCGATCCCGATGAGCGGGTGCGGGCGCTGCTGGCCCGCAAGCTGGCGGGGGTGACGCAAGGGTTGCCGGACGACGCGCAAATCCGCATGCGGGAACAGGCATTCGACACGCTGATGCGGCTGGCCGCCGACGAGGCCGTGCGGGTACGTGCCGCGATCGCGGACGCGGTCAAGGACCTGCCCGACGCGCCCCGATCGCTGATCCTTGCGCTGGCCCGCGACACGGCCGTGATGGTGGCGGAGCCGGTCATCCTGTTTTCCCCACTGCTGACCGATGACGACCTGATCGCTCTGGTCTCGGCCGCGCCCTCCCCGGGAACCGTCGTGGCGGTGGCGCGCCGCCCGTCGATCGGCGAAGCCGTGTCGGACGCGGTCGCTGCCTCGGCCAACGCCATCGCGATCCGGGCATTGCTCGCCAATCCGTCGGCGCAGATCCGGGAGGCCGCGCTGGACGCGCTGATCGCGGCGTCGGCGCAGCACACGGATTGGCAGGAACCTCTGGTCCACCGCCCCGTGCTGCCGCCCCGCGCCGCCCGTGCCCTGTCGGACATCGTAACCGCGCATCTGCTGGAGACACTGGCGGCCCGCAGCGATCTCGACCAGTCGCTGGCGGCGCGGTTGGCAGCGAAACTGGCGACGCAGCCGCCAAGCACCCGTGGGGAGATGACGGCTGACGCTGCCCTGGCAGAAGCTCGGCGGTTGGCGAAGTCAGGTCTGTTGACCGAACAGAGTCTGCTCGGGGCGGTGCGGCGCGGCGAAACGCCGATGGCAAGCGCCCTGCTGGCGGTGGCAGCGGAGGTGCCCCTGGCGGTGGTGGACCACGCCGCGGCGCTGCGCAGCGCCAAAGGATTGGTCAGCCTGGTGTGGCAGGCGGGGTTCTCGATGCGGGCGGGGGTGGCGGTTCAGGGGTTGCTGGGGCTGCTGCCGCCGAGCGAGGCGCTGGCGGCGGGGCCTGGCGGAGGGTTTCCCCTGTCGCAGGAGGAGATGCGCTGGCAGACGGAGTTCCTGGCCGGCGACGCGGGCTAACGGTCGCGGTTTTGTCGGCAGAGTTTACAACGTGCGGTGGGGAGGTTTTCAATGTCGCTATATGTCAATGCCTTATGGATTGGCACGGGGTTTGCTTATTGAGGCATACGTGCGTGTCGCGGTGGCGGCGGCAACATTGTTGGTTCCGGGTTCTGGAAAAAATAAGGGGTTCTTTATGCGACAGTCGTTAAAATTCGTTCTGGGTGTTGCGATGGTCGCCAGCGTCGCGGGTACCGCTCAGGCTCAGAACCTCAAGGCGCCGGACGGGGTGGTGATCCTGGACTTGGCTACCAACTCTGACAATGTTATCCACGCGGACACCTACACCCAATATACGACACAGTTCGTGGCGAACGGCGCGAGCACCACGCTTACTTTCGCGTTCCGCACCGATCCCGGGTACTTCACGATCGACAATATCTCGGCCGTGAATCACGCGGGGGGCATCAATCTGATCCAGAATTCCGGGTTCGAAACCGCAGCGAGCGTCGCCCATCCCCTGCCCAGCTGGAACTATGGCATTCAGGCCGGCATTGCCACCGAGGATACCGGCAGCGGCCTCTATAGCGCGACGAGCGGCGGCAACCGCCCTTACGCGGGCGGCGACGCGTTCGTATCGGGTGCCTTCGGCGGGTACGACTATATCTCCCAGACCTTCGCGACAACGAAGAATGCTGTCTACGATGTCAGCTTCTTCCTGAATTGGACGGATCCGATTTCCACGACCGGGATCGGCCATTACAGCCAGACGAGTACCAACGGTCTCGACGGCCAAAACGGCAACGGCATCGATGTCGTGGTCTACGACCAGCTTCCCGAACCGGCCTCCCTGGCGCTGTTCGGCATCGGGGTGGCGGCCATCGGCTGGGTGCGTCGCCGCCGCGCCTAAGCGGTTTGTCGGAAATCTTTACACCCCTTGGAATAAAGGCGGCACACGCTCGTGTACCGCCTTTTTCATATCAGCCTTGCTTCACAAGCATGGCCAAGATGGCTTCCAGGTGGTCGTCGGCCAGTTGTCGCAGTTCCGCGTCCGTGCGGTCCTGCACGGGATGCGGCACGAAGACGTAGGCCGGGTCGGTGCCGAGCGCCTTGGATTGGACGGCGGCGGCGTCGATGAACTCGGTGGTGGCAACGCCGACGGCGGGAATGCCGCGGGACTCGAGATCCGCCAGATCATGCGTACAGCACGATGTGCAGGAGCCTCAGTCCGCCAGCCCTTCGATCACCAGGTTCACTTCCATGCCGATCTGCTGGCTGAGCGGCACGGGGGCCGGTTTCGCCACGGTCGGTTTCATGTAGCGCTTCACCACGATGCCACGCTGGGTCAGCCGTTCGTCCAGCCGGTCGAGGAACACGTCCCCCCGCGGCTTGGAGATATCCAGCAGGCCCACCGTCAGGCCTTCCAGCCTGTCTGGCCGAACCAGCCGTTCCCGCGACGCCGGACTTTGCTCCGACGTGGGGTCGAGTAAGACAGTCATGACTTCACCTCCCTGCAAACAGGTAGCGATCCGGTCGGACCGGGGGTGGCCCAACCGCCGATAATGCCGGAGAACATTCCGGCACCGCCGCCCGCGCGCACGATCATCAGGCCCTCGGGGCGGAATTTGTTGACCGTACGGCCGGCCATTTTCGGGCTTAGGCCCTCTGCCACGCCGCCGGCGCCGGCGAGCATGGGGTCTGCGTCCATTTCGCAGAGCTGGTGCAGTTCTTCCAGCAGCCGCGCCTTGCTCCAGCCGGCATTCCGGAACGTCCGTTCGTGCTCGGGGCAGACGACCATGATGGCGTCGCAGGCGGGGGCAAGTTTGACGTTGTGGATCGCCCGGAGCGACGATGCCATGGATCGGGACAGCGATTCCGGCGTGCGGGACTTCTGATCGACAATGCCCTGTAGCCCGAAGCCGGCGAACACCGTCACCGCCGAGGTGCCGCGCGGGATGCCGAAATCGGTGGACAGCGGTTCCCAGCAGGAACCTTCCTCATCTTCCGCGAAGCAGTAGGTGTATTTGCCGGGGTTGCCGAGGGTGGCGCGATCGACCTCCCGCGGCCGGCCGCCGCCGATGTTCCGCACCACCAGCTGCACGGCCCGCCCGATGGTCGCGTTCGCTCGGTTGCCCTGGCCGAGCGCGTTGCCTTTGGCGTTCATGCCGATCTGGCGGCGGATGGGGCCGTTCACGACCAGCACCGGGCCGACGAACATGGTCGTGGCGAGGACGCCGTGCATCGCGAAGGCCGGGTCGAGGATCGCCTCGACCGCCGCCAGCACCACCGGCAGGTATTCGGGCTTGCAGCCGGCCATGACGGCGTTGATGGCGATCTTTTCCACGGTCGCCGGGATCAGATTGGGTGGGCAGAGGCCGAGGACCTCCTTTGGGTCGCGGCTGGTGCCGTTGAGCATGCGCAGAACGCGCTCCTCGGTCGGCGGCACGACGGGCAGTCCGTCGGACCAGCCGCGTTCGAACATGGCTTCGAATGCGTCTTCATCCTCGCCGATTGATACGCGGCGGGAGTCGAGGCCGGTTTCGCCGAACTTCACCTTCAGGCGTTCGATGACGCCGGGTTCGACGTTCTTGGCGCCGCAGCCGGGGCGCTGGTCGGGCAGGCCGGCGCCGATACCTTGGAAGCCGCTGATCCGTTCCCATTCCGCTCGGTCCCATCCGTAGGTGCGGCCGATGTCCCGGCCGTCCTGGAAGCGGATCAGGGTGGGGACGATCTCGATGCCCAGGCGGTAGGAGACGTCCAGGTCGGTATCGTCGACGCCGCCGAGGAGTTCCTCGGGGAAGGTGGGATCGTCCTGGGTATAGACGGTAATGCCTTCGAGCGACGCCAGCTCCCCCAGCACGGGGACGGCGAGGACGCAGGTCGGGCAGTCGCGCTTCACGACGGCGATGAGGCCGTTCTGGGGAATGGTCTTGGACATGGTGGGAGTATGCGGGACGGACGGGCGCGCGGTCCAGGGTTTTGGCTCACACCGCCGCGATATTGTCCAGCAGCCGCACCGTCCCCAGCCGAGCGGCCGCGATCAGGCGGGCACCGGGCGTCGGGGTATCGATGGGCGCCAGGGTCGGTCCATCCACCAGGGCGAAGTAGTCGACCCCGAATCCGGCATCCGCCAGGACGCCGCGGGCACGATCCAGCACGGACACCTCGCCGGCCGCCAGACCCTTGGCGGTGTCGCGTAACACCCGGTTCAGCAAGGGCGCGGTGGCGCGTTCGGCGGCGGACAGGAAGCGATTGCGGGACGACATTGCCAAGCCGTCGGCCTCCCGCACCGTCTCGATGCCGACGATCTCCAGCGGCAGCAGCAGGTCGGCGACCATGCGCTCGATGACTTGCAACTGCTGCCAGTCCTTCTCCCCGAAGTAGGCGCGGTCGGGTCGCACCTGGCCGAACAGCTTGGCGCAGACGGTGGCGACGCCGCGGAAATGGCCGGGGCGGGCATCGCCCTCCCACCGTTCGGCGGGGCCGGTCAGGGAAATCGTGGTGCCTCGCGGGCCGGATACATCGTTGCCACATCCGGCAGCCAGACCAGGGAGCAACCCTCGGCTTCCAGCGCCGCGAGGTCGCCGGCTTCGTCGCGGGGGTAGCGGGACAGGTCCTCGGTGGCGGCGAACTGCAGCGGATTGACGAAGATCGAAGCCACCGCCGGGGCGCCGGACGCGACGGCCGAACGGACCAGGGTGCGGTGCCCCTCATGCAGCGCGCCCATCGTGGGCACGAACGTCAGCCCGCCATGCTGGGCGCGGAGGGAGGCGCAGGTGGCGCGGAGTTCGGGCAAGGTGCGGGCGATCTGCATAAGCGGGACCTTGGTGCGGCGCGGTATTCAAGGCAACATACGCCGGGCGAACAGGAGGCATGCACATGAAGCTGCAAGGACAAATCGCGTTGATCACCGGCGGCTCCCGCGGGATCGGACGCGCCACGGCACTGGCCTTTGCGCGGGAGGGCGCGGATATCGCCTTCTGTCACCTGAACGACGGCGCCAAAGCCGACGAAACCGCCGCGGAAATCGCCGCGCTCGGCCGCCGCGCGCTGCACCGGTCGGTGGATGTCTCCGATATCGCGGCGAGCAAGGCGTTCGCGGCGGAAGTCGCGGCCGCATTCGGCCCTGTGGACATCCTGTTCAACAACGCCGGCATGAACATCCGCAAACCGTTCGAGGCATACACGGAGGCCGATTTCGACGCGATCGTCGGCGTGCACCTGAAGGGCATGTTCTTCATGGCGCAGGCGCTCTACCCGGCGATGGTCGCGCGCGGTTCGGGTTGCATCATCAATGTCGCGTCCCAGCGCGGGCTGAAAGGCGCGGTGAACTCCGCCGTCTATTCCGCCGCCAAAGCTGGGATCATGGGTCTGACACGGGCATTGGCGTGGGAATCGACACCGAAGGGCGTGCGGGTGAATGCCATCGCCCCCGGCCCGATCGACACCGACCTGACCGCGACCATGGACGCCGCGGACCGGCAGGCCTTCATCGATGCGCTGCCGATCGGCCGGTTCGGCAAACCGGAGGAGATCGCGGCCACCGCGCTGCTGCTCGCCAGCCCCGAAGGTGCGTTCTACGTCGGCGCCACGCTGTCGCCGAACGGTGGGGACGTGATGTATTGAGCCTGTCCAAGACGGCCATTCCCCGCTAATCCGAGCCGCATGCCGACCGCCGATCCCACCAAGGCAGCCGCGCGGGCCTGGATTGGCGCGGAACAGCGCCTTGGCCTGCGATCTGCGCGCCCCATCCTGCTGCTCAATCTGCTCGGCACCGTGCTGGCGGTGGGGCAGGTCTATGCCGTCGCCGCGCTGCTGACCGGGCTTTCCACCGTCTATATCGCCATGTTCGCGGGTTTGGCGCTGGCGCGTGCCGGTTTGACATATCTTGCCGAGCGCTGGGCATTCGACGCGGGGGCGGCGGCTCGGCGACGGCTGCGGACCGATTTGCTGGGCCGGCTGCTGGCGGCGGGACCGGCGGTGCTGCGCACGCGGCACTCGGCCGAACTACTGTCCGTCGTGGTGGACCGGGTGGAGGCGCTGGACGGGTTCTTCGGCCGCTACATCCCGGCGTCGGTCTACGCGGCCGCGGGACCGGCCGTGGTTCTGTGCGCGGTGCTGTGGGCCGACGGCTGGTCGGCTCTGGTGCTGCTGGGCTGCGGCCTGCTGGTGCCGGTCGCGATGGCGGCTTCGGGCCTCGGAGCCGCCGCCGCCGCGCGCCGGCAGTTCCTGGCGATGGAGCGGCTGCAATCGCGCTTCATCGACCGTATCCGCGGCATCGCCACCATCGTGCTTTACGGCCGGGCGGAGGACGAGGCGCGGCGCCTGTCCGACGCGGCGGACGAGCTGCGGGTGCGCACCATGCGGGTGCTGCGGGTGGCCTTTCTGTCCTCGGCCGCCTTGGATTTGGCCGCTGCTTTGGCACTGGTGTCGCTGGCGATCCACTTCTTCCAAGGCCCCGGCCCGCTCGGCACCGCGCTGTTCGTGCTGCTGCTGGTGCCGGAGTTTTTCGCGCCGTTGCGGGCGTTTTCCGCGGCTTACCAGGACCGGTTGCATGCCACCGGCGCGGCGGAGGCGCTGCTGGACGTGCCGCCGATGCCCCCGCCCCCACCTGCGCGGGAGATCCGGACCGTGACGGCCAAGGGGATTAGCGTGGTGTTCGAGGATGTGCGGTTTTCCTGGGACAAATCCCGGGGCGACGCGTTGAACGGGCTGACATTCCGCATCGCGGCGGGGGAGACTTTGGTGCTCGCCGGTCCCTCCGGCGCCGGCAAATCGACCGTGATCGAGATGCTGCTGGGGTTCATCCGAGCAGATAGCGGCCGGGTGTTGCTGAATGGGGCGGATATCGCCGACGTGGTGCCGCAGGCGCTGTCGCGCTTCACCGCCTGGATCGGGCAGCGGCCGGTGCTGTTCGCCGGATCGATCCGCGACAACATCCGCTTCGCACGGCCGGAAGCAACCGATGCGGAGGTCGATGACGCCGCACTGGCGGCGCAGGTCGATGCCTTCGCCCGCGATCTGCCCGGCGGGTTGGACACGCAGGTCGGCGAGGGAGGCTACGGCCTGTCCGGCGGGCAGGCGCAACGCGTCGCCATCGCGCGGGCCTACTTGAAGGACGCGCCGCTGCTGCTGCTGGACGAACCGACCGCGCACCTCGATCCCGCCACCGAGGCCGATGTGCTGGAAAGCCTGAAACGTCTGGCGATCGGCCGGACGGTGATCCTGGCGAGCCACGCCGCGGCCGCGCGGGCGTTCGGCGGGCGCCGGTTGGATATTGCCGGGGGGCGGGCGGTATGAGCGGGGATTTGCTCCGAATCCTCGGTCTGTGGCGCGGGCGGGCGGCGTGGCTGCTGGCTGGCATACTGGTGTCGGTTCTGGGCCTAATGGCCTCGGTTGGGTTGATGGCGGTCAGCGGCGCGGCTTTGGCGGTCGGCGCACTGCTGACGGTGCCTTTCGCGCTGAGGTTGCTGGGCGTGGCGCGGGTGGGGCTGCGCTATGCCGAACGGATGGTGACGCACGCGGCGATGTTCCGAGCGCTGTCGGATGTGCGGGTGTGGTTTTTCAGGAAGTTGGCGGCGGGGTCGGCGGGGGGCCTCGGGTTCCGGCGGGCCGGAGATTTGCTGGCGCGGCTGGTGGGGGATGTGGAGGCATTGGACGGGCTTTACCTCCGCATCCTGGTGCCTCTGGCCGGTGCGCTGTTGCTCCTGCCGGTATTGGTGTCGCTGATCGACCCACCGTTGCTGGCGTTCGATGTCGGGGCGTTGTTCGTGCTGGCGGCGTTCGTGCTGCCGTGGTCGGCCGCGCGCGCGGCGCGGGACGCCGGCACCGCGCTGTCGCGCGCGGCGGCGGACCTGCGGATCGCGGCGCTGGACGCGCTGACCGGGCTGCGGGAAGTCCGCGCGTTCGCCGCCGAGGGGCGGATGCTGGCGCTGGTGCAGGCCAAAGAAGCCGCGCTCCTGTCGGCGCAACGGGCGCTGGCGGGGCGCACGGCGCTGGCGGGCGCGGTTGCGTTTCTGGCCGGTCAGGCGGCGATTTTGGCGGTTCTGACGGCGGCGTCCGGTTCGCTCGTCACGTTGTTCCTGGTGGTGGCCGCCTTCGAGGCCATCGGAGGCCTCCCCCGCGCCGGTGCGCTGCTTGGGCATGCCGCCGCCGCGGCACGACGGGTGCTGGAGGCAGCGGACGCGCCGGTGCCGGTGCCCGATCCCGCAATGCCGGCGGCGATGCCGTCCGGGACGCGGTTGCGGTTCGAAGGCGTGGGATTCCGCTGGCTGCCGGACCGGCCGGCGGTGTTCGACGGGTTGACACTGGACATTCCGGCTGGCGCGCGCGTGGCGCTGCTGGGGCCTTCGGGGGTGGGGAAATCGACCCTGGCCGCGCTGGCGTTAAAGGTCGCGGCGCCCTCGTCCGGGCGGGTGCTGCTGGGGGAGACGGATATCGGTTTGTTGCCAGCGGCTGCGGTTCGGGCGCGGATCGTGTGGCTATCGCAGGCGACTCATCTGTTCGACGACACGATCCGCGCGAACCTTCTACTGGCGGCACCGGAGGCGACGGATGCGGCGCTGTGGGCGGCGTTGGAAGCAGCCCGGATCGCCGATGTCGTGCGGGCGCTGCCGGACGGGCTGGATACCTGGGTCGGCGAGGGCGGGGCACGCTTCTCCGGCGGTCAGGGGCGCCGACTGGCGCTGGCGAGGGCGTTGTTGTCGGAGGCGCCGATCCTGATCCTGGACGAGCCATGCGCCGGGTTGGACGCGGCGACGGAGCGGGAATTTTTGTCCGTGCTGAACGATACGGCGGAGGGGCGGACGGTTGTGCTGATCACGCACCGGTTGGTGGGCGTGGAACGGTTGGACCGGATATTCCGGTTGTCCGGGGGGAAGGCTGTGGCGGCGGCGTGGTAGGTCGCGGTACTTACCTGCGCCAACAAAAAGGGACGCGAACTTGCCCACACCCCACCAATCATGCCACGTCTTTCTCCAACAGCCGCACCTCGCGAAAGGAAACCACCCATGACCCAGGACATCGACGCCCTGCTCGGCTTCGCGCCCGACTACGACTCCGCCATCGCTTACATGCGCCAAACGCGGGAGTATTACGCGGCCATCGGCTACACGACACCTTATCGCTGGGCGCACTACATCGATGCTCCGTTCACCAAGCTGACGAAGCCGCTCGCGAAATCCCGCGTCGCGATGATCACCACCGCCGCCCCGTTCCAGCCCGGCAAGGGCGATCAGGGCCCTGGCGCGGCGTATAACGGCAGCGCCAAGTTCTACGCGGTCTATTCCGGGGACACATCCACAGACCACGACCTCCGCATTTCCCATATCGGCTACGACCGTACCCACACGACAGCCACCGACAGCAACACCTGGAACCCCCTGCCCGCGCTCCGCCGCGCCGCCGCGGCCGGACGCATCGGCGAGGTCGCGCCTCGTTTCCACGGCGCCCCCACCAACCGCAGCCACCGCGTCACCGTCGAAACCGACGCGCCGGAAATCCTGGCCCGTGTCCGCGAGGATAAAGCCGACGTCGCCGTCCTGATCCCCAATTGCCCCGTCTGCCACCAGACCATCAGCCTGACCGCGCGATATCTGGAGGCCAACGGCATTCCGACTGTCGTCATGGGCTGCGCCAAGGACATCGTCGAGCACGCTGCCGTACCGCGCTTCCTGTTCAGCGATTTCCCCCTCGGCAACAGCGCCGGCCGGCCGCACGATGTCGCGTCGCAGGACCAGACGCTGGAATACGCGCTGCAAGTGCTGGAATCCGCCGCCGGGCCGCGCACCACGATGCAGTCCCCGCTCCGCTGGTCGGAAAGCGCCGACTGGAAGCTGGATTATCTTAACCTGGAACGGATCGGACCGGCGGAACTGGCCGCTCGCCGAGCGGAGTTCGACCGCCAAAAAGAACTGGCGCGCCCGAACCGCGTCGAGAAGGCAGCATAACGATGTCCGCTCGCCCCTACGCGGGAGTCCGCATTCTGGACTTCACCCAGGTCCTCGCCGGCCCCTACGGTTCCTATCAGCTCGCGCTGCTCGGCGCCGATGTGATCAAAGTGGAACGGATCGGTGGGGAGGATATGCGCCGCACCCCGCTGTCTCGCGAATGGGCGGACCGAGGCATGGCGCCGTCCTGGCTGGCGATCAACGGCAACAAGAAAAGCCTGACGCTGGACCTGCAAAATCCGGAAGCCAAGGACATCGTCCGCAAGCTGGCGGCGAAGGCCGACGTGGTGATGGAGAATTTTCGGGGCGGCGTGATGGATCGCCTCGGGCTGGGCTACAAAGCGCTGTCCGAAATCAACCCGAAGCTGATTTACTGCGCCATTTCAGGCTTCGGCCAAACCGGTCCATATTCGCATGAGGCCGGCTACGACGGCAAAATCCAGGCACTGTCGGGCATCATGGCGATCACCGGGCACGCCGAAATGGGACCGACACGCGCGGGGTTCGCGGTGTGCGATGTGCTGTCAGGCGCGACGGCGGCGTTCGCGGTGTCATCCGCGCTGTTCCAGCGCACCCATACCGGCACGGGGCAATTCATCGACGTTTCGATGCTGGAGGCGAGCCTCGCGTTCCTGTCCACCCAGGTCGCCGATTTCACCGTCGCCGGCCATCACCAGCACCAGGCCGGCAACCAGGCGATCAGCCGCAAAGTGACGGCCAACCTGTTCCAGGCGAAGGATTCCTACCTCCTGCTGGCAGTGAACGACGAGAAACAATACCGCAACCTGATGAATGCCATCGGCTGCACGCAGGTGTTCGACGACCCGCGCTTCGCCGACTGGTTCACCCGCAAGGACAACGAAGCCGCGCTGCGGGAAATCATCGAAACCGCGCTACAGGCCGAAGACGCCAAAACCTGGGAGCCCCGCCTAAACGCCGCCGGCGCCCCGTGCGCCAGCATCTGGAAGATCGAGGAAATTATCGATCATCCGCAGGTTGTCGCACGCGGCGTCATGCAGACGGTAGACAGTCCGTACGGACCGTTACGGTTGATGGGTTCGGGTTTCCAGATGGCGCATGGCGGTGGAAAGCTCGACACCGTCGGTCCGGCTCTGGGGGCGGATACGAACGCGATTTTGGCGGAGATCGGGTACGACGCAGCCGCGGTCGCGGGACTGCGGGAACGGGGGGTGGTTTAACCGCCTCCCCAACGAAAAAGGCCGCTCCGAAGAGCGGCCTTTCCCCTAATCCAAGCCGTAAGGCTTGAATTACATGCCCATCAGCATCGCGGAGGTCTTGTCGTCCGCCTTGCCCGTCACCTTCAGCTTGTGAGCCTTCTGGTAAGAAGCGATCGCGGCGGCGGTCTTCTTGCCGGCAACGCCGTCAACCTTCAGCTTCGCGCCGTTCTTGTTCAGCGCGGATTGGATGGCGGCGGTCTTTTCCTTGGCGGTCATCGGAGCCGGAGCCGGAGCGGCGACGGGGGCCGGGGCGGCAGCCGGAGCGGCGGCCATCTTGTCGTCGGCGCAAGCGGCGAGGCCGGCGGTCAGCGCCAAGCCAACGATCAAACCAAAGCGGGTCTTCATCCCAGTCGGGGTCGCGGTCATACGATTCGTCCTTTCCACATTACCAGAGGCGGTAAGCCCCTCCGTGATGGGAAACCATCCCTGTGTCAATGCCCGGAATACAGAAAACGACATAGTTTCCGCCTCTTGTCGTACTCCGGTCGCATACCGCACTCTGGCCGCGAATGGAGGAACGACCGCATGTCACAAAACGAACATTGGGTCGGCACATGGACGGCCGCACCGGCCCCGGCGGACGGCGTGGCCCTCGCCAACCTGACCCTGCGTATGAACCCGCGCATCAGCCTCGGCGGCGGCACATTCCGGGTTCGGCTGTCGAATGCTTATGGCACCGGCAAGCTGCGGATCGGGGCGGCGTATATCGGCCGCCGAGCGAGCGGGGCCGCGGTGGTGCCGGGGTCCAACAGGCAGATCACGTTCGGCGGCGCGACCGAAGCCACCATCGCCATCGGCGCGATTCTGATCAGCGATCCCATCCAGATGGAACTCCCGGCGTTGGCCGATGTCGCCGTCAGCATTTATCTGCCCGATAACATTCCCGCGAGTTTCCAGATCACTGGCCGCTACGCCCGCCAGACCAATTATTTGTCGCCCCTCGGGAACCACGCGGCGGCCGAGAACATGCCGGTCGGCAAGCTGGTGGACGATTGGTACATCCTGAGCGGCCTGGATGTCGTGACCGAGGCGACGACGGGCGGGATCGTGACGATCGGCGATTCCCTGACCGACGGGAATATTTCCACCCATGACGCCTATTGCCGTTGGCCGGATCAACTGGCTCGGCGGCTGTTCGCGCGGTCCGGAGGCCGCACAATGGCCGTGATGAACCAGGGCCTCGGCGGCAACCGCATCCTGCACGACGGGCGCGGCAGTTCCGGGCTGCGGCGGTTCGATCGCGACGTGCTGTCCCAGCCCGGTGTCACGCACGCGATCATCTGCCTGGGCATCAACGACATCCGCAACCGCATGGGCAAGGCGGACGAGAACGTCACCGCCGACCAAATGATCGCCGGCCTGAAGCAGTTGGCGATCAGAGCGAAGGCGCGCGGCATCAAATTCTACGGCGGGACGTTGCCGCCATTCGAGAACGAGACGTTCTTCCCCGGCGCCTGGACACCGGAGGGCGAAGCCAAGCGGCAAGCGGTCAACAACTGGATCCGCTCCGGCGGCGCCTTCGACGCGGTCATCGATTTCGAAGCCGGGGTGCGCGACCCCGATCACCCGACACGGATGCTGCCGATCTACGACTGCGGCGACCATCTGCATCAGAGCGATGTCGGGTACAACCGGATGGGCGATATCATCCATCTGTCATTGTTCGACTGACCGGCGGAAACGGTTGTCATGGCGAGTGCCCTGCGCCATTTACCCGCCATGACAATCCGCACCCGCTTCGCCCCCAGCCCCACCGGCCTGCTGCATATCGGCGGCGCCCGCACCGCGCTGTTCAACTTTCTGTACTCCCGCCACGAAGGCGGCGCCTTCCTGCTGCGCGTCGAGGATACCGACCGCGAGCGGTCCACCGACGAAGCCACGCGAGTCATCCTCGAAGGCCTCGATTGGCTCGGCCTCGATCGCGATGAGCAGACCGTTTTCCAGTCCACCCGCGCGGCGCGGCATGCCGATGTGGCGCGCGAACTGTTGGCGGCCGGTAAAGCCTATTACTGCTACTGCACCGCCGACGAACTGAAGCAGATGCGGGAACTGGCCGCCAAGGAAGGCCGCTCCCCCCGCTACGACGGCCGCTGGCGCGATCGCGACCCGTCGGAGGCGCCTGCCGGCATCGCACCCTCCATTCGCCTGAAAGCCCCGCGCGAGGGTGAAACGGTGGTGGAAGACCTCGTGCAAGGTACCGTTCGCGTCGCCAACGCCGAGATGGACGACATGATCATCCTGCGCAGCGACGGCACGCCGACCTATCTGCATGCGGTGGTGGTGGACGACCACGACATGGGGATCACCCATGTCATCCGCGGCGACGACCATCTGACCAACACGTTCCGACAGGTGCAGATTTTCCAGGCCATGGGCTGGGACCTGCCGCGCTTCGCCCACATCCCGCTGATCCACGGGGCCGACGGCGCCAAGCTGTCCAAGCGCCACGGCGCCGTCTCCGTGCTGGAGTTCCGGGAGCAAGGCTTCTTGCCGGAAGCCGTCTGCAACTATCTGCTCCGTCTGGGATGGTCGCACGGCGATCTGGAGGTCGTGAACCGGGACGACGCGATAAAGCTATTCGACATCGCCGACGTGAATCGCGGCGCCTCCCGGATGGATTATGCCAAGCTGACGAACCTGAACGGCATCTACATCCGGCAGGCCGACGACGACCGGCTAACGAAGCTGGTGCTGGAACGGTTGTCGCACCGCCCGCAACTGGCTTTGGGGGCGAACGCGGCACACCGGATACGCGCGCTGATGCCGCAGTTGAAGGAACGGGCGAAGACGATCGTCGAGCTCGCCGACGCCGCTGCGTTCCTGGCGCATCCGTTGCCGCTGCCGATGCAGCCGAAAGCGCTGGCGTTGCTGACGCCGGAGGCCAAGCTGCTGCTGCGCGATGTGGGACCGGCTTTGGCAGAGTCGGATTTTACGATCACCGGCCTCGACGCCGCTTTGCGCGCCTTCGCCGACGCCACCGGCCGCAAGCTCGGGCAGGTCGCCCAGCCGCTGCGGGCGGCGCTGACGGGGAGCAATGTCAGCCCCGGCATCGACGCGACGCTGGCCGCTTTGGGCCGGGACGAGGCTTTGGCTCGGATCGAAGCCGCGTCCAAATAATTATTTTAGGGCGTTTGATCTGCGTCAACGCACTTCCGACCGGTTGCGACCAGATTAGTTCTCGAGAAGCAGGCAAGCCTGTCTTGCCCCGCTCCTCTCTTGGACTCCTCCCCAAACTTGGCGGTGCCCCAACGGGCACCGCCCTTTTCTTTGGGGCGCTACCCGACGAAGCCAACAGCGCCGAGTGCCGCCGCTGCAGCTAAAACCAGCAGTGGGTGCCACTTGGTGAAATAGGCAGCCGCCGCGACCCCGAGCGTGATCGCGCCGGTCTGCCAATCCAGCGTCGTGCTTTTCGTGATCAGCGCCGCGCTGGCCATGACCAAGCCAATGGTGACCGGCAGCAACCCGGCCTGAATGGCTTTCCGCACCGGTTTGTCGCGCCATTCGAACCACAGGCCCGCCGTCAAATAGGTCAGGATGGAGGTCGGACCGGCAATCGCCAGCGTCGAAACCAGCGCACCCTGCAGCCCCGCCACGCGCCAGCCGATCAGGCTGACGACCATCATGTTCGGACCCGGCGCCGCCTGCGCCAGCGCGAACAGGGCCGCGAATTCGTGCCCGTTCATCCAGCCGTGGCCGACGATTTGGCGTTGCAGATCGGGCAGGATCGAGTTGGCACCGCCGAACGCCAGCAGCGACAACTGCGCGAAGACGACCGCGAGGCCGAGGACCGGGCTCATCGCGCGAACCTCCACAGCACCAGCGTGGACAAGACGGCCATGATCGGCATGACGATGACCAACGGCAGCCGCAGCACGGCGATGGCGGCGAAGGTGACCACTGTCATGAAGATGGCGATCCAGCGCCCTTTCAGCGGGGCGGCGATCTTAAACGATGTCGCGATCAGCATGCCGGCCCCAGCCGCCGCCAACGCCATGAACGCATGCTTGACCGAGGGCACGTCTTTATATTGGTCATAGACCGCGCCGAGCCCGATCACGATGGTGACCGGTGCCGCCATCAACCCAACCAACGCCGCGACCGCGCCGGGAATGCCCTGAAACCGCGATCCCAGCGCCACCGCGACATTCATGATATTGCCGCCCGGCATGAACTGGCAGAATCCCAGAAGCTCGGTGAACTCCGCCGGCGTCAGCCATTTGCGGGTTTCCAGGATCGTGCGTCGCGCCCAGGGCAGCACGCCACCGAAGCCGCAGACGCCGATGGTGAAAAAGCCGAGGAAGATTTCCGCGACGGAGGGTTTGGAGCGGGAGGATGCGTCGGACATGCCTCTGGATACCGGGTCGGGGGGGCGGCGGAAAGGTCCCTCGCCTTGGCGCTCAGGGCTATCGCATATGACCTTTAGCCAATTGTGCCAACCGGGCCAGGAACGCATCGCGCTGAAATTTCCCATGTGCGGACGCCGGCCCGCGAGCGAGGTGCCCACGACCGGTAAGTCGGCGATGACCTGGTGGGTGCCGAACGGCATCAACTGGGGACGATGGCGGGCGTTTCGCCGATCAGACAGCCAAGCGCTCGGCGCACGGTTGCTGGGCGCAGGTCCCGCCAGTCGATGTGCCAGGTATCCGAACGCCTGTCGCGTTCGCGCTGGAAGGTTTCTTCCCGCCGCGCGCGCACCTGGTAAAGGCGGCCGAGGCTGCCGCCATAGCGCCGCAGGGTCTTTTCCACCCGATTCCAGAAATCGCCGTCGCAGAGACCGGGGGCGATGCCGAGGTCCATACAGATATAAGCG
>CAITUP010000119.1 GCA_903895595.1 uncultured Acetobacteraceae bacterium | reverse complement strand
GCCATTGACCCGCAATCGTGCGGGTCAGAGGCCGAATTCTCGATTCCCGCAGTCGGTCCAAGCACGGGGCGAGGAACTTAGCAGAACCACCGAAAGACTGCAAGAGGTGCGGTCCGCTTCGGTGAGCGGGGTTCTAGGCCCACGTTCTCGGCCCGTCAACGTGAATGTTCAGGTTATGTGAAATTTGTTTTTCACCCCCTAACTCTTTGATTCTAAAACTCCACAATGGCCTAAATCGCGTTTTTTGCCGAAACATTGGAGCCATGCGGCTCCGACATGGCGTCACAGCCACCGCAGGTTCGCCTCCCCACCCAGCATATGCAAACCCACCACCTCGAAGTGCGTCCGCCGACCCTGAAGATGCTGTGCGACACTGGAAACATCGCGCAAACGCCGCTCGAACGGCTGGCTCTCGAAAATTGCGGTAGACCCCGCCTCGTGGAACATGGCAACCGCCACATCCCGCGCCGTATGGATCGCGTAGGTGGTGGCCTGACGCACCGCGACGCGGTTGGGAACCGTGATTCGCCCCACCGCCACAACGTCGTCCCACACCTCATCCAGCACGCTCAGCAAACCAGCCCGAGCGGCTTTGAGCGCGGCGTCGTTGTAACCGAGGATGCCTTGGACAGCGTTGTTGTCGCGCAGCGCATCGGTGGACCAAGCCTGCGTCTTGCGTCCCATCAGGTCCAAAACCGCGTCGAACAGCCCGCGCGAGGCCCCGAGCCCGACACAGGAGAAACCGGTCGCATACAACTGCATGGCCTGGAATCGATACAACGTCCCGGATTCCCGCCGCTCATCATCGGATTCGCGCGTCAGCGTATGGGCATCGTCGATGAACATGTCGGTAATGGCGAAAGTGTCGCTGCCGGTCCCCTTCAGGCCCATGACATGCCAAACCGACCCATCGATCTCGGCTTTTTCCCGGGGGAAAATCATCGTGCGGTCCCAAGGGCGGCCGTCGGGATGGCGGTGCTGCGTGCCGTCCTCATCGAAGCAAGGGGTCAGTGCACCCAGCCAGGTCGCGTGGCGAGATCCCGATGCGAAGGACCAGCTGCCCGTCACCCGCCAGCCGCCCTTCACTTTCACCGCTCGCGCGGTTGGGCCTTGGCCCCAGGCGAGTACGGCGCGCGGATCGTCCCAAACCTCATGCGCGATCGCAGGTGCGAGGTAAGCCGACGCCATCGAGCACCCCGATCCCTGGTTCATGCACCAGGCGGTGCTGGCGTCGCCCCTCGCGATTGCTTCGATGCATTGAGCATATTCGGAAGGCTTCAGTTCATCGCCACCGAGGGACCGCGGCAGCAGCAGCCGGAACATCCCGGCGCCATGCATGGCATCCAGGACATCCTTCGGCAGCTCGCAGCCGGCCTCGATCCGGGGAGCAGCGGCGTTCAGTAGAGGAATCAGCGCTTTGGCGCGTTCCAGGGGGGTCATCTTGTGCATCTTGGCTGTTTCCTCTCCCGCTGATACGGCCGGGTTCCCCCCGAATTGACATACCAAAAGGGGTCTAGCAATACTCGCCAGTAGCACGAGCAGGGAGTTGAACGTGGCCGATCCGGAAACGCTGACCATCGATGTGAACGGCTATGCCACGCGCGTATGGCGCAAAGGCAGCGGCCCCACGCTGGGCTATATCGCCGGTTTCGGCGGATTGCCGCGCTGGATGCCCTTTCTGGATGAGCTGGCGAAAAGCCGCACCGTGATCGTGCCGTCCGTGCCCGGTTTCCCCGGCGGGGATCGTGGCCATTCCGTGCTGGACTCGCATCTGGATTGGATGCTGGCGATGCGCCAGCTGCTGGAAAAGTCCGGCCTGGACGGCGCCGATCTGGCCGGAAGCTCCGTCGGAGCGTCCCTGGCCGCCGATGTCGCCGCGCTCTGGCCCGCGTCTGTGCGGAAACTGGCGCTGATCGCGCCCTTCGGGCTGTTCGACGAAAAAGACCCGCCGACCGATCCCTGGGCGCAGCGCGCCGACGCGGTCCCGGGTCTGATGACGCACGATCCCGCGATCTACAAAGACATGAAGACCCAGCCCGAGGGCGCCAACTCCATCGAATGGCCGATCGAGCAGGTCCGAGCCTCCGAGTCCGCCGCACGCATCTTTTGGCCGTTGGGGAATACCCGGATCGAGAAGCGACTGGGCCTGATCAAAGCTCCGACCCTGCTGCTGTGGGGCGAGCATGACCGGATCATGCCGCGCACCTACGCCGATGTGTTCGCCAAGGGGATTTCGGGCGCGACGACGGTGCAAACCATCGCCGACGCCGGCCACCTCGCCGAACTCGACAAGCCGGCCGAGGTCGCTCGGGCGATTTTGGATTTCTTGGGGTAATTCCCGCCGGCGTAATCAGTACGCTCATCGAACCCGCCAATCCCGATCATCCGCCGGGGCTGGCGGGTTTTTTGCGTTTGGGCACCCCACCAACCCGTTCGAACAGGGGACAGTTTGGGGTACAAGGGGATAACACGATGGCGACACGTGTTATCCACATTCCAAGCACCGGTTAGCCACGTGGGGATACTGACCCAATGACAACCCCCCATCCCGTGGCCTAAATAATTCCTCGGGATTCGAGCCTGTTAATCTGGATATCCAGCGCTGCGAACCCCGAACGGCAAAACCGTGGCGGGGTACCAACCCGCACACATACCCATCAACATCATCCTTATCCGAATCCAAAAACCAACCTTCCTTCCCTTGGATGGAATCCTATCCTTCCATCCGTACGTACTCGAAGTCCCCCGGCATATTATCGATCCCAATCCGCGGCGGGGCGATCCAGCCAGCGTAAGCCCCCGGTTCGCGGACCGGTGCCATCAAGCTTGCGATGAACAGGTTATCTTCCACCGACGGCAAAACCTCTTTGGAGCGCTTTGCCCATTGGTCGGCGGTCAGCAGAGTCCCATCGGTATCGGCATGGCAGCCCGAGAACTCCCCGATTCTGCGATTGAACGCGACATGCGGCAGGGTTATGCGGAAGTCGACACCGGTCCGTTCGAACACGCGGTTCCAGCGGGCAATGCCCGCCTCGGTATCCACGACGTAATCGTCGCGCAGGCGCATGTTCAGGCCGGACAGGGCGGGAACGTCTTCGCTCTGAATCAGTCCGTTATTAAAACGCAGCACTGGATATACCGCGCCTAAAAGTTGGTGATCGTCGGTCAACCGATCCTCCCGATAGCGGCCTTTCAACCCAGCATTGAAGGCATTGGCGGCGTTTGTGCTGATCTCATTCCCGAACAGATCGAGCGTCAGGGAGAAATGCAGATTCGCCTTCTTCTGAATCGTTGGCAGATCGATAACCCCGAGCGCTCGTATGCGTTCGATGTCGTAGGGGTCGTCGATACCGGCGGCTTTCATGGCCTCGCAGGTGCGCTGGATCACGCGTTGGACGCCGGTCTCGCCCACGAACATGTGGTGGGCTTCCTCAGTCAACATGAACCGGCACGTGCGCGACAGCGGGTCGAACCCGGACTGCGCCAGGGCCGCAAGCTGCATCTTGCCGTCACGATCGGTGAAGAAGGTGAACATGAAGAACGACAGCCAATCGGGCGTTCGTTCATTGAACGCACCGAGCATGCGGGGACTGTCCTGGTCTCCCGAACGGCGGCGGAGAAGGTCGTTTGCTTCCTCGCGTCCATCGCGTCCGAAGTATTTCTGCAGAAGATAAACCATTGCCCAGAGGTGGCGCCCTTCTTCGACGTTCACCTGAAACAGGTTGCGCAGGTCGTAAAGGGACGGCGCTGTCGCGCCGAGATGGCGTTGCTGTTCGACCGATGCGGGTTCGGTATCGCCTTGAATCACCAACAATCGGCGCAGCATTGCTCGGTATTCGCCAGGGACTTCCTGCCAGGCTGGCTCGCCTTTATGGGCGCCGAAGGGGATTGTCCGGCCCTCGACTTGCGGCGCGAGCAACACGCCCCAGCGGTATTCCGGCATGCGGACAAAATCGAACTTCGCCCAGCCCTCGCTACCGACGCCGACGGCGGTGCGAAGGTAAACCAGCGATTCCTGGAACCCTTCGGGGCCCATCTGCTTCCACCAGTCGATGTAGCCGGGGTGCCAGACTTCCAACGCTTTACGGACGCGCAGGTCTTCGTTCAAGCCGACATTGTTGGGGATCAGGCCGTCGTAATCGATCTGGGAGCCATCGGGCATGGAAGCGATCCTTTCTGTCAGACGCGTTCGGTCGAGAACGTCGGTCGTTGGCCGGAGCCGTAGCGTTTCAACGACCCATTCTCCCCGACCGCGTTGGGGCGTTGGAAAATCCAGTTCTGCCAAGCTGTGAGCCGGCCGAAGATCCGTGTCTCCATGGTTTCCGGTCCGGCGAAGCGCAGATTGGCTTCGAGACCGGTCAGGCTGTCGGGGGAAAAGGACGTGCGTTCTTCCAGCAACAGGCGCACCTCGTCGTCCCAATCGACGTCGTCGTAGGCAATGGTGATTAAACCCATTTCCTCGGCGTCTTCGGCGGAAATGGCTTGGCCTATGGCTGCTTGCGCCCGGGCAACGCTGTCGGGTTCTCCGAGGAAGCGGGTTTCCAGGCGGGTCAGCCCATTCCCCATCGGGCAAGGTCCGAAATTCATTGGTGACAAATGCAGTGTCGCGGCGCCGCCGTTGTGGCCGGACTTGGCGCCTGAGAACATGATCCCGCGATCCGCCGCGAAGACCAGTTCGGCGAGGCTGCCGGCAAAGCAACTGCCGGGTTCGATCAACGTCACGAGGCTGCGGGCCATCATGTCCACGCGCTTCAAGACGCGCTTCAGGTAAAGGCGGATTTCGCGCTGCAACCACCCGTCTCCGGCGATCGAAGCATCGGCTGCGAGGACCTTGGCTGGATCGCCTTCGGACCGGAATACAATCAGGCCGAGATCGGGTTCGTTGAGCCGCAGATGCAGCAACGCGTCGTCCAGTTCCCGCGCGAACACCAATGACCAACAAGCGGCATCGACAATCTTTGGCAGGGCTGCCGGTCCTTCGATAATGATTTCCGCGCGCCGTTCCGCTCGGACGAGACTCACCCGAACATGCGAATATCGAATGTCGTCGGCACCGATGGTACGATTGAGCGGTGCCAGTAAAATCCCCTCCGCATCGGGGCGATCCGACGTCGCCGCCATCGCCAGCGCTCGGTCTTTCACCCGGCTTTCCCAGGTTGAGGGTGGCACGACTTCGTCCACCAAGCGCCATTGTACTGCACGTGAGCCGCGCACGCCTTCCTCCGTCGTGCAAAACACATCCGCCAGATCGCGCCGGACTTTTCGCTTGTCGGTCAGGCGCGTTAGGCCACCGGTACCGGGCAGAACGGCCAGTAACGGTAGTTCAGGCAATGATACCGAGGAACGCCGGTCGTCGATCAGCATGATATGATCGGTACACTCCGCCAGTTCGTATCCGCCGCCCGCCGCACTCCCGCTGATAGCCGCCAGATATCTTTGGCCGGAATGGGCGCTGGCATCCTCGATCGCCAATCGGGTTTCGTTGGTGAACTTGCAGAAATTCACCTTATGCCCGTGCGTGGCCTTGGCGAGCATGCGGATGTTCGCGCCGGCGCAGAACACGTTGTCCTTGCCCGAACGAAGGACGACGACTTTCACCTCGGGATGCTCGAACCGCAGCCGCTGCACCGCGTCGGCGAGTTCGATATCGACGCCGAGATCGTAGGAGTTCAGCTTCAGCTCGTATCCGCCCAGCAGCGGCGCATCTGGATCGACATCCATCGACAGAGTGGCAATCGGGCCGTTGAAGGCCAGTTTCCAGTGCCGGTAGCGGCTGGGGTCGGTTTGGAAATCGATCATGCGGTCACGTCCTGGACGAAGGCGATAAGCGATGAAAGCGTTGGTTCCGGTGCCTCAAGGTGCGGGGCATGCCGAGCGGCTGGGATGATCAGGGTTTGGGTGGGCGCTTGGGCGCGACGTTTCAATACGTCAAGCTGTTCGTGGGAACCATAAGGATCGTCGGAGCCTTGCAAGCCGAGGATCGGTATTCGGATAGCTTCCAGATATCCAGTGATATCGAAGGACTTGAACCGCGGATCCAGCCAAGCGTCGGCCCAGCCGTTGAATGCGCCGTCCACGTCGGTGTGGTAACGGGAGAGGCGGCGGCGCAGATCGCCGGTTTGGTAGGCTTGTTTGATCTGGGCGATCGCGGCGACGTTCAAATCTTCCACGAAGAAATGCGCTGCCATCATCGCGACACCCAAAAGGCGAGGATCCTGGGTCGCACCGGCATGGATTGCGGCGATCGACCCGCCGTCGGAGTGTCCGATCAGAATGGCTTTGCGGATGTCTGTGCGGTCGAGGATGTCCGGGAGAACGTGCAAAGCTTCATCGTGCATGTAGTCCATCGGTCGTGGTAGCTGGATCGGGTCGGAGCCGCCGTAACCGAAGCGGGAATATGCCAGCACGCCGAACCCGGTTGCTTCCTGTAGTTTGGAGGGGATATCGCGCCATAGGGCGACGCAGCCGAGCCCCTCGTGCAGAAGGACGATGGTCGGTGCGGCGTCGGGGGAAGGACCCCACCATTGGGCCTCGACCCGGCCGCGTTCGGTCGTGACGTCTTTCACGGAGTGCGCAACCGGAAGCGCTGGATTTTCCCGGTGGCCGTCTTGGGCAGACTATCCACGAACTCGATCCATCTTGGATATTTCCACACGCCGATTCGGTCTTTGACATGGTTCTTCAGAACGTCGAGCAATTCAGTGTCCCCCGAGGAACCATCGCGCAGGATGAGGAATGCCTTGGGTTTGGTCAGGCCATCGCGGTCTTCGTGTCCGACCACCGCGGCTTCCAGCACGGATGGATGGGAAATCAAAGCTTCCTCGACCTCGAAGGGGGAGACCCAGACGCCGCTAACCTTCAACATTTCGTCGCTGCGGCCTTGGTAGCGGTAATACCCGTCGGCATCGCGAATATAAGTGTCTCCGGTGTGGGTCCATTCGCCTTGGAACGTCTTGCGGGTCTTCGTGCGTTGATTCCAGTAGCCGTCCGCGGCTGAATCACCACGGACGACCAGTTCCCCCGCCTCTCCATGCGGGACGGGGCGGCCGTGTTCGTCCAGCACGACTGCTTCGTAGCCTGGCACGGGCTTCCCGGATGTGCCGTACCGGATGTCGTCCGCCCGGTTGCTTATGAAGATGTGGAGCATCTCGGTCGAGCCGATGCCATCCAGGATATCCAGCCCAACCATGGATTTCCACCGATGGCCGATGTCGGCCGGCAAAGCCTCTCCCGCGGAGATGCAGCGGCGCAAGCGGTTGGAACCGGCGCCTGGACCGATCGTCGGGTTCGCCAGAAGCCCCGCATATAACGTCGGAACCCCGCCGAACATCGTCGGCTGATAGCGCTTCATCATCCCCAGCACGGCGTCCGGTGTCGGGCGTGTCGGTAGAAACACCGCGGACGCACCGACGGCCATCGGAAACGTCATGCAGTTCCCGAGCCCATAGGCATGGAACGCCTTTGCTGCGGAAAACATGATGTCGTCGGCCTGAATGTCCAGGACCTGCATGCCGTAGGTTTCCGCCGTGAAGCGCAAACTGGCATGCACGTGCCGGACACCTTTCGGTGCCCCGGTCGATCCCGAGGAATACAGCCAAAACGCGACATCGTCTGGTGATGCAGATACAGGTGCGACACCGGTTTCTTCCGTCGCCAGGAAATTCGCCATGTCAGCGCCGCCGGCTTTCACAATCAGTCGAAGCTCAGGAATAGCGCGCAAAACCGCCAGTAACTGTTCCGTCGCCAACTCGCTCGATACAACAACCCCAGCCGCTCGGCTATCGCGCAGAATGTACTCGATGGTTTCGACCGTCAGCAGCGTGTTGATCGGAACCGGCACGACGCCCGCGCGTATGGCGCCCCAGAATGCGATGGGAAAATCTACGGTATCCAACATGATCAGAGCGATCCGTTGTTCGCGCCCGATGCCGGTACGGGTCAGTGCCGCCGCGAACTTCTCTGATTCCCGCCCTAGGTCGGCGTACGTCAGAGACCGCCACGGATCGGTAAACGCGACACGACCGCCACGACCGTCTCGGATATGCCGGTCCAGAAACCAGTCCACAGCATTGACGTTCGTCCCCTGTCCTGTCCCGGTCATGGTCCCCCCATATCGATATCTCGATCGCAGGTATTATCGCACAGGAGACGACTCGCGCGGAAGCGGTTACAATCCATCCACTGCTTGGGAGAGCGCACGATGACAATCACGTTGAAAAAAGGCTTCAAACAGCTTCTGGCGGAAGCGAATGTGGAGATTCAG
This sequence comes from uncultured Acetobacteraceae bacterium, assembly GCA_903895595.1. Classification (GTDB taxonomy): domain Bacteria; phylum Pseudomonadota; class Alphaproteobacteria; order Acetobacterales; family Acetobacteraceae; genus Rhodopila. The sequence continues at coordinate 2,445 of CAITUP010000119.1, read as the reverse complement.
ACGCTGACCCCGGAAGAGGGTATCGCGCTGGTCGGTCAACCCGACACGCTGTTCGTCGATTTGCGCGACCCGCGGGAACTCGACCGCGAAGGGCGACTGCCGGGTGCTTTCCCCTGCACGCGTGGCATGCTGGAATTCTGGATCGACCCGGATAGCCCATATCACAAGCCGGTTTTTACCGAACCGAAGCGCTTTGTGTTCTTTTGCGCCGGTGGCTGGCGATCCGCTCTGGCAGCGAAAACCGCGCAGGACATGGGGTTGGAGAACGTCGCTCATATCGAAGGCGGGTTTGGCGCTTGGAAAAACGCCGGCGGGCCAGTGGAAGCACCCAAGCCGAAGGCTTGAGGTCAAACCCGCAACCGGTTCTCGATCAGCAATGCTGGCGGGATCCAAACGCGCACAACCTGCCAGCGCCATCCGACCAGAGCTAGTTCAGCTCTGACCGGATCGGTAATGCCCGCCACCGACACGTGCACATTGAAGCGGAGAGGCCCCGAAAAAAACGCCCAATCGATCTGAGCGTCTCCGTGGCCGGGTTCGACGGGATGACCCATGCCGGCCAGAGCTTCGGCCGTCACCGCACGATCAACCGATGCACCCGCTATGCCCCGGACGAAAGATGCCCCGAACGGTGCTAATTCGTTTTTCTTCGCGGGATCGTTGGGTTCGTCGAGCACGAGATCGCACAAATCTTCCTTGACCCCTTGACGCACTGCCGGCCAATCGATCAGTTCGGAAAGAGCGGAGGCATTCCCATCGTGTACCGCTGCTTGAAGCCGATAAAGAGTCACAGCCGGATAGCCTCCGTATAACGTGAGACCACTCAGCAATCCGGCGATGATCGGCCTTTTGGCGCGCATGGTATCGCTCCGTTCCCGTCGTCCCAACGAAACCCTTAACATAGGTAAGAGGAAAATCGGCACTTACAAGATCGTGATATCGTACACCGCTTTGTTAAGAAGCGTTACGGTCTTCGAATCATCCGGTCCGGCCCTCGGTATTGAACACCAGCACACGGCTTTCGGGCTCAAGCCCAAGTCCAAGCAAGATGCGGTCCGCGGGGGATGCGGCGGCCAGCATGCATCCGGCTAGCCCAGCGACGCCCGACTCTCCCGCCGTTATCTGTAGGTTTTCCAAAAGACGCATGGTTTCCAAGGAGGCTTCGTCAGGGATTGTCATGAACGCCCCGGCCCCGCGCGCCAGTTCATCCCAGGCCAACAGGCTCGGTTCCCCGCAGGCGAGGCCAGCCATGACGGTGTCGAGATCGCCGGCGATCGCGGTCAATGCTCCGGCTTGCGCGCTGGCGAAAAGACAGGCGGCACGATCCGGTTCCACGACGATGAGCGTCGGCGTGGGTTGGAAGCGGAGCCGGATGTGAACCGACACGGCCGCCGCGACACCGCCAACCCCGCCTTGAACGAAAACATGCGTCGGTTGCGGGCTCATCCATTGGTCGGCCGCTTCATCGACCATGATGCGGTAGCCCTGCATGATATCGCGGGGAACCTCGGTATACCCGGGCCAGGACGTGTCCGAGGCGATCATCCATCCCTCGGCGTCCGCTTGGCGGGAGGCTTCCCGTACCGCATCGTCGTAAGTGCCGGGAACGATGCGGATTTCGGCGCCGAACGCGGCAATGGCGTCGATCCGGGCCTGATTCACGTGTTCATGCACGAAGATAACGCAGCGGCAGTGGAAGCGTTGGGCCGCCCAGGCCACGGATCGTCCGTGGTTGCCGTCTGTGGCACAGGTAACGGTTAGCTTGCTGGTATCCGTTCGATATCGTCCAGCGGCGAGATCGGTTGAACCTGCCGCCAACGCGATGTCGCGGCGGGCCAGTTCCGCGCTGAGAAGATTGGCCACCGCGTAGGCGCCGCCGAGGGCCTTGAAGCTACCAAGGCCGAAGCGCATCGCTTCGTCCTTCATGCGCAGGACCGCGATCCCAGCAGATGCAGCCCATTCCGGAAGATCGCGCAACGGCGTCGGCGCATAGCCGTCCCAGGAACCGATTTCCGCCTTCGCTCGGCGAAATCCCGCTGTCGACAATATCGTCACGCCGGGAACCCCGCGCCCAGGATTGGCGAATACACGGATCGGATGGGGCTTTAGCATGCGGCGACGGTGGACCCGATCCAGCAGCGGTGCAATCCTAGCTATGACATTGCTTCCAGAAAGGACGAGGGTAGGAGGAGGACGTGCGATCCCTCTGAGAGTCCGCCCAGGGCTATCGCATATGACCTTTGGTGCCCCCGCTCGTCATGGTCGGGCGCGACCCGACCATCTCCTGCGATTTTACGCACCGTTGAAAAGGCAGGGTTTTTCGGACGGTGCCCCATTGGCATGAGATGGTCGGGTCAGGCCCGACCATGACGGAAAATGTCGGAAACCCGCCATATGCGATCCCCCTGGGAGTCCGCCCAGGGCTATCGCATATGACCTTTGGCG
>CAITUP010000118.1 GCA_903895595.1 uncultured Acetobacteraceae bacterium | reverse complement strand
CCTGAGTTGGTCGGGTCAAGCCCGACCATGACGGGTATGCGGAACAAAATGGCAAAATGAGAACTGCTGCTCCCAAGCAGCCGCGCTTGTGTGGGATCGGGCATGTGCCTAGAATCAGCACATGGACAGAGTTCCGAACCGCTTGAAGGCTAACATGTCGGAGGCCGGCGCCGTCGTCCCCGCCTACACGGTCGACCATGTGGTCCGTCTCACGGGCCTTACTCGCGGCCAACTGCTTTATTGGGATCGTACCGGGTTCTTTTCCCCGACACTGGCCGACGACAACCGGCGGCTGCCATACAGCCGCGTCTATTCGTTCAAGGATATCGTCGGCCTGAGGGTCATCAGCGTGCTTCTAAACCGGCACCGCGTCACGCTCCATCATTTGAAAATGGTCGCCAGGGAATTGACCGCGCGCAGCGCCGATGTCTGGGCAGATATCCGTCTCTACGTCCTCAATCGCCATGTTCAGTTCAAGGAACCTGAAACCGGCCAAATGCGTGGCGTCGTCGACGGCCAATACGCCATCGCCGAGGTGGTGGAGGTGATCCAGGATATGCAAGAGGCGACGGCGAAGCTCCGGGAGCGATCGCCGGAGAAAATCGGCACCGTGGAAAGACACCGCCACGTCGCGCACAATGCGTGGGTATTCGGCGACACCCGTATTCCCATTCGGGCGGTCGTAGCGTTCCATAACGCTGGCTATTCCATTCCCGCGATCCTTCAGGAATATCCCTCGTTGACAGAGGCGGACATCCAGATGGCCCTGTCTCATACCGAACCTGTCGCAGCCTAGGCCCCGTGGCACCCACGCTCCGATGAAATTCCTTCTCGACCAATGTGTCCCCGCTTCGGTCGAACGCGTTTTGAGCGAAGCCGGGCACACGGCGATTTGGGTCAGAAATGTATTGCCGACGGATGCGCCGGATGAAATCGTGGCAACCGCTTCCGAAAACGCCGACGCCGTGCTTGTATCGATGGACAAGGACTTCAAGAAGATCGCGCCGAGGGTACTGATCGGGCATCGCGCCCGCTTTCGCACGCTGAGCCGTGTGAGCCTCGACTGCATCGAGCCGCATGCGGCCGCTCGGTTTAGACAAGCGATGTCGCTCGTCGAGGCGGAGTTCCACTTGGCCAGTCAACGTTCGGACCGTCGCATGATCGTTCTCATCGGAGAGAGCTACATCCGGACGAACCGCTGACCCCCACCGGTTGCCACAATCCCCCCGATACGCTTCTCTCTGCCCAAGCTTTTTCAGGAGAACCCCGCCATGCGCGTCACCGTGGTGCAGATGAATCCCGGCGCCAACAAGGACGAAAACATCGCCCAGGCCCGCCGCCTGATCGAGGGCGCCGTGGCGGAGGACAAGCCGGACATCATCTCCCTCCCCGAAGTCTGGGACTCCCTGGGCGGCGACCGATCCACCCGCACCGCCAACGCGGAGCTGCTGCCGGCGAAGGGATCGAACGAACCCGGCGGCCCCGCGTACGAGTTCCTCCGCGAAACCGCCCGCGCGGCCAAGGTCCATGTCCACGGCGGATCCATCATCGAGCAAGGGCCGGAGAAACTGTTCAACACGACGGTCGTGTTCAACCCGGACGGCACCGAGTTGGCGCGTTACCGCAAGATGCATCTGTTCGACATCGTCGGCCCGGACGGCACCGGCTACCGGGAATCCAACGCCTACGGCGCAGGGGACGAGGTCGTCACGTATGAGGCCAACGGCGTCAAAGTCGGCTGCGCCATCTGCTACGACATCCGCTTCCCCGACCTGTTCTGGGAACTGCGGAACCAGGGCGCCGAACTGATCTTTCTGCCGTCCGCCTTCACGCTGGCGACCGGCAAGGACCATTGGGAACCGCTGCTCAAGGGCCGAGCGATTGAGACGCAATGCTGGATGGCGGCGCCGGCGACGTATGGGAAGCATCTGGAAGGCAAGGGCGAGGCGCGCTTCACCTACGGCCACTCCATGGTCGTCGATCCCTGGGGCCACGTCGTCGCCCAGGTCTCCGATGGCACCGGCTGGGCGACGGCTCGCTTGGACCAGAAGGTCACCGCCCGCATCCGCCGCGACATGCCCGTGCTCGAACACCGGAAACGGGTGTGAGCGTCTCCGCCACCGGATTGCCGGTCGGACCGGCTCGCCAATTCACCCACGGGCGCATCGCGTTCGAGGCCGCGCCGACGCCGCTCGCCACCGACGCCCGCAACCGGCTGGTATCGCTGTATGGCAATTGCTCCATGCAACAGGCCGACGTGATCGTGCCGCTGGGCGGCGACGGGTTCATGTTGGAGACCATCCACGCCTCGTTGGCGTGGAACAAGCCGGTCTACGGCATGAACCGCGGCTCCGTCGGGTTCCTGATGAACACGTTCAGCGAGGACGATCTGCTGGCGCGCATTGGCCGCGCGCAAGCGGCGGTGCTGCACCCACTGCGCATGCACGCGGTGACGGTCACCGGATCGGTCGAGGAAGCGCTGGCGTTCAATGAGGTCAGCCTGCTGCGGCAGTTGCGCCAAGCGTCCAAAATCCGCATCACCATCGATGGGCGGGTGCGGCTGGCGGAATTGTCCTGCGACGGGGTGCTGATTTCCACGCCCGCCGGGTCCACCGCGTACAATCTGTCCGCGCACGGCCCGATCGTGCCGTTGTCCGCGAACCTTCTGCCCCTGACCCCGATCTCCGCCTTCCGCCCCCGGCGCTGGCGCGGTGCGCTGCTGCCCAGCACGGCCGAGGTGTTGTTCGAGGCTTTGGAAACCGACAAGCGCCCGACCGCCGCGGTGGCCGATTTTACGGAAGTCCGCGACATCGCCTCGGTCGCCGTCAGCGAGGACCGCAGCGTCGCGGTGACCGTGCTGTTCGACCCCGATCAAGGCCTGTCGGAGCGGATTATTGTCGAGCAGTTTACCGTGTGATCCCCCCCCCCCGCCGTCATGGTCGGGCCTGACCCGACCGCCTCAGGCCAATGTCGCAAGAGGTGGTCGGGTCAAGCCCGACCATGACGGAGTAACCAAAGGAACCGTCCCATGACCGCCCTGCCCACCGCGAAACCCGAAGACGTCGGCCTGAACCCGGTTGCCCTCGATCGCCTGTCCGCCGCGTTGACAGACCGCGTCGCCTCCGGCCACGTGCCCGGCGCCGTCGCGCTGATCGCGCGTCACGGCAAGATTGCCTACCATGAGGCTTTCGGCGTCCAGTCCCCCGCCGATGGCGCGCCGATGACCACGGATTCCATCTTCCGCATCTATTCGATGACCAAGCCCATCGTCTCGGTCGCGGTCATGATGCTGTGGGAGGAAGGCCGCGTGCTGCTCAGCGACCCGATCTCCAAATACATCCCGGCGTTCGCCAAAACCGAGGTCGGCGTTGTCGAAGGCAGCACGCTTACCCGTGTGCCCGCCAACCGCCAGATCACCGTGCAGGACCTGCTGCGCCACACCTCCGGCCTGACCTACGAGTTCCGGGGCACCAGCTTGGTTCACAAGGCCTACGTCGAATCCAAAGTCTCCCGCCTGCGCCAGACCAATGAGGATCAGGCCAACACCCTGGCCGCCCTGCCGCTGCTGCACCAGCCCGGCGCCCATTGGGAATACTCTCGCTCGATCGACGTCCTCGGCCGCCTTGTCGAAGTCATCACCGGCCAGACGCTCGGCGCCTTCCTGACCGAGCGTATCCTGTCCCCGCTGGGCATGACCGACACCGCGTTCACGGTGCCGGAGAAGGACCACGGCCGCATCGCCGAACCCTTCCCCAAAGACCCCGAAGGCGGAGCGGACGTCGCGCTGCTCGACGTGAAGCGCACCGCTTTGTTCGAGTCCGGCGGCGGCGGGCTGGTCGGCACGTCCATGGACTACGCCCGCTTCTGCACCATGCTGCTCAACAACGGCCACCTCAACGGAGTCCGTTTGCTCGGCCGCAAAACCATCGAACTGATGACGTCCGACCACCTCGGCGACATCCCGTCCAACCCCGATCTGCTGCCGCCCGGCCACGGGTTCGGCCTCGGCTTCGCGGTGCGCACCGCCGCCGGCATGGCGCCGTTCCCGGGTTCCGTCGGCAACTACTACTGGTCCGGCGCCGCCGGCACGTCCTTCTGGGTCGACCCGGCCGAACGGCTGTACGGCGTGCTGATGATCCAGGCCCCCGTGCAGCGCGAGCATTACCGCCTCCTGTTCCGCGATCTGGTCTACGCCGCGGTGACGGATTGATCGCCGGCCAACCCTGGCCGGTCGTCGCCTTTCTCGTCGCTGTCGCATTCATTGCCGGTCTGGCCCGAGGTTTCTCGGGCTTCGGATCGGCGCTGATCTTCATTCCGCTGGCCAGTGCCGCCGTCGGGCCGTCCTTGGCGGTGCCGGTGCTGTTGGTGATCGACGGCATCGGCGCCGCGCCGATGCTGCCGGCCGCATGGCAGCACGCGGATCGTCGGTCCGTCCTGATCATGAGCCTGGGCGCGATGGTGGCCGTCCCCGCCGGAACGCTCGCGCTGGCATGGATCGACCCCACGGCCCTGCGGTGGGGCATCTCGGCCGCCATCCTGGCGCTGGTGGCGTTGCTGGCCTCCGGCTGCCGCTATACCGGCGCACTCCGCCCATCGGTCACGGCCGGGGTCGGCATGGTCTCCGGCTTTTTGACCGGCTCAGCCGGCATCGGCGGCGCCCCCGCGATCGCCTACTGGCTCGGCAGCATCGCCGCGGCGGAGCGGGTGCGGGCGAACATGGTGCTGTTCCTGGCCGGGTCCGACCTGTACGCGGCCGTCGCCTACACGATGACGGGCTTGTTCAACTGGAATGTCCTGGTCCTGTCCCTGGCGACCGGTCCCGCCTACATGGCCAGCACCATGGCCGGCGGGCGCATGTTCGGACTGGCCAGCCCGCAAACCTTCCGCCGCATCTGCTTCGCCCTGATCGCGCTCGCGGCACTCCTGGGGCTGCCGGTCGTGCGGCACGCCGTCATCGGCTTGCCCAAAGCCGGATTGGAAACCCCCGCTAAACCAACCGAGCCTGACGCACCGCCGCGGCGATGAAGTCCTTGAACAGGGGGTGCGGGTCGAACGGCTTCGACTTCAGTTCGGGATGGTACTGCACGCCGACGAACCAGGGGTGGTTCGGCAGCTCGACAATCTCCGGCAATTCCCCGTCCGGCGACATACCGGAGAAGCGCATGCCGGTCGCCTCCAGCCGGCCCCGGTAATTGACGTTCACCTCGTAGCGGTGGCGGTGGCGTTCTTCGATACTCGGCGCACCGTCGTAGATCGAGCGGACCAGACTGCCCTCGCTCAACACCGCCGTGTAGGCGCCCAGGCGCATCGTGCCGCCGAGGTCGCCGCCGGCCTCACGCTTCACGACCGTGTTGCCGACCGACCATTCGGTCATCAGGCCAACCACGGGCGAGTCGCAGGGGCCGAACTCGGACGACGACGCCTCCGGCATGCCGCCGAGGTTCCGGGCGGCCTCGATCACCGCCATCTGCATGCCGAAGCAGATGCCGAAGAACGGCACTTTCCGTTCGCGCGCGAAGCGGACCGCGGCGATTTTGCCTTCTGTGCCGCGTTCGCCGAAGCCGCCGGGCACCAGGATGCCGTGCACCGCTTCCAGCCGCTGCACCGCGTCCGGCTTTTCGAAAATCTCGCTGTCCACCCAGTCCAGCTTGACGTTCACCTTGTTGGCGATGCCGCCATGAGTCAGGGCCTCGGCGAGCGACTTATAGGAGTCGAGCAGGTTGGTGTACTTGCCGACGATGGCGATATGGACCTCGCCCTCGGCCGCGGTCATGGCCGCGACGATGTTCCGCCAGCGGGTCAGATCGGGCTCGCGGTCGAATGGCAGGCGGAAATGCCGCAACACTTCGCGGTCCATGCCTTGTTCGTGATACGCGATCGGCACGGCATAGATGGGCGCGACGTCCAGCGCGGGGATCACGGCTTCCGGCCGCACATTGCAGAACGACGCGATCTTGCGGCGCTCGGCCTCCGGAATTTCCCGATCGCAGCGGCACAGCAGCATGTTGGCCTGAATGCCGACGTTCAGCAGTTCCTTGACGGAATGCTGGGTCGGCTTGGTCTTCAGTTCCTTGGCCGAGGGGATGTACGGCACCAGCGTCAAATGCACGAACATCGACTGGTCCGGCCCGAGCTCATTGCCGAGTTGGCGAATGGCTTCCAGGAACGGCAGGCTTTCGATGTCGCCGACGGTGCCGCCGATTTCCACCAGGATGAAGTCGTAGCCATCGGTGTCGCGCTTCACCACGTCCTTGATGGCGTCGGTGATGTGCGGGATCACCTGCACGGTGGCGCCCAGGAAGCCGCCCGCGCGTTCCTTGGCGATCACGTCGGCGTAGATGCGGCCCGTGGTGGTGTTGTCGCGCTGGGTGGCGTGCACGCCCGTGAAACGCTCGTAATGGCCGAGGTCCAGATCGGTCTCGGCCCCGTCGTCGGTGACGAAGACCTCCCCATGCTGGGTCGGCGACATCGTGCCGGGATCGACGTTGAGATACGGGTCGAGCTTGCGCAGCCGCACCTTATAGCCGCGTGCGAGCAGCAGCGCGCCGAGCGCGGCCGAGGCGATGCCCTTGCCCAGAGAGGAGACCACGCCGCCAGTGATGAATACAAACCGCGTCATGGGCGCCCCGTATACGTGGCCGACTCGGGTGGGGGGAAGCCCACCCAAGCAGATTCATGTGGCCGTCGGTGAAAAGTCGGTGAAACCGGTCAGTTCGTGGGAACGGACGGCTTCGCGGGCGGGGCCGGCACAGCAGGGACGGAGGCCGGCGCGGAGTCGAGGATCGATTTCGTCGGCCCGGCCGTGCCGCGGTTCATCAGCGCCAGCGTCAGCGACAGCAGCATGAAGATGGCGGCGAGGATGGCGGTCGTGCGCGTCAGCAGGTTGGCGGTGCCGCGCCCGGACATGAAGGACCCCATACCCTGGGAGGTGCCGATGCCCAGACCGCCGCCCTCACTGCGCTGAATCAGGACGACCCCGATCAGCGCCAGGGTGACAAACAGGTGGACGATCAGCAGAACGGTACTCAAAGAGGCGGTCCCCCGACGGGAAAAGATGCAATGGATCGCGAACGCCGCGTGGCGCGGGTTCTAGCGGCGGGGTGGGGTGGGGTCAAACGGGGACTTTCCCGGCCGGCGGCCTCCCAACGCGTCGTGGTCGGGGTTGACCCGGCCGCCTGCCCCCTCCCGCCGTCATGGTCGGGCTTGACCCGACCACCTCCTGCGACCGGAGGCTCGGTATGAACGCCGGCGGTTGGGATAAGCACCGCGACCGCCGGACCCGCACCGGCCTGTCAATGGAACACCGCGCAGACGATGGCGGCGAGGTAGGCGGCTTGGATCAGCCACTCCACCCCGTAACGGTGGCCGATCAGGAGCATCCCGTAGGGCCAGACGAAATGCGGCACCTGCCCGAGCAGGCTGAGGATGTATGGCAGAGCGTAAACGCTGTATGCGTCATCGAACGGAAGCATGGCTGGAACTCCTTGCCGACAACCGGCAGGAGTCCCATCTAAAGAACGTGACACAGACTGGAATAACCGGAATATTCCGCCCGAACCGAGTTATTAACTCCAGGAGTAACTATAAATGGGTCGCCCGCCTATCTCGGTTGAACTCCGCGCAGCACGCAGCCATCTCGCCGTCATGATCGACGAGGCCATCAAGCAGGGACACCGCGCCAGCGGTTTGGCGAACAAGCCCTGGACCGAGCAGGAATTCGCGACCGCCGTCCGCGGCCATGTGACCAACGTGCGGAAATGGCGCAACCGCGACAACCCCGAGCGTCCCGTGAATATCCAACCGATCCTCAACGCCTTCTACGCAAAGGACGCACCCGCGCGCAACGAGATGGAACAAGCCTGGAGACGTGCCGGCGGCCTCGACGACACACCGTCGGAACCGCGCGAGATGACCACCCGCACCTTCAGCGAGATCGCCGCACCTGTCGATCTGCTGGTCAACCAGCCGGAGATGGACAACCAGGGCGTCAACCTGATCGTGCCCTATATCCTGCGCCTGCGGGTCGCTTCCGGTTGCACCATCGAGGCCAAGGTCGACGGGCAACCGGTCGCCATGACCTTCGACATTGGCCTGTCCAAACCCTGGCTGCAGGTGCAATCGTCGCACTGGCAGCCGGTGAACGGCAGCATTTTCCGCTCCAAACCCCACGACAACATCGACATCGATGCCACCTGGAAAGATGCCGTGCTGCTCACCGGCCCGACCGAAAACGGCTGCGTCGTCGGGCAGCCGCTGCGGGATGAGCCGAATATCGTCATGGAACCCGCCGGCAGCGGCGGCGACGGGCGCATTGTCGTTTCGGTGAAAGCCGATCCGGAAACCGGCTTTATGCTGACCGCGTGCGGGGAGGCGCCGCCGAACGACCGCCAGCGCGACATTATCCACGCGATCCTGAACACCGGCATTCCGCGCGACAACGACAAACGGATGGAGATCGCCTCCGTCACGGTCTACCCGCCGAAACCGAAGGACTGACCATGAGCCTGACCGAGGAGCATCTCCGCCGTATCGCCCGCGTGCTGCATGAGCGGAACGCGGGCTTCGTGGAACTCGCGGGCCTCGCGGAACTCGATCCCGCGAGCGCATTCCGCAACATGGTGCTGACCGGCGACTTACGCGGCCAGGACTTGGCCGGTTTCGATTTCACCAACACCGAATTCCGTGGCTGCGACCTGCGCGGCGCCGACCTGTCCCACACGCTCGGCGTCACACCCGCAATGTTCGCCAATGCCGTCACCGACGAAACGACGCAAAAACCCCGCGCCTGGTTCTGGTCCGACGGCCGCCCGCCATCCTGGGCCGAGGACTGGGGTCTCGACACCTACGGCCCCTGGGTCAACTTCCGCGTCCCCGGCACCGACGTTACCCAACGCATGCGCTGGTGCCAAGCGGGAGAATTCATGATGGGATCGGCCGACGACGACAAGGACGCCTTGGACGACGAAAAGCCCCAGCACCTTGTCGCCTTCGCCCAGGGGTTCTGGATGTTCGACACCGCCTGCCCCGAAGCGCTGTGGACCGCCGTCACCGGCGAACCGCCCCGGCGCCAGCGCGGACCGCTGTTCCCGGTCACCGATGTCAGTTGGCACGACGCCCGCGCATTCGCGGATAAATTGAACGAAGCCCGCCCGGGACTCGGGCTGGCGCTTCCCTCGGAGGCACAATGGGAATACGCCTGTCGCGCCGGCACGGACACGCCCTATAGCTTCGGCCGGCAAATCGATAAGAGCCAGGTGCGCTTCGGCGAAAGCTATGCAGCGGGCCCGGTCGCGGTGGGCAGTCTGCCCGCCAACCCATGGGGATTTTTCGAAATGCACGGCAACGTTTGGGAATGGTGCGAAGACGGATGGCAAGATTCGTACGATGGTCCAAGCTCGGACGGCGCCCTCCGGCAACCGGCAGGCTCAGCGCTCCGCGTCTTCCGCGGCGGGTCCTGGAACGACGACGCACGGCACGTGCGTGCGGCGTACCACGGCCACTCCGGCCTGTCCGCTCGGGGCGACGTTATCGGTTTTCGGCTGGGCGCAGTTCGTAAAGCGGACGACAAGAGCGGAGGCGGGGTTGGGACGCCGGCGGTCCAGGCCGGAGGAGCGCAGCGCGGAGCGCCGCGACCACCAGTAAAAACATCGTAACGCCACCCCCGTTCTTAACCTTTTGTTAATCACCGCCGTGTAAATTCTCCCGGCATCGCGGCTGTCGCGAGGCCCGAAGGGTGTTTTTACACGGATGAACACAGATGAACGATGATGGCCGGAGCGTGAATGGGCTGACGGAGCGCATAATCGGCGCCGCTTTCGAGGTCTCGAACACGCTCGGGGCGGGCTTTGTCGAGAAAATCTACGAAAACGCGCTGGCGCGCGAATTGCGCATGCGCGGCCTCGGCGTGGAGCAACAAAATGGAATTTCGGTGTATTACAAAGACTTCGACGTCGGCACCTACGCCACCGACCTGATCGTCGAAGACATGGTCATCGTCGAATTGAAGGCGGTCCGCGCCCTGAACGAATTCCACATCGCCCAATGCGTCAACTACCTCCGTGCCACCGGAAAAACCACCTGCCTGCTGATGAATTTCGCCAAACCCCGCCTGGAATACCGCCGCATCGTCTTGTAGTGGCGGCGCCGTCAATTACTCCCGGCCTCCAAGACCACCGCAGAACCGCGCACTCGTGCCGGTCTTGGTCGCCGTGACAAGAACAAGGATGAGGCGCGGGGCAGGAGGACCCGCCGTCGCACCAGCCAAAATATACGGCAGCCGACACAAACACCAGGGTGATCGCATATGATTGCCGAAGCCGCATTCCCGTCATGGTCGGGCCTGACCCGACCATCTTCTGCGATTTTACGCACCATTGAAAAGGCAGGTTTTTTCGGACGGTGCCCAATTGGCCCGAGATGGT
>CAITUP010000117.1 GCA_903895595.1 uncultured Acetobacteraceae bacterium | reverse complement strand
GGCGCATCTCCCAAGCGGCGCAGCGCGAGGGCAACAGCCTCCGTCCGGTCCCCCGCCGTGAAGCGGTCGGCCATGGTCGCGATCAAGGCAACGACGTCGGGGCGGTCGATGGTGACGATATCTGCCATGGGGGTATTCTCCGATAAGAACACCGATAATCCCAGGCCGAGGAATGGGCAAGAAATTCCCACCCCCCTCACCCCCGGATCAACTCCAGCAACTCGTCCTCGCTCAGCCGAGCCGCCGTTTCCGTCCCGTCCAGCAGTTCCGAGGCCAAATCCCGCTTGTCCCGGTGCAGCCGCAATATCCGCTCCTCGATACTGTCCTGCATAATCAACCGGTAAATCGTCACCGGCCTTTCCTGCCCGATCCTATGCGCTCGGTCGGACGCCTGATCCTCCACCGCCGGGTTCCACCAGGGATCGAGGTGCACCACGTAATCCGCCGCCGTCAGGTTCAGCCCCGTCCCGCCCGCGCGCAGGCTGATCAGGAACAGATCGGCGCTGCCCGCCTGAAAAGCCGCCACGCTCCGCTGCCGTTCGGCGGACGGCGTGCTGCCATCCAAGTATTCGTATTTAATTCCACGCGGTTCCAAAGCGGCGCGGACCAGTTCCAGATGGCCGACGAACTGGCTGAACACCAAAGCCTTGTGCCGGTTGCGGATCAAATCCTCCACCAGTTCCATGAAGGTGGCCAGCTTTCCGCTGCTGACCCCGGCGGCGGCGTCGATCAGCGCCGGGTTGCAACAGGCGCGCCGCAGGCGGGTGATTTCCGCCAGGATTTGGATTTTCCGCCGCCCCGCCGGCTCGTTCAACGCGGCGATGCGTTCCAGCGACCGTTGCCGCAGCGCCTCGTAAAACGCCCGTTCCGGCTCCGCCATTTCCACGCTCAGCGTCTGTTCGGTGCGCGGCGGCAGCTCGGACAAAACCGCCGCTTTCGTCCGCCGCAGCAGGAACGGCCGGATCAGCGACCGCAACGCCTGACGCGCATGCGGGTCCTTGTCGCGCTCGATCGGGCGGGCGAAGCGTTTTTGAAACCCCTCCCGCGACCCCAGCACGCCGGGATTGACGAAATTGAACAGGCTCCAGAGCTCGTCGAGGTAGTTCTCCACCGGCGTCCCCGTCAGCGCCAGCCTGAAACCCGCCTTCAGCCCCTGCACGGCCTGCGCGCGCTTGGTGTCGGCGTTCTTGATCGCCTGCGCCTCATCCAGCACCGCCATTTGCCAATCGACGGCGCCCAGAGCCTCGATGGTCTGGTGTAACAACCCATAACTGCACACCAGCACGTCCCGAGGCCCCAGCCCCGCGATCACGCCCGCACGGTCGCCCGTCACCGGCAGCCGGTGCGTCGTCAACGTCGGGGCGAACCGCGAAATCTCCGCCTCCCAGTTCGGACAAACCGATGTCGGCGCCACGACAAGGCACGGCCCGTCCGCCGCGCGGTCCAGTATGACAGCGATGGCCTGCACCGTCTTGCCCAGCCCCATGTCGTCGGCGAGGCACGCACCCGCGCCCCAGCGCGCCAGCCGCGACAGCCAAACGAACCCTTCCACCTGATAATCCCGCAGTTCCGCTTGCAGACCGGGGGGCAAAGCAGGGGTCCACCCCTCGGCCGCGCGAATGGCGGCGACGTGCTTCTTCCAGGCGGCGTCGGATTTTACCCCTCCGGCATCCTCCAGCACCGCGTCCAGCGCCGGGGCGCCCAGCTTGTGGACGCGCCGTCCGGCTTTGTTCGGTTCGGACACAGCGGCGAGGCGCTGTAGCTGCGCCTGCAACTGCCGCGTCAGCGCGACGAAACGCCCATCGCCCAGCGGCACGAAGCGACCCTGAATCCGGTCAAGCCGGTCGAGCAGGAAGCGCATCTCCAGCACCTGCTCATCGTCCAGCGCGACGGTGCCGTCGACATTGAACCAGTCGCGGTCCTGCGCAACCCGCAGTTTCATATTCCCCGCCGTGACCGGACTGACCCGCATCGTCCGGCCTTCCGGCCATTCGATCGTCAGCGGTCCGGTATAGGCGCGCAGTTCCAGCAGCAGTTCCAGGCTGCCGTCCAGGTCGTCCATGACAAACTCGTGCATCTCCGGCCCGCCCCGGTCCCGCAGCGTCGGGCAAGCCTCGATCAGCGCCGTCCGCCCGGCCAATTCCCGAGGCAGATCCCGCGTCGCCCGCAACTGCTGCCCGCCAACGGTCGCCAGCACCGACCGTCCGCCGAGGCCCGCGATATAGGCCGGTCCTTGCGCGCCGAACGGGCGCACCACCAGCGACAATTTCAACCCGCTGTCGAATGGTACCAATTGGATAACCGGCCCCGGCTGTCCCTCGATCCCCGGCGCCGCCACTTCCGCGATTTCCGCGCGGATCGGCAAAGCCGGGCTGTTGCGCTGGACCATCGCGATCAGCCGGTCCCGCGCGGCGGCCGGCACGGTCATCCCCCTTGTGCCGAGGATTTCCTGCACCGCGAGTAGCTTCTTGGGGAAATCGATGACGCGGTAGCGGCCGGGGGCCTCGGCTTCCAGGAACGTCGTAGCGTCATGAGCGGCATGCGACAGCGCGACGCGGTAGCCGCCGCCTTCCTCGGTCACCAACAGTTCGACGGGGTAGGACACCAACTCCAACTGCCGGGACCGCTGGCTGGCGTCGGAGATGTTGGGATGGCCGACCAGCGCGAGCAGCGTCTTGGGGTGATCGAACTCGTACTCGACCTGGTCGTACCAGCCGGAGGTTTCCTTGCGGATGGTGCGCAAAGCGGTGCGGTCCTGCGGCGTCAGGTAATCCAGCTTCGGGTCCTGCTTGTAAAGCCGTTTCATCGCCACCGCGCGCCCGTCGGTCCAGCCGTCGGCGCCCTTGGCGGATTGTTCGGCGACGGCGACTTCCTCGGTGTCGGTGTTCAGGAACCAGACCAGCCGCTTTGCCGGGCGCGCGGGTTTGGCCTCCGTCGTCTCGGTCTTGCCGCCGCCGAGGAAGATATCCAGGCTTTCCAGCGCCCGTTCCCAAGGCGGCAGCGTCTGCACGATTTGGATGAACGCCAATCCGGCATCCGGCCCCAGCCAAGCCCTGTACGGTGCCGGCTTCACCGCCGTTGCCGCCAGGACTTCGGCATGGATACGTGCCACCAGCGGCATCGTATCCTTCAAAGCCTCGAACCGTTCGGCCGAATCTTTGCGGTTGCCGCGCGCGAGCTCCGGATCGACGAAAAATTCAGCCAGAGCGACACAGGCGACCGCGAATGGCTGCTTGGGGATCGTTGCGCGCAGACGCACCGCCAACCCGCGCGCTTTCGCGTCGAAACCCTGCACCAGCCAGAGCATCGCCAGCATCGCGAGCAGTTCCGTGGCGTATGCCGCCGCCTCGGATTCCGCCATCGCGGCTTCCAGACCGTTCTCAATTTCCTTGTGGAACGACGCATCGTTGGCACGCAGCATCGCCAGGACGAAGAAGACGCGGTGCTCGTCTTCCAGGAAAATTTTACGCCGCCCGATCCGTTTGCGGCGCAGCTTCAGCGCGTCTCGGTAAAGGACCGAAGCATCCTCGTTCCGCCCTTCCAGAAACGCCACCGAACCCTCCACCGCTCGGCGTTGGTCCAGATGCGTGTCGGGGATGGCCAGCAGGTCCGTCCGCAGATCGTCCAGGCGGCCGGCGAGCAGGTCGTAGCGCATCAGCGAGGTCCGGAGACCGCCGAAGCCTTCCTGCAACAGGCGTGTCCGGCAGAGCGCGATCAGGTCCGGATCGACCTCGCCGGTCGCGACGGCGCGATCCAGCTGCGCCTCCAACAGCGCCGCCTGGATCGTCGGTTTCCGCGACAAAATCCAGCCGGTGGACGGGGCGACCTCGCCGAACAGCTTGGTCATCGCTCTGGCAGGGGCAAAGTCGCTGAACCGCTGGCTGGCAAGGTTCGCGCGTTGGGCGAAGCCGGTGGCGTCGTTGGTATAAATGGCCAGCCGCAGCAAACGGTAGACCGCGTCACCGTCGATTTGGAACTGACGGTAGTGGAACGGGCTCTGCTTCTGCGCCGGCAGCGCGGATTGAATCGCATATGCCAGCGTCTGCGCATCGTCCGATTCCCCGGCATCGCAGGCGATGGGATGCACCAGCGCGGGCAGGCAGGCGTCGTCGGCGGTCATGAGGCCTTGGCGGCGCAACTCCCCGCACCACGTGTTGACCGTGGGTGCTTGCCAGGATTTGCCGTCGGGCGTGCGTCCGCCGGTGGCTTGCATGCAGGCCACGAACTCCGTCTTGGTGACGGGAGCGGACACCAGCGCTTTCATCCGCAGCAGCCGCTTCACGTCGGCATGCAATGCTGTGTAGCGGTCCCACAGCGGGGTGGTCGGGGATAGGGTGTTCATGGCGGCATTCTGCGCCCAAACCGGCGAGTCGGGTAACCGTCGCGCCCCACCCTTGGCCAACCGCGCCCCATCCTCTATCCCCTGCGCACCGACCACCGTCCAAGGAACCCGTCCCATGACCCGCAAACATCGCATCGCCGTCCTGCCGGGCGACGGCATCGGCAAGGAAACCGTGCCGGAGAGCCTGAAAGTGCTGGACGCCGCCGCGCGCCGCTTCGGCTTCGATCTGGAGCTGACGCACTACGACTGGTCCTGCGAGACCTTCAAGGAAACCGGCGAATTCATGCCCAAGGACGGTATGGACCAACTGGCGAAGTCCGATTCCATCCTGTTGGGCGCGGTCGGCTGGCCGGGCGTGCCGGATCACGTGTCGCTCTGGGGTCTGCTGATCCCGATCCGCCGCGGCTTCGACCAGTATGCCAACATCCGCCCCTGCAAGCTGATGCCCGGCGTTTACACCCCGCTGGCCAACCGCACGGAAAAGGACATCGATTTCTACGTCGTGCGCGAAAACACCGAGGGCGAGTATTCGTCGGTCGGCGGCCGCATGTTCGAGGGGACGGACCGCGAATTCGCGTCCCAGCAGGCGATCTTCACCCGCAAGGGCACCGACCGGATCCTGAAATACGCGTTCGAACTGGCGATGACGCGGCCGAAGAAGCATGTCACGTCGGCCACCAAATCCAACGGCATTATCTACAGCATGCCTTACTGGGATGAACGCTTCGCCGAGATGGCGAAGAACTATCCGGAAATCCGCACCGACCAGTATCACATCGACATCCTGTGCGCGCATTTCGTGCAGCACCCCGATTGGTTCGACGTCGTCGTCGGGTCGAACCTGTTCGGCGATATTTTGTCGGATCTTGGGCCGGCTCTGGCGGGTTCGATCGGCATCGCGGCCAGCGCCAACATCAACCCGGAACGCGTGTTCCCGTCGATGTTCGAGCCGGTGCACGGCTCGGCGCCCGACATCGCCGGCCGCTTTATCTGCAACCCGATCGGCCAGATCTGGTCGGCGGCGCTGATGCTGAATCATTTGGGCGAAAACGAAGCCGGCGCGGCGATCGTGGAAGCGATCGAGAGCCTGCTGCGCAACGACGGCCCGAAGACCCGCGACATGGGCGGCCAGGCCGGCACCCAGGACGTCGGCACCGCGATCGCGCAGGTCGTCGCGCGGTCCTGAGACGCGAGCGGTCGCGTGTTTCTCTTGAACGCGCGACCGCTTCCGCTTAGATTGCGTCCACGATGACAGCGAGGCTGCCCGATGCCCGATATCACCGCCGAGAGGTTGACCGACAAGGAAAAAATCGTGCTTCGCGCGGTGCTCGAACGCAAGTTGGTTCGCGGCGGCGAACTCCTCAAATATGCGAGCTTCGATAAGCCTGCGGACCTCGTCGAGCCAATTCGGAATCTCCTGAAACTCAGGTTACTGGATGCGAGCGGATTGAGCGCCGAGCCCGACGCGGACAGTATCATGTTCGCGACGTTCAGTTCACGCCCTTCGCTTAATAAATGGTTACGGGAGTTGGCTGACTGGTAGTGTGAGACGAGGAACTGAGGCGTGATCGACCTGGATGTATCGCCGGATATTCCCGCGTATTTGTGCTACGGGTTGGTGTTTCTGCTGGGTGTCGGCGTGGCTTGGTGGCAAATCCGTTCGCTGCTTGCCGGAATCAATGGCATTTTCGGGTACGCAAAGGCAAATCTGCTCGTCCTGTTATACACATTGATTCCCGTGCTGCTGTTCTGGTTTCTGGATCGTACCGGAGCCATCAGAGATACGAGCATTTTCGCCGCGCTCCTGGTGGGCGTGGGATATCCGAACATCATCGCCGGAAAGAGCGGTTCGATCCGTTCCTCAGCGGATCTTTCATGGTTCTCGGCGCCATTTCAGGTGTTGGTCGATTCGGTGGTCGAATCTGTCCGAGAGGCCGAAAGCCAGAAAATCAGACACGACGAAAGGCGCATGATCGCGGCTATTGCCGAGGACGATCGTAAATTTACCAAATTTATCGATTTGGTGCGCTTGCACGGCGCCGATATTAAAGCCGTCGCCGGAATATTGAACGGTATCGAAGACCGCCCTGGGCAATACGTGTCGCCGATTACGCGGGAAATCGAGGTGCGCCGGCTCTACGGCATGTTGTTGTCGGTGGTGGATTTCCAGAAACTGACCGAATCGATCTATGTCGATCGCCACCCGAAAGGTCCGGCAGGCGTTTCCGATGCCTTCAGGCAGATCCTGGATTTTGTTCGGCGCATGCTGGCCATCGGTGCGGCACAATTTGCTTTCCTTGTAGTCGTTCTGATCACGGCATACGTGTGGAAAGGATCGCCAAAACCCGATTATCTGATCTGGCGAATTGCAAAACCCAACACAAGCGTTGCGGATCAATATAGATTCCGCAAAGATTATTTGCAAGATGTTCTCTACAGCAAGGACAGGAAGCCGGAAGACGTCGTGAATCCGCTTGCCGCCCTACTGAGCGACCCAAGGCTGCCGATCGATCGCGTCGATCAGATTCTGTCGGTTTTGGAACAGGCCGGCGCCGCGGGCAGAGGCACGTGCGAAACGGCCGAGGCTTTGATCGTCGCTCTCTATGTCGCGAACACCGATGTCCGGCGTCGCGTGCATGAAGCACTTGGCGGTATGGCAACCGCACGCAAAGTGTCGCCCGATCCCGAGCGGGACAACTGGGACGCGACCAGGGCGATATCGATGCGGGAACTCGAAACATTAATCGCCCTTTGGCGGAAAGCCTGGTTGACATACGGCTGCGCATCAAACGCACATTGACTTTGCCGTTACGCACCCTCTAACTT
The DNA here is from genome assembly GCA_903895595.1 of uncultured Acetobacteraceae bacterium. Lineage (GTDB taxonomy): Bacteria > Pseudomonadota > Alphaproteobacteria > Acetobacterales > Acetobacteraceae > Rhodopila. Next base: position 26,306 of record CAITUP010000117.1, on the reverse strand, counting down.
GCCTTTCGGATACACCGCCTGGACATATGGCGGGCTGTTAGCCAGGGGGGATATTTTGTGACCAACATCATCCAGGCGGCCTCACGCCGCGACATCCTGAAAATCTCCGCCCTTACGGCGGTCGGCGGCATTTTGGGCGCATCCCGAGCGGGCGCGGCCCCCAAACAGATGACCATGATGCACGAGAGTTCGTTCATCCCGGCCTACGACGCGTATTTCAAGAACACCATCGCCCCGGCCTACGAGAAGGCCACCGGCATCAAGATCGTCTACGAGACCGTCAGCGTCGGCAGCATCCAGACCCGCGACACCACGGTGGCGGAAACCGGCACCGGCCCGGAAATGGCGCAGATGGCGTTCAACTGGCCGTTCCTGTTCGATCAGAAGCTGGTGGACGTCACCGACATCGCCAAGATCATCGGCGACAAGGCCGGCGGCTGGCACGCGAACGCGGCCGAGGCCGTGGTCGTGAACGGCAAATGGAAAGCCATTCCGTTCGGCAATATCGGCCAGCTCATGAACTACCGCATGGATTGGTTCGACGAGGTCGGGGTTAAGTCGTTCCCGGAAACCTGGGCCGAACTGCTGGAAGCCGGCATCAAGCTGAAAAAGAACGGCCATCCCTTCGGATTCGAGCTCGGACATGGGTTCGGCGACAACCACGGCTGGCTCTATCCGCTGCTCTGGTCGTTCGGCGCCCGCGAGGTCGACAAGGACGGCAAGACGGTGGCGATCGATTCTGCCGAAACCGCCAAGGCCATCGATTTCTGTCGCGAGTTTTTCCAGAAAACGATGTTCGAGGATGTGTTGGGCTGGACCGACGTGTCCAACAACAAGGCCTTCCTGTCGGAGCAGATTTCCTGCACCAACAATGCCGAGAGCATTCTTTACGTCGCCAAGCGCGACTTCCCGGATATCGGCAAGGTCACCGGACAGGCGCAGAACCCGAAAGGTCCGACCGGCGAGCGGTTCCATATGCTCAATCCCTGGACGCACGGGATTTTCACCCATACGCCGGACGTCCAAGCCGCCAAGGATTTCATGGTGTGGCTGATGGATCCGAAACAGGTCGCCGGCTGGTACGACGTCGCCGACAGCTATTACGGCCCGTTCCTGCACGCGTACGACGATGCGTCGTTCTGGCATAAGGAGCCTCGGAATCTGCCGTATCGCGATTCCATGGCGAATTCGCATCTGCCGGGCTGGCCCGCGCCGATCAGCCGCCCGCAGTCGGAAAGCGTCGCGAAATACGTGGTCGTGGATATGTTCGCCAAGGCCTGCGCCGGTAAATCCACCAAGGAGGTCATTGCCGACGCCAGCGCCCAGCTGAAACAAATTTTCAAAAACGCCTGACGTGTCCTTGTCCTATACGGAATACCGTCCAGCCTCCCCGTTTCGTCGCTGGACGGAGCGGGAAGGGGTCTTCTCCTGGCTCATGGTCGGTCCGCCGATCCTGTTTTTGTGCGCGCTGGTCGGCTACCCGTTCCTGTACGGCATCTGGCTAAGCCTGGAGGACCGGCCGGTCGCGCATGCCGGCACCTTCGTCGGGCTGGCGAATTTCGTCGCCGACGCGCAGGATCCGGTGTTCTGGCGTGTGACGATCAACACCTTCGTCTATACCTTCTTCGCCACGATCCTGAAAATGGTCGGCGGGTTGGGTCTGGCGTTGACGATGAACCAGAACTTCCGGGGCAAGAATATCATACGGGCACTGATGCTGTTGCCGTTTATCGTGCCGACGGTACTTTCGACGATCGCCTGGATGTGGATGCTCGACCCCGGGTTCAGCGTCATCAACTGGCTGCTGAAATATTCCGGCCTCGCCGATCCCGGCCCGTCCTGGTTGGGTAATCCGACTCTGGCGATGATTTCGCTGATTATCGTCAACGTCTGGCGCGGGCTGCCGTTCTACGGGATCACGCTGCTGGCGGGGCTGCAAACGATCTCCCCCGATTTGTATGAGGCCGCGACGATCGACGGCGCCAGTACCTGGCACCGGTTCATCTACGTGACGCTGCCGCTGCTGAAGCCGGTGATTTTCATCGTGACGATGTTTTCCATTATCTTCACCTTCGCCGATTTCCAGCTGGTCTACGTCCTGACCCGCGGCGGGCCGGCGAATGCCACGCATCTGTTCGCGACCTACGCGTTCGATATCGCCATGGGCGGGGGGCAGCTGGGCATGGGTGCCTCCGTCGCGCTGGCGATGCTGCCGCCCTTGGCCCTGATCATTATCGCCATGTCCATCTACATGAAGCCGAACAAATCATGAGCGTCGAACGAGGCGGATGGCGTGTGCGGGCGCTGAAACTGTGGATTCCCCTGGGGGCCTTCATGGTGTTCACGCTGTTTCCGTTTTACTGGATGGCGGTGACGTCCATCAAACCGAACAGCGAGCTGTACAACCGCAAGATCATGCCGATGATCGTGTATCATCCGACGCTGAAGCACTACGTGGACCTGCTGACCGAGACGAATTTTCTGGTCTGGACCTGGAACACGTTCCTGGTCGCGGTCGTCTCCACGGCGATTTCCCTCGTGTTCGGCACCATGCTGGCGTACCCGCTGGCGCGCATGAAATTCGCGGGTTCGGCGCTGATTTCCTTCGCCGTCGCCGCGACGTATCTGGTACCGCAACCGCTGCTGTTCATTCCCTTGGCCGATATCATCAATCAGCTGCATCTCGGGGATACGCTGACGTCCGTGATGCTGACTTACCCGACGCTGCTGGTGCCGTTCTGCGCATGGCTGCTGATGGGGTATTTCCGGTCGGTTCCGGTCGAACTGGAGGATGCCGCACGCATCGACGGGGCGACGCGGTTGCAAACCATTTTCAAGGTATTTCTGCCATTATGCGTGCCGGGGTTCATCTCGGCCGGGATTTTTGCGTTCACGCTGTCGCAGAATGAGTTTCTGTATGCGCTGATTTTCCTGACGCAGACCGATGTGCGTACGGTGCCGGTGGGGGCGATCGCGGAGCTGGTGAAAGGCGATGTGTTCTACTGGGGGCAACTGATGGCGGCCGCGCTGCTCGGGTCCGTGCCGGTGGCGGTGATTTATTCGTTCTTCGTGGAGCATTACGTGGCGGGGCTGACGGCGGGGGCGGTGAAGCAGTAGGAACGCGATTAACCCGACCGAACCTTCGGGCGGGCAGAACGCGACCCGCTGGGACGGCGCGTTCCTCCGCTAAAATATGCCGATACTCTCAGGTCAATCGCACCTGCACAAAGCTCCCCGGGGCGTCCTCGATCGCCTTCAGCTTCCCATCCCCCGGCACCCGTGCCGCCACCTGGGCCTTGCCGTGCGCGAGGATCCAGCGGTGCCAATCCGGCCACCACGACCCCGCCAGTTCCGTCGCCCCCGCCAGCCATTCGTCCGGCGTGGGGGGCAACGCCTCATTGATCCAATGGTTGTATTTCCCGCCCTCCGGCGGATTGACCACGCCGGCGATGTGACCGGACGCCGCCAGCACGAAGCGTTTCTTCCCGCCCAGCAACTGCGTCCCGCGATAGGTCGATTTCCACGGCGCGATGTGATCTTCGCGGGTGGAGATGAAATAGGCCGGCGTTTTCACCGCCCCCAGATCGATCGGCACGCCCGACAGGCTGATCCCGCCGGGGTCCTTCAACAGATTGGCCTGATACATGTTGCGCAGGTAAAAACTGTGCATCTTCGCCGGCATCCGGGTGGAATCCGCGTTCCAGTACAGCAGATCGAACGGGAACGGATCGTTGCCCAACAGATAATTATTCACCACGAAGGACCAGATCAGGTCGTTCGCCCGCAGCATATTGAACGTCGTCGCCATCTCGCTGCCTTCGAGGTAGCCGCGCCGGTTCATTTTTTCCTCGAGCGTCCGCAGCTGTTCCTCATCGATGAACACGCCCAGCTCGCCGGCTTCCGCGAAATCCATCATCGTGACGAAGAACGTCGCCGTCTTGATCCGGTCGTCGCCCTTCGCGGCCATGTACGCCAGGGTCGAAGCAAGCAGCGTCCCGCCGAGGCAGTATCCGATGGCGTTGACTTCCTTTTCCCCGGTCGCCGCCTCGATCGCGTCCAGCGCGGCGAGGAAGCCTTCGTGCATGTAATCCTCGAAATTCTTCTCGGCGAGTTTCTCGTCCGGATTGACCCAGGAAATCACGAACACCGTGTGCCCCTGCGACACCGCCCAGCGGACAAAGCTGTTCCGCGGCCGAAGATCGAGAATGTAGAACTTGTTGATCCACGGCGGCGCGATCACCAGCGGCCGTTTCAGCACCTTGTCGGTCGAGGGGGTGTACTGGATCAACTGCATCAGGTCGTTCTGGTAGACGACCTTGCCCGGCGATACGCCGATATTGCCGCCGACGGAAAACGCCTCGGTATCCGTCATCTTGATGCGCAGCTGGCCCTTGCCGCGTTCCAGGTCGCCCAAAAGGTTGCTCAGACCCTTCAGCAGGTTCTCGCCGCCGGTTTCCACGGTTTTGCGGAGCACCTCGGGGTTGGTCAGCACGAAGTTGCTGGGGCTCATCGCGTCGATGAACTGGCGCGTGTAGAAATCGACCTTCTGCGCGGTCTTCGGGTCCAACCCGTCCACCTTGCTGACGGTGTCCTGCACGAAGCGGGCGGACAGCAGATAGGTCTGCTTGATGAAGTCGAAGACCTCATTGTCCTTCCACGCGTCGTCCTTGAAGCGGCGGTCGGTGGACGGCGCGTCGATGACCTCCGGCGCCTCCATGCCCAGCACCCGTCGCGTCGTGTTCTGCCAGAGCGTCATGGTGTCCTGCCAGAATCCGATCTGCGCCCGCAGCAACTGGGCGGGGTCCGCCATCAGCTTCGCCGTCATGTCCATGAACGCGCGTCCGATGTTCATCGCATCCGCGGACGGCCCGTCGGTGTCCCCCGTCGCCTGCCGCTTCGTCCACTCCGCGACGATTCGCTGCGATCGTTCGGCGATATCGGCCATCGTCCGGTTCACGACCTCGGGGTCCGGCAGGGCGAACCCCGGCATTTGCGGGGCGGTCGTCGGGTTTTCGGCCTTGGCCATGCGGCTATCCTTTGCGTCGGCGCACCTAGCGGCTACACAGGCCGTGCAATGCGTGGAGCGGGTCCGACAAATGGTGTTCAGCGGGAGACGAGCGGAACCTAAGGAGGTGCGGGTGCGTGTTCAAGGCCAATCGTGGGTATCCCGGCGCATGGTCGCCGTGCCATCGGCGCTGGCGTTGCTGCTGGGCGGATGTTCGACGCTGTCGTCGATCAATCCGGTGAACTGGTGGCACGATCTGGAGGGCGGCAAGATCGCCGAACGGCGCCCGCCGCCCCCCGGTGCGGACGATGCCGATCCGAATCTCGGCACCGTACCGGCGCGCCCGACGCCGCCGGATCGCGCGGCCATGGAAAAACTGACCAAAGGCCTGATCGCGGATCGGGAGCACGCGCAATACGCGAATGCCGCCAATCCCATGGCCGATCCGTCGTCGCCGGCCGCTTCGCCCAGCCTGTTCGGCACCGGCACGCTGCCTCCGCCGGCCCCGGCCGCGCCCGCGGCCATAAGCGCGTCGGTCCCGGCCGCGTCCGCACCCGCCGCGCCGCCAACACCGGCCCCGGTGAAGCCGGTGCAAAGCGCCCCTCTGGCCGCGCCGGAAGCGGTGCCAACGATCGCCCCGGAAACCGCACCCATGCCGCAAATGCCGGAGGCGCCGCCGCCGCGTCCGGCCGTCGCGCCGGAAGCCGTGGCCCCCTTGCCGCCGCCCGCGGCACCGATCGCCGCCGCACCGGTGCCCGCCAGCACCGACGCGGTGACCGTGTCGTTCGAACCCGCATCGGCGGAGGTGAACGCCACAACCAAGGCCGCCGTGACGCAGATCGCGGCCCGCCGGAAGGGCGCGACGATCGTGCTGACGGGCTACGGCGACGCCACCTCCAGCGACCCCGCCGCCCAGGACACCGCCCTGCGCCTGGCGCTCGGACGAGCGAGCGCGCTCGCGGCGGCGTTCAAAGCCGCGGGCGTGCCAGAAACCGCGTTGCAGATCGGCGGCGAAGCGGCCGGTCGCGGCGCGAGCATCCGTCTGCTACACTAAGCCTCCAACCAGCCCTGAAAGGCCGACCATGAGTTCCGATACCTCCGGCGAGTTCCATCGCATCCGCCGTCTGCCGCCCTACGTCTTCGCCGAAGTGAACTCGGCCAAGGCTAAGGCCAGGACTGCCGGGGAGGATATTATCGACCTCGGCATGGGCAACCCGGACAGCGCGACTCCGCCGCACATCGTGGCGAAGCTGGTGGAGGCCGTGCAGGACCCGCGCACGCATCGGTATTCCACAAGCCAGGGCATCCCTGGGTTGCGCCGCGCGCTGGCCGGGTATTACGAGCGCCGGTTCGGCGTGGGCTTGAACCCCGATACCGAAGTCATCGCGACCCTTGGGTCGAAAGAGGGTCTGGCCAATCTGGCCTCGGCGATCACCAGCCCCGGCGACACCATCCTGGTGCCGAACCCGTCCTACCCGATCCACCAGTTCGGCTTCATCATCGCCGGCGCGGGGGTGCGCAGCATTCCGGCGACCCCGGACGAGGAGATGCTGCGGGCGCTGGACACGGCGGTGCGGCACTCGGTCCCGAAGCCGACGGCGCTGATTGTCAACTTTCCGTCCAACCCGACCGCCTATCTGGCCGATCTGGATTTCTACAAGGAAATCGTCGCCTTCGCCCGCAAGCACGAGATCTGGATCATGTCCGATCTGGCCTACGCGGAGATCTATTTCGGCGACAAAATCCCGCCCTCGATCCTGCAGGTGCCGGGCGCCAAGGACATCGCGGTGGAGTTCACCAGCCTGTCCAAGACCTACTCCATGCCGGGCTGGCGCATGGGCTTCGCCGCCGGCAATGCCCGTCTGATCAACGCGCTGACGCGGATGAAATCCTATCTGGATTACGGCGCCTTCACGCCGATCCAGGTCGCTGCCACCGCCGCGCTGAACGGCCCCCAGGATTGCGTGGAGGAAATGCGCACCCTGTACCGTGACCGCCGCGATGTCCTGATCAAGGGGCTCGTCTCCGCCGGTTGGGATATGCCGAGCCCGGAGGGGTCGATGTTTGCTTGGGCGCCGATCCCGCCGAAATATGCTTCGATGGGCAGCGTCGAGTTCAGCAAGCTGCTGCTGGCGCGCGCCAAGGTCGCGGTCGCACCCGGCCTGGGCTTCGGCGAGCATGGCGACGGGTTCGTCCGCATCGCTTTGGTCGAAAACACCCACCGCTTGCGTCAGGCGGTCCGCAACATCCGCGGCTTCCTGCAAACCGGTTCCAATGCCGCGACCGCGCCCGAAGCGGAATTGTCGGAGGTCGCCGCGCAATGAGCCGTCCTCTGTCGGTCGGTGTCGCCGGCCTCGGCACTGTCGGGGGCGGGGTCCTCAAGGTATTGCGTGAGAACGCCGATCTGGTCGCGGCCCGCGCCGGCCGCCCGATCGTCGTGACCGCCGTTTCGGCCCGCGACCGGTCGAAGGACCGGGGCGTGCCCGTCGCCGGATTGCGCTGGTACGACGATCCCGTCGCGCTGGCCTCCGATCCCGGCGTCGATGTCGTGGTGGAGGCGATTGGTGGCTCCGAGGGTTCCGCCCGCGCTTTGGCCGAGGCGACCATCGCCGCCGGCAAGTCGCTGGTCACCGCCAACAAGGCGCTGCTCGCGGTGCACGGGGCCGAACTGGCCGCGCTGGCGGAGGCAAAAGGCGTGTCCTTGGCGTTCGAGGCCGCGGTCGCCGGCGGTATCCCCGCCATTAAAGCCCTGCGCGAGGGCCTGGCCGCGAACCGCATCAGCCGTGTCGCCGGCATCCTGAACGGCACCTGCAACTACATCCTGACGCAGATGCGCGAACACGGCCGCGAATTCGCCGACGTGTTGGCCGATGCCCAAAAGCTCGGCTACGCCGAGGCCGACCCCTCCTTCGACATCGACGGCATCGACGCCGCGCATAAGCTGTCGATCCTCGCCGCTTTGGCGTTCGGCCGCCCGGTGGCCTTCGATTCCGTCTATGTGGAGGGCATTCGCCGGATCTCCGCTTTGGACATCGGTTTCGCCACGGAACTCGGCTACCGCATCAAGCTGCTCGGCATTGCCCGCCAGACGGACCAGGGGATCGAGACGCGCGTGCATCCCTGCATGGTGCCGTCTTCCGCCCCGATCGCGCGGGTGGACGGCGTGTTCAACGCCGTGGTCGCCGAGGGCAACTTCGTCGGCCGCGTCATGCTGGAAGGCCGCGGGGCAGGGGAGGGGCCAACAGCCTCCGCCATGGTCGCGGACCTGATCGATCTCGCGCGCGGGCGCCTGACGCCGGTCTGGGGTGCCGCGGGTTCCGCGCTGTCCAGCGCACCGTCGGTACCCATGAGCGCGCATGTTGGGGCCTATTATCTGCGTCTGATGGTCGTGGACCGCCCCGGCGTGATCGCGGACGTGACCGCCGTGCTGCGCGACGAAGGGATTTCCCTGGAGTCGATGCTGCAACGCGGCCGCTCGCCCGGGGAGGCCGTGCCGGTGGTGCTGGTCACGCATGAGACGCGGGAAAGTGCCATGACCAAGGCGCTGGAGCGGATCGCGGCGCTGAACACGGTGATGGAGCCGCCGGCCCTAATCCGGATCGAGGCGGGGTAACGACATACCTGAGTATGCCATTTTCTTTTGCGATATCAACCCTTTGTTAACCTTTTTGTGGTGAAAAGGGAGTGGATACCGTAAAGGAGATACCGGATGGCCTACGCGTTCGACACCCTCGCCTACGCCAAACGGCTACGCGATGGGGGCATACCGGATCGCGCGGCCGAAGTTCACGCGGAAGCGGCGCGAGAGTTCATCATGACCGAACTGGTGACCAAGACGGACCTTGATGCGACCCGGCGGGAGCTGGAAACGTCGATCGAGACGGTACGCCGGGAATTGACGACGTCTATCGAGAACGTCCGACAGGAATTGACGACGTCGATCGAGAACGTCCGACAGGAATTGACGATGTCGATCGAGAACGTCCGACAGGAATTGACGATGTCGATCGAGAGCGTGCGCCAGGAATTGACGATGTCGATCGAGAACGTGCGCCAGGAATTGACGACGTCGATCGAGAACGTCCGACAGGAATTGACGATGTCGATCGCCAACACCCGGGCGGAATTGAAAGCGATGATCGCCGTTTTGAGTGACGACATGAAGGCCATGCGGCGGGAATTCGCGGCGTCGCTCGATCATCGCGATGCTCGGTTGCTGCTGCGTGTCGGCGTCATGATGGGCAGCATGCTGACTATCGGCTTTGGCCTCATGGCGGCACTGATTAAACTGCATTCGTGAGGGCAGCGGTTAGCCCGCCACCGTCGTCCGCCGCATATCGCGCACCTGCGTCGCGTCGTACCGCCGAGCACGATGCATCGTGCACCGATTATCCCACATCACCAGATCGAACGGTTGCCAAACATGGCGGTAAACGAACGCCGGCTGCGTCGCGATCTCGGTTAAATCGCGGATAAACGCCCGTGCCTCCGGCACCGGCCATCCCAGAATTTTCCCGATATGGGACGCCAGATACACCGATTTCCGACCGCTGATCGGATGCGTCCGAACCAACGGCTGGCGCACTGGGCGCATGGTGTCCCTTTCGGCCTCGGTCAAATCGTCGAATCCCAAGGTCTGGCGCGAGTAAATCAACGAATGCTCGCAAATCAGCTCCTCGATTTGCGTCTTCGTATCGGCATCGAAGGAATCATAGGCTGCGCGCATGTCCGCGAATTCGGTCTCGCCGCCTTTGGCAACGACGACCCGACCGGACAATAGCGAATAACTCGCCGGCACCGGCTTGAACGACGAATCCGAATGCCAGAGCATATTGCCCAGGCTATACAACCGCCGCCTGCTGTCGCGCGCCAAAACGGTGTTGTTCACATCCAGGTTGGAAACATCGGCGAATGCCGGATGCAGCCGTTGCTCGCCCGGTTTGCTGATGCCGGTGCCGCCGGTGTGTTCCAGCGGTCCGAAGCATTCGCTGAACGCCAGCTGCTGTTCGTCGGTGATGCGCTGATCGCGAAACACCAGCACGGCGTGTTCGGCAATCGCCGCCTCGATGGCAGCGATCTCCGCCGGCGTCTGGGCGCGCGAGAGATCGACCCCCGACACCTCCCCCACGAACAGGGGATGCAGGGGCCGAAATTCCATCCGTCTTACTCCGCCGCTTGCGCGACCGGCACGTGATCGACGGCCAGCCCCACGCCTTTGATCGAAGTGCGGCGCAAATCGCGCTTTTCGCGCAGATCGTCGAACCGCGTGGCGCGATGCATGACGGTGCGGTTATCCCACATCACCAGATCGTTCACCTGCCATGGATGGGAGTAAACGAACTGCCGCTGCGTCGCATGTTCGGTCAGATCGCGCAGGAACGCCCGCGCCTCCGGCACCAGCCAGCCGACGATGTTGCCGATATGCGAGGACAGATAAAGCGATTTCCGCCCGGTCACCGGATGCGTCACGACCAGACGATGCTTCACGGGTTTCAAATCGGCGGAATCGCCTTCGACCGTGAAACCGATCTGTTCCCGCGAATAAACGATGGAGTGTTCGACGATCATGTCGTCGACGAGCGCCTTCGTGGCGTTATCCAGCGCATCGTAAGCGGCCCGCATATCGGCGAATTCCGTATTCCCGCCCTTCGACGGATTGATCCGTGAGTGCAGCAACGTGTACCCGGCACCGACAGCGCGAAACGAAGCATCCGAGTGCCAAAGCCGGTTCGCCAGCGCATACATCCGCTTCTTGTCGTCGCGGGCGCGCAGAACCTCGGTGCTGCCGACAGCGAAGTTGGAGATATCGCCGAGTTCCAGCTTTTGGAACCGCCGCGTTTCCGGCGCCGCCATCTGAGCCGCGAGCGGGATTTCCAGTTCCCCGAAATTGGCGCTGAACGTGACCTGTTGATCGTCGGTCAGCGGCTGTTTTGGAAACGACAGCACGGCATAATCGTCCATGCCGCGCTCGATCGCGGCCACATCGGCGGACGACAGCGGCTGGCAGATGTCGATGCCGGTGACTTCACCGACGAAACCGGTCTGTACCGGCCGAATGTTCATCGTCATAAGGCGAGTCCTCCTTGATTTACGCGGCTTGTTGAACCTGCTCCACCGTCACCCCATCGCCGCGGATGGTGGAACGGCGCATATCTCTCACGTCGGTCAGATCGTTATAGCGACGCGCGCGATGCATCGTGGTCCGGTTGTCCCAGATCACCAAATCCCAGGGTTTCCAGGCGTGCGCGTAGACGAATTCCGGCTGCGTCGCGTGTTCCATCAGGTCGCGGATGAAAGCGCGCGCCTCCGGGACCGGCCAGCCGATAATGCCGCCGATATGGGCGGACAAATAGAGCGATTTCCGCCCCGTGTGCGGATCGTAGCGCACCAGCCGGTGCCGCACCGGGCGCAGCTTGTCCTGATTTTCCGCGCCGTAGTCCTGCCGCTCGAACCCGATGATCTCGCGGGAAAACGCGTTGGAATGTTCGGTTACCAGGTTTTCGACCTGCGCTTTGGTCGCTTCATCCAACGCGTCGTAGGCCGCGCGCATATCCGCGAATTCGGTGTTCCCGCCCTTCGGCGGCACAATCCGAGCAGACAGCAGCGAATATTTCGCCGGCACCGCTCGGAACGACGCATCCGAATGCCAGAGACGGTTGCCCAGCGCCCCCAACCGCTTGCGGTCGTCGGCGGCGCGCAGCCGGTTGTTGGCATCGAGGTTGGAGATATCGGCCATCTCCATCTTCAGCCGCATTTCCTCCGGCTTGCTCATCTCGGCGCCGGACGACACCTCCAGTTCGCCGAAATTGCGGCTGAACGCGAGCTGGGTTTCGTCGTCGAAATGCTGATCGTGGAACACCAGCACGCCGTAGCGGTCCATGCCGTCGTCGATGGCCCGCACCTGTTCGGGCGTCAGCGGCCGCGTCAGATCGATGCCGGAGACGGTGGCGGCGATAGTGGGCGTGAGGGGCGCGAAGGACAGGGTCATGCGGCTTCTCGGATCAGGTTACCCGCGAGTATAACCCCGGACCGAGCGCCGGTATAGCCTCACTCCACCGTCACAGACTTCGCCAAATTCCGCGGCTGATCCACATCCGTGCCTTTCAGCACAGCCACGTAATACGCCAGCATCTGCACCGGAATCGCATATAGGATCGGCGCCACGAAGGGATCGACCGCCGGCAGAATAACCGTCTCGACCGATATCCCACGAAGTTTCGCAGCCCCCTCGGCGTCGGAGAACACGATCACCTGACCGCCCCGCGCCGCCGCTTCCTGCACGTTGGATGCCGTCTTCTCGAACAAGGGACCCGATGGCACGATCGCGATCACCGGCACCTGCGCATCGATCAGCGCGATCGGGCCGTGCTTCATCTCCCCGGCGGCATAACCCTCGGCGTGGATATAGCTGATCTCCTTCAGCTTTAGTGCGCCTTCCATGGCAATCGGGTAACAATTCCCGCGCCCCAGGTACAGAACGTCCCGCGCCTTCGCGACCCGTTCCGCGATCTTTTTTATCGCCGCGTCGTTCTCCAAAACCTCCGCTGCCCGACTGGGCACTTCCAGCAGCGCATGAGTCATCGCCGCTTCCTGCGCGGCATCGATGGTCCCCCGCGCTCGGCCCGCCGCCAGCGCCAGACATGCCAGAACGGAAAGCTGCGCCGTAAACGCCTTCGTGCTGGCCACTCCGATTTCCGGCCCGGCCACGGTTTCCAGCACCGCGTCGGACTCGCGCGCCATGCTGCTTTCCGGAACGTTCAGGATCGACAACACCTGCTGCCCCTGCTCGCGCATATAGCGCAAAGCCGCCAGCGTATCGGCCGTTTCCCCCGATTGAGACACCAACAACCCCAGCCCGCCTTTTTCCAGCGGCGGCGTGCGGTAACGGAATTCCGAGGCCACATCGCCGTCCATCGGAATCCGCGCCATCGCCTCGAACCACCAACGCCCGACGAGACCGGCGTAATAGGCCGATCCGCACGCGCTCATGGTAATGCGCGACACCTTGGCGAAATCGATATTCCAGTCCGGCAGCGTCACCGCCCGGGTGCCCGGATCGACCATCCGGTGCAGCGTGTCGCCGATCACGGCGGGATGCTCGTGCAGCTCCTTTTCCATGAAATGGCGGAAATTACCCTTGCCGATGGCGGCGCCGGTCAGGCGGGTCAGTTTTGCTTCGCGCTGCACTTCCACGCCGTCCATGCCGTAGAAGCGGGCACCCTGGCGGTCGACAACCGCCCAGTCGCCGTCTTCCAGATAGGCGATCCGCCGTGTCAGCGGCGCGAGCGCGAGACCGTCGGAGCCGACGAACATCTCATCCTCCCCGAACCCCACCGCCAGCGGTGCGCCATGTTGCGCCACGATCATCAGCTCCGGATGCCCGGCGAAAATCATCGCCAGAGCGTAAGCCCCCTCCAGCCGCCGCAGCGCCGCGCCGGCCGCTTCGATCGGCTGCATGCCGCGCCGCAAATTCAAATCCACCAGTTGCGCGACCGTTTCCGTATCGGTCTGCGACGCGAAAACCTGTCCGGCCGCTTCCAGTTCGGCGCGCAATTCCGCGTGGTTTTCGATGATGCCGTTATGCACCAACGAAACGCGTGCGGTCCCGTGCGGATGCGCATTGTTCACCGTCGGCGCGCCATGCGTCGCCCAGCGCGTGTGGCCGATGCCGGTCAGACCCGCCAGCGGCTCTTTCCCCAACGAAGCCGCGAGGTTGCCGAGTTTCCCCTCGGCCCGCCGCCGGTCGATGGCGCCGTTCACCAGCGTGGCGATGCCGGCGCTGTCGTAGCCGCGATATTCCAGCCGAAACAAAGATTCCAAAATCAGGGGCGCCGCCGGACGAATTCCGATAACCCCGACAATACCGCACATCAGCCCGCACCCTTTTTCTTCGCCCGCAATGCCGCGCGTATTTCCGTCGCGCGTCCCGGTTTCTGCACCTGCCGTCCGCGCGCCAGCGCCAGGGCGCCCGGCGCCACGTCCTCGGTAATGACGCTGCCCGCCGCGATGGATGCGTCGTCGCCCACTGTCACCGGCGCCACCAATGCCACATCCGAACCGATGAAAGCACGAGCGCCAATGGTCGTGCGGTGTTTGAAGACGCCATCGTAATTGCAGGTGATCGTGCCCGCACCGATATTGGTGTCCTCGCCGACCGACGCGTCGCCCAAATAAGTCAAATGGCTGGCCTTCACGCCAGCCGACAAAACCGAGGCCTTAACCTCCACGAAATTGCCGATGTGGACGCCGTGTCCCAGCACCGTGCCCGGCCGCAGCCGCGCGAACGGCCCGACGATGCAGTCTGGCCCCACCGAACAGCCCTCCAGATGGCTATGCGCGCGAATGACCGCACCGCGCGCCACCGACACGCCGGCGCCGAAGATGACGTTGGGCTCGATGGTGACATCCGGCTCGAACGCGGTGTCGGCGGACAGGAAGACCGACCCGGGATCGATCATCGTCACGCCCGCGTCCATCGCGGCGGTGCGGAGCCAGCCCTGCAGCACGGCCTCCGCCGCGGCGAGCTCGACGCGCGAGTTCACCCCCGCCACCTCGTCCGCCGGCGCCTCCACCGCGACGACGCGGGCGCCCTCGGCCCGCGCCAGAGCGACGGTGTCCGTCAGATAATACTCGCCCTTGGCATTGTCGGCCTTCACGGCCCGCAGCCAGCGCGTCATGTCGGCGGCGCTGGCGCACATCACGCCGGCAGCGCACAGCCCGATCGCGCGCTCATCCGTGCTGGCGTCGGCCCATTCGACGATGCGTTCCACAAAGCCGCCGTCGGTCACCACCCGCCCGTAACGCGCCGCATCGGCCGGCCGGAACGCCAGCAGACCCAGAGGCGCATCGCGCCGCAGCACCGCGCGCAGCGTTTCCGTCCGGATCAGCGGGTTGTCGGCATACAGAATCGCCACATCGCCGTCGCCGAAATGCGCGACCGCCTGCAACGCCGCATGCGCAGTGCCCAGACGTTCGTGCTGCACCACGCACACATGCGGCGCGGCTTCCTTCCGCACCGAGTCCATGTCGGGTCCGAGCACGACGACGATCCGATCGAAGACGGACTCGCAACTGGACAGCAGATGCCGCAGCATGGAGCGGCCGGCGATCTTATGCAGGGTCTTGGGCAATGCGGATTTCATCCGCGTTCCCAGCCCCGCGGCCAGGATGATGGCGGTTGCCGGCATGGCTTCCCCTTGCTTGACGATGACGGATGGCGTAGCGGCCAGCATCGCCTTGTGTCAAAGCCTGTCGCTACGTCCTTGGTTCAATTCGCGTTTCGGAGTGCTTCATCTTGGCCGCACGAGTCCTGGTTCTCGACCTCGATGGCACGCTGGTCGACACGGTCCCCGACCTCGCCGCCGCGCTGAACCGGCTGATGGCCGCGCGCGATCTGCCGCTGTTCGATTATCCGTCCACCGCCGCCATGGTCGGCGACGGGGTGGCGAAGCTGGTCGAGCGCGCCTTTGCCGCCCGCGGCCGCACCCCGGACGCCACCGCCATCGCCGAATTCTCCGCCGATTACGCGGCCCATGCGGCGGTGGAGAGCTGCCTTTTCCCAGGCGTCGGCACCGTCCTGCGCGATCTCGTCGCCGAGGGCTGGCGCTTGGCCGTCTGCACCAACAAGCCCGAAGGCGCCGCCCGCACGCTGCTCGATGCGCTCGGCCTGTCGCCGCTGTTGCACGCGGTGGGCGGAGGCGACAGTTTTCCGGTCCGCAAACCCGACCCCGCGCATCTGCTGGCGACACTGACCGCGGCAGGCGGGGAGCCGAACCGCTCCGTCATGGCCGGCGATCACGCCAACGATGTGCAGGCCGCGCTTGGGGCTGGGTTGCCGTGCATTTTCGCGGCCTGGGGGTACGGTCCGCCCGCGATGGCGCGCGGAGCCGTGGCGACGGCGGGGACGGTGGCCGAGATGGCGGATATCGCGCGGCGGTTGCTGCCGGCGTAGAGCCGGTTGCGAGAATAGCCCTCGGCCTCCCGCAACGGGCGAAATTTTATTGTAGGGGAAGGCCTCGAGAAGCTTGCTCCAAACGCCTTGACACCCCTCCCCACCCCGCCTATCAACCGCCCCCTCAATGGGCGGGCGCGTAGCTCAGCGGTAGAGCATTCGCTTCACACGCGAAGGGTCACAGGTTCAATCCCTGTCGCGCCCACCATCCCCCCCCTGCGGCATCCCGAGCGAAATCCTCCCGGTCCGATCATGCGCTCGGGCATCCGCTAACGCGTAGATGGCGACATGGCGCGACTTCCATGGGCCTCGCATATGGCGGATTTCCGACACTTTCCGTCATGGTCGGGCCTGACCCGACCATCTCAGGCCAATGGGGCACCGCTCGAAAAACCCCGCCTTTTCATGGGTGCGTAAAATCGCAGGAGATGGTCGGGTCACGCCCGACAATGACGAGCGGGGACGCCAAAGGTCATATGCGATAGCCCTGGCGCGACTTCGATCCGGGCTGGTCAATCGCGCCGGGTACATTCAGGGTGCCGATGCGGTGCAAGGGCGGCGGTTTCCGCTTGCGGAAATCGGCGGAAGACCGCAAAAGGTATCGATACCACCGGAGGGAACAATGATCTCACGACGTCAATTCGCGCTGTCCGGCGCGAGCCTGGGCGTGGCGGCCGCGCTGACGCGCCCCGCCGTCGCCCAAACGAAAACGGTTTTCAAGGCATCCGACGTGCACCCGGAAGGCTACCCGACCGTCACCGCCGTCGAGTCGCTGGGCGAAAAGCTGAAGAAGGCCACCGACGGGCGCCTGTCCGTGCAGATGTATGCGTCGATGCAGCTGGGCGGCGAGAAGGAAGCCATCGAGCAGGCGCAGATCGGCGCGTTGGCTCTGGCCCGCGTCAGCGTCGGCGCGCTTGGCCCCGTCGTGGACGATCTGAACGTGCTGAACCTGCCGTTCCTGTTCCGCGACACCAAGCACGCGCAGGCGGTCCTGGATGGCGCGATCGGGCAGGAGCTGCTGGACAAGGTGACGAACCATCCGACGGCCGGGCTGATCGGCCTGTGCTGGATGGATGCCGGTGCTCGGTCGATGTACGACACCAAACGCCCGATCAAGGACATCGGCGATCTGAAGGGCCTGAAGGTCCGCGTGATGGGCAACCCCATGTTCGTGGAGATGATGAACGCTCTGGGTGGCAACGGTATCGCCATGGGCTACGATCAGGTGTTCACCGCGCTGCAGACCGGCGTGGTCGATGGCGCCGAGAACAACCCGCCGAGCTTCGTGTTCGACAACCATTTCCAGGTGGCGAAGTATTACACGCTGACGGAACATCTGATCGTGCCGGAAATGGTCGTGTTTTCCAAGCGCGTGTGGAACGGGTTGTCGAAGGACGATCAAGCGCTGCTGACAAAATTCGGCAAGGAAGCCCAGGCCGAGGAACGCGTGCTGTGGAACGTTTATCAGCAGCAGGCGCTGGATAAGATGAAGGCGGCCGGAATCATCGTGGAAACGGTGGCCGACAAGAAGCCGTTCCAGGATGCGGTGAAGCCGGTTTGGGACAAATATGGGCCGAAATTCGCCGAGGTGATCAAGCGGATTCAGGCGGTTCAGTAATTCGTCTTGCCGTCATGGTCGGGTTAAATCCGACCATGACGGGTTGGGGAAATTCGGATGACCCAATTCTACCGCCGCGCCATGAACGCGCTGTACTTCGCCTGCGTGCTGCTGGCAGGCATGGCGATGGTGCTGATTTCCCTCGTCGTGCCGTGGGGCGTGTTCACCCGTTACGGGCTGAACAGCGCGTCCTCCTGGCCCGAGGCGACGGCGATACTCTTATCCATCGTCCTCACGTTCTTCGGCGCCGCTGCCTGCTACCGGCTCGGCCTGCACATGCGTGTGTCCTTCGTCCGCGACCATCTGCCGGCGCCGCTGGCCCGCGTGGCGGATCTGTTGGCCGAGGCGCTGATGCTGGGCGTGGGCGGCTTCATGACCCTGCACGGCATCCGGCTGTGCGAAACGACCTGGAACCAGTCGATCGCGGAATTTCCCGCTCTGTCCGTCGGCGTCACGTATTTGCCGATTCCGCTGGGCGGCATCTGCCTGATGCTGTTCGTTGTCGAACACGTGTGGATCGGCCGGCCGCCCGATCCCTTCGCCGGTCACGGAGGGCACTGACATGGACGTCGGAATCGTTATCGGCACGCTGTTCTTCTGCATCGCCATCGGCATGCCCATCGCTTATTCGCTGGGCCTCGCGGCGCTGGCCGCGGCGTGGTGGACCGATATTCCGCTGGAAGCGGTGATGCTGCAGGTGTCCTCGGGCGTCAGCAAATTCGCCATGCTGACCATTCCGTTCTTCGTTCTGGCCGGCGCCTTGATGGCCGAGGGCGGAATCGCGCGCCGTTTGGTCGGGTTCGCCAACGTGTTGGTGGGCTTCCTGCGCGTGCGCGGCGGCTTGTCGATCGTCAACATCGTCGCCACGACCTTTATGTCCGGCATTTCCGGATCGGCCGTCGCGGATATTTCCGCGATCGGGTCGGTGATGATCCCGCAGATGGAAAAAGTCGGTTATCCCCGCGTTTTTTCCACCAACGTGACGATCAGCGCCTCGGTGCAGGCGCTGCTGATTCCGCCCAGCCACAACGCGGTTATTTATTCGCTGGCGACGGGCGGGACGATTTCGATCCTGAGCCTGTTCCTTGCCGGCGTCGTTCCGGGGCTGCTGCTGGGATTCTCGCTGATCGTGCTGTGTCTGGTGCTGGCCTATCGCAACGGCCATCCCAAGGGCGAGCCGATCCCGGTGCGGCAGGCCGCGAAGTTGGCGGTCGATGCGTTCTGGGGGCTGGTGACGCTGATCATTATCCTCGGCGGCATTTTGGGCGGCGTATTCACGGCCGTCGAGGCCGGCGCGGTCGCCTGCGTTTGGGCATTTTTCGTGACGATGTTCATCTATCGCGAATACCGCTGGCGGGATTTACCGGATTTGGTGCACCGGACGCTGCGCACGGTGGCGATGGTGATGACGCTGATCGCGTTCGCGTCCTCGGTCGGCTACATGATGGCGCTGATGCGGGTGCCGGCGCAGATTACGGCGTTCTTCCTGACGATGTCGCACGATAAAAACGTTATCCTGCTGATGATCAACATCCTGCTGCTGGTGTTGGGCTGCTTGGTGGACATGGCGCCGGCGATCCTGATCTGCACGCCGATCCTGCTGCCCGTGATGATGAATTTCGGTGTCGATCCCGTGCATTTCGGGATGATCATGCTGATGAATTTGGGCATCGGCCTGTGCCACCCGCCGGTCGGCGCGATCCTGTTCGTGGGGTGCGCGGTGGGGAAGGTGCGGCTGGAGGATGTGATGAAGGAAATCTGGCCGTTCTATCTGGTGATGTTCACGGTTTTGATGCTGGTGACGTATGTGCCGGATATCTCGCTGTGGATGGTGCATCGGTACGGGTAACACGCCTATGCCACGTCCAGAAATTCCTCGTCCGAAATATTTCGGTGGGATTCATCCAGACGAACACGGTCCATATAGTATTTGTTGACCAGGATCGTCCGGACGACCTTCTCCGACACATGAAAATATTGCCCGGCGGCACTGATATCCTCGTACGACGGATTTTCGCCGACATAAGCAACCAGCGCAGCGGCAGGGCACAACAGGCTCGCTGCGAAGGCATTTTGGAACTTCTGCGAGCGGTCCTGACGGAACCGATCGGTCCGAGGGACGATGAACGGCTCCAGATCGCATCCCCGAGGCACCGCGCCGCCTCGAACCGTCGGGCGGCGGCACGGCGGGTACGCAACAGCAATTGCTGGTGCGAACCTGCCTCCGATCCAACGCGTAGGCCGTAAGGAAACGGCGACCGCGACGGATTGCGCGCATCGAACGTCCGCGGCGAGGTTTGGATCAGCTCCGCCAACTGCTTGTTACGCAACGGTCCGCTGGGCCGGGACATCGCCGCACGGACCCGCATCGCGGATTGTTCGGCGAGTTGCCACGGCTCCCATGTTGTCAGGGGTACCGGCAGTTTTCCGAAATCGGCAGCCTCCGCGAAATTGGCACCCTCGGTGTTCGACGGATCGCTTGCATCGAGGATGCTTTGCAGTGTTTGGGCGGCATGGTTGCCAGGATGCGCGGCAACGGCTTCCTCAATGTCTCCAGTCGTATAGCGTTCGGTCAACCGAGACAGGGCCTGCATCAAATCGCTCGGCGCTTCATCGCAGTCGAAGCCAGCGATGGCTTCCATACGGCGCCAAGCGGACATATCGGGATCCTGTCGTTCGGCGTCCAATCCACCGATGACGCTGCGCAGTGCCCCGGCATCGTCGCCATGGGCCTGTTGTTGGATTGCCGCCAGCGTTGCTTCCACGGTCGTCTCGAAGCTGCCGGCACCGATATAGACGATGGCATCGGTCAGAAAGCGAACCGGTCCAGCGATCCCCGGCGGATCGGCCTTGCTGCTCAGGACAACGCGGTCTCCCTCGCCCCAAATCGTAACGCGCGGCCAAGCGAAACCGCCACCGATCGGACCGATGTCGTGGGCGAGACGCCATTCGATTGGGCTGACCCCTTCCGGACGTGGCTCGTAGCGCAACCGCCACCAATTGTCGGCAAGCCAAAAGCCGAACCGCGTCAGCGGTACTTGCGCGAAATCGTCTGGCTGCGCCGATTCCGACCGCTGCAACCGCGTGAGTACCAGATCGCGCGCGTAGATCGCCATCGCCCCCGGGGCATCGGCCTCGCCCAACGGACCAGGGCGCACCTGGATTTCAAAATCGGTCATGGGCGAAATCCGTAAAAGCTTTTACAGGCCGCGGCCGCGGCGGCATCGAGTGGCGATCCACGCATTCTAGCCCAGGCGTCGAAGCGAGAGAACTCCTGCTGCGCGATCGCCTCGCCAGGGCGGAGCGGATAGCCATGGAACTGTTTTTGGGCGATGTTCGTGACCGCCAGTTCATAAATCCAGCCATTGTCGTCGATGGTCCAGATGAAATTGCCGACCAGCGACGCGGCCTGGGCGCGAGCGAGAAGGCTCGCGATGCGAGCGCTGTCATCGGGACCGAAGCCGGCATGGGTATCGCAAAGCGTTCGGTCGCCTCGGTCGCCCTGAAACGGAGCGAGACCGAAGAGATGAGGATGCAGTTTGTGCTTGGACGACCCCTTGTATCGCATGCCACCGAACAACGCCGCCAGTTCGCTGTTGCCCATGATGTCGTAAAACCGGCGCTTGGTGTTGTTGCTGGATCGCGGCGGCACCTCGCGCCGGGCCGGTGGTTTTTTCATGCCCGTCAGTCCACGCTTAGGCCGTCTGGTTCGGAATCCGCCCCATCATAATCGCCACATCCCGCGCCATCTCCAGCGCCTGATCCATATTCATCGACGTCGCCCGGTGGAACGTCCGCTTCGTCTGCCACAGGAACTGCTTGTTCCACGCAGCGAGTTTCTCCGCCATCGCGAACGCCTCTTCCATCAGCTTGTCGTCCGGCACCACCTTGTTCACCATCCCGAGCTCGTAGGCCCGTTGCGGCGACAGGTTCTCGCACAGGGTCAGCAGTTCGAACGCGATCTTGCGGCCCATCAGATGCACCGCCTGCGCCGTCACCGACGTCGCCGCCAGCCCCGCCTTCAGCTCGGGGTAGCCGAACTTGGCGCTTTCGGCGGCGATGGTCAGATCGCTCCCCAGCGCCAGCCCGCAGCCGGCGCCCAACGCATAGCCGTGCACGGCGGCGATGATGGGCTTGTCGACGCGGGCGAGCAGTTTCGTCAGCGCGATGTTGGTGTCGCCGTGTTTGATCAGGTTCGGTCGCGTCTCCACCGTCAACGGCCGAGGCACCGACGTATCCGCGCCGGCGCTGAACGCGCGTCCGGCCCCGGCGAGGACGATCACCGATACGGCATCGTCGGCCTGCGCATCCAACAGCGCGTCGGTCAGTGCGTGGACGAGGTCGGCGTTGATGGCGTTCAGTTTCGACGGGCGGTTCAGCGTCAGCAGCCGCACCGCGCCGCGGGTCTCAATCAGAAGTACGTCTTCCATGGAACGACCCTCCGCTTAGCCGGGAATGATGAATTGCTTGGCCTGCGCGTCGTAATCCCCGTAGCCGAGGATGCCGCGCAGCTCGGCCGGGGGCAGGGCGGACGGCGCTTCGTTCCCGCCGGCCAGCAGAATATCCAGCCCGGCTTTGATCCCGGCGGCGGCCGGCGACAGCATGCCAGTGGGGTAGGTGCCGATCTTGAAGCCCAGCGCCTCGGCCTCGGTCTTCGATGGCGTGGCGCGCGGTGCCCCGGGGGACAGCACGGCGAAATGCGGCCGGCCCTTGGACGCGGTGATGGCGCGCCGAATTTCGGCCTCGTCCGCCGGGGAATCGAGGAACACGATGTCGGCGCCTTCGTCCACGAACATTTCGATGCGCGCGACGGCTTCGTCGATGCCCTGGGTCGGGCGGCAATCGGTGCGGGCGAGGATCAGAATGCCCGACTCCTTGGCGGCCTGCACGGCGGCGCGCAGCTTCATGCGGGCTTCCTCGCGCGGGAGGCAGGGTTTGCCGGCGGCGGTCAAAGCGCGCGGGGTGATTTTGTCCTCGATCAGAATGGCGGCGGCCCCGGCGCGGCCGTAGGCGCGGACCGTGCGCTGCACATTCATCGCGTTGCCGTAGCCGTGATCGCCGTCCGCCAAAACAAGCAGGTCCGGCGCGGCGGCGTGCACCATGTTGAAGGAATCGAACATCTCGGCGAAGGAAATCAGATCGAGGTCCGGCCCACCCAGGCGGCTGGCGGCGACGCAGGATCCCGACAGGAACGCGGTTTTGAAGCCGGCGGCGGCCGTCATCTTGGCGGTCAGACCGTCCCAGACGGCGGGCATGGTGATCAGGCCGGGTTCGGCCAGGACGGCGCGCAGGCGAGCGGGAGCGGACATGACGTTTCCTTCGGTTCGATTGGACCAAGGCAGGTTAGGGCAGGGCGCCGGAGTTGTCACCGCGCGCCAATATGCCGGTCTGGAAACCGACGGCTTCTTGTGCCACCGTATGGTCAAGAGAACAGGAGGACGGCCATGAGCCCGCTCGACACCGACATCGTCCCGACCGAACAGACCAAAACCTGGACACCCTACGTCCCCACGCTGGAACGCACCGCCGGCCAGCCGCCCCCGATCGCGGCCAATGGCGGTCTGTCCTACATGTCCTTCGACAAGGACGGCGATGCCGGCACCAACGTAGCGCTGAACGACGCCCTGGCGCAGATCGCCGAGGGCGAGAGCGCCCGTGTCATCGAAATGATCGAGAAAGCCCCGCCCGGCGGGCCGGTCATGACAAAATGGGGTCCCGCGTTCCGCAAGTTCGAAGAATGCGCCGACTACATCCGCAAGAACAACGCCATCCAGGCGCCCGAAGGCGGTTTGGCGCTGCCGATGCCCTATACGGTCTACGAACGCCCGACCTACTCGGTCGTGCCGTCCAACGGCGTCTGGAAGGACCCGGCGCGCGCCGACATGGCGGCGATCCTGCGCAAGAACGAACAGGACAACAAACGCCGCGACCTGTGGTTCCCGCACACGATGCGCGATGCTCGCCGCGTCGGCGACTACTACCCCGGGCTGCGTCCCGACACCCCCGAGTGCATGGACAAACTCGGCCTCTCGCTCGCACACCTGGAATCCAAGTGCGAGAATTACTACGATTCGGCGGAGGTGGAGCGTGTGTTCTACCCCGAGATCGAGAAGCTGCTGCTGGATTTCTTCCCGGATGCGACCGACGCGCTGGTCTACAACCACGACGTCTTCGACAAGGACTACACGGGCGACCGCACCGAAGACCAGGACAACAAGAACCCCGGTGTGAACGCGCGTTACGCCACGCTGGTGCACAATGACCTGAACGACAACAGCGGCCGCGTGCGCTGCCGCGAACTGCTGACCCGCAACCTGCGGAATTTCGGGCGGGAGCAGCATCTTACGGAGGAAGAGGCAGACGCGAAAATGTCGCGCCGGTTCGTGTCGATCAACCTCGCCAAGCCGATGGAAACGGTCGAGCAGTTTCCGTTCGTCCTCGCGGCGTGGCCGTCCTTCGCCGATCAGCCGTACATGACCAACTACCGCATCTACGACGATCGCGTGGGTGAGACGACGCGATTCACGTATCGCGCCGAGCATGAGTGGTACTGGTTCCCGCGGCAGAAGCCGAACGAGGTGTCGATGCTGAAATGCTATGATTCCGTCACCGACGGTTCGGTGTCGCGGTATTCGTTCCATACCGCGTGCATCGACCCGACCGTGCCGCTGGACGCGCCGTGCCGTAAGAACGTCGTGGTTCGGGCTTACGTGTTCTTCTAGGCGGCTTGTAGGGGGCGTTGCCGGTCGGCGCCCCCACCGTCTGTCGGCGGGATGGTGTCCCCGGCGGGATTCGAACCCACGGCCCCAGGATTAGGAATCCTGTGCTCTATCCTGCTGAGCTACGGAGACATGGCACCCCGTTTAGCAGAAGTGCCGGCGTTTGTCAGCCGGCTACTTCCGTTCGATGTTCCAGAACACCGGAAACCCGAACGGGATAACGCCCTTCAGGTCCGACCGGTACGCCCGGGGCGCGGAGAACTGACCGGCGAGCACGACATTCACGTAGCTGTGGAATTCCGCCTGGATCATCCCCGCCAGTTCCTTCTGGCGCGCGGGATCGTGGGTGGCGGAAAACTCCCGCAGGAGATCGGTCATCGCCGGGTCGCAGTACCAGCCAGGATTGCTTTCGGAGCAGTTGTAGGACACCGCCGGATCCGACAGCGGATTGATCATGTCGATGCCGTTCCACACGATCGGCACCACGCTCCAGCCGCCTTGCGCCACCGGGGCCTTGCTGCGCCGCCGTTCCGCCACCGTCGCGAAGTCGGACGTGCGGACATCGACGTTGAAGCCGGCCTGGCGCATCTGGTCGGCGGCGATCAGACCCACGGGGTTCAGCATCGCCGACGTGCTGGCATGCAGCAGCACCACCGGTTCGCCTTTGTATCCGGCTTCTTTCAGCAGGGCTTTGGCCCGCTCGATCCCGGCGGAGCGGAAGGCATCCGTCCCCGCATCGGTGCTGCCGGGTGTGCCGCACATGTAGATCGACAGGCAGCGCGGCACATACATGTCGGACGGCAGGCCCATCCCGGCCATCACATCCTCCTGTCCGACCGCCGCCTGCAACGCCCGCCGCGTCAGGACGTTGTCGAACGGCGGTTGCAGATGATTGAGTGTCAGCACCGACATGATCTGCTCGACCCCGCGCTGCGAGGTGATCGTCACATGCGGGTCGCGCCGCAGGAGGGGAATGGAATCGAACGGCACGACTTCCAGCATATCCAGCTCGCCCTTCTGCAACGCCGCGACGCGGGTGGCCTGATCCGCCATGCTGATCAGTTCGACCCGGTCGAGTTTCACGACCTTGCCGCCGGCCAGCCCATCGGCCGCCTCCGCCCTCGGGCGGTAACCCGGATTCCGCTCGAATACCGCTCGGTCGCCCGGCCGCCAATCGCCACGCCGGAACAGGAACGGGCCGGAGCCGACGACCTCCGGCACCGGTTTATCGATCCCCATATTCGCCAGCCGAGCCGGCATCATCGCCGGAATGACGTTGCCGGGTTTGCCCAGCGCATCGATCACGAACGCGAAAGGCTGGTTGAGGCGGAGCTCGAAGGAGCGGTCGTCGATAACCTGCAACGAACCGGTGGCCTTCATCAGCAGCGCACCGAAGGATTCGCGCTTCGCCCAGCGCCGCAGCGATGCGATGCAGTCCTCGGCAACGACCGGTGTGCCGTCGCTCCAGGTCAATCCAGGGCGTAGCCGGAATGTGTATGTCAGCTTGTCGTCGCTGACGGTCCATCCTTCCAGCATCTGCGGATGGTATTGTCCTTCGTTATCGATGCCGACGAGCGTGTCGAACACCATGTAGGCGAACACCCGCGTGGCGTTCACGGTCGAATAAATGGGATCGAGGAATTGCAGTTCCGTATTCAGCGACGCCCGCAGCACGGGGCCTTCGGCGCGAGCATGTGCCGCACCGAGAAGAAAGAACGCCAAAGCCAGGAAACGGAAACGATGCATGACCGGGGAAGCCTTCGCGCGAGGGGGCAGGGGCGTCGTCGGCCCGCGCACCGCGTGTGACACGTTTCCTTCCGCCGCCACTATTGGACCGGGCGGAGGGGCGGTCAATACGCCGCTTGCTGGATCACAGCGCAATCGCTTGAAGGTACCCGGAACACTGAATTGGGGAATTGGCCTAACCAACCCGTCATCCTCGGCCTTGTGCCGAGGACCAACACGGGCACAAATTCGCGATTTCCTGCCCGTATTGGTCTCGGGGACAAGCTC
>CAITUP010000116.1 GCA_903895595.1 uncultured Acetobacteraceae bacterium | reverse complement strand
TGGGGTACCGCCAAAAAAACCTCGCAATTTCAACGCGCCTCAAATCGCCAGAGTTGGTCGGGTCAAGCCCGACCATGACGATGAAGAGGTGACGACCGCCATAATGAGAACTGCTGGCCCATCACAACGCGAACTTGACAGTCGCGCTGCCCAGGCCCTCGAACGTGACGGTGCAGGTGTCGCCGGGTTTGAGGTAATCCAGACCGGTGTATGACCCGCAGGTGACGATCTGGCCGGCGCGCACGCCGCCTTTCTCCCGCCACATGTTGGCCAGGGCGACTGCGACGCCCAGCGGGTCGCCCAGCGGATGGCCCGGCAGTTTCTTGTCTATCGGCTTGCCGTTGACGGTCATCCCGACCTTGATACTGCCCAGATCCAGCCCGCGCCAATCGGTGTTCGGCGCGCTGCACACCAGGCCGCCGTTCATGATGGAATCGGCCAGCTTCTCCAGGTTCGACAGCGGACCTTCGATGGAATAGCGGCTGTGCACGACCTCGATCGCCGCCATCGCATCCACCACCGCGGCAACCTCATTCCGCGAATACGGCACCGCTCTGTTGGGCAGATTCTGGCGGAAGACGAAGGCGACTTCGCCCTCCACACCGCATTGCGGCACCTTGCCGGCGGGGAGGTCGCAGGGAGATGCGTGGATCGTGTCGGCATAGATAATGCCGCGATTGGGTTGCTGGCCGGGGGGCGACATGGCCTTGAATCCGCCGATCAGCTTGCCGAGCGATTGGCTGACCGCATCTTGAATCGCATGGCCCTCGTCGGTGGTGGTCGGTTTCAACCCGTCAGGCAGGCCGGGCAGCGGCACCATATCGCGGCGAGCCTTCACCAGCAGCGCCGCGGCCTTGGCGATTTCATGTGAGTTCATGGTCGTGTTTCCCCATCGTTCGATGCCGGCAATCTGCCACGATCCACCGCTTCCGGCCTAGCCCCGCTTGACCCATACGGGATTCTCACATTTGACTCTCGCCCGATGGTTTCCGCGATTTCGAACCCCATTAGCATGGTGTCGCGTTATGCCCCACCGGCCCCAGCGTGCGATAACCCATGCCAGAGACCGACGCGGATGAGGATTTTTCTGCCAATCGGTCTTGCTTTCCAAGGTCGCGCCGATCGCCTCGGCGGCTGTCATCGCGGGCATCGACCGGTTGGATCGTTCGACACGCATGCCGTCGCAGGGAACGCTTACGACCTGTGCCCGCATACCGCCATCTGGCCATTCCTGACCGATGCGCGGGAGGCCGACGCCGATCGCATCGAAACCAGGGAATAAAGTGGGGGGCTTCTGTTGCCCGGTGCCCCCCGAACCGCGCGTGTCAGAGCTGTTTAGGCTGCGACCGCGAATGCCTCATGGTTATCATTGGCATTTGTAGATTAGCCCGATAACGGCGGTACAATGCCGGGCAAAAGATACGTCTTTACCACGCGTGTCGAGCCTGTGTCGCCCCCATAAGCCCCCGGAAGGGAAATGGTGGAGGCGCCGGGCACTGCCCCCGGGTCCACAACGCTTATTCCACGGACCGTTTATCACCATAGCCGGCAAGCCGGCACCCGCGATATACGCTCTCTCCCGGCCGATGGAAAGAGGAATCCGCGCACATGACCCTGACCGCAGACCAAACGGCCGAAATCGCCGCCGCGCGGGCGCAATCGGCCGCCACCGCCCGCCCCACCGTCCCCGCGCTGGAGGCGATGCTCTACACCGCGATCCCCGTACTGGATCACGGCTTCGTCCGCGTCATCGACTACATGGGCGACGATAGTGCCATCGTGCAGGCCGCCCGCGTATCCTACGGCCGCGGCACCAAGCGGGTGCAGGAGGATGCCGGCCTGATCCGCTATCTGATGCGCCACCGCCACTCCACCCCGTTCGAGATGTGCGAGATCAAATACCACGTCAAACTGCCGATTTTCGTGGCACGCCAGTGGATCCGCCATCGCACCGCCAACGTGAACGAGTATTCCGCGCGCTATTCGATCCTCGACCGGGAATTCTACATCCCGGCACCCGAGCACCTGGCGGCGCAATCCGTGTCGAACCGCCAAGGCCGCGGCGATGTGCTCGGCGGCGAGGACGCGGCGCGCGTGCTGGACATCCTGCGCGACGACGCCATGCGCACCTACGACCACTACGCCGAAATGCTGAACGAGGACGAAACCGGCGCCCCGCGCGACCCGGACCGCCCCGGTCTGGCGCGGGAGTTGGCGCGCATGAATCTGACGCTGAACACCTACACGCAGTGGTACTGGAAGACCGACCTGCATAACCTGCTGCACTTCCTGTCGCTCCGCGCCGACGCCCACGCGCAATACGAAATCCGCGTCTACGCCGAGGAAATGCTGAAGACCGTGGACGCCTGGGTCCCCCTCGCCGCCCAGGCCTTTCGCGATTACCGCCTCGGCGCCGTCACCCTGTCGGCGCAGATGCTGGCGGTGGTGCAACGGATGCTGGGTGGGGAAGCGGTGGCTCAGCCGGACAGTGGCCTCAACCGGCGGGAATGGAATGAGTTGATGGGGGTTTTGGGACGCGACGCTTGACGTGTCATACGCAAATCGCGTATGGAATAAGGGCAGTCTGGCGACCGCGCTTCCTGGATTTTCCGCCGAATGTATTCGTTCCGGTCTTTCGAACTCGACGGGGATTTTATTATCGCTGAAATCAGCGATGCGGTGCGCTGTTGGCAGATTGCCGCAACGATCGATTTCGCCGGTAGTAAGGCGACGTTACGCGGACTCCACATACAGGGACCGGGTCCGAACACGACCGGCAAAACCGAGCTGCGTGCTTTGGTCTCCTGGCTGAAAGGCGAACTGAATGTCGACGAACTCAGAATTGAAGGCGCGACTCGGACATCTGGGGCAAATCCGGGACGCAAACCCGGCGCCCTCGTTTTCCGGTGAGCAGGCGACGCTCGTGTTGCGGCTTGTCGGGTCGTTGGAGCGGCCGGTGTCGGTCATCCAGCGTCTGCGCGACGCGGGTCTGACTTTGCGCACCGCGCACACCCTGGTGAACCGCCTGGCCGAAGCGCGTTTGGCTGTGTGCGACGTCGCCGAGGGTGCCGATATCGGTACCCTCGCTGCGGACCTCGCAAAGATGAACGTGCACACAAGCCGTCGGCGCACGTTCGCACCCGGTTTGATACCCGACGTGCGGGCACGCCACGGTCTCTCGCAGCGCGAGTTCGCCGCCATGCTCGGGATCGATGTCAGTTCGTTGCGGAACTGGGAGCAAGGACGCAACAAGCCGGATCCCGCGGCGTTGAGCCTGATCGCGGCCTTCGACACCTCGCCCGCGATCATCGAGCAAGCTGCGCTCCAACCTGTCGCCTGACAAATACAAAAGATGAAAACTGCTATGATCCGTTACCTGCTCGCCGTCGCCCTGGCCCTGCTGGCCCCAAGCGCCCACGCCGAGACCGACACAATCCGCATCGGTCTGCAACCCGGCATGTCCAACCTCGTGCTGAACGTGGTGAACCAGGAGCACCTTTTGGAAAAGCGAGCCAAGGAAGCCGGCATCGACCTCAAGGTCCAATGGATCGTCTCGTCGAACGGAACCGTGCTGAACGACGGCGTGCTGTCCGGCAACATCGACATCGCCGGCTCCGGCATTCCGGCCTTCGTCACGCTCTGGGCGAAAGGCAAGGGCACCGTCAACGCCAAGGGGATCGCCGCCTATGGCTCCCTGCCGGGCATGTTGATCAGCCGTAATCCTAACGTCCGCACGATCAAGGACTTCACCGCCGCCGACCGGATCGCCGTCCCCGCGCCGAAAGCATCGATCCAGGCGATCTTGCTCGCCATGATGGCCGAGAAAACCTGGGGCCCCGGCGAACACGGCCGGCTGGACGCCCTGATGATCGGCATGTCCCATCCGGACGCCATGATCGCGATGCTGTCGAACCAGAGCGAAGTCAACGCGCATTTCACCAGCTCCCCCTACTACGATGAGGAACTGAAAAACCCCGCCGCCCACGTCGTTCTGAGCAAGGAGGATATTTTCCCCGGCGCCCTGACCCACGGGATGGTGTTCACGACGTCGAAATTCCACGACCGAAATCCCAAGGCCATGGCCGCCTTCCATGCCGCGCTGGATGACGCCATCGCCATCATCCACGCCGATTTTCACCGTGCCACCGCCGATTATCTCGCTTTGGCGCGGGAGAAAATAGACCCGAAGGAGGCCGAGGCCATCATCGCCAAGCTGAACAAGCGGTTCGAAACCAACCCACGCGGGGTGTTCGCGATTGCGTCGTTCATGCACCGAATTGGGATGACCAAGGTCGGACCAGCCAACTGGCAGGAGATGTTTTTCGAGAATTATTGGGGCGACGACGCGAGCTAACGAAGTCGCGGTATATGTTATCCAATCGGAATGGTAATCCCATGATCGTCGTCTTCGGCTCCATCAACCTCGACCTCATCTTCGCCCTGCCGCACATCCCCACGCCGGGGGAGACCGTGCTCTGCCCGACCACCCGCATCGAGCCGGGCGGCAAAGGCGCCAACCAGGCCGTGGCGGCCGCCCGCGACGGTGCGAAAGTCGTCATGGCCGGCGCGGTCGGGCGAGACTCCCTCGCCAATGACGCCCTTACACTGCTGCGCAAAGCCAACATCGACCTGACCCGCGTCATCGCAACCGACGCACCGACCGCCTGCGCCGCCGTCTGCGTCGATCCCCAGGGCCACAACGCCATCGCCGTCGGTTCGGGAGCCAACCTTTTCTGCCGACACGATCAGGTCGAGGACGCGCTGCTGACCCCCGGCACCACGCTGGTACTGCAAATGGAGGTTTCCCCGGATGAAACCGCCGCCCTGATCCGCCGAGCCAAGACGAACGGCGTGCGGATTATCCTCAATCTGGCCCCAGCCGCCGCCTTGCCGCTCGATGCCCTGCGCGCGATCGACATCCTCACAGTGAACGAAACCGAGGCCGCGTGGCTCGCCGCCCATCTCGGCTGCGCCCCCACCGCCGCCGCACTGCACACAGCCCTCGGCGTCACGGTCATCCGGACGCTCGGCGAGCACGGCCTGGACGCCGCCACGGCGGACGGCGAAATGCACCTGCCGGCGCGGCAAATCGTACCGGTCGATACCACTGCGGCGGGCGATTGCTTCGTTGGCGTCCTGGCCGCGGCGCTGGATCGCGGTGCCCCGCTGACCGAGGCGATGAATCGCGCAAACGCCGCCGCGGCCTTGTGCTGCATGAAACCGGGCAGTCAGGACAGCACGCCCCATGCCGATGAGACCGACATATTTTTATAATATCGATCGTCGTCCTGGGGCCGTAAACGCGACAAGCTTTGCGCCCACGGCGTATTGCTCGGCTCGGTTCGCGATGCTAACTTTCCGTGGAACGAAATCCTGTACTAAGGGCATATCACCCATGCGGTCTTTTCGCTGCGCTGCTGGCCTGCTGGCCTGCTTGTCGCGATGTCGGTGGCCGGAGCGCAATCGGCTCTGGCCGTACCCGATGATCCCCCCGCGACGGCAAAGGCAACGCTGGCTCATTCCAGCATGAAGACCGCCACATACGAAGTTGCCAACACCATCGACAATTTCTTTTTTCTGACCGCCGGGGCGGGCGACCTTTGGGGTGGGACCCTGCTGACCGCGTTCAACACAATGCAAATCTTTACAGTCTACACCGTCAACGATTATTTTTGGGAGAAATACAATCCCCGGCCGGTCAATCCGGACGGTTCGTTCGATGCCGGTCAGAGCGCTTGGCGCACCACGCTGAAATATACGACTGGCAAACCCATCGTGGCATCGATCAAGATCGCGGCGCTCTATGCTTACACCGGCTCCGTCGCGACGGCGTTCGCGTTCGGTGGCGCCGCGACCGCCGGGGCATCGGTTATATTTTTCGTCAACAATCTCGCCTGGGATTATTATGACTCCTTGGTAGCTGGCCCCGCGGGACCGTCAAAGGATATGTGACGCATAATGGCCGCCGATCCTCCGCCTTACCGTCCCGCCACCGGCTGAATCCGTCCGCCGTCGCCGACCTCATCGGGCAGATTGATCGCGATTTTGTCGCCGGGCTTCGCGCCGTCGGCCAAACTGACCCGCATGCCGTCGGTGGACGCGACCGTCACGGGACGCAAATGGACCTGGCTGTCGTCCCCCACACCCGCGACGAAGGTCTTGGAACCCCGCACAATCAGTCCGGCCACGGGGATCTGCGGCATGCTTTCCAACGGCACATGCAGCGTCACATAGGCAAAGGCGCCGGGAACCAGAAACTGGTTGCTGTTGTCGACCACGACCTCGGTCAGCAAGGTCCGGGTTCGCGGGTCCAACACCCCCGAGGTGCGGGCAATCGTGGCTTTCACCGAACGTGCCGCATTGGATCCGTCGGAGACGTCGACGAGATCCCCCACATGGACATACGGGACATTACGCTGTTCGACATAAACGCTGACGCGCAGTTTACGGTCGTCCACCATGGTTACGATCGGCTGGTTGCTGGTCTGGTTGGTAGTGGCGTTTTGCACCAGCGCACCGACATCGACGAAACGGGCGCTGATCCGCCCGGCGAACGGGGCACGAATTTGCTCGTAGGATTTGATTGTCGCGAGGCCGGCGACATTGGCCTCGGCCATACGGAAATCGGTCTCGGCCTGCTCGATCGCTTGGGCCGATCGCGCGCCGGATGCAACCAGATCGCGGGCGCGTTTGGCGTTGCGGCGCTTGTTTTCCAGGTCGGTCAGGGCACTGGTCAGGGCCATATCGGTTTCCGCGGAATCGATTTCCGCCACGACCTGCCCCGCTTCGACCGGGTCGCCGCGATCGACAGAGATGGATTTCAGATAGCCGCCCACCTTGCTGTACAGCACCGCGGTTTGATCCGCGCGGGTGTCGCCCAGCAGCGTAATAAGACGCTCTTTCGGACCTTGACCGACCGTCACGACCTGCACGCGCGGCCCGCGCTCCACCGTGTCGGCCAGCGCCTTGCGGGTGGACAACAGCTGTGCGTCCTTCTCCGTCCAGATACCGAACACGCCGTACGCCGCGCCGGCCACAATGCCGATGCCCACGATATACGTCAAAACGGAACCGAGCTTCTTCCCTTTCTCAGCCATGGTGAGTCGTCGCTCCACTTGCCTGTGAACCCGCCGCTTCGGCGGCGAAACGTGCATCGAGATTGTGCAGGGCCGGACGCCCGCGCCGCAGCAGGGTGTAGCCGATCGGCACGATAAACAGCGTCGCCAGCGTCGCCATCAACAGCCCGCCGATCACCGCCCGCCCCAGCGGCGCGTTCTGCTCGCCCGCCTGCCCCATGCCCAGCGCCATCGGGATCATACCGATGATCATCGCCAGCGCCGTCATCATGATCGGCCGCAACCGGATGCGTCCGGCTTCCAACACGGCGGCGAAGGGGCCGATTTCCTCCTTGGCGCGCAGATCGTTGGCGAAACTGACGACCAGGATGGAGTTCGATACCGAAATACCGACCGACATGATCGCGCCCATCAGCGATTCCACGTTGATGGTGGTGCCGGTGATCGCCAGCATCCAGACGATCCCGATCAAGGCACCCGGCACCGCCATCATGATGATGAACGGATCGACCCAGGACTGGAACAAAATCACCAGCAGCGCGTAAACCAGGATCACCGCCAAAACCATGCCCAGCGCGAGCAGGCGGAAAGACGACTGCATCACCTCATTCTGGCCGCGAATGTCGATCCGCGTGGTCAGCGGCAGGTCCTTGCGGATTTCGTCGATGGCCTTCTGGATGTCGGCGGCGGTGCCGCCCAGATCGCGCCCGTCCACGTTGGCGGCGATGTCGATGACGCGCTGCACGGTGTAGTGATTGACCGATTCCAGGCTGGATCGCGGTGTCACCGTGGCGATGTCCGCCAACCGCATCACCGGCGCCGCCGGGGTGGTCAGCGGCGTGACCGGAATAGTCGGATCGGGCCGGCTGATCGGCGTGTTCAACAGATCGTCCACCGAGTTGATCTGCGCGATCGGCGTTTGCACCGCGACCGAATAATTCACGTTATTGATCGGGTTCAGGAAGAAGTTCGGCGCCACAAGAGAACTGGACGACAGCGACGTCAACATGTTGTTCGCCACGTCGCGCTGCCCGATCCCCAGCTTGATGGCGCGGAGACGGTCCACGTCCACCTGCAACGCCGGGTAGTTCAGAACCTGCACCAGATGCGGATCGGCCACGCCGGGAATGGTCTGGAGCTTGCGCAACAATTGCTGCCCGAGCCCGTAGGCGCGTTCGAAGTTCGTGTCCTGAATCTGAATGTCGATTGGCGCCGACAAGCCGAAGTTCAGCACCTGACTGACGATATCGGCCGTCTGGAAGTAGATTGTGCTGCCCGGAAATTCGCCCGGCAATTTCGCTCGTATCGCGCGAATATACTCGATGGTCGGATGGTGTTCCGGTTTCAGCGAGATCAAAATCTCGGCATCCATCGCGCCGACGTTGTCGCTGGGCACGAACGCCAGATTGAAGCTGGAGGGAATGCCGACGTTGTCGTTGATCGTCTGCACCTCCTCCGCCGGAATGATCTCGCGGATGCGGTTTTCCAGCTTTAGCACCAATTCCTCGGTCGTCTCCAGCTTGGTGCCCGGCGGCGCGCGATAATGCAGCTTGATCAGCCCGACGTCGGCGGAGGGGAAGAAGTCCAACCCGAGCGAGGTTGCCAATCCCCCGGTCACGATCGCCAAACCGAGCGTGCAGAGCAGCACGAAGCCGCGCCGGTTGAGCGCGCCTTGAAGCAAGCGCCCATAGAAATCGCGCAGCCGATTAAAGTTCCGGTCGAATGCACCGAAGAAACCCTTGGGCGGCCCGTCGTGATGCGCCTCCCCGGCCAGCAGCAGACGCGCGAAACTGGGCACGATGCTGAAGGACAGCATGTAGGACGCGAGCATGCAGAACACGACGGTCGCGGCCAGCGGCATGAACAGGAAGCGCGACACGCCGACCAGCAAGACCACCGGGAAGAACACGATACAGATCGCCAGCGTGGCCACGGTCAGCGGCTGGATCACCTCGGCGGAGCCGTCCAGAATCGCGACCGTCAGCGGTTTGCCCATGGTCAGGTTGCGGTGGATGTTTTCGATGGTGACGGTGGCATTATCGACCAGCAACCCGATCGCCAGCGCCAACCCGCCCAGCGTCATCAAATTGATGGAGTTCCCCGTCAGGAACAGCCCCACCAGCCCCGCGAAGATCGACAGCGGGATGGAGGCTGAAACCACGACCGTGTTCCGCCAGCTGCCCAGGAAGATCAGAATCAACGCCGAGACCAGCACGGACGACAGAATGGCCTCGTGGATCACATTCTCCACCGCGCCGCGCACGAACACCGACTGGTCGAAATCGAGCTTCACCTCCAACCCGTCGGGCGCTGCCGCCTTGATGAAGGGCAGCGCCTCCCGCGCCGCGTCCACCACCGCCAGGGTCGAGGCGTCGGCGTGCTTCAAAATCGCCAGATAGACCGCGCGCTTGCCGTCGACATGCACGATATTGTTCTGCACCGCGAAGCTGTCGGTCACGTTCGACACGTCGCCCAGCGTGACCGGCGCACCGTTGAACACCCCGATCGGGAGCTGGTTGAACCGTTCGATCAGTTCGGGGCTGGAATTCAGCTTTACATTGTATTCGCGGTCGCCGATGCGCGCCGTACCCGCCGGCACGATCACGTTGGACGCCGTTAGTGCGGTCACCACATCGTTCGGTGAAAATCCCTTGGCGACCATGCGGTTCTGATCCAGCGCCACGATCATCTGGCGCTGTTTGCCGCCGAATGGGCCGGGAGTCGCAAGGCCGGGAATGGTAAACAGCCGCACCCGGATAAAGTTCAAGCTGTAGTCCGAAATCTCCTGTTCCGTCAGCGTTTTGCTGGACAGAGTCATCTGCACGACAGGCACGTTCGACGCGTTGAACTGAATCACCCCTGGCGGCTGCATTCCCGGCGGGGCGCTTCGCAAAATACTGTTGTTCACCGCCGTAATCTGCGCAATCGCGCCGCCGATATCGGTGCCCGGCTGAAAATACACTTTCAACAATCCGGTGCCGGGGATGGATTGCGACTCGATCCGCTCGATGCCGTTGACCGTCGTGGAATAGGCGCGCTCGGTAATGAAAACGACGCGGCGCTCCATATCCTCGGTGCTGAGACCGGGATAGTTCCACACGACAATCACAACAGGAATATCGATGGTCGGGAAAATGTCGACGATCATGCGCGAAACGGACATCGCGCCCATCAGCACGATGAGCAGCGCGGCAATCGCAGACGTATAAGGGCGGCGCAAAGCGAGCCGCACCATACCAATCATCGCGTAATCTCCCCCCCGCCCGCGCCCTACACGGCACCGATCGGACATTCGTTCATGCCACCGTGCCGCCTGCCTGCCAAGCCTACCGTATCCTCACCGCAGGGGGATCGCATATGGCGGATTGCCGACACTTTCCGTCATGGTCGGGCCTGACCCGACCATGACGAGCGGGGGCGCCAAAGGTCATATGCGATCCCCCCGATCCTCAACAGCGGTTCAAAATGCGAGCGGATCGCCACGGTGAAGTGGGTCCGATTTGCCACACGCGGTCGCATTGCGATCCCACCGCATGCGAACGGGTCGGTTTTGATTGCTGGCATCCAACGCTCTGAACGTCGCCTGCCACATGGCCGATGCGGTCTATCCGAACCGACCTGCTTCGTTCGTTTCGGCAGCCAATACGATTGACCCATGGCTCGGGTAGCATCGCACCTTACGGGTGCGTTCGGGTCTTAAGTGCCCCACCCGCTAATCCCGGATCTCTGGCACCTTCAGATAAACCCATACCAAATTCACGGTCAGCAGCGTCGCCGTCACCGCGAACACGTAGTTGATCCCGAACGTCGCCGCGACCGTCCCGCCCATCAGCGGCCCCAGCGTATTCCCCAGGAAATACGCCGATGAGGTCATCCCGTACACGAGCCCCCGCTGCGCCGGATTAGCAAGCCGCCCGACCAGTGCATTCGCGGCCGGCAGCACGCCGCCGACGAACAGGCCCAGCCCAAACCGCTCGATCACGAACGCGGTGTAGCCAAGCGGCAAGGCCTGGGGGAACGAGAACAGCGCCGCGCCAGCGAGGCTCAGCATCAGTACTTTCCGGTATCCGAGCGTATCGCCGCGCTTGCCGAGGAAGGGGACGGCGAGGACGCCGGCCAATCCGGTGGCGGCGAAGGCCAAGCCGCCGAGGGTCGCGATATCGGCGCGAGTGCCCAGCATCTCCCGCACGAACAGGGTCACCACGGGGCCGACCGCCTGGGTGGCGAACTGGCCCATCATCATCACCATGATGACTGGCAGCAGGCCCCCGGCGCGCAGCAGGGCCGTCAGGTTGGCGATCAGGCCGGTTTTCCGGGACGATTCCGCGGGGGGCGTGAACCGTTCGGGGACCAGCAGGGTCATGAAGAACGCACCGGTGCAGATCGCGCCGGCGGTGAAGAACGGCAGGCGGTAGCTGCCGAACACGTCGGCGATGGCGCCGCCGATCAGCGGGCCGATCAGGGATCCGACCAGTTGCCCCGTGCTCATCCAGCCGAGCGAATAGCCCAGCCGCTTCTCCGGCACCTGCGTCGCGACCATGACGACGGACGCGGAACTGAACCCCGCCAGCGCCCCCATGCCGGCGCGCAGGGCCAGCATATGCCAGGGACTGAGCGACAGCCCCATCAACGTCGTGAACAGCGCGATTCCCAGGGTCGATCGCAAGACCATGATCTTGCGCCCGTAGCGGTCCGACAGATTGCCCCAGAACGGGCCAGTGAAGATCGCGACGAACGACGTGGAAGCCTGTAGCACACCGGCCCAGAGATCGACCGCGGCGGCGGAGTGAACACCGAGGTCCGGCAGGAATAGCGGCATCACCGGCTGGACGATGCTGAACGCGACGCTCATGGTGAACTGCACCGCGACCATGGTCCAAAGGGTGCGCCGCCAGGTCGGGGATTCGTCGGAAGGCTGGGTCATTGGCTCTAGCATTCGGCGCCGGACGCCTTATGTCAAAACCACGGCCTATCTTTCCCCGCTCCGCGCCCCGCGCTATGGGTGCGGCATTAGACAATGAGGGCGCTGAATGGAAGACGACCAGCAGCAGCAACCGGAAAGCCTGCTGCCCTATGCCACTTGGATCGAGGATGCCCTGCGGCAGGTCGTCGTGCGGGCCATCACCCATGTCGGCGTCGAAGGCCTGCCGGGCGGGCACCATTTCTATCTGACGTTCCGCACCGACCATCCCGGGGTCGTGATCCCGCCGCATCTGCGCGCGCAATACCCGCGGGAGATGACGATTGTCCTTCAGCACCGGTTCTGGGACCTGAAATACACACCCGAGACTCGGGTCATCAGCGTCGGGCTGTCGTTCGGCGGTGTCGGCTCGACGCTGGTCATTCCGATGGACTCGCTGACCGCCTTCGCCGATCCCTTCGTCGGGCATGTACTGCGCTTCACCGCCGCGAGGCCCGAGGACAAGCCCGCCGAGACGGTCCCCGAGGCCGTGGAAGAAAAACCGGCCGAGGCACCGCAGGTCGTCAGTCTGGACGCGTTTCGCCGCCGCACCCCGCCCAAGCACTAAAGGATACACAGATGAACGCTCCGGTCTCCGCCGCTGGCCAGCGGCCGTCGAACTTCCTGTACTCGCCGATGTTCCCTCTGGGGCCCGACAAGACGCCCTGGAAGATGCTGGATATCGCGGGCGTGCGGACATCCACCTGCGACGGGCAGACGGTGCTGCGCATTTCCCCGGACGCGCTGAGCGAACTCGCGGTCCGCGCCTTCCACGACGTGTCGCATCTGCTGCGCCCGGCGCATCTGGCGTCGTTGCGGGCCATTCTGGACGATCCCGAAGCCAGTTCGAACGACCGGTTCGTCGCTTTGGACCTGTTGAAGAACGCCAACATCGCGGCCGGCGGCGTGCTGCCGATGTGCCAGGACACCGGCACTGCCATTGTGTTCGGCAAGAAGGGCCAGCGGGTTTGGGTCGATGGGGACGAGGAAGAGGCGCTCGCCTACGGCGTCCACCGCACCTACACGGAAACCAATCTGCGCTACTCGCAGATGGCGCCGCTGAGCATGTTCAACGAGGTGAACACCGGCAACAACCTGCCGGTGCAGTTCGACATCCTGGCTCAGCCCGGCGAGCATCACGCCGACGAGTTCCATCTGATGTTCGTCGCCAAGGGCGGCGGATCGGCGAACAAGACCTTCCTGTTCCAGGAAACGCGGGCGATTCTGTCGCCGGAGCGGCTGCTGAAATTCCTGGAAACGAAGATGAAGACGCTGGGCACGTCGGCTTGCCCGCCGTACCATTTGGCCATCGTGATTGGCGGCACCTCGGCCGAGACCACGCTGAAAACAGTGAAGCTGGCATCGACGAAGTGGCTGGACACCCTCCCGACCGAAGGCAGCAAGGCCGGCAACGCCTTCCGCGATA
Source organism: uncultured Acetobacteraceae bacterium (assembly GCA_903895595.1). GTDB lineage: Bacteria > Pseudomonadota > Alphaproteobacteria > Acetobacterales > Acetobacteraceae > Rhodopila. The sequence continues at coordinate 964 of CAITUP010000116.1, read as the reverse complement.
TCGAGATGGAGCAGAAGGTTCTCGAACTGTCGCGCAACATCGGCATCGGCGCACAGTTCGGCGGCAAGTATTTCTGCCACGATGTGCGGGTGATCCGTCTGGCGCGTCATGGGGCGTCGCTGCCGGTTGGCATCGGCGTGTCGTGCAGCGCCGATCGGCAGATCAAAGCGAAGATCACGCCGGATGGTGTGTTCCTGGAACAGCTGGAGACCGATCCCGCGCAGTACCTGCCGGAGACGACGGACGAGCATCTGCCCGATGACTCCGTCGTGGTGAACCTGAACCAGCCGATGGCGGATATCCGCAAGCTACTATCCGGATATCCGGTGAAGACCCGGGTGATGCTGAACGGCACCATGGTCGTGGCGCGCGATATCGCGCATGCGAAGCTGAAGGAACGGCTGGACGCCGGTCAGGGCCTACCTGGGTATCTAAAAGACCACCCGGTCTACTATGCTGGTCCCGCCAAGACCCCGACGGGCATGGCCACCGGCAGCTTCGGCCCCACCACGGCCGGCCGCATGGACAGCTATGTGGAGGAATTCCAGGCCGCTGGCGGCTCCTTGGTGATGCTGGCGAAGGGCAACCGCTCCAAAGCCGTAAAGGATGCCTGCCGGAAATACGGCGGGTTCTACCTCGGCTCGGTCGGTGGCCCGGCGGCGCGTCTGGCGCAGGACTGCATCCGCAAGGTCGAGGTGCTGGAATATCCCGAACTCGGCATGGAAGCGGTGTGGCGGATCGAGGTGGAGAATTTCCCGGCGTTTATCGTGATGGACGACAAGGGGAACGATTTCTACGAGGGGATGGAGTAGGGACCCATCCATCGAAGGGGAGGCTTATACCAACCGAACTAACCACTGACGCACCGGAGTTCGCCACCTCGGCCTGCTGACGGAGGTCAGCATCCCCGACTTTCATGGTAGTGGCCGGCACGTCGTGGATGCCGACCTGCGTCGGCATGACG
>CAITUP010000115.1 GCA_903895595.1 uncultured Acetobacteraceae bacterium | reverse complement strand
TGAACCTGGTAGGGCTTGTCCCCGGGACCAATACGGGCAGAAAATCGCGAATTTTTGCCCGTATTGGTCCTCGGCACGAGACCGAGGATGACGGATTGGATCGGCCAATTCCCCAATTCCCCAATACAGTGTTCCGGGTACCTTCAAGCGGTTGCGCTGCCTCTGCCGCACGCGCGATTGTCTGGCGAACGCCCCTCTGGTAGCGATACGACGACACCGTCCCGGACCCGTGTGCATCGATGCCGAACAACAGCCCCGCCTCAACCGCCCACCCCGGGGACGCCTTGTGGGATCGTATCCGGAGAGAAGCGCAACAGGCCTCCGAGGCCTCGCCGCACCTGATCAAGCTGTTTCGGGACACCATCGCGGATCGCTCCGACCTCCCGAACGCGGTTTTCCACCGGGTCGCGACGCGTCTCCATGACGACATTCTCCCCGTCGCCCGAATCGTCGAGGCCTTCCGCCAAGCCGCCGCTGCGGATCCCGCGATCCCGGACGCGATGCGCGCGGATATCGAGGCCGTGCTGACCCGCGACCCCGCCACCCACCGAGCACTGGAGCCCCTGCTCTATTATAAGGGGTTTCACGCGATTCAGACCCACCGGCTCAGTCACTGGCTCTGGACCAACGGCCAGCGCGATTTCGCGCTGTATCTGCAAAGCCGGTCCTCGGAAGTGTTCCAAACCGACATTCACCCCGGCGCCAGGATCGGGGCGAGCATCTTCCTCGATCACGCCACCGGATTGGTGGTGGGAGAGACGGCGGTGATCGGCAACGACGTCTCGATCCTGCACGCGGTGACGCTGGGCGGGTCCGGGAAAGAGGGCGGGGACCGGCATCCGAAGATCGGATCGGGCGTGATGATCGGCGCCGGGGCTAAAATCCTCGGCAATATCGTCGTGGGCGATGACGCGCGCATCGCCGCCGGATCGGTCGTGCTGCGCGCGGTCGCGCCGCACACCACCGTCGCAGGTGTGCCCGCGAAGACAATGCGCACGCAAACCCCGATTCATCCATCGGCCACGATGGAGCAGAACCTCGGCGAGCTGGACCCGACGTATTTCAATCCGTCGATCTGATACCCGCGAACGCCGGGGCAGCCCTAAATCCCGGAAATCTTCTCCCAGGTCAGCTCCCGATGCTCCGTCGCACCGCCGGCCACGCGCGCGGGCGGACGCAGCACCATCAACGCCCCCTCGAACCGCACACCCCGCGGCTGCTGCGATCCAACCCGGCTCGGGTCCGGCGCCGTATCGACATGGGTGACCAGGGTCGTTCCGTCGTAGGTGTATTTGCCGCAATAGCCGCTGTATTCGCGCGTCTGGCCGGCCGGAATTTCGGCACGGCCGTCGATCATCATCACCGCCATGCGGCCGTCGGAGGTAAAGACGATCCGCCCAATCCCCTTGCCGTCGTACGGCGGCGGCAATTCCTTGCCATCGCCATCGCGCGACACCGCTCGCACCAGCCGCCAAGTTCCTGTCAGTTCGTTCATGGTCATTTCCCCTTGAAAACGGCACGCCGTTTTTCCAGTCGCGCCAACATGCCTTCCCGAGCGTCTTCGCTTTGCATGGCCGCCCGCACCAGGGCCTCGATATCGTCGTGCGGAATGTCCGCCAGCAGCGACATTTGCCGAACTGTTGTCGCCTTCATTGCCTTCAGCGACAGCGGTGCGTTCGCCGCCAATCGAGCAACCAAAGCTGCAACCTCCGTCTCCAGCGCGTCGACCGGCACGCAGCGGGCGATCAGGCCCAAAGCATGTAAACGCGCCGCCGGAAGCGGATCGCCCAACAGCAGCATCTCGCGGGTTACGACGGGGCCGAGCACTTCCATGAGTTTCTTGGACAAAAACCAATTCGGGGCCATGCCGACCTGGGCGAGCGACATGCCGAAACGTGCGGCCTCGCTGGCGACCACCAGATCGCAGTGCAACGCCAGCTCGTTGCCGCCGGCGATGGCGTCGCCCTGCACAACGGCGACCACCGGCAGCGGGCAGAGTTCGATGGCGCGCAGCAGCACCTCGATCCCGCTGGCTTTGCCCGTGCCAACGCTTTCGCGCCGTTCCCGCATATCCAGGCCGGAGCAAAAGACCGGACCTTTGCCGCGGATAACGACGACCCGGTCCTCAGCTGCGACCGGCGCTTGCAACACGCCGATCAGGTCCTGGAGCATCGCGCTGTCGATGGCGTTGCGCTTTTCCGGCCGGTTCATCCAGACGGTCCGCACCGGACCGTCGGTTTCGACGATCAGAGAGGTCATCCCTGCAGCTCCGGGATCACCCAGAGCGGCTTGTCGCCGCGGATCACCCGCTGGCAGTTGTCGAAGGCGTTGCGGAAGCGGGAGTATTGCGTGTCCCAGGTCGGGCCGGCGAAATGCGCCGTCAGCACGACGTTGTTCAGCGCGAACAGCGGGTTGTCGGACGGCGGCGGTTCTTGATCGAACACGTCCAGACCGGCACCGGCGATGGTGCCGTTGCTCAGCGCCTCGATCAGTGCCGGCTCATCGACCACCGGGCCGCGGCAGGTGTTGATCAGATAAGCCGACTTCTTCATCAATTTCAGTTGATCGGTGGAGATCATGTGCTTGGTGCTGGCGTTCAGCGGCACGTGCAGGGACACGATATCCGACGCCTTCAGCAATTCCTCCAGCAGCGCGAACCGCACGCCGATGTCGGCGGCATGTTCCTCGTTCAGGCGGGTCACGTCGTAATAAATGATGTTCATCCCGAAGGCGCGCGCCAGACGGGCGGTCTTCTTCCCGATCGTCCCCAGGCCGACAATCCCGAGCGTCTTGTTGTACATCTCGTACAGCTTGACCTCGGAGGCATTGTTGCCCCGCCAGCGGCCGCCGGACACGTTGGAATGCTGCCACACCAGGCTGCGGGACACCGCGAGCATCAGCATGATCGCATGTTCCGACACCGCCGTGGAATTGGCACCGCCGTTGTTGCAGACGGGAACGCCGGCTTTACGCGCGGCCTCGATATCGATGCGGTCGTACCCGGCGGACAGCAACTGCACGAGCTTCAGCTTCGGCGCGCGTTTGTAGAAGGCGTCGTCCATGGTGCCGTCGCCGAAACCCACCAGACATTCGGCATCGCCCAACGCCGCCTCGAAAGCCGAACTGCCGGCCTTCGCGAACACTGCGTCCAGGCTCGGCGGCAGCAGTTCGCGCGCGATGCTGGATTCATTCAGCGGATTATCGGCTATGATGATTTTGCCCATCGGTTTCCCCTTTATGGTATGTATGGCGGCAGGATACCGCGTCCGGCGGGGTTGGCACAGGCCCACCCCTCGCGCCGCAAGTCGTTCTCAGCATTTGATAAATTTCCAGATAATATTGCCAGCGCTGCATCCATCGGTTACATCCCGAGGCAGCGGTAGTGGAGCTTTTCCCTTTGTGCGGGTTTGCAGGGCTTATGAACCCGGCGGGAATTGGGTGCGAACGAACGGCAAGCGCGCTGCTCGTGGACATGCGGGATCGACTCGCCCATCGCGGACCCGACGATGCCGGTCTCTGGCTCGATCCGTCCGCGGGGATCGCCCTGGGAAGCCGGCGCCTCGCGATATCCGACATTTCCCCGGCCGGTCACCAACCCATGGTGTCCGCCAGCGGCCGCTTCGTCCTCGCGCTGAACGGGGAGATTTATAACGCCGAGGCCTTGCGGGCGGAGCTTGCAGCTAGCGGTTGCACGATCGCATGGCGCGGACATTCGGATACCGAAGTCCTGCTGGAAGCCATCGCTCATTGGGGCCTGCAAGCCACGCTGCGCCGTTCGAACGGCATGTTCGCCCTCGCGCTCTGGGACCGAGCGGACCGGTGCCTGTCGCTCGCGCGGGATCGGATCGGCAAGAAGCCGCTCTATTACAACTGGGCCGGCAACACGTTCACGTTCGGGTCGGAGCTGAAGGCCCTGTGGCGGCACCCCGGCTTCGACACCGCGCTGGATCCGGTCGCGCTCGCCGACTACCTCCGGCTGGGCTACGTGATCGGTCCACGCTCCATCTTCGCCAGCGCGCGCAAGCTGCCACCGGGCACGGTGTTGACGCTCGGCCCCGATGGAAATCCGCGGACGGAATCATACTGGAATGTGAAAGATGTCGCGCTGGACGGTCTCGCGGCGCGGGCTTCCGGCCAATCGGCAAACCAGGATGAGTTGGACGCGCTGCTGCGCGACGCCGTTCGTATCCGCATGATCGCCGATGTGCCCGTCGGCAGCCTGCTGTCCGGCGGCATCGATTCCAGCCTGATCACCGCGCTGATGGCCGAGCAAACCTCGGAACCGATCCGAACCTTCGCCGTTGGGTTCGGGATCCGCGAGCTGGATGAGGTACGGCATGCCCGCCTCGTCGCCGACAGTCTGGGGGCGAACCACAGCGAAACCATGATTTCCGCGGCCCATGTGCGCGCTTTGGTGGAGCAGTTGCCGACGATCTACGATGAACCGTTCGCCGACGATTCCATGATCCCGACCACGCTGCTGTGCCGGGCGGCGCGGCGGGATGTGACGGTGGTGTTGTCGGGCGACGGCGGCGACGAACTCTTCGCGGGTTATGAGCGTTATCCCGACGCGGCGCGCTGGCTGGCCCGCCGCCGTCTGGTCCCCCTGCCCTTGCGCTATCTCGCCCGCGAAGTGGCCGCCCACATCGCTCGGCCGGCCGCCGGCGCCTTGGGTTGGCGGCGGACCGAACGCCGGCTGCGCCTTTTGGACGATCTGCTGGCGGACGACGGGGCGGAGCATTTCAATGCCGCCATCATGTCCCGCACGCTCGATCCGGATGCGCTGATGGCGGTGCCGGCCCGGTCGGGCAATCCGCTGCTGGACGACGCTTATCGGCTTGGCCAAGCGACGGATATCGACCGGATGATGCTGCAGGACTGCGGATCGTTTTTGGTGGACGACATCCTGGCCAAGGTTGATCGCGCCAGCATGTCGGAATCGCTGGAGGTACGATGCCCGCTGCTGGATCACCGGGTGATCGAGATGGCTTGGCGCTTCCAGGCAACCGATAAAGCCCGCGACGGCCTGGGCAAGCGCCCCCTGCGCGCGCTGCTGCACCGACATGTGCCGCGCATTCTGGTGGACCGCCCGAAAATGGGGTTCACGGCGCCGGTGGATGTTTGGCTGCGCGATTCGTTGCGAGATTGGGCCGAATCGCTGCTCAGCCGGGAGGCGCTGGCCAGCCACGGCCTGCTGAATGTCGCTGCCTGCCGGAATATGTGGGACGATTTCGCGGTGCGCGGCCGAGCGTGGAACCCGACGATATGGAGCGTGCTGATGTTCCAGGCGTGGCATGCGTCGATGCTTCAGGCGACCGCGACGCGCCACATGGACCTGTCGCGGCTCCCCGCGTAAACGCACTTCTGTGTGTACCGTCACGATCCTGATCCGCCCCGGCCATGCGTGGCCCCTGATCCTCGCCGCCAACCGCGACGAACGGGTGGACCGCGCCTGGGATCCGCCTGGGGCGTGGTGGCCGGACCGGCCGGGAGTCGTGGCTGGCCGCGACCTGACGGCGGGCGGCACCTGGATGGGATTGAACCGGCACGGCGTGGTGGCGGCGGTACTGAATCGCCAGGGCAGCCTGGGCCCGGCCGCGGGCAAGCGCAGCCGGGGTGAGCTTCCCCTTATGGCTTTGGAACACGCAACCGCGGCCGGCGCTGCCGCGGCGATCGCGGCGTTGGATGCGGGGCAGTGGCGGGGGTTCAATCTGGTGCTGGCGGACTCGGCGGGGGCGATCTTCGTGCGTGGGGCTGGGCATGGGCGGCCTCAGGCGGTTCCGTTGCCGGCGGGTTTGCACATGGTGACGGCGCACGACCCGAACGATCTCGAAAGCCCGCGTGTAGCGATGCATCTGCCGCGGTTTCGGGCGGCGGAGGCGCCGATGCCGGAGGATTGGCGGGGCTGGATCGAGATCCTGTCCGACCGGTCGGGCGACGCGGGGGAGCAGATCAACGTGATCCCGCGCGCCGGGTTCGGGACGGTGTGTTCGTCCCTGGTGGCGTTGCCGGCGGACGGAGCGCCGGTTTGGCTGTTCGCCGCCGGGGCGCCGCATGAGACCCGGTTCGAACCCCTCGGGGTCGCTTAACCACCAGCGCTACAGCATCGACTTCGCCCGGCTGAGCACCTGATCGCACACCTTATTGGTCAATTGTTCCTTCAGCCCGCCACCGCCGAGCGCGAATCCCTGGCCTCCGCCGGTTTGCAGGGAACCTCCGCTGCCCTGGAGGAAACCAGGGTCGCGTTCCTGCTGTGCCGGACCGCCCAGCTTTTTCGTCAGCCCGTTCTGCACGGCACCGACCGCGCCGCCGTTGAGATATTTGTGTTTGACGCAATATGTCAGCAGGCCGGAGACATTTCCAAGGCTGGCCGAGCCGACCGACGGCACTCCGCCGCCGAGGCCACCCAGACCGCCACCCAGACCGCCCAACTGGCCCAGCGATTGGGCGGCGGCCGGATGCGAGGCCGCGAGCGCCGCCAGAACCAGGAATACACGCGTCATTATACATCGCCTCTTGTTGCGGTTGGTCGCTTGTACCATGGGCCGAGCCGTGCTGCCATTCAGCCCGTATCGTGGCCATCATTGGCGCCCCCTGAAACGCCGCCTTTTGTATGGGGGCCGGCGCTGCTATACCCCGGCCTCGTTCTGTCCGGCCCCCCGGACGGGACCGTAAAGGAATCCACCATGGCCCGCCGCCGACAGCTCTACGAAGGCAAAGCCAAGATCCTGTTCGAGGGACCGGAACCCGGCACCCTCGTGCAGTACTTCAAGGACGACGCCAGCTCCGACAACGGGACCAAAACCGGCGTCATCACCGGCAAGGGCGTGCTGAACAACCGCATCAGCGAGTATCTGATGATGCGCCTGGGGGAGATTGGCATCCCCACGCACTTCGTCCGCCGCCTGAACATGCGCGAGCAGTTGATCCGCGAAGTCGAGATCATCCCGCTGGAGGTTGTCGTGCGCAACGTTGCCGCCGGTAGCCTGTCCACCCGCCTGGGGATCAACGAGGGCACGCGCCTGCCGCGGTCGATCATCGAGTACTATTTCAAGAACCCGACCCTGAACCACCCGCTGGTGTCCGAAGAACACATCACCTGCTTCGGCTGGGCCGGCACCGCCGATCTGGACGACATGGTCGCGCTGACGCTGCGCATCAACGATTTCCTGTCCGGTCTGCTGCTGGGCGTCGGGATCACGCTGGTCGATTTCAAGCTGGAATTCGGCCGTCTGTGGGAAAACGATGAGATGCGGATCATCCTGGCCGACGAGATCAGTCCGGACAACTGCCGCCTGTGGGACAGCAAAACCCAGGAAAAAATGGACAAGGACCGCTTCCGCCGCGACCTGGGCAAGGTCGAGGAAGGGTATCAGGAAGTCGCGCGCCGGCTGGGCATTCTGCCGGAGGCCGGGATGCGGGACCTCAAGGGGCCGGAGACGATGCAGTGATCGTCATCCACACACACGTCATGGTCAGGCTTGACCCGACCATCTCCGGCAACCGTTCGCACCATGTCGATCCCTCATCGCGGGAGTTGGTTGGGTCAAGCCCGACCATGACGCGAGAGGCCGTGTTTTCGCCCCACGCCAAAGGCCGCCCACTATGAAAGCCACCGTCACCGTCATGCTGAAAACCGGGGTCCTCGACCCGCAGGGCAAAGCCATCGCCCACGCGCTGGGCACGCTGGGCTTCGACAACGTCAACGACGTCCGGGCCGGGAAGGTCATCGAACTCGACCTGAACGAAACCGACCCCGCCAAGGCCCGGGCGGAAGCCGAAGACATGGCGCGCAAGCTGCTGGCCAACGGGGTGATTGAATCCTTCCGCGTCGAGGTCGCATGAAAGCCGGTATCGTCGTCTTCCCAGGCATCAACCGCGAACGCGATATGGCGATCGCGCTGGAGCAATCGTCCGGCGAAAAGCCGCGCATGATCTGGCACAAGGAAACCGATCTTTCCGGGTTGGACCTTGTCGTCATCCCCGGCGGCTTCAGCTTCGGCGACTATCTGCGCTGCGGTGCCATGGCCGCTCGGTCGCCCGTGATGGCCGCGATCCACGCCCACGCGACGCGCGGTGGCTACATCCTGGGCGTTTGCAACGGGTTCCAAATTCTGACGGAAGCCGGCCTGCTGCCGGGCGCCCTGCTGCGCAACGCGGCGCTGCGCTTCCTGTCGATGGACTGCCAACTGACGGTGGAGCGCGCCGACACCGTGTTCACCAAGCGCTACCAAAAAGGCCAGACCTTCCGCTCCGTCATGGCGCACGGCGACGGCAACTTTTTCGCCGACGACGCGACCTTGGACCGGCTGGAAGGCGAGGGTCTGGTGGCCTTCCGCTATGCCGGCGAAAACCTCAACGGCAGCGCCCGCGCCATCGCCGGGGTCTACAGCCCCAACCTCCGCGTGCTCGGCCTGATGCCCCACCCCGAGGATCTGGTGGACCCGCTGATGGGCGGCACCGACGGTAAACCCCTTTTCGATGCATTGGCGGCCGCCTGATGGAACGAGACGTCAACCAGGCGCTGGCCCGCGAGTTCGGGCTGAACGCCGAAGAATATAACCGCGTGCTGGAGATCATGGGCCGGACGCCAAGCTTCACGGAGCTCGGGGTGTTCAGTGTGATGTGGTCGGAGCATTGCAGCTACAAATCCTCCCGCGTGTGGCTGAAACAGCTGCCGACCAAGGCGCCCTGGGTCATTCACGGCCCCGGCGAAAACGCCGGCGTGGTGGCCATCGGCGACGGGCTGGCGGCGATCTTCAAGATGGAAAGCCACAACCACCCGAGCTTCATCGAGCCTTACCAGGGCGCGGCGACCGGCGTGGGCGGCATCCTGCGCGACGTATTCACCATGGGCGCCCGTCCCATTGCCAACCTGAACGCGCTCCGCTTCGGCAGCCCCGACAACGCTCGGACTCGGCGGATCGTGGATGGCGTGGTTCGGGGAATCGGCGGCTACGGCAACTGCGTCGGTGTGCCGACGGTGGGCGGGGAGATCAACTTCCATCCGGCCTACGACGGCAACCCCCTGGTCAACGCCATGACGGTGGGCATCGCCCCAACGGACCGGATTTTCCTGAGTGCCGCCGCCGGCATCGGCAATCCCGTCGTCTACGTCGGTTCCAAGACCGGACGCGACGGTATTCACGGGGCGACCATGGCCTCGGCCGAGTTCGACGCGAACTCCGAGGAAAAGCGCCCGACCGTGCAGGTCGGCGACCCCTTCACGGAAAAACTGCTGATCGAGGCCTGCCTGGAACTGATGGCCACCGACGCCATCGTCGCCATTCAAGACATGGGCGCGGCCGGGCTGACCAGCTCGTCGGTCGAAATGGCCGGCAAGGGCGGCGTCGGGATCGAGCTGAACCTGGACAACGTCCCGGCGCGCGAAACTGGCATGACCGCCTACGAGTTCATGCTGTCCGAAAGCCAGGAGCGGATGCTCATGGTGCTGAAGCCCGAACGCGAAGCCGTGGCGCGGGCGATTTTCGAGAAGTGGGACCTGGATTTCTCCATCATCGGCTACATCACCGATACCGGCCGCATCACCGTGCGGCACCAGGGCGAGATCAAAGCCGATATCCCGCTGGCGCCGCTAAACGATCAGGCGCCGCTGTATACCCGCCCGACGGTGGAGACTCCGAAGCAGGAACAACTGAACGCCGCCCGCATCGAGGATCGCCTCGGTCTGACCGCCGGATTACGAAAACTGCTGGCATGCCCCGATCTGTGTTCGCGCGCCTGGGTGTGGGACCAGTACGACAGCACCGTCGGCGGACAGACGGTGAAGCGCCCCGGCGCGGCCGATGCGGCCGTGGTGAAGCTGGAAGGGTTGAAGCGCGCACTGGCGCTGACCACCGATTGCACACCGCGCTACTGTCTGGCCGACCCTGAAATGGGCGGCATGCAGGCCGTGGCCGAAGCGTGGCGCAACCTGACCGCCGTGGGCGCTCGGCCCTTGGCGATCACCGACAACATGAACTTCGGCAACCCCGAGAAGCCGGAAATCATGGGCCAATTTGCCGCCGCGATCCGCGGTATGGCGGCGGCGTGCGAGGCGTTGGACTTCCCGGTCGTGTCCGGCAACGTCAGCCTGTACAATGAAACCGAGGGCAAAGGCATTCTCCCGACCCCGGCCATCGGCGGACTGGGCGTGCTGGAAGACGCGGCGCAGGCGGTCGGTTACGGGCTGCCATCCTGGCTGGATATCGTCGTCATCGGCAAAACCCAGGGCTGGCTCGGCCAATCCCTCTGGCTGCGCGAAATCAACGGACGGGAAGACGGCGCGCCGCCGCCGGTCGATCTGGCCGTCGAACGCGCCAACGGCGATTTCGTCCGTTCCCGCATCCTGTCCGGCGAAATCCGCGCCTGCCACGACGTGTCGGACGGCGGACTGCTGGTCGCCGTCGCGGAAATGGCGATGGCATCCGGCGTCGGCGCTCGGCTTTCGGCCCATCCGCGCGACGTTCCCGGTCACGCCTACTGGTTCGGCGAAGACCAAGGCCGCTATGTCGTCGCCGTGCCGGACGCGGCGTCGTTCATTCGAACCTCGGAAGCCGCGGGCGTGCCTGCGGTGCGGATCGGCGTTTCCGGCGGGGGGGATTTGACACTGCCCGACGGCGGCACAATATCCATCGAGACACTACGCGCCGACCACGCCGGCTTCTTCCCGGCCTGGATGAACGGCGACAACAGGAGCTGACCCGGAATGGCAATGGCCGCGAGCGAGATCGAAGCGTTAATCAAAGCCGCTCTGCCCGATGCGGAGGTCACGATGCAGGACCTCGCCGGGGATAACGACCACTGGGGCGCCGTCGTGGTGTCCGAGGTTTTCCGCGGCCTGTCGCGCGTGAAGCAGCACCAAATCGTCTACGCCGCGCTGCGCGGCCGCATGGGGGGGGAACTGCACGCCCTCGCCCTGCAAACTTCCGCCCCAACCTAAACGAGGAGTTCCCACCATGGCCACTGCCACCGACGCCCGCATCCAGGGCGAGATTTCCGCCAACGACGTGATGCTCTACATGAAGGGCACGCCGATGTTCCCGCAATGCGGCTTCTCCGCGCGCGTCATCCAAATCCTGACCCACATGGGCGTGCCGTTCAACAGTGCCAACGTGCTGGAAGATGACGAACTGCGCGACGGGATCAAGACGTTCTCCCAGTGGCCGACCATTCCGCAGCTCTATGTGAAGGGCGAGTTCGTCGGCGGCTGCGACATCGTGACCGAGATGTTCCAGTCGGGCGAGCTGGAAACGCTGCTGAAAGAAAGCGGCGTGCCGGTGAAGGCGTAAGTTTTAGGCGGGGCATACTAGTGTATGCCCCGTTAACCCTTTGATAACTATTTTCACTTTTTCGTGATCGTATTCCAGAGGCCACGCTTTGTGGTATTTAGGCTTTGTCCGGCGCCGCGATTGGCGTCCTGTTAAGGCAAGGAGACGGTCATGACGGCGTTGCGGGTTGTTCGGTTCGCCGGAGCCACGGCGATGCTGCTGTGCCTGATCGCGGGCTCCTTCGGCTACAGCGAACAGATCAAATTGACGGTCGCCGCGGCGGGTGCCGGTTCGGCGCTGCTGATCTGGAAATTCGGCCACATCAAAGTCTGATGCAGGCCCCGCTCCCCTGGAGCACGGGCGACCTTTATACTTTGGGCATCGCCGTTGTCGTGTTCCTGCTCGGCTGTTGCCTCCACTCCCGAGCGATACGAGCGCAGGGGACTGAGTGCACCGATATCGTGGTGGGGTTGATGGCCAGCGGTTTGACTGTTGGGCCGTTGCTGATGATCGTGCTCGATCCGCTCAACAAGGGGCTGTTCCGGGTGTTGTCGGTGGACATGCTGGGGCTGGTGATGAATGAGGCCCGGACCTCGCTTTGGTTCGCCTGTTTTTTGGCGTTGGTGAACACGACGATGTCCATCTTTAAATCGCGGTCGATTTCTGCCGCGGCGTTAACGTCCGCTTAACCTTTTTGCTGTACTCAAGGGCGATGCGGATCGGTATCGTCACCCCGGCGTTCAACGTCGCCCCTTTCATCGCGGAGACCATCCGTTCGGTGCTGGCGCAGACGCACCGGGACTGGGCGATGGTCGTGGTCGACGATGGCTCCACGGACGGGACCGGGGATGTCGTTCGGGGGTTTCGCGATCCGCGCTTGCGGTTGGTCGTTCAGCCCAACGCCGGTGTCTCGGCGGCCCGCAATCGGGGCACGGCGGCCTTGGTCGCTTGCGAGGCGATGCTGTTCCTGGATGGGGACGACGTGTTGGCGCCATTCGCGCTGGCGACTTTGGCGGCGGCTTTGGGACCAGCGGCGGTCGCGGCGGTGGGAGCTTACGAACGCGGTGGGCGGGTGTTTTCGCCCGCGTCTGGAGACGTTCTGGAACGATTGTTGGTCCGCAACCTGTTCGTCAACGGTGGGCATGTGTTGATCCGGCGGGACGCCATGCAACCGTTCCGCACCGACCTTCGCTATGGGGAGGATTGGGAGTTTTGGGTGCGGCTGGCGTTGGGTCGTGCCGCGCCGTCAAGCCCGACCATGACGGGGATCTTTAGGGCGGGCTCCATCCCTCGCCCTATCCTATTCGTCCGTGAGCGCCCAAGCGGCGCCTACCTCCGCATGGCAACCGACCCGGCGTCGTTCGCACCGTGCCTGGAGGCCATCCACGGCAATGCGGCGTTGGAATCCCGCTTCACGCCCCATCAGCGCGCCAGATTACGCCATAAGGCGGGGGCAGAAATGCAATGGACGATCGGGCGGGAACTTCTCCGGCACGGCCACTTCAGCGACGGCTTGGCTTGGTTACGGCACTCTTTCCTGGCGGCGCCCACCGCTCGGCGATCCGCGCTGCTGGCAGCGGCCCACGGACTGCCGTTTCTTCCCCCCTCCTGGCGAGGGCCGCTCCGCCCTTACGCCGCCAGCGGCACCGTCCAGGCGTCGTAGCCGTAGACCCAATCCGTATTGGTTGTCCCGCGCATCCAAGTATTCTGAGCCGAGGCCCCCTGAATCTCCGACGTGCGTGGCTTCCTGGTAGCCTCGAACCGGCGAAACGCGTCGGCGACGCCATCCGCGTCCACGCCCTCCAGGCAGCGAGACAGCACCGCGCCGTCCTCGATCGAGGTGGAGGCCCCTTGCGCCATGTAGGGCGTCATCGGATGGCAGGCATCGCCGAGCAGGACGATGTTGCCCTCGCCCCAGCGCGGCAACGGTTCTCGCACGACCAAAGCCCATTTGTGCACGTCGGGGCACGCCGCGAGGATGCCTCGGACCTGGGGATGAAAATCCTTGTAGGCCTCCCGCAGAACGGTCAGATCGCCTTTCGACGACCAGGACTCGATTCCGTATTCGGGTTCGGGCGTCGAAGTGACGAAATACAATTCGTCCCGGCGGGGGTTCACGAAGTAGCTGACGATATGCCGGTCCGGACCCCACCATTTGCAGCACGACTCCACCTCCAGCCCGTTCAGCAGGGCGGTGGGGAACACGGTTCGGTAGGCGACTCGGCCGGTATAGATCGGCTTCTCGGCACCGAGCAGGATTTCGCGCACGACCGAGTGCACGCCGTCCGCGCCGATGACGGCATCCGCCTCCGCCGTGGCGCCGTTGGAGAAGGTCATCGTCACGGTCGTGCCGCGTTGCGACAGACCCTCCAGCTTGTGGTCGTGGTGGATAATCTCCGGCGGCACCAGCCCGGCCAGAGCGGCATGCAGGTCGCCGCGATGCATCAGAAAATACGGGGCGCTGTAGCGGTTCTCGATCTCATCGCCGAGGATCTGCGTGTTGGTCACCGCCCCGGTGTCGTAATCGCGGCTGCGGTTCGTATCCGGCCGGAACGCCATCGCGCGCAGCGCCGGTTCCAATCCCAAGGCCCGCAGCACCCGCAGCGAGTTCGGTGCCTGCTGGATGCCCGCGCCCAGGCGCGTAAACGCCCGCGCCTGCTCGTAAATCCGCACATCGACCCCGACCCGGCGCAAACACGCCGCCGCCGTCAGTCCGCCGATCCCCGCCCCGATAATCGCTACCCGCAGCATCCGCGTCTCCCGTCCCATACCCGCAACTTGCGGCGGCCGGGGCGGCGGAGCAAGCTTCCCCTCAAAGGAGGACCCAGCCATGCCCAAGCTCTTATCCCGCCCGCCGGAACGTCTGCACCACCACGCCTATGTCGTGAAAGACCAGGAAATCAACCGCCAGTTCTTCGAGGACGTCCTGGGTATCCCCCTCGCCGCCACTTGGTGCGAGAGCCACCACAGCCCCTGGGTTGGGCGGGAGGTCGCGTTCTGCCACACGTTCTACACCATGGGCGACGGCGGGGCGCTGGCGTTCTTTTCCTTCGCCGATGACGAAGTCTACCGGAAAACCCAGGACGAGAAGCCTCGGGAAATCGGCAGTTTCGACCACATCTCCTTCAAAGTGGACGAAGACACGTTCGGGGAACTGATCGGTCGCCTCAACGCCGCCGACAAGCCGGTCCGCGTCACCGATCACGGCTACTGCAAGTCGATGTATTGCACCTCCCCCGACGGGCTGATCATGGAATTCACCGTCGATCCGCCCGACGTCGCCCGCATCGATGCCATCCGCCGCGCCGACGCGCACGCCGAGCTGAAGCGCTGGATGGCGGGGGATCGCAGGGTCAACAACGACCTCCGGCACGCGACGGAATAGCACGTCACGGGAGGTTCGCCGAACTGTCACCGACCCGCCATTGTTCCGCCTCGGCGGGGGCGGTATCCAACCGGGATGCGCGAATCCACACAGCAAATCGGCCATCTGGCCAGCCGGCCGCGGTTCCTCCATCGCCAGGATGGGGCAAGCAGCGGACCCATGGATATGTCCCGGCCGCTCCGCCCGCTTTCGATCACCAGCCGCTTACGCGCCATCCGCCGGCTCGGGACCATCCTGCTCTGGACGCTGCCGAGCCTGCTGGTGCAGGCGGTGTGCGTGGCAATACCGGGTCAGGCGAAGGTCGGGTTCGCCAAGCTGTATTGGGCGGTCTTCGCTCGGCTACTCGGCCTGCATGTGCGGGTGATCGGGCAGCTCGCCACCGGCACATCCGACCGGCCGGTGATTTTCGTGTCCAACCATAGCTCCTGGGTGGACATCCCCGTCGTCGGTGGCGTGCTGCCGGGCTGCTTCGTCGCCAAGGGCGATGTCGCCGGCTGGCCGGTCATCGGCACCATCGCCCGCCTCGGCCGGTCGGTGTTCGTAACGCGCCAGCGCGGCTCGACAGTGCGGGAGCGCGATACAATGCGCGACCTGCTCGCGGGCGGCGACAACCTGATCCTGTTCCCCGAGGGCACCAGTTCCGACGGGTCGCGCGTGCTGCCGTTCCGGTCGTCCTTCTTCTCGATCGCCGAGGGCGATGCGCGCCCCATCATCCAACCGGTTTCCGTCGTCTACGACCGGCTCGGCGGGCTGCCCGCGGGACGAGCGAACCGGCCGGTGTTCGCGTGGTACGGCGATATGGATATCGCCACGCATTCCTGGCGGCTGGCGCGGGAGAGCGGGTTGCGGGTGACGGTGCTGCTGCATGCGCCGCTCGATCCGGCTCGGTTTCGCGACCGCAAGGCACTGTCGCAGGCGGTGTGGCGCACGGTCGCCGACGGTGCCGCGACGCTCCGCCAGAACCGTCCGGCTCGGCCGTTGGAGGTCGCGGATGCGCCGGACGGGGATTTGGTTCTCGGCGGGGACGCGGCTTTCGCCTAACGGCGTCAGGCGGCACGAGCTTCGGCCTTTCGGGGCGAAGCGCAGCGTACGGACACCGCCCAGTCCCGGCATGACGTCCCCGGACAGAGGGTTGTTTGCCAGGGTATCGATCAGTGCTGTGCGGCGGGAGAAGCCAACGTTTCGATGACCGCGTGCACGAGTTTGGGAAACACGGTTGGGCGGTCCCAATCAACAGCAATGCTGTAGTTTATTTTGGGCCGATTGTGTTGAGATGGTATTAATACCAGCGGTCCTAACCATTGACACATCGGCGCGCGGTAATACCAGCGGACCTGACTATTGATACCAGCGGACCTAACCATTGACACATCGGTGCGTGGTAAATCGTCATGCCGACGCAGGTCGGCATCCACGACTTGCTGGCCGCTACCAAAAAAATCGTGGATGCTGACCGTCGTCAGCATGACGGGGGAGCGCCGCCGACCATGGGTCAAGGGTGCGGGCGGTTGGTATAACCTGACAGTCGGCCACGCCCCATTCGCAGAGGATGGAAGGGTCAGGCCCAACCCTACCGGGTTGCATCAATCCTCGTCGTTCGTCCGTCTCACCAAAATCTCCCGCTTCCCGGCATGGTTCGCCGGCGTGATAATCCCTTCCTTCTCCATCTGCTCGATCAACTTCGCCGCCCTGTTATACCCGATATTCAAATGCCGCTGGATAAACGACGTCGACGCCTTCCCCTCCCGCGCAACCACGGCCACCGCCTGATCGAACAGGCCTTTCTCCCCGTCGCTGGCCTCCAGAATGCTCGCCACCCCGGAATCGCCTTCCGGCACCTCGGTCACCTCTTCCACGTAAGCCGGTTCCCCCTGCTCGCGCAGGAACGCCACCACCGCCTCGACTTCCTCATCCGAAACGTACGGCCCGTGCACACGCTGGATCCGTCCGCCGCCCTGCATGAACAGCATGTCGCCGTTGCCGAGCAGTTGTTCGGCGCCTTGCTCGCCCAGAATGGTGCGGGAGTCGAATTTCGAAATGACCTGGAAACTGATGCGCGTCGGGAAGTTGGCCTTGATGGTCCCGGTGATCACATCCACCGACGGCCGCTGAGTCGCCATGATCACGTGAATGCCGGCGGCACGCGCCATTTGCGCCAGACGCTGCACCGCCTGCTCGATCTCTTTGCCGGCGACCATCATCAGGTCGGCCATTTCGTCCACCACGACGACGATGAAAGGCAGAGGTTCCAGCGCCAGCGGCTGTTCCTCGAACGTCGGGCTGCCGGTGTCGGGGTCGAAGCCGGTTTGCACGCGGCGGGTGACGACTTCGCCTTTGGCCCGAGCCTCGGCGACCCGGTCGTTGTAGCCGCCGACGTTGCGGACGCCGAGTTGAGACATCGCGCGATAGCGGCGCTCCATCTCGCGAACGGTCCATTTCAGGGCGATCACCGCCTTGGCGGGCTCGGTGACGACCGGGGCCATCAGATGCGGAATGCCCTCGTAGATCGACAATTCCAGCATCTTGGGGTCGATCATGATCAAGCGGCATTGATCCGGCGACAGCCGGTACAGCAGCGACAGGATCATCGCGTTGACGCCGACGGATTTGCCCGACCCGGTGGTGCCGGCGATCATCAGGTGCGGCATGCGGGCGAGGTCGGTGACGATCGACGTGCCGCCGATATCCTTGCCCAGCGCCAACACCAGCCGCCCGGTCGCGCGCGCGACCTCATCGCTGGACAGGATCTCGCTCAGGTAAACGGTTTCGCGCTTGGCGTTCGGAACCTCGATGCCGATGACGCTGCGGCCGGGGACGGTGGCGATACGCACGGCGGTGACGCACAGGCTGCGGGCGACATCGTCGGCGAGGCCGATGACGCGGGCGCTGCGGATGCCGGGGGCGGGTTCCAGCTCGTACAGGGTGACAACCGGGCCAGGGCGGATTTCGACGATGCTGCCTTGCACGCCGTAATCGGACAGGACCGATTCCAGCAGACGAGCGTTGGCCTGCAGCGCTTCCTCGGTCGGGCCGGTGACGATCCGGGCCGGCGGCTTCTTCAGCAGGCTCAGCGGCGGCGTGCGCCATCCGGCATCCGGCAGCGGCAGGCTTTCCTGCACCGGCTTACGGGTCGCGGGCTTGCGCGTGTGCACGACGGCACCGCCGATCGGGGGCGCAACTGCCGGCACCTGAGCCGGAGCGGGCGTCGTATCCAGCGGCTCCTCCTCCATATCCACCGGAGCTTCCAACGCCGGCACGGGCGCTCGCGATGCGACCGGCGTCCGGACGGAGGGCGGGATCCGAGAGGTTGCGTCGGGCGGCATCGGCGGCGTTCGGCTGACCAATCCCGACAACCACGCCGACGCTCGAACACGGCTCGCGCCCTGCGCCAGAGCACCAGCGGCATCGCGTCCGCTATGCATACCCATACGCGCGGCCGAGGCGGTCGCGCGTCCGGCGGCCCGCCACTCGCCACGGGACAAGCCCAAGGACATGATCGTGAGGATCGCGGCGCATGCCGTGCCCACAGCCCAAACCGAAACCGCGCCGGCGGGGCCGAACATCGCCTGCCCCATGCGCAAGGCGGAATCGGACAGCAGCAGCCCGATCGCGCCACCCAGACCGGACGTCGCGGGCCAAGCCAGACTGCGGGCAGCCGGGACGCTGGCCAGCACCGCCGCGAGGCACGGCAGAGCCGCCAGAAGAAACGCCAAACGGCCCGCCGCGCTGCCGATGCCGCGGTGCGAGCCGATGCGCCATGCCCATGCCAGCATCGCGACCCCAGGCAGCACGCCGGCCAGACCGAAGCCTTGCAGCAGGATATCCGCCAGCATCGCCCCACCCAGCCCGGCCAAATTGGCGGCATGGCGGGTGGTGGCGGTGTTCAGCGACGGATCGAGCGGGTTGTAGGTCGCCAGCGCGATCAGCACGATCAGCCCGGCCATGCCAAGGGCAATGCCGCCGAATTCCGCGGATCGGTGGCCGATCAGCGCCTTCAAAGCGGGGGAGGCGATGCGGCGCGCCTCCTGGGTCGGGGTTCGGGTGGCCATGTGTCTGCCCTCGCTCGCACCGAAGTTCCGGTGCGAGCCGAACTATACTCCGGAAGTCACTGACCGATAAAGAGGTTCCTACGCGATCAAAATATCTGCTCGCCGTGCAGGACGATATCCAGGCCTTCCCGTTCCTCCTCGGTCGTCACCCGCAGGCCGACGACGGCGTCGGTGATCTTCAGCAAAATCCAGGACCCAATGCCGCAAAAGGCGATGGTGGCGACCACGGCGACCGCCTGCACGCCCAGCAGATGCAGCCCGCCGATGGACACGCCGGCCGGAGCGTCCTTGGTCGCGGTCAGCGGGCCGAACGCGAACCAGCCGGTCGCCAGCGTGCCGATGATGCCGCCGATGCCGTGCACCCCGAACGCATCCAGGCTGTCGTCGTAGCCGAACCAGCCCTTCACCGTGGTGGCGGTCCAGTAGCAAACCGCACCCGCGACCAGCCCGATCGCCAAAGCCGGCCCCGGCAGCACGAAGCCCGCGGCTGGGGTAATCGCCACCAGCCCAGCCACCGCGCCCGAGATCGCGCCCAGGACCGACGGTTTGCCGCGCAGGAACCACTCGGCGAAGGTCCAGGACAATGTGGCACCGGCGCCCGCGATCTGCGTCACCAGCACCGCCATGCCGGCGCGCCCGTTGGCGCCCAGCGCGCCGCCGGAGTTGAAGCCGATCCAGCCCACCCACAGCAGACAGGCGCCGATGACGGCGTAGGACAGGTTCCACGGCGCCATATTCTCCTGCCGGTAGCCAAGCCGCTTGCCCAGCACCAGGGCACACACCAGACCGGTGACGCCGCAGTTGATCTCCACGACCGTGCCGCCGGCGAAGTCGGCCACGCCCATGACGGCGAGCCAGCCGGTCGCGCTCCAGACCCAATGGGACAGCGGGGCGTAGATCAGCAGCGACCAGAGGGTGAAGAACATCAGCATCGCCGAAAATTTCATCCGGTCGGCGCAGCTGCCGGTCACCACGGCCGGGGTGATGATGGCGAAGGCCATCTGGAACATCAGAAAGACGCTCTCCGGTATCGTGGTCGGCTGCGCGTTGTCGGTGCCGGCGCCCAAGGTGAACGGCTGATCCCACCGGTCCGCCAGCCCATTCAAGAACAAGCGGGAAAAATCGCCGATCCAGGCATTGCCGTTGGTGAACGCGAGCGAATAACCGGCGACCATCCATACCACCGTCATCGCGGCGCAGAGGCTGAACGACTGCATCATGATCGCCAGCATGTTTTTCTTACGGACCATGCCGGCGTAGAACAGCGCCAGGCCGGGTATGGTCATCAGCAGCACCAGCACGGTGCTCACCAGCACCCACGCGACGTCGCCTGCCTCGATATGTTGCACGTGCATTTCTCCCTGCCCTTTGCTTCAACAGGACCAACAATCGTGCCAAAATCAGTGGGTTGCGATATATGGCCCGGAAGGCCAATGTGCCGCCGGATGAGGCAGCGCTGATCGCTCGCGGGACGTGCAACTGCCCCGGCGATTGGCGATTCCGCCCTGGATAATGCCGCCTATTCGTTAGGCAGTACTGCATGAGGTTGCGATGACCGACAGGTTTACGGCGGATGTTTGCATCATGGGCGCCGGCCCGGTGGGCGGCAGCCTCGCTTGCCGGCTGGCCGCGGCCGGGGTCGAAACCGTCGTCGTGGACCGCGCGGCACTGCCGCCAATGGAACATCCAGCGTTCGACGGGCGGGCCTATGCGATCTCGGCGGGGTCTCGGCGCTTGCTGGATGAGGCAGGGTTGTGGGACCGTCTGCCCGAACCGGCACAGCCGATTCAGGAAATTCGCGTGTCCGACGGCCGCGTCGGGCGCCCAGCGTCCCGCCTGCATCTGCACTTCGACAGCGCCGAGCTGGACGCCGGCCCGTTCGGCTGGATGGTCGAGGCTCGGGGGCTGCGGATCGCGTTGAACGCGCATATGCGGGCATTGCCGTCGCTGCGCGTGCTGGCACCAGCCGAGGCATCGGTGGAACGCCGCCCCGATGGCGTCACCGTGCGAATCGCGGGCGGGCCTGTCGTGGACTGCCGCGTGATCATCGCCGCCGAGGGCCGCAATTCCCCCCTGCGCGAACAGGCCGGCATTCCCGTCACCCGCCTGCCGTATGGGCAAACCGGCATGGTCTGCGCCATCAGCCACCAACTACCGCATCACGGTATCGCGCTGGAGCATTTTCTCCCCGCCGGTCCTTTCGCGCTGCTGCCGATGGCGCCCAGCGCCGATGCCCTGGCCGGCGGCGCACCGAACGTGTCCGCCATTGTCTGGACCGAGCGTCGCGCGATGGCGGACCGCATCATGGCTCTCGATAACGCGCGCTTCGAACGCGAGATCGCCCGTCGGCTGGGCGATCACCTCGGGCGCATTCAGGTCGTGGGGCGGCGGTGGAGCTACCCGTTATCGGCCATGCTCGCCCATCGTTACGTCGATACCCGGCTGGCGCTGGCCGGCGATGCGGCGCACGGCATCCATCCGATCGCCGGTCAGGGGCTGAACCTCGGATTCCGAGACGCCATCGTGCTGGCGGATCTGTTGACCGAAGCGGTCGCTGCCGAACAGGACCCCGGCGACCCGGCGCTGCTGACCCGCTACCAGCGGGCGCGCCGGCCGGACAATATGCTGATGCTGGGCATGACTGACGGGCTGGACCGCCTGTTCAGCTCCGATTTTCCGCCGTTACGGCTGGCGCGGGACATGGGGATCGCGGCGGTGCACCGGCTGGGGCCCTTGAAGCGGCTGTTCATGCGGCAGGCGATGGGGGTTTAGGCGTCGCCCAATCCCCCATCCGGTATTACTGCCCCGTCACCCGCTGGATCATGCCCCAGATCGCGGCGACCTGTTTGCCGTCCTTGAACAGGAAACGGTTGTCGTAACCGTACCCAAACCAGTTCCAGCATCCCTGCGGGTTGATGTTCGAAAGGTCGTTGACCCCCGGCTTGGGAAAATCCTGCACCAGGACCGTGCGCGCCTGAGGATACAGCAGCAGAATGCGGTTATTGTCCGCCCACTCGTTCATGCCGATGTTTTTGTAGAACGTGTCTTTCAGGACCTGCACCGATTGCAGGCAGCCGTGCAGGACGACATGCAGGGTGCACGCGGTGCCGGGGCCGGCCTCGCAGCCCGGCGGGACATACAGCATGCCGGTGTCCCACATCCCGTTGGGTTTCGCCTGACCGCCGGGGAGGAATTCCGTCTGGTCGAACTCAACGAACTTGCCGGCGGGCTTGGCGACTCGCGGCTGAAGGGTGTCGCCGTAGATGGTTTTCAGAACCGCCTGCGCCTGATCGTAGCCGCATTTGTCGAGGTAGGGTGTCGCGTTGGCATCGCAAGCGTTGCCCTTGTCCAGTGTGACCCAGGAATGTCCGGCATTCACGGTCTTGTCGCTGAACGCGATCGCCGATGCCGGCACGCCGAGCGCCTTGTAGACCGCGACTCCGCGTTCAACGACGGCCGGGTTCACGACTTTATCCGACTTGCCGGTGAAGGCGTACAGCTTCTGCCCCGTCAGGCCGGCGACCGGATCGATCCAACCGGCATCCGCGAATTTTTTGATCCGCTTGGCATAGTCGTCCGCCGAAAGCAGTTGGGACGGCGCGCTCATGCATGCACCGGTCGCGGTGGCGATACCGCCCTGGACACCCTTGGAATCGACAGCGGCCACCGCGCAGCCGTAAGGACCGCCCGCGACGACGCCGGCGCCGACAATCCCGGCGGAGTGCGCGATCTGCACCTGGTTCGCCATGAAAGCGCCCGAGGAAATGCCGGAGATCGACACCGTCGCCGGATCGGCGGGATAGCGTCCCAGCTTTTCGGCATCCGCCATCGCGCCGCCGAAGGGCGCGCACAACGCGGCCGCCAGAAACCCGGCGGCCAGGATCAGCCGGTTCACGCCACCGCCGCTGTCAGCGTCGCCTTCCATTCGTCGAGCGCGGCGTACCAACGCTCGCTGAGCGCGCCGCTGACTTGGCCGCTCGACAACGACATGGTCTGCGTCAGCAGGTTCGACCGCGCGGTGCTGTTTTGCGCGGCTTGGGTCACGGTGTCGAAGAACAGCGCGATACCGGCGCTCTGCGTTTTCGGCGCGGTCATCCAGGGCAAGGCCGCCGTCGCGGTATCCATCGCGGCCTGCAGCATTTCTTTCTGACAGGTTGCCATCATGTCCACGAAGCCGCCGATCATGCCGGCCTGCGCGTCGATGAGAGTCGCGAAATCCTTTTGCTTGATCGCCACGATGCTTTCCATTGTATCGATGCCGTTCGTCGCCATGGGATGCTCCTGCATTGGATTATGCTGCACTGCAACATAGAACCGGCGGCGATTGCAAGCATGAAATAAAGAAATAACAATTCCCCGGCGCCGCCCCCCCACCCTTGCCACCCTCGCCGGATACGTCCAACCATCCGCTAAACCGAACCGGAGGCCGCTCCCATGTCCTACACCCCCGCTCCCCACGTCACCCAGAACTGGGCGCTGTCGAAGCCGTCCGCCACCGGAAAGCGCGGCATGGTCGTGTCGCAGGTCAAAGCCGCGGCCGAGGCTGGCGTGGCCATCCTCGACGCCGGCGGCAACGCCATCGATGCGGCGGTCGGCACCGCGCTGGCGCTGTCGACCACCGAACCCTGGAACTCCGGCCTCGGCGGCATCGGGTTCGCCCTGGTGCACCGCGCCGGGCAGCGCAAGTCAGAGGTCGTGGATTTCGGCCCCGTGGCGCCCAGCGGCCTCAACCCCTCGGCGTTCAAGCTGACCGGGCGGTTGAAGCAGGACCTGTTCGCGTGGCCGGAGGTCGAGGGCGATGCCAACATCCACGGCCCGCTGTCCTTCGCGATCCCGTCCGCTCTGGCCGGCTACGACCGCATGCTGAGGCAATGGGGCAAGCTGCCGATCGCCGCGATCATGGAGCCGGCCTTGGCCCTGGCGCAGCGCGGCCTGCCGCAGGATTGGTACACCACGCTGAAAGTCGCGTCCTCGGCATCGGTGTTGAAACTCTACCCCGAGAGCGCCCGCATCTATCTGCCGGGCGGCCTGCCGCCGGTGGCGCCCTATCAGGGCAAGCCCGGCTTCTTCCGCCTCGGTAACCTGCCCGCGACGCTGGAAGCCCTGGGACGCAACGGTCTGCGCGATTTCTACGAAGGCGACGTCGCCCGCACCATCGTCCAGGACACGAAAGACGTGGGCGGCGTGCTGAACGCGGCCGATCTGAGCAATTGCCAAGCCCGCGTTTTCCCCGCCACCGAATACCAGTGGCGCGGCCGCACGTTGCAGTTGACCGGCGGCCTGACAGCGGCGCCGACCATGATGCGGGTGCTCGATCAGATGCAATCCGCCGCCTACGGCAAAACCCCCGACGCGGCTTGGTACGTCGCCTTCGCCAAAGCGATGAAAGCAGCCTACGCCGAACGCCTCGCCGGGCTCGGCGACGCCGACCCGATGGCGGCGGAGACCTGCACGACTCACATCACCGTTTGCGACGCCGAGGGCAATGTCGTCGTCATGACCACCACGCTGCTGTCGTCGATGGGCAGCCGCGTGGTGCTGCCCAACAGCGGCGTGCTGATGAACAACGGCGTCATGTGGTTCGATCCGGCGCCCAACCAGCCGAACTCCATCGCTCCCGGCAAGCGGCCGCTGACGAATATGTCGCCGATCATCCTGAACGACGGGGACCGCCCGTGGCTCGCGGCCGGTGCGTCCGGCGGGCGGCGCATTTTGGCCTCCGTCGCCCAGATCATGACCTTCGTCGCCGACTTCGGCATGACGCTGGAACAGGCCGCGCACCAGCCCCGGATCGACGTCTCTGGCCCCGACGGCGCGTCCGCCGACATCCGCCTGCCGCCCGAGGTCATCGCGGCGCTGGAGGCCGAGGGGCCGACCGAAGTCGTCGAACACGGCGTCATGCCGATCAATTTCGCCTGCCCGAACGTGATCGCCCTGAACGCCGACGGCAGCCGCACCGGGATCAGCGACGCCGCCAGCCCCTGGTCGGCGGCCGTGGCGCAGACCTGAATGGCCGACGATCCGATCCCGGCGGTCACCGAAGCCGAGGCCACCGGCGACATCGCCGCCATCTTCGCGGACATCCGAGCGGTGTATCGCGTCGGGGTGGTGAACCTGATCTGGCGACATCTGGCGACCATCCCGGACGCGCTGCCTTGGGCGTGGGCGGCGATCCGGCCGGTGTATGTGGACGGCACGATCGGGCGGGCGGCGGACGCCTTCCGCGCGACGTTGCGCACCCCGGCGCTAACCCCGGTCCCAGCGGAGGTATTCGGCGCGCTCGGTTTGTCGAATCACGACCTGACCGGCATCCGGGATGTGCTGGCGGCGTACGACTATACCAACAGCATGGCGCTGATCTCCCTAACGGCGCTGACCGCCGATGCGCCCGCACACCCGTCATGGTCGGGCCTGACCCGACCATTTCAGGCCAATGGGAAAGAGATGGTCGGGTCAAGCCCAACCATGACGGTGTTACCGGCGCTCACCCCAATCTCCGCCATGCCGCCCCCGGTCGCGGCGCTCGTCACCCGCCTTAACCGGTTCGGCTCCTCCGACCCCGCGCCGATCCTCGCCAGCATGTATCGCCATCTGTCCCACTGGCCGCCTTACCTCGGTCTGGCTTGGGCCGCGCTGGCACCCTTGGAAGCATCCGGCGCGCTGAAACAGGCTACGGCCGACACCGCCGTGCAGGCCAGGACCGCCGCTTCCATCGTCCCCATGCCGGCCGACCCGCCACCGCCGCATGCCAGAGAAGCCATCGCGCCATTTATCGGCGATGTTCTCCCCAAAATGGTCGCGATCTGCGGTATGCTTCGTGCGATGACCACCGCACCGGACGCCTGACCCATTCGCATTCCCGCCCTGATCGCCGCGTCGCTGGTGCTGATGGCCCTGGCGCCCGAGGCACCGCCCCGACCCGACGTCCCCACGACCATCGTGGCCGTTCCGGATGTCAACGCGCTGTCGTACCCGCCCCGCCGCGCGTACACCCAATCCGACTACCGGACGCTGTACACCAAAGCGATGGATGGCGACGCCGCTTCGGCGGCGGAACTCGGCCAGCTCTTTGCCCGCGGCGGCACCTTCGCACCCAATTCGGATGAAGCCTTCCGCTGGCTGACCAAGGCCATGGACCTCGGCTCCGATCCCGCCCGCCGCGAGTTCGGCCTGCTGTTGCTGCGGCTGCCCGGCGCCCAGCGCGATCCCGCCCGCGCCGTGCCGCTGCTGCGCAAAGCGGCCGAAGCCGGCGACGCGGAAGCCCAATCCGCCCTCGGCATGCTCTACGCCTGGGGCGAGGGCGTCGAACGCGACCCCGCCCAGGCGCTGGTCTGGACCCGCAAGGCCGCCGACCAAAACGAACGCGGGGCGGTCGCCAACATGGGCACGCTGCTGGAATTCGGCGTCGGCACGGCGAAAAACCCCGAGGAAGCCGCGACCTGGTACCGCCGAGCGGCCGATCTCGGGCTGTCGGCGGGGGAGGTGCGGCTGGCGCTGCTTTACCTGCGCGGCACCGGCGTGCCCCGCGACCCCGCGCAGACCTTTTCGCTCCTGCTCAGCGCCGCGCAACGGGAAGACCCCATCGCCCAACGGCTGCTCGGCCTCGCCTACCGCGACGGCTGGGGCACGACGCCCAACCAGGAGGAATCCATTGCCTGGCTCAAGCGCGCCGCCGAACGGTCCGACGCCGACGCACTGGCACTGCTCGCCGATGCCTACCTGCAAGGCCGCGGCGTGCCCCGCGACGCGCTGGAGGGTTGGGCCTGGCTGCTGAAGGCGGCGGAAGCGGGGCAGACACTGTCCCAAATTCAGGTCGGCCTCGCCTACAGCAACGGCGCGCCGGGACCCGGACGAGACCATGCGGCGGCCGCCCGCTGGCTGCAAAAAGCGCTCGACAACGCCCAGCGGGAATCCTGGTTGCAGCAGGAAGAACGCGGCACCCCCCGCGCTCTGCTGCTGTCCGCCGCCCGCTACGTTCTCGGCACGCTGCTGCTGACCGGCGACGGCACCGACAAGGACCCAACACGAGCGCTGGCGCTGTTCGAAGCCTCGGCCACCCAGGACAACGTGGGCGCTCAAACGCAGCTCGGCCGCCTGTATCATTTCGGCCTCGGCGTGCCGCACGATGAGGAAAAGGCCGTCGCCCTGCTGAAACAAGCCGCCGAACACGGCAGCGGCACGGCCGCGACGCTCCTTGGCGACGGTGCGCTGCTTGGGTGGAATGGCGAGAAGAACTTTGCCGAGGCCGTCCGCTGGTACCGCGCCGGCGCCGCGCTGCACGAACCCACCGCTTGGCTGGGACTGGCGCGCGCCTACGAAGCCGGCCGCGGCGTGCCGCGCGACAATGGGGAGGCCGGGGTGTGGTACCTGCTCGCGGCGCGCGCGGGCTTGGTCGACGCGCAGGTGCGGATGGGCGACATCGCGCATTTCGGGGTGCTCGATCACAAACGCGACGACGCCGAAGCACTCGGCTGGTACCGCGCTGCCGCCACCGCCGGGCATGCGGGCGCGCAATACATGACGGGCCTGTTGACCGAGGCGAAACCGGATCAAGCGCCGGAAGCCGCCGGTTGGTATCGTAAAGCCGGCGCCCAAGGCTGGGCCAATGCCAACAAACGCATGGGCGACGCCTACCGCGACGGCACGCTCGGCCTGACCCGCGACGATGCCGAGGCCCTGTCGTTCTACAAACAAGCCGCCGCGAACGGACACGTCGCCGCCATGGTCGATGTCGCAGCCTTCACGGAAGCTGGGCGCGGCACCGCGTCCGACCCGGCGACGACGCACGCGCTGTGGCGGGCGGCAGCCGATAAGGGTGCCGCCGTGGCACAGGTGCGGATGGGCATCGTCGCCCGCGACAGCCTGCTGGGCACAACCCAGGACGACGCCGAAGCGGTCCGCTGGTTCCGCACCGCCGCCGAGAAGGACGATCCCGACGGGGCGCTCAACCTGGGCTGGATGATCGGGCACGGACGCGGCACCGCGCGCGATTTCGCGCAGGAACGGCGGTGGTACTGGCGGGCGGCGGCGCTGGGCAGCACGGCCGCGCACGATGCCATCGGGACGGTCTATTGGTTCGGCGAACCGGACCTGCCAGCCGATCGCGCCGTGGCGGCGATCCATTTCCGCGTCGCGGCCAAAGCAGCGAACGTCCATGCCATGTTCATGCTGGGCGTGGAGGCGGAGACCCGGCCGGACGCGACTGCCGAAGCACTGTCCTGGTACCGCAAGGCCGCCGATGCCGGTTGGCCGGATGCCACCCTGCGGCTGGCCGAGGCGCACCGCGACGGCGCGCTGGGCCTGCCCCGCGACGATGCGCAGGCCCTGAAATTGTTCGAAGGCTTGAGCGAAGCCGGCAACGCCGTCGCCCTGGCCAATGTCGCCCAGTTCCTGGAAAGCGGCCGCGCGACGGTGCGCGATCCCGCCGCCGCCTTGTCCTGGTGGCGAAAGGCCGCGGACAAAGGATTGCCGGGTGCCCAGCTCCGCCTGGGGATCGCCTATCAGTCCGCGGATTTGGGCCTCGGCCGCGACGATGTCGAGGCTGTGCGCTGGTATCGGCTGGCCGCGGAACGGGACGATCCCGGGGCACAGATCAACCTGGGTGCGATGCTGCTGGAAGGCCTCGGGACACCACAGGACGGCGCCGAGGCAGTCAAATGGTTGCAGCGCGCGGCCGCGCGCGGTCATCTGGTGGCGGTAATCAACCTAGGCTCCATCCTTTGGGACGGCCGAGCGGGGCAGACCCGGGACCGCGCGGCGGCGGTCGTGCATTTCCGAGTCGCGGCGGACGCCGGCAACCCGGCGGCGCAATATATGCTGGCGGAGGCCTATCGGCTGGGCGAAGGTGTCCCGGCCGACCCGGCGCTGGTGGTGGCCTGGGCGCGCAAGGCCGCCGTACAAGGCTATGGGGAGGCGCAGAACACGCTGGGTTACGCGATCCTCAGCGGATACGACGGCAGCTACGATTACGTCGAAGCGGCCTGTTGGCTGACGTTAGCGGTGGAGCGCGCCGCGACGGACGCCGCTCGGCAGCGTGCCCGCGCGAATTTGGACAGCGCGCTGGCGCAGCTGAGCGAAGCGGAGAAAGTGGAAGCCGAGTCGCGGGCGGCTGGATGGCGGGTCGAGTTCGGAAACAGGCCTTATAATACCAGCAGACCTAACCATTGACACATCGGCGCGTGGTAAATCGTCAGGTCGGCATCCACGACTTGCTAACCGCCACCAAAAAAGCCGTGGATGCTGACCTTCGTCAGCATGACGATGTGGCGAATTCCGGTGCGTCAGTGGTTAGTTCGGTTGGTATAACAGCCGCCCTCACCCTTGACCCATGGTCGGCGGCGCTCCCCCCAGGGGGATCGCATATGACCTTTGGCGTCCCCGCTCGTCATGGTCGGGCCTGACCCGAGCATCTTCTGCGATTTTACGCACCATTGAAAAGGCAGGGTTTTTCGAACGGTGCCCCATTGGCGTGAGATGGTCGGGTCCGGCCCGACCATGACGGAAAGTGTCGGAAATCCGCCATATACGATCCCCCTGGCGCTCCACCGACCTGCGTCGGCATGACGACTTTCCACGCGACGGTGTATCGATGGTTAGGGCAGTCGGTATTAGCGGCTACCCGAACACCCCGGTCCGTGCGCTCAGGCGGCTTTCGAGAACGACTCGTTCATGTCCATCGTCGGCGTGTTTCACCCGATATTGCAGATCGCGCGTTTCGCTCGGCATCTGGCGTTCGACCCGGTATTTGCCCCGCGGTGCATTGGCATCCGCCGGGCCCGGCAGGAAATCCACCATCTGGCCCACGGTAAACTTGTGCTTGGTCATGTCGGCTCCCGTATTTCAGGTCGCGGCGAGTGCGGCTACTTCGGCTGCTTCGGCGGCTTCGACAGCGGCGGCCGCCACCCGAGCCGTGCGGGCGGTATCGTTGGTGCGGGCGGTTTGGAGGGTGGTGGTCAGCCGTTCCATCGCGCTGGCCTTGTCGATGCCGGAGGCGGCGGCGAATTCCCCGGCCAGTCGCTCGATCCCGAGTTCGAACAGGTTGCGCTGGCTGTAGCTGGTGCCGGAGCCGTCGCCGGCGCCGCGCAGATCGCGCACGACCTCGGCCAGTTGCTTGAGGTTGCCGGAGTTGATCTTCGCCAGATATTCCTGCCCGCGCTTGGCCCAGATCATGCGGCTGACGCGGGAACGGCCGGACAGGATGGTCAGAACCTCGGTCATGGCCTCGGGCGTGCCGATCTTGCGCAGACCCGTCACCGCCGCTTGGCGGACGGGCACGCGCAGAGTCATGCGGTTTTCCTCGAAGGAAATCTGGATCAGATGGAGCTGATGGCCGGCCATTTCCTCCATCCCGATGCGGTCGACCTTGCCGACGCCATGGGCGGGATAGACGACGAGGTCGCCGACCTCGAAAATGGGCAGATCGTCGGGAAGCGGCTGCGCGGCCGTGGCCCTCAGGGCCGCGTCCACCATCGCCGTCGTGATCGGAATCGCAGCCACAGATTGTCCGCCTAGCTTGTTCAAGGGTTTATATGGGGCGTGCATACGCCGATTACATCGCGGGCGACAGGTGCCACCGCGTATTTCGGCCCCAATAGACCTCAGCGTGCCTTGGCGGCGGGCGTTATTGCCCCTTGGCCGGCTTGGGAACCGCGTAACCGGCCGACCAGACATAGCCCTTGTCCAGCTGGCACGGTGCGTTTGCCTCCCCGACCTGATAGGGGCCGGTGTAGATCGGGCATTTGCATTCCACCACCGGCTGACCGGTGCTGGAGACCTTGCCGGTATCCACGCAGGGGGCGGTCATGCAGCCCGCGTATTTGGCACTGGTGGAACAGGACGTGCTGCCGGGTGTCGCGCTGCCGGAGTAATCTTTCGCTTTCAACAACGAGAAGACCGACACCAGATTGCCCTTGGGCATCATCGTGCCCTGGTTCACCGCGGTGCAGGCCGGCGGCACCGTGCCGGTTTCCGGCCCGCATTTGGAGCCATCGTGCCCACAGGCCTTCACGGTGGATTTGTAAACGTCCAGGTTCAGGATGGCGTTGATATCGACGATATAAGGCTCGACCGGATGTTCCGCCGTCGTCAGCTTCAGGCAGGTGCAATTCGCGGATTTGCCGTCCTTGGACAGCACGCAGGGCAGCGCGGGGTTGGTACTGGCGTTCACGCCGGTCGCGGTCGGCGGTCCGGAATAAAAACACAAAGCATAGGCGAGGTTAATACTCGTGGGCGGCTTGCAGGTCATCATGTTCGATGACTTGACCATGATGTCCGCGGCGGCGGGTCCGTATTTCGTCGTCCACTGCCTGTTGTAATGGATTTCCCCGTCGGCCTTTTCGGCCTGGGCAGGCCCGCCGAGGCCGAACAGACATAACCCCGCGATCAGCAGAATGAAGCGATGAAGCCGCGTGGTGCGCATGGCGTTGCCCTCCGGTTCGGTATTTCGGACCGTAGAGGTAACGGGACAGCGATGCAAGGCCGGACGTGTCGTTGTTGAAATCAGCGGCCGGCACATTTGAACGCGTCGAACGGCTCCCGGCAGGACAGGCAGCGGTGCAACGATTTGCATAACGTGGAGCCGAACGGGCTCACCGTTTCGGTGTTTCGCGAACCGCATTGCGGGCAGGCCGGCGTTCCTGGCGATGGCGGCGCGATACCGTATTCAAGCAGTTTGCGGCGCCCTTCCGGCGTGATGCTGTCGGGCGTCCAGGGGGGCGACAGCGTCGTGCGCACGCGGCACTCCCGAACGCCGGCCGCGACGACAGCTGCTCGGATGTCGTCCGCGATCGTCCGCGTCGCCGGGCAGCCGAGGAAGGTGGGGGCAACTACAATCTCGACCACCCCATCGCGCAGGGCGACATCGCGCAGGATGCCTAGGTCTTCCACGGTCAGAACAGGGATTTCCGGGTCCTCGACCGCCGCCGCCGCGGCACGGGCGCGGGCGACTACGTTCACCACGTCGCGCCGGGATGGCTGCGCGGAAGAATTTGCATCTCCGCCAGCAGATGGCCGAGGTGTTCGGTATGCCGCCCATCCCGCCCGCCGCCTTGCATCCATCCATCGGCCGGATGCGTCAGCGTCGCCCGTTCCAGCACCGCCTCGATCGCGCCCAACCACGCCGATCGGTCGATCCCAACTGTGAGTTCGCCAGTGTAGGGCCACAGCGCGTCCAGCGCGTTTTGCGACCGGCGGTGGGATTCCTCGGTGCCGTCGCCCAGGCGGATCAGCCAGTCGGCGGCGTGGCGGATGTGATAGGCGATTTCGTTCCGAGCCATCGCGGCGATGGCGGGCAAATCGGAATCGTCCGACGTCGCGGCATCGCGCCAAGCCAGATCGGCGGCCGTGGCGACCAACAGCAGGCGGGCGATCGTAAACGCGAAATCGCCGTTCGGCAGTTCCGCGATCAGCACGTTGCGGAATTGGTGGGGATCGCGGAGGTACGCCAGATCGTCCTCCGGCAGCCCTGTCGCCTGATACAGCGCCCGCGCCTGACCGATCAGGTCCAGCGCGATGTTGGCCAGCGCCAGTTCCTCCTCCAGCGTCGGTGCATGGCCGGTCCATTCGCTTAGGCGATGGCCGTGGATCAAGGCGTCGTCGGCGAGGCCGAGCAGCATGCGGATACGGGGGGTTTCTTGCATGGGTTACATGTGCCCCACTTCTTCCGGGACCTCGTAGAAGGTGGGGTGACGGTAGATTTTCGATCCCGTCGGCTCGAACAGCATCTCCCGGTCCGTTGGGTCGGAGGCGACGATGGCATTGGAGGGAACGACCCAGAGCGACAGGCCCTCGCCGCGGCGTGTGTAGACATCGCGGGCCGCCTGAAGCGCCATGGTGGCGTCGGCGGCGTGCACCGAACCGACGTGTTTGTGCGCCAAGCCGTTGCGGGCACGGACGAACACCTCCCAGAGCGGCGTGTTGGTCATGCGGCCTTCCTTTGCTGCTTCGCGGCGTGCGCCAGAGCCGCCTCCCGCACCCAGGCGCCGTCGTCATGCGCCTTCTGCCGGGCGGCGAGGCGTTCGCGGTTGCACGGACCGTCGCCGGCCAGAACCCGGCGGAATTCGGACCAATCGATGGTCCCGCATTGCCAGTGGCCGGAGGCTTCGTCGAAGCGCAAATCCGGGTCGGGGAAGGTCAGCCCAAGGAAATGCCCCTGCGGCACCGTCGCATCGATGAATTTTTGCCGGAGCGCGTCGTTGGTAAAGCGCTTGATCTTCCAGCGCATGGAGGTGTCGGAGTGCTGGCTGTCCGTATCCGGCGGCCCGAACATCATCAAACACGGCCACCACCAGCGGTTCAACGCATCCTGTGCCATGGCCTTCTGCGCCGGCGTGCCACGCGCCAGCGTCAACACGATCTCATAGCCTTGCCGCTGGTGGAACGACTCCTCCCGGCAGACTCGGATCATGGCGCGGGCGTAGGGACCGAAGGAGCAGCGGCAGAGCGGGATCTGGTTCATGATCGCTGCCCCGTCCACCAGCCAGCCGATCGTACCGATATCGGCCCAGGACAGCGTCGGGTAGTTGAAAATGGACGAGTATTTGGCGCGGCCGGTCAGGAGTTGATCGACCAGCTCCTCCCGCGCGACGCCCAGGGTTTCCGCCGCGGAATACAGATAGAGGCCGTGGCCGCCTTCGTCCTGCACCTTCGCCAGCAGCGCGGCCTTGCGGCGGAGCGAGGGGGCGCGGGTGATCCAGTTGCCCTCCGGCAGCATGCCGACGATTTCCGAATGCGCGTGCTGGCTGATCTGACGGATCAGGGTACGGCGATAGGCGTCCGGCATCCAGTCGTTGGGTTCGATCCGTTCCTCCGCGTCGATGCGTGCCTGGAAGCTTGCGGCTTCCGGGGAGGTGTCGGCGGCGGCGGCGTCCTTGGTGTTGAGGGCTTGGCTGTACATGCGGGGAGTATGCGCCAGTCGGGGTGGCCGGGGGAAGGGGATACGCGCCGAGCCAAAATGTGAACCACCTCACATATATCGATCGTCCCCGTCGCTATACTTTTCCGCCGGCAACGCACAACGACATGCCGGACAGGAGTAACAGTATAGTCATGCCGGTCAGAAAGATCATATTGAAAGGCGCGGGTATCGAGGTCGATTATACCGTCGGTGCCAGCGAATCGTTCGTCGCCCTGATCTATCGGGCCGGCGCCTTCGTGCGCAGCTTCACGCCGCTGGAGATCCAGACGGATGCGACCGGTCTCGGCCAGATGGTATCGGTGTCGCTGTTGCAATCCCCGGACAGCGGGGGCGAGCGTTTCGGCTTTTTCCTGCCTTTTATCAACATGACCGGACGGCACAGCGCCAATTTCGGAACCGTCGGGATCTACGAGACGTTCTCGGGTCCGGATTCCTTGCCGACGCGGCCATCCGCGTGGCGCATGATCGATTTGGCCGGCACAGCCGAAACCGGCATTCCGATAATGTGAACCACATCACTGTGCGGACTGCCCTGTTCCCCTAATTGGATGCGCGGGAACGATGTTGTTGGACGTTCCCGACAAAAATGGGGACGAAAAACCATGGCGGCAAGCAAATACCGGCTGGCGGGTTCGGGTGTTGAGATCGAATATATCGTCGGAGGGGATCCGGCTCTTCCGGTGCTGAACTACCGAGCAGGGGCGTTCGTCAAGAATTTCGCGGGCAATGAGGTGCAGACAGACCTCAGCGCGCTCGGCCGGCTGGTCTCGGTGCCGCTGCTGCGCACGATCGATGTCGGTGGCGAGCGGTTCGGCATGTTTTTGCCGGCGATCGAGGCCGCCGCGGGGCATAGCGTGACATTCACGACCACCGGGATTTACGAGACCTACCCCGGCCCGGATTCCAAGCCTGCCGGCACCACTGTTTGGCGTGGCGTGCCGCTGACGGGCACGGCGGAGACCGATCCCGCCTGACTCTGGCCGTCCGCCGCCAAACATGGGACAAGCGGGGCAATCACCGACAGCCGGAAAGCCCCGCCCATGGATTTCGCCCTCACCGACGCCCAAGCGCAGATCCGCGAACAGGTTCTGCGCGTTTGCGCCAAATACGACGACGCCTATTGGCTGGAACGCGACACCACCGCCACCTTCCCCCACGCCTTCTTCGACACCATGGCGGAATCCGGGTGGCTCGGCATTGCCATGCCGGAGGCATACGGCGGCGCTGGCCTCGGCATCACCGAAGCCGCGCTGATGATGCAGGCGGTGGCGGAATCGGGCGCGGCGATGTCCGGTGCGTCGGCGATCCATATCAACATCTTCGGGCTGAACCCGGTCGTCGTGTATGGGAATGAGGCGCAGAAGCAGCGCATGCTGCCGCCGCTGATCGCCGGCAAGGACAAGGCTTGCTTCGGCGTAACCGAACCGAACGCCGGCCTGAACACCACCGAGATCACCACCCGCGCGGAACGGCATGGGGACGAATACCGGGTGTTCGGGACGAAAATCTGGACTTCTACGGCGCAGGTAGCGAACAAGATTCTGCTGCTGGCCCGCACCACGCCTTTGGACAAGATCAAGCGGAAGTCCCAGGGGATGACGCTGTTCTACACCGACCTCGACCGCGCGCATGCCGAGGTGCGGCTGATCCATAAAATGGGCCGGCACGCCGTGGATTCGAACATGGTGTTCTTCGACGACATGCGCATCCCGGTCGAGGACCGGGTGGGCGAGGAAGGCGAGGGTTTCAAATATCTGATCCACGGGCTGAACCCGGAACGCATCCTGATCGCCGCCGAAGCCGTCGGCATGGGTCGTTGCGCGATCGACCGCGCCGCCAAATATGCGCGGGAACGGACGGTGTTCGGACGGTCGATCGGACAGAATCAGGCCATTCAGCATCCTCTGGCGCGGCTGTGGGCGGAGCTGGAGGCCGCCAATCTGATGGCGTTCAAGGCGGCGTGGCTTTACGACCAGGGGCGCGAATGCGGGGTCGAGGCGAACGCGGCCAAATATCTGGGCGCCGAGGCCGGTTATCATGCCTGCGAACAGGCGGTGATGACGCATGGCGGGATGGGGTATGCGCAGGAATATCATGTGGAACGATTGTTCCGGGAGAGTTTGATTCCGCGGATTGCGCCGGTCAGCCGGGAGTTGATTCTCAGTTATCTTGCGGAAAGGGTTTTGGGGCAGGCGAAGAGCTACTGAGGGGTCGCTTCATCCGGCGGCTGCTCGGTTGGCTGTGACGACGTTGGTGGCGGGGTAGAGCATACCCGGCCTTTTTCCGTCATCCTCGGGCAACGACCCGAGGATCGCCAACGACACATTATCGCGCCGCCAGGGCGAACGAAGCACCCAGGCTGAAGCGGTCGAGGCGACCGCGCAGGAGGTCGTTGAGGCGGGGTTGCGTGACGCCCAAGCGCCGCGCGGCTTGCGCCTGGGTTTGACCCCAGTGCTCCACGGCCTCACGGATGGCCATCGCGAGGTCGCCGCGGAGGCGGAGGTTCGCTGTTTACTCCGGGGTGTCGGCGATTGCGTCCAAGGCGTTGGCGAAGGTTTGGATGGGTTCATCGGTCATTGTTCAGGCCCCTTGTTATCTGACGCAGCCGCCTTGTGGCGAGGTCGATATCTCGCCGTGCGGTTTGCTACGCTTTTTTGAAAGACGTCCAGGGCATCGCCTATGAAGGTGACTGGCTTCACAGGGTGAATTATATCCAGTATGATATATAATACGAGTCAATTGTGTGGCTGTTTAGCGGATGTCCGTCCTACCATGTGTCTTCCCTCACCCCAACGGATACAAATTATATCATAACTCACGAGATCGTTGGGCAATACATGTATCGATACTGTTCTTAAAGGCGGCCATCATCCCGACATTTGGATTGCCATGAAATATATTATTGCAATATTCGGCGGCCTGAGATTTGGCTGCCTCGGACACAGATTTTACCGGCTGCGCAGGCAACGCCGCGACTGAATCGCGAGACTGTAGGCTCCAGCCGTCTCCGTACATGCATCCTTTGTATACGCCATTCCGCACGCCCTGATTGGCATCCATATAAATTGTCGACGGAGGTGTGTATCGACCACCGGTTGTCATACTGATATCGGAATAATATCCGCCTGAACATGTAGTGAATGTGGGCGTCGTATATCCGCCACCGATGGTGATAGGAACTTGAGCCGGCGGCACTTGACTATAAGCGGATGACAAACATCTTCCTTTAGCAATTTCAAAGTCCGCACGCGTGGCACCCGGCTTGACCCAAACCTCACTATTACAGGCCGTCACGCCCAAAGCGATCACGAGCAACGAGACAGAACGAAAATCCTATTCAAATTCGCCTCCAAGCAGGCCGGTGCGACTGAACGTGGCCGCGCACCGGCCCCAACACATTACCCATTTGACGGAGGTTTGGCCATATCGGAACGTCGTTCGATGACCACACTTGACACCACACCCCACGCCCCTCCCACACGGCAAGGCCCCTGCGACCTTCCGCCGTACAACCGACGTCATCTGTAGGTAAAACAGAACGATCTGATAGACTGTCATCCCAGTAAACCACCCTGCGCAGCGATCGCAACAACATCTCGCGCGCCATGCAACACCCGGACGATAACAATCGCATCCGCGAGCGGCCGGTAATAAATCGCGTACTGTCGGTAAAACGTCACCCGCAATCCCGGAGACAACGCATCCCGCGCCGGTGCGGCGAACGGAAAGTGCCTTACCGGCTCGAACGCGGCCTCAATCGCCGTGACAAAGCGCGAAGCAATCGCCTCGGATGCTTCGGTCGCGAGGTAAGCCCAGATTTCCGCGAGATCGGCTTCCGCCGCCTCTGTCAGGCGGAGGGCGAGCGGGCGGCTAACAGCTGCCTCCCTCGTTCGATGATCCGCGCGGCGTCGAAGTCCCGCACACGTCCCTCGGCCAGATCGGTCAGCCCCTTGTCGATATCGGCCTTGAGCGACGCAAGCTCATGCAGACGCAGCGCGCGCTTGGTCTTCCAGTCGCGCAATGCCTCCCGCACGACTTCGCTGCTCGACGCGTAATCGCCACCGGCCACCGCGTCCTTTACGACGGCCGCCATCTCGGCGGGCATGGTGATCGTCAGCCTTTCGATGTCTGGCATGGGGGATCGTCCTCGTGTGTGTCACACTTTATCATACTGGCCGGAGCGGTTCAACGAACCGTTGGGGCAACACTGTTAGGGACGATCTGTCGCGCCGCTCCCTGGTCGCGGCAGCGCGCTGGCGGGGGTTCTCGGATCAAGCCGGAGAATGACGGCTAATGAGGGTCACCACCCTTGACCCCACACCCCACACCCGCGACCCTCCCCCCAACACCCCAGTCCAAGGACACCGGAAAAATGCCCCTAACCCAAAACACCACCAAGCGCCGCATGGCCGCCGGCCAGATGGGCCTCGGCTTCGGCGTCCACCACCTGCGCACCGCCGCCACCCCCATTCTGGCCAAAATGACAGGCCACGACTGGATCTTCATCGACACCGAGCACGGCGCGTTCTCCGTCCAGGAAACCACCCAACTCTGCATCGCCGCGCTCCCCACCGGCGTCACCCCCATCGTCCGCGTCTGCGCCGGCGCCATCGACGAAGCCACCCGCGCCCTCGACAACGGCGCGCTCGGCATCGTGGTGCCGCATGTGGATACAGCCGCCGAGGCCCGCCGCATCGCCGCCGCCTTCCGCTACCCGCCGCAAGGCACTCGCTCCTGGGGTGGCCCGCCCGCCGTCTACGGCTACCAGGCACCCGCCACGCACGAAGCCCAAGCCGCGATCAACAACGAAATTTTGACCATCGTGATGCTGGAAAGCCCCCTCGCCATAGACAACGCCGACGAAATCGCGGCGACCGACGGGGTTGACGTGCTGTTCATCGGCACCTCCGACCTGACCGCCGAGCTCGGCATTTCCGGCCAGATGGGGCACCCGAAAGTGATCGACGCCTACCAGCGCGTCGGCGACGCCTGCCGCAAACACGGCAAGGTCCTCGGCATGGGCGGCGTCTACGATGAGGAAAACGCGCGACGCTACGTCCAAATGGGCGCGCTGTTCGTCCTCAGCGGCTCCGACCACAGCTACATCGCGTCGGGAGCCAACCAGCGTTCGGCGTTCTTCAATGCGCTGATCAAATAATGCACTTCGACCCCAGGCTATGGCAGCTGACCGAAGGACGCCGAGGCCGCATGGCCCTCGGCGTCCTGCTCGGCCTCGCGGCGTTAACGACCGGTATCGCCCGCTTCGCCTTCCTGGGGCGCTTCATCGCGCTGGTGTTTCAACAGGCCCCCACCAGCGACCTGATCCCACCGATAGCAGCAGCCGCCGCCGCGATCCTGGCGCGGGCATGGCTCGACCACGCGCGCACGATGGTCGCGCACCGCACCGCGTCCGTCATCCAGGTCGATCTGCGCGGCAAGCTCTACGACAAAATCCTCGCCCTCGGCCCGGCGTGGTTCGGCGCCGAAAGGACCGGCGGCGTCATGCTGTCCATGGTCGACGGGGTCGAGCAGTTGCAGACCTTCTTCGGCCAATACATTCCGCAACTGACGATCGCGTTGTGCGCCCCCATCGCGATCTTCGTCTTCATCGCGTGGTGGGATGTCCCCGTCGCCGCCGTCATGCTCGCTGCCGCGCTGTTCACCCTGATCCTGCCCGTCACCGTCAACCGCAAATCCGCCGTGGCATCCCGCGCCCGCCAGCGCGCCTTCAAAGGCTTCGGCGAGGAATTCCTGGACGCCGTCCAAGGCCTGCCGACGCTGAAAGCTTTCGGGCAAAGCGGCTCCTACGGCCGCATGCTGGCGGATAAAGCGAGGGCGCTGTCGGACTCCACCTTCTGGGTCCTCGCCCTGAGCGTCACCACAAGGGGCCTGACGGACCTCGGCACCGCCCTGGGATCGGCCGCGGCTTTGTCCTACGGCGCCTACCGCGTGAACCACGGGGACATGAGCCTGGAGGCGCTGCTGATCGTCCTCATGGCCGGCACCGAAATTTTCCGCCCGTTGCGCGACCTGCGCGGCGTCCTGCATGCCGGCCTTAACGGCGAGTCCGCCGCCGCCGGCATCAACGCCCTGCTGGAAATGCCTGTCGGTGCCCCCTCCGGCGCCGCCCGCCCCAAAAACCTGACCCCCAGTATCGCGTTCGAAGATGTCGGCTTCGCGTATCCAGGCGGCCGCCGCGCCGCCCACGCCAACCTGTCGTTCGCCATAAATGCCGGAGAACGCGTCGGCGTCGTCGGCCCAAGCGGTTCCGGCAAATCGTCGATCGTCCGCCTGCTGTTGCGGCTGCACGACCCGCAATCCGGCGCCGTCAGGATCGGCGGCCAGGACCTTCGCACCCTCGACCCTGACACGATCCGAGGCATGATCGCCGTCGTCGCCCAGGACACGTATCTGTTCCACGGAACGGTGGACGAAAACCTTCGCCTCGGCCGCCCCGACGCAACAGAAGCCGAAGTCATCGCCGCCGCCCAAGCCGCCAACGCGCACCCCTTTATCGCGGCGCTACCAAACGGATACCAAACAGTTATCGGCGAAAGAGGCGCCTCGTTGTCCGGCGGCCAGCGCCAACGCATCGCCATCGCCCGCGCCTTGCTGAGGGACTCGCCGATCCTGGTACTGGATGAAGCCTTGTCCTCGGTCGACGCAGAAAACGAGGCCACGATCCAGCAAGCCCTCGACCGCCTGATGACCGGCCGCACCACCCTGATCCTGGCGCACCGCCTGTCCAGCGTCATCGGCGCCGACCGTATTCTTGTCCTCGGCGACGGCGCGGTCGTGCAGTCCGGCAGCCACGCCGCGCTGATCGCGATCCCTGGCCCCTACCAAGACCTGATGGGTCCGCAGGTCGCCATCGGAGGCGACCGCGACGCCGCCCTGGAACTCCCCCCCGAAGACGCAGCCGATACCGCCCCCAGAGGCGCCGTCGTCGCCAATTTGTCGGACGAAGCCGCCACCGTCTCCTGGCCCGACACCATTCGCACCCTGATGCGTGTCGTGCGCCCCTACCGCGCGCAGTTGGCGGTCACAGTCACCTGCGGCATCGGCCGGGTCATCGCCTTCATCGGCGTCGGTGTCCTCGGCGCCCTGCTGCTGGCCGCCGTCCGAGGCCACGCCCCCACCGCCACGCTGATCACCGCCCTGCTGGTCGCCGCCCCCCTGGCCGGTCTGCTGCACTACATGGAATCCTGGATCGCCCACGCCATGGCCTACGCGCTGCTGGCGGAGATGCGGATCGATCTGTTCCGTAAACTGGACGCTCTGGCCCCGGCTTATTTGCTCCGACGCCGCTCCGGCGATCTGGTCGCGCTCGCGACGCAGGATGTCGAGACAGTCGAATACTTTTTCGCCCACACCATCGCCCCGGCCATTGTCGCCTTCCTGGTCCCCGCGGCGGTGCTGATCGCACTGGGGATCATCGCCTGGCCACTCGCCTTGGCCCTGTCCCCGTTCCTGATCTACGCCGGCCTGTCCCCCATCCGAGGCCGCCAACGCATCGACACAATCGGTTCCGCCGCCCGAGGCGCCCTCGGTACCCTCGGCGCCTACGCGACCGAAACCATCCAAGGCCTGTCCGAGCTGGTCGCCTTCAACGCCGCAGCCGCCCGAAAAACCGGCTTCATGGACGCCGTCCGGCGCTACCAAACCCTCCGCCTGTCCCTGCTGGCCGACCTGACCTTCCAGACCAGCGCCTTGGAGGTCGCCACCGGCCTCGGAGGCCTGTCCGTCGCCGCCGCTGGCGCATGGCTTGTCGGGCGAGGCGATCTCGCACCCGGCATGCTCCCGCTGGTCGCCCTGATCTCCATCGCCGCCTTCCTGCCAGTCTCCGAAATCGCCCAGGTCGGGCGGCAGCTGGCCGATACCATCGCCTCCACCCGCCGCCTGCACGTGGTGCACAGCGAACCCGTCGCCATCGAAGACGGCACGCTGACGCCCGCCGCACCCGAGGGCGGATCGGCCGTCCAGTTCGACACCGTGTCGTTCGCCTACCCCGGCCGTTCGGCGCGCGCGCTGGACGAGATTTCCTTCAATGTCCCCGCCGGAGCCACCGTCGCCCTGGTCGGCCCCTCCGGCGCCGGCAAGACCACCATCGCGAACCTGCTGCTCCGCTTCTGGGACCCGGACACCGGTGCAATCCGCCTGGATGGCGCCGACCTGCGAGACCTGACGCTCGACGGCCTGCGCGCCCGCATCGCTTTGGTGTCGCAGGACACGTATCTGTTCAATGACACACTGGAGGCCAACGTCCGCCTCGCCCGCCCCGACGCGACGCCGACCGACATCGACTTGGCCCTGTCCCGTGCCGCGTTAGCGGAATTCGTGCGCGGCCTGCCGGAGGGGCTTTCCACCCGCGTCGGCGAACGCGGCGTCCAATTGTCCGGCGGCCAGCGCCAGCGCATCGCCATCGCCCGCGCCTTCCTGAAGGACGCCCCGCTGCTCGTGCTGGATGAGGCAACATCCCACCTCGACACCATCAGCGAGGCCGCCGTCCGCTCGGCTTTGGATGCG
Organism: uncultured Acetobacteraceae bacterium; assembly: GCA_903895595.1. GTDB lineage: Bacteria > Pseudomonadota > Alphaproteobacteria > Acetobacterales > Acetobacteraceae > Rhodopila. The sequence goes on along the minus strand of CAITUP010000115.1, from coordinate 620 downwards.
CTGATGGTGGATCGCACCACGATCGTGGTGGCGCATCGCCTGTCCACGATCCGCTCCGCCGACCTGATCCTGGTCCTCCGCGCCGGCCGCCTGATCGAGGCCGGCACCCACACGGACCTGATCGCTCGGCGAGGCGTCTACGCGCGGTTGGTGGAGCGACAGATGGCGGGGGTGGCGGGGTAATACCAGCCGCCCTCACCATTGACAGCAGTTCTCATTATGGCGGTCGTCACCTCGTCATCGTCATGGTCGGGCTTGACCCGACCAACTCTGGCGATTTGAGGCGCGTTGAAATTGCGAGGTTTTTTTGGCGGTACCCCGGTGGCCTGAGTTGGTCGGATCAAGCCCGACCATGACAGGTATGCGGAACAAAATGGCAAAATGAGAACTGCCGCACCATTGACACACCGGTCCGTGCCAACTCGTCATGCCGACCTGCGTCGGCATGACGACAGGGCACCGCTGACTATGGGTCAAAGGTTCGGACGCCTAGTATAACACCCTGTCTCTCGGCGCCCCCAACCGAAAGCACAAACCAGACTGTCCCCCCGTCCCCGCCCACCGCATGGTCCGGCCCTCACCGAAAGGCCCCGACCATGCACCGCAAAATCGAACCCCCG
>CAITUP010000114.1 GCA_903895595.1 uncultured Acetobacteraceae bacterium | reverse complement strand
GAGCTTGTCCCGGGGACCAATACGGGCAGGGAATCGCGACTTTGTGCTTGTCCTGGTCCCCGGGACAAGCCCGGGATGACGGGTTGGGTAGGCCAATGCCCCAATGCAGTGGTCCGGGGACCTTCAAGCGATTGCCCTGCCCGCACGGATGCGGTGCAACGATACGGCGATGTGTCCCCGAGGCCGATAATGCCGGCGACTGGCAGCGCCTCGCAAAGTTGGTGCGCGCCCGGAAGGACTTGAACCTCCAACCCCCAGATTCGAAGTCTGGTGCTCTATCCAGTTGAGCTACGGGCGCCAAGTGTTCGGTTGGGACATGACAGTTGCGGGGCATTGCGCGGAACCCGGACCGATCATCTTTGCGCATTACCAAAGCGTTATGCGGACAGCTTCTCCAGTTCGCGCAGGATCGATTCGCCCATCACGCCGGTGCCGACGCGTGCGGTGCCGGGGCCCATGATGTCGGCGGTCCGCAGACCGGAGCCCAACACGTTGACGCAGGCCTTCTCGATCAGATCGGCGTCCTCGTTCATCTCGAACGAATAGCGCAGCAGCATCGCGAAGCTCAGGATTTGCGCCAGCGGATTGGCGACGCCCTTGCCGGCGATATCGGGCGCGCTGCCGTGGATCGGCTCGTACAGCGCATGCCGCTTGCCGGACGGCTGCACCGCGCCGAGCGTTGCGGAAGGCAGCATGCCGAGGCTGCCGGTCAGCATGGAAGCCAGATCGGACAACAGATCCCCGAAAATGTTGGACGTGACGATCACGTCGAACTGGCGGGGGTTACGCACCAGCTGCATGGCGCAATTGTCGGCGTACATGTGCGATAGCTCGACATCCGGATATTCGGCCTTTTGCAGCGCGGTCACCGTCTGGCGCCAGAACAGGCCGGACTGCATGACGTTGGCTTTCTCGACGCTGCACAGCTTGTTGCCCCGCTTGCGCGCCAGTTCGAACCCGACCCGGGCGACGCGTTCGATCTCCGACGTAGTGTAGGTCTCGGTGTCGAAGCCGCGTTTCTCGCCGTTCGCCATGGTTTCCACGCCGCGCGGTTCGCCGAAATAGATGCCGCCTGTGCTTTCGCGGACGATCATGATGTCCAGGCCGCGGATCACGTCCGCCTTCAGCGTGGAGGCATCCACCAGCGGGTCGAACACAATCGCCGGCCGCAGATTGGCGAACAGATCGAGCTCCTTGCGCAGCCGCAGGATGGCGACCTCGGGCCGCTTGTCGAACCCGATTCCGTCCCATTTCGGACCGCCGACCGAACCGAACAAAATAGCGTCGGCGTCTTTGGCCGCCTGCATGCAGTTGTCGGTAATGGGCGCGCCGCGCGCGTCGATGGACGCGCCGCCGACATAGTCTTCGGACACGTCGAAGGTGACCATCCGACGGCGGTCCATCCAGTCGATGACGCGGCGGACTTCGCGCATCACTTCCGGGCCGATGCCGTCGCCGGGGAGAATCAGGAGTTTCTTGTTGGCGGCCATCTTCGGTGTCCTTATTGGCTCAGGCGGCGGTGGTCGTCGGCATCCAGGACTGGCTCTGGCGCTGCGTGGCTTCGTAGCTGTCGATAGCCTTGTCGTGCTGGAGGGTCTGGCCGATGTCGTCCAGCCCGTTCAGCAGCAGGTGCTTGCGGAAGGCGTCGATCTCGAACGAGACTTCCTCGCCGTTCGGGCGCACCACGACCTGGCGTTCCAGGTCCACCGTGATCCGGGCGTTACCGCCCAGCTTGGTGTCCTCGATCAACTGGTCGCAGACGGCGCGCGGCAGGCGCACCGGCAGGATACCGTTCTTGAAGCTGTTATTGAAGAAGATGTCCGCGAAATCCGGCGCGATGATGCAGCGGATGCCGAAATCCAGCAGCGCCCAGGGGGCATGCTCGCGCGACGAACCGCAGCCGAAGTTTTCGAAGGCGACGATGATCTCGGCCTTGCGGTAGGGTTCCTGGTTCAGCACGAACTCCGGCTTTTCCGACCCGTCCTTGTTGAACCGCAGCGGGTCGAACAAATGCACGCCCAGGCCGGAACGCTTGATGGTCTTGAGGAAGCGGGCCGGGATGATTTTGTCCGTGTCGATGTTCTGCATCGGCATGGGGGCGGCAACGCCGGTCAGTGTGGTGAAAGGTTCCATGGGGTCCTCCGGTGGGAAGGGGTCAGGTTTTAGCCGCCATCGCGCGAGAAAGTGGCGTCTTTTACACGATTTGTTAACCATGGCCGAGCGACATTGATCGCATGGCAGGCGGATGGGTCTACATCGTGACGAACCGGCGCAACGGCACGCTGTATACCGGCGTGACGGCTGATATCGTGCGCCGGGTGTACGAGCATCGGACGGGGACGATTGACGGATTTACCAAGCGGTACGGTCTGAAGCGGCTGGCATGGTTGGAGTGGCACGAGGATATCGTGTCGGCCATTCACAGGGAGAAGAACGTCAAGGATTGGCCGAGAGCCTGGAAAGTCCGGCTGATCCAGGACGCGAACCCGGATTGGGACGATCTTTACGAAACGCTGTTCTGACAATCGGGGGCGACGACGCCCACCCGTCTCGTCATGCCGACGCAGGTCGGCATCCACGACTTTCGCAAGCGCGGCAACAAAGTCGTGGATGCCG
>CAITUP010000113.1 GCA_903895595.1 uncultured Acetobacteraceae bacterium | reverse complement strand
CGGGCATCGCAACCGCGGATGAGCGGGGTTGCCCGGGCATTTGCCCCGCCTCGGGGTTTTCCTCCTTGCAGAAGGCAAACGCCGGAAGGTCGTTCCCAGGATGTGCGAACCCGGGAGAGCTTGTCCCGGGGACCAAGACGGGCAGGGAATCGCGAGTTTGTGCTTGTCCTGGTCCCCGGGACAAGCCCGGGATGACGGGTTGGGTAGGCCAATGCCCCAATGCAGTGGTCCGGGGACCTTCAAGCGATTGCCCCGCAATCCGATTGCCAAGCACTTCCCCCTCGCCCTACCCTCACGACAACCGCAAGCCCGGAGCGAGACCCAGTCCATGAACACCATAGACACCCAAACCCTGCGCGCCTGGATCGGCGATGGCCACGAACTGGCCCTGCTGGATGCGCGGGAGGACGGGGAGTTCGGCACCGAACATTTGTTTTGGGCCATCCCCTGCGGCCTCTCCCGCCGCGAAACCCGCGCTCGGGCTTTGCTGCCCCGGCCGGCGACGCGGATCTGCTGCGTGGACGATGGACGAGGCCTCGCCGAACAGCTGGCCACCTGGCTCGAATCCATCGGCTGCACCGATGTCTCCGTCCTGAAGGGCGGCACCAAGGCCTGGATCGCGGCGGGATATGTCGTGTTCTCCGGTGTCAACGTGCCGTCGAAGGCGTTCGGCGAATGGGTCGAACACCACTACGGCACTGAAAGCCTGGACGCCCCGGAACTCGACGCGCTGATCAAATCCGGCCGCGACATGGTGGTGCTGGACAGCCGCACGCTGGAGGAATTCACCCGCATGTCGATCCCCACCGGGATCAGCGTGCCGGGCGGAGAACTGGTGTACCGCATCGGCGATATCGCGCCGAACCCGGACACGCTGGTGGTGGTCAACTGCGCCGGCCGCACGCGCAGCATCATGGGGGCAGAGAGCCTCCGCCGCGCCGGTATCCCCAACAAGGTCGTGGCGCTGCGGAACGGGACGATGGGCTGGGACCTCGCCGGCCTGAACTGCGAGCACGGGCGGACCGAGCGATTCGCGGCCGGAACCCCCGCCAGCGCTGCGCTGGCGCTGGAGCGGGCCACGAACTTCGCCCACGAAACCGGCGTGCGGACGATTTCTCCCGCCGAACTGACGGCGTTCGAAGCTGATGGCAGCCGCACGCTGTACGTCCTCGATGTCCGCGATCCCCCGGAATTCCGCGCCGGTCACCGTCCCGGCAGCGTCAGCGCGCCCGGCGGGCAGTTGGTGCAGGCGACCGATACCTGGATCGGCGTCCGCAACGCCCGCATCGTGCTGCTGTGCGATACCGGCGCCCGCGCCCGCATGTCGGCGGCATGGCTGCGGCTGATGGGGCATCAGGATGTGTTCGTGGTCGAAGGCGGCCTGGACGCCGTGCGCTCCGGCGGTTCGCGGCGCGCCACGGTGCCGGAGCTGACCATTCCGCACGACACCATCGGCGTCGCCGGTCTGGCCGCGATCCTGTCCGAGAACACCGCCGTCGTGGACCTGTCGCGCAGCGTCGATTTCCGCGACGGGCATATTCCCGGCGCCCATTGGGGCGTGCGCACAAGGCTGACGGCGCTGGAATCGGCCATACAGGCCGCGAAGAACGTCGTGATCGCCTCCCCTGACGGCGAAGCCGCGATCCTGGCGGTGCCGGAAGTCCGAACGCTGTCCGGCAAGGAGCCCCGCGTTCTCACCGGCGGCACCGCGGCCTGGAAAGCCGCCGGCCAACCGCTGGAGAAAAACCGCCTGATCCCGGCGGACGCCGATTGCATCGACTTCTACCTCCGCCCCTACGACCGCAATTCCGGGATCGAGGAAGCGATGAACGCCTATTTGTCCTGGGAAATCGACCTCGTGCATGAGATCGAGCGGGACGGCACTGTGCGGTTCGGTGCCAGCGCCCATCATTGAACTCGGGCGCTCGGCGCTCGATCTTTTGCTCCCGCCGCATTGCGCGGCCTGCGATGCGCGCGTGGCGACCGCCGGTCTGCTGTGCGCGTCCTGCTTCGCCGCCACCCGCTTCATCGGGGAGCCGTGCTGCGATCGCTGCGGCGTGGCATTCTCGGCCCAGGCCGAGGGTGGACACGCGCGCCTTTGCCTGGATTGCGAGACCGATCCGCCGCTGTTCCGCCGAGCGCGGGCGGCGCTGACATACGATGAGCAAGGGCGGCGGCTGATCCTGCCGTTCAAACACGCCGACAGGCCGGAACTGGCGCATCTGTTGGCGCCCCACATGGCACGCGCGGGCGCTGAGCTGTTGCGGGAAGCGGATGTGCTGGTGCCCGTACCGCTGCACCGCCGCCGCCTCTTCGCCCGCCGTTACAACCAAGCCGCGTTGCTGGCCCTGGCGCTCGGCCGCCTGACGGGCTTGGCGGCGATTCCCGACGGGCTGCGGCGTGTGCGCAACACCGCCTCGCTGGGGCAGAAAACGGCAACCGAACGGGCGCAAGAAATCGCGGACGCCTTCGCGGTGCGGGCCGGTCGCGCAGATCGATTGGCCGGCAAAGCAGTGGTATTGATCGACGACGTGATGACATCTGGCGCCACGGCGAACGCCTGCGCGGCGGTCCTCCTGGACGCGGGCGCCCGATCGGTCGATGTGTTGGTCGCCGCGCGGGTGCCATCGCCACGCGCGGACTCACAGGAGCACTGAAACCGCATGGCCGACGCGCCCGCCATCAATATCGGGGTCATTCAAACGGGCGGGAAGGCCGCGAAACGAAAGGCCAGCAGCAATCGCACGATCCTCGTCACCGGCATCGCCCGTTCCGGGACCAGCATGGTCGCGGCGGTGCTGCGCGCGGCCGGCCTGCATATGGGCGATTTCGTGCACGACGTGGTGCACGAGGACGGCCAGATGCAGGAAATCCTGCAGTCCCGCGATACCGCGATGCTGCGGCGGCTGATCGGCCAACGGAACACCCAACATAAGCAATGGGGCTTCAAACTCCCCAGTCTGCACACGCTGATGCGCCATGACGAGGTCGGTTTGTTCCGCAACCCGCATCTGATCGCGATCTATCGCGACCCGGTGGCGGTCGCGGTGCGGCACGCGATCTCGGAACATGCCGACGCGGCGGCGGGGCTGGCGAACACGATCGGCGCGATGGCCGCGCTGGCCCGATTCGCCGAACAGGCGGGATGTCCGACGCTGTTTCTAAGTTACGAGAAGGTCTTGTCGTTTCCACCCTTGCTGGTCGACAGCGTGCTGGATTTCTGCGGTATCGCTGCCAGCGCCGAACAACGGGGGACCCTGCTGGCGCATGTCGAGCCGAACAATCCCGCCTATATGGCCGCCGCGTCTCGCCGCTTCATGGGCCGGATCGACGGGATCATGGACGGCGAACTGTTTGGCTGGTGCTTCGAGGAAGGCCGGCTGGAACCGGTAACGCTGGAGGTTTATGCCGACGACCGCCTGACCGAAACCTTCGTGGCGGACGGCTACCGGGGCGATCTGGCGGCGGGCGGTATAGGCAACGGCCTGCACGGATTTTCCTGCGATCTGAGCCACCACAAATTGCGCCCCGACGCCGCGATCCGAGTGCGGATCAAAGGTCGCAACCTGGACTTGGAGAACAGCGGCACGGCGTTGAACCAGTTCGCGGTTTCGGCATCGGCGAGCTGATTTACACCGGAAGCCGCAAATTTTGACTTCCGCGGTGGCCTCTCCTCCTCGTCATCCCCGGGCTTATCCCGGCCACGACGGGAAGTGTACGGTCGCAGCAAGGGTCGAAAATTCAGGGCTCTGTTATTATCTATCCAGCCAAACATCCTCCCGCCGGTTCCCGTTATAAAGACTGTTCGTCATCAACGTGATCCCTTTGACATAGGGCTGCCAACACGTCCCCGCGTGGGTGTAGAAAATGATCGGGCGCGCGCCGTCCTCGGCCAGCAGGCGCTCGATCTCCCACACTATGTGCAGACGTTTCGTCTGGTCGTCTTCCATCGATTGCCGCTCGATCGCTTTTTCCACCTCGGCATTGCAATAGCCGTCGTTGTTCAGGCTGGAACCGCAGCCGTAATACAAATCAAGGATCGGATCGGGTTCCGGTCCGCTGGTTTGCAGATCGAGCGCGACTGTGAAATCCTTCCGCATTTTCCGCGGGAAATACTGGCTCGTATCGATCGCGTCCAGCTCCGCATCGATGAAGATTTCCTTGAGCTGATCGATTAAAATCACCGCCGGATTGCGGTAGGTCGCGATGTCTCGCGTCAGGAGCTTAATCGGTAGATGCTTCTCCGGCCCGTATCCCAGCTTCGCCACCATCTGACGTGCACGCGTTCGGTTCGCGGCGACATCGGGACCGTAGCCGGGGAGTTCGCGTAGCTTGTCCGGCGGCAAGCCCCATTTTCCGCCCGGCGTGGGCTGCAGCACGCCGCCGATATCGCCTTCACCCTCCGTGATGATATCCACGAACGCCTTGCGGTCGATCGTCAACGCCATCGCTTGCCGTAAATCGGCATTGTCGAACGGCGGCGCAGTGCGGTTCACCAGCAACACGCGTGCCACGCCACCCGCCGGTGTCATTTCGCAGATGGCACCCGGTACCTGGCTTTTCACGTCGCGATACAGCGCCGGCAACAGATCGAATGGGAACGTCATATCCACCTTGCCCGACACGAAAGCCAAACTCGCGGTCGAGACGTTACGGATAATCTTGTATTCGATGCCATCGAGGTACGGCAGACCCGGCTTCCAATAATTCGGATTACGCGCCACGACGATGGACTCGTTCGGCTTGAATTCCACGAATTTGAACGGCCCCGTCCCGACCGGCGCCTTGCGCATCGTCGCCGGAGTGACATGGCACGGATAGATCATCCCGAACCCTGTCGCCAGCAGCATCGGAAATCCCGGCTGCGGGCGTTTCAGGTGGAACGTGACCTCATAATCGCCGTTCGCCGTGACCCGGTCGAGGGTTTTGAAGTTGGACCCACGTGGATTGACACGGAATTTCTCCGCCGCCCGCCCCATCAGCAAATCCATGGTGCAAACCACGTCTTTGGCAGTGAACGGCTTGCCGTCGTGCCACGTCACGCCTTGGCGCAAAGGAAACGTCAGTTCGGTCTTGTCGGCATTCCACCGCCACCCTGTCGCCAAATCGGGCACGATGGAGTGCATGCCGGACTGCTTCACCCGCGGGTCGAACATGATCAGGTTGTTGAACACGCCCATCATCGGTGCCTGGGCGTAGACCGTCGCTTCCTCATGCGGAGACATGCTGGCCGGGCTGTCCGGCGAATACATGCGCAAAATCCCGCCGTGCTTCTGCGCGCAGGCCGACCCCGTCAGAGCCAGCAGACAGAAGGCGGCCGTCAGCAAACGGTTCCAGCCCAGCATTTTCGTCCTCCCATGGATCGTTGCCGGCATTACGCGGCAACCGCGTTTGACGTGCAAGCTACCAGCCGGTAGCGTTCTTCCCAAACGGGAAACACGCGAAAGGTACGGTCATGAAAGTCGGTATGGCGCTCAATATGCTCAGTCAGCCCGGACGGCCCGACTCGGCCATCCTGAATGAGCACATGCAGCTCGGCGATCTGGCGGAGCCGCTGGGCTTCGATTCCCTGTTCGCGCTGGAGCATCACTTCACCGGCTACGCGATGTCGCCCTCGCCGCTGCAATTCCTGTCCTACTACGCCGGCCGCACCAAGCGCATTCACCTCGGCACCGGCGTGATCGTGATCCCCTGGCACGACCCGATCCGCATCGCCGAACAGATCGCGCTGCTGGACATCATGTGCGGCGGGCGCTGCATCTTCGGCTTCGGCCGCGGCGCCGCGCGCGTCGAATACGAAGGCTTCCGCATCCCGATGGACGAGGCCCGCCCGCGCTTCAAGGAAGGCCTGGACATCATCAAACTCGGCCTGACCCAGTCCCATTTCGAATACGATGGGGAGTTCTTCAAAATCCCCCGCACGTCGATCCGGCCCGCCCCTATTTCGCACCCGGAACGGCGCTTTTACGGTTCCGCCAACAGTCCGGAGTCCGTGAAACTGATCGCCAGCAACGGCCTGGGTCAGTTGATCGTGATGCATAACGAATGGTCCAAGGCCGCGCATGAGGTCTACGACTTCCACAAATACGCGATGGAGGCCGGCCACGCGCCGAAGCCGCCGATCATCGTCACCAACGTCGCCTGCGCCGAAACCCGTGCTGAAGCCGACGACCGCGCCCTCACCTGGCTCGGCAAAAAATGGGATTCCGTCGATAACCACTACCGCTTCTCCGACGGCGGCCTGTCCAACGTGAAAGGGTATGAGGCCTATTCCAAGATCGGCCGCACCTACGCGAAAATGGCCGACCTCACGCACCGCCAGAAGATGACGGACACCTACGTGAAGATCCAGCTGGTGGGCACGCCGGACGACTGCATTCAGCAGATCGCCGAACTACGGTCCTTGACCGGACTGGATCATCTCGTGTGCGAATTCTCCTACGGCGGCCTGCCGCACGATGAAGCGGAACAGAACCTGCGTCTGTTCGCCGACAAGGTGAAGCCGGTGCTGCAGAGCGATTCGCTGTTTACCCGCCCGCCGGAGATCGTGACGGATCTGCCGACGTACGAGGATACCGGCGTATTCGTGCCGGCGTAATTCGAGCGATTTCGTCGAGAAACGCCTCCCGCCGAACAGCGGGAGGCGTTTTTCCTGTTAGGCCACCACCGCGATCTGTTCCCGTCGGATCTGCACCGTCAGCGCGTCCAGCGCGCGACCGACCCGGTCCAGCATTTCGTCGATTTCTTCCCTCGTAATAATCAGCGGCGGGCTGAAACACAGCGTGTCGTTCATCGACGCGCGGCCGATCACGCCGTTTTCCTCGCACAGCTTCGTCAGGCGCGGGCCGATTTTCGCGGCCGGATCGAAATTCTTACGCGTGGCCTTGTCGGCGACCAGTTCCATCGCGCCGATCAGCCCGACGCCGCGGACTTCGCCCACCAGCTCATGACCGGCGAAACGGCGGCGGAGTTCGGATTGCAGATGCGCACCGACGCGGCTGACATGGGTACCGATATCCATCTCATCGTAGATTTTCAGCGTTTCGATCGCCACCGCCGCCGGCACGGGGTGACCGGAATAGGTGAAGCCGTGGCCGAAGGTGCCGATGTTGTTGCTCTCTTTCGCCAGGGCATCGAACACGAACTGGTTCACCAGCACGGCGCTGATCGGCATATAGGCGGCCGAGAGCGCCTTCGCGCAGACCAGGATATCCGGCTGAATATCCAGCGTCTGGCTGCCCCAATAATTGCCGGTGCGCCAGAAGCCGCAGATGACCTCATCGACCACGAACAGAACGTCGTATTTGCGCAGCACAGCCTGGATTTTGGGGAAATACCCGCGCGGCGGCAGGATCACGCCGCCGGCGCCCATGATCGGTTCGGCCCACATGGCGGCGACGGTGTCCGGGCCTTCGGCGAGGATCAGACGCTCCAGTTCATCGGCGCAGCGCGTGGCGAAGTCTGCCTCGGTCTCTCCCGGCAGCGCGCCGTGGTAGAAATGGGGGGTGATCGTGTGAACGAACCCCGGCAGCGGCACGTCGAAGCTGCGGTGATTGGCAGGCAATCCGGTCAATGAGGCGGATCCGATGGTGATGCCGTGATAGCCTTTCACGCGGCCGATGATTTTCTTCTTCTTGGTTCGGCCCAGCGCGTTGTTCAGATACCAGACCATTTTGATGGCGGAGTCGTTGGCCTCGGAGCCGGAATTGGCGAAGAACACCTTGCTCATCGGCACCGGGGCGCGTTCCAGCAGCATTTCCGCCAGATCGATCATCGGTTCGTGCGATTTGGCGGTGAACGCGTGGTAGAACGGCAGTTTGCGCATCTGCGTCACCGCCGCCTGCACCAGCCGTTCGTTGTCGAACCCCAGGGACGCGCACCACAACCCGGCGACGCTTTCGATGTAATCCTTCCCGGCGTCGTCCCACACCCGCACGCCCTTGCCGCGGCTGATGACGACCGGCCCGACCTCCTGATGGGTTTTCAGGTCGGTGTAGGGGTGCAGTACGCTGGCGATATCGCGGGCGGCGGCAGAATTCGCACCGAACGGCGGGGGCGGGGCCATGGGACTCTCCTGGGTTTGCGGGACGAGTGTAGTGCCTCGACAGGCCCCAGGGAAAGCGTCTCTACTGCCGCCATGATCCTGCACCGCTTGCTCGGCGCCCTGTGCGTCACCCTGATCGCGTTCTCGGCGCACGCCGAGGTGCCGGAGGTCCGCATCGCCCGCCAGTTCTCCATGGGCTACCTCCAGCTCAACATGATGGAGCATGAGCGGCTGATCCAGAAGCATGCGGCGCTGCTGGGCATCCCGGAGGTCAAGGTCACCGGCTACAAGTTCAACGGCCCAACGGCGATGAACGACGCGCTTCTGAGCGACAGCCTGGATATCGTCACCGGCAGCCCGATGGCGCTGTATTTCATCTGGGGCCGCACCAGGGGCACGCCGCAGGAGGTGCGGGGGATCAGTTCCATGGTGTCGATGACGCTACAGATCCTCAGCCGCGATCCGGCGATCGGGACCGTCGCCGACCTGGATAAATGCGGCAAAATCGCCGTGGCGGCGGTGAAGATTTCCGCGCCGGCGTTGCTGATCCAGGCGGCCGCGGCGAAGGCGTTCGGTCTGAAGGAATACGCCCGCTTCGACACACTGACGGTGTCGATGACGCCGCCGGACGCGATGGTGTCGCTGCTGTCCGGGACCGGGGAGATCGGCTGCACCTACGCCGTGCAACCCTATATGGCGCAGATGCTGGCCAAGCCCGGCATCCATACCGTGCTGGATGCGCATCGGGTCTGGGGTCCGGCCAGCACCTTTACGGTCGCCTATACGTCCAAACGGTTTCACGACCGCGATCCTCGTTTATACCGCGCCGTCTACGATGCGATGGCAGAGGCGACGGCCACGATCAACGCCGACCTCGGCAAGGCGTCGCGCTATTGGATCGAGGATGGGGAGTCGAAATTGTCCGAGGATTTTGTCCGCACCGTCGCCGGCGGGCCTGACGTGACCTGGACGATGACGCCGCGGAACACGCTGGCGGTCGCCAAATTCATGAACGATGTGGGCACGTTGAAGGTGCAGCCGGACTCCTGGAAGGATTACTTCTTCCCCGAGGCCTACGGATTGGACGGGAGCTAGGCGGATGGATTTCGAGTTCGGACCGACTGTGAAGCTGGATCGCCCGGCCTTCGTCGATCCCACCGCGCGCATTTTCGGCCGCGTTTCCGCCGGGGAGGGCAGCAGTTTCTGGCCCTATTCGGTGATTCGCGCCGAGGGTGCCGGCGTGAAAATCGGCCGTTGCGTGAACGTGCAGGATGGCGCGGTCATCCATGTCGGCGGCGGCAAGGGAACGACGATCGGCGATTACTGCTCCATCGCGCACCGAGCGGTGGTGCATGGGGCAGAGATTGGGGACGATTGCCTGATCGGCATCGGATCGGTGGTGATGGATGGCGCCAAGGTCGGCCGCCGTTGCGTGATCGGGGCGATGGCGCTGGTGCCTCCGGGGGCTGTCATCCCGGACGGTTCCGTCGTGATGGGCGTGCCCGGCAAGGTGGTCGCGACACGCGATAATTTCGCCCAGACCCGGCGGAATGCTTTGCTGTATCACCGCAACGCTTGTGCGTACGCCGTTGGCAAACACGATGCCTGGAGCGGGGACGATTACGCCGCCTGGCGCACCGACATCGCCGCCCGTCTGGCGGCCGGAGAAGAAGTGGAAATGCCATGACCCTGGAAGAACGCATCCGCCGGCTGGAGGATATCGAGGATATCCGCCGGTTACGGAACAAGTATCACGCCAGCCTGAACGAAAGCCGCTACGAGAACTGCCGCGCCCTGTTCACCGACGATGCGGTGGTGGAACTGGGATATCTCGCTCGGTATGAGGGCATCGACGCCATCGATCGCGGATTCCGGGCGATGGGCGAACGGGAGCGGTTTTTTATCAAGCAGTTCATACACAGCCACGATGTGGAGGTGGACGGCGACACCGGCACCGGCACGTCCTATCTGGAAGCGCGGTACGGCCGTTTCGGTGTCAGCTACGTCGTGGCCGGACGTTACGACGACACGTATGTGCGCGTGGACGGCATGTGGAAATTCCGTTCCATGATCGCCGAATTGTTCTACACCGTGCCAAACGCGGTGGGATGGACGGGCGACGAGATGCACTACCTCCGCCCGAAGAAATAATGGATTTCGTATGACTCACGATCAAGCCGACAGTGCGATGACGACCCGCCGGTCCATTCGCGCATTTCTACCGACGCCGGTTCCGCAGGAAGCGGTTGAGGCAATCCTGGACGTCGCCGCTCGCGCGCCGAGCGGAACGAATATGCAGCCGTGGATGGCGCGGGTGCTGGTGGGGGAGCCGAAGGACCGTCTGATCGCGGCGGTGCAGGCGGTGTTCGATTCCGGGGAGCCAGGGCACAAGCAGGAAGTGCAATATTACCCCGACGAATTTTTCGAGCCGTATCTCGGCCGCCGTCGCACCGTCGGTTGGGATTTATACGGGCGCTTGGGGATCGCGCGCGGCGAGAACGCGAAGATGAAGGCGCAGCACCGCCGGAATTTCCAGTTTTTCGATGCGCCGGTCGGGATCGTGTTCACCATCGACCGGCGTCTGGCGACAGGGTCGTGGCTCGATTACGGCATGTTCCTGCAAAACGTCATGACCGCCGCTCGGGCACGGGGATTGGACACCTGCGCGCAGGCGGCGTGGACGCATTATCACAAGGCCATGCGGCCGGTGCTGGGGTTGGAAGACACGGAAACCGTGGTGTGCGGGATGGCGTTGGGATACGCGGACCCGAGTGCGCCGGAAAACGACATGGTCACGGCCCGTGCTCCGGCCCGCGAGTTTGCGCGGTTCGACGGGTTTTGAGGAGCCGTCTGCCCCCCCCCGCCCCGTCATGGTCGGGCTTGACCCGACCATCTTTATCCAATTGGCCTGAGGTGGTCGGGTCAAGCCCGACCATGACGCGGGGGGAGGGGCGAAGAGTGACTACTCCGCAGCCTCGGCAACCTCTTTCACCGTCGTCTTCCGCGACTTGATCTCCGTCATCGCGGTCTCGACATGCTTGCTGAACACATATTCAGCCGGTCGCTGATTGGCCAAGGAGATATCCGGCGCCATCGGACCCTCGGTCCGGATGCCTCGCAGCATCTGCGCCGCCGCGCGCCAGGGTTTCGTCACCGACTCAGCGACAGCCGTCGCCTCGAACCCGGAATGCACCATGCAGTCGGCGCATTTCTCGTAGTTTCCGGTGCCGTAGAGATCCCAGTTGGTATCGTCCATCAGTTCCTTGAACGTTTTCGCGTACCCCTCGCCCAACAGATAGCAAGGCTTCTGCCAGCCGAAATAATTGCGCAGCGGCATGCCCCACGGCTTGCAGTGGAACGTCTGATTGCCCGCCAGGAAATCCAGGAACATCGAAGACTGCGTAAACGACCATTTTACCCGCTTCTGCAGCCGGAAGATCGCTCGGAACAGTTCCTTGGTCTTCGTCCGGTTCAGGAAGTGTTCCTGATCCGGCGCCCGCTCATACGCGTACCCCGGAGATACCGTGATCCCGTCCACGCCCATTTGCGTGACGTCGTCGAAGAACGCCGCCACTTTCTCGGGCTTCGCGGTGTTGAACAGCGTGGTGTTGATCTGCGTGCGGAACCCGCGCCGCTTGGCTTCCTTGATCGCGGCGACTGCGCGGTCGTAGGTGCCGTCCTGGCAAACCGATTTGTCGTGATCTTCCCGGTCGCCATCCAGATGCACCGACCACGAAAACCGCTTGTCCGGCTTGAACAGGTCCATCTTCTTTTCGAGCAGCAGGGCGTTCGTGCACAGGATCACGTATTTCCCGCGCGCCATCGCGCCCTGGACCAGTTGATCGATTTCACGGTGCAACAGCGGCTCTCCGCCCGCGAACACCACGACCGGGGCGCCGCATTCGTCGATCGCTTCCATGCACTGCGCGACCGACAGGCGTTGGTTCAGAATTTCCGAGGGATAATCGATCTTGCCGCAGCCGGCGCAGGCCAGATTGCAGCGGAACAACGGCTCCATCATCAGCACCAGCGGGTAGCGCTTCCGCCCCAGCAGATGCTGCTTCACGACGTAGGCGCCGACGCGGATGGCCTGGCTTATGGGTATGGTCATGCTGCGATCCTCAGGCGTCGGCGAGTTGCGCGGGGAAGCGGAAACGGACATTCTCGGCGACACCGTTCATGGTGGAGACCGACACCTCCCCGAACTGGCGCAACCCGTCCAGCACGCCCTGCACCAGCAGTTCGGGGGCGGAGGCGCCGGCGGTGACGCCGACCGACTCGATGCCGTCGAACCAAGCCGGCAGCAGCGCATCGGCGTCGTCGATCAGATAGGATGGCTTGCCCAGTTCCTCCCCGATCTCCCGCAGACGGTTGGAGTTGGACGAGTTCCGCGACCCCACCACCAGGATCATGTCCACCACCGCCGCCAAATCGCGCACCGCCGTCTGGCGGTTTTGCGTGGCGTAGCAGATGTCGCGCACGTCGGGGCCGACGATGGCCGGGAAACGCGCGGTTAAAGCCGCGATGATGCCTTTGGTGTCGTCCACCGACAGGGTCGTCTGGGTGATGTAGGCCAGCTTCTGGGGGTCGGTGACCTGTAACGTCGACACGTCCTCGACGGTCTGCACCAGAT
The DNA here is from genome assembly GCA_903895595.1 of uncultured Acetobacteraceae bacterium. Taxonomy (GTDB): domain Bacteria; phylum Pseudomonadota; class Alphaproteobacteria; order Acetobacterales; family Acetobacteraceae; genus Rhodopila. The sequence continues at coordinate 68,739 of CAITUP010000113.1, read as the reverse complement.
GAACCTTGCCGGGAACCTGTCCGATCGTGCCTTCGACCTCGGCGTGGCCAGCGTGGCCGACGAGGACGATCTCGCGCCCCTGGCGGGCGTAGCGGCGGCCTTCGTTGTGCACCTTCGCGACCAGCGGGCAGGTCGCGTCGATCACCGGCAGACCGCGTTCGGCGGCGAGTTCCTCGACCCGCTTGGCAACGCCGTGGGCCGAGAACACCGTCATCGCGCCGGCCGGCACTTCGTCCAATTCGTCGACGAACACGGCGCCGCGGGTGCGCAGGTCTTCCACGACATGGCGGTTGTGCACGATCTCATGCCGGACATAGATCGGCGGACCGTACTTCTTCAGTGCGCGTTCGACGATCTCGATGGCCCGCTCAACGCCGGCGCAGAAGCCGCGGGGCTGGGCCAGAACGACACGAATCATGCGGGTGGCTCTCCTGTGGGGCCTGTACGGGGCCGCGCCATTTTTCGGATGGCCCTCTATACCGGACCGGGGCGGTCGGGATATGGCAGGTTGAGAGCGCGGCCGCAACGCCATGCTTTTGCCATCGGCGCATGGCTGTACTCTGGCCCACGCCGCGCGGTTACGGTAAAGCCCGCCGGCACGACGACGGATCGGTGTGATAAATGTACCACGGCGGCTGCCTGTCGCCATGTGCCATTATGCAAGAAAGAGCACTTCGTGCTAACGCCTCGGGGATCGCACCCCGGGCTCCCGGGGTTCCATGAGGCGAGGCTGGCAGTGACATCGGATGGTATAATCGCGGTGAAGACAGGTTCCGAATTGACCCGGGCGCTCGCCCGTTCGGCGGATGTGGTTGAATCCGCTCTCGAAAATCTCCTTCCCGCCGTCGAAGGCGCCGAGGCTCGCTTGGCCGAGGCCATGCGCTACGCGACCCTTGGTGGGGGCAAGCGACTCCGCGCCTTCCTGGTCATGCAAAGCGCGTCGCTGTTCTCGGTATCGGAAACCTGTGCCGCCCGAGTCGCGTCCTCGATCGAAATGCTGCACGCCTATTCGCTGGTCCATGACGATCTGCCGGCCATGGACGACGACGATCTGCGGCGCGGCAAGCCCAGCACCCACAAGCAATTCGACGAGGCGACCGCGATCCTGGCCGGCGATGCCCTGCAATGCCGCGCGTTCGAGATTCTGGCGGAGCACGACACCCATTCCGACCCGCAAGCGCGATGCGAGCTGGTGGCGGCTTTAGGAGCAGCGGCCGGCGCGCGCGGGATGGCCGGCGGTCAGATGATCGACATGGTGACCGAGGGTCAAGTGCTCGACGGCCCAGCGGTCACTCGCCTGCAAGCGCTGAAAACCGGCCGCCTGATCCAGTTCAGTTGCGAGGCCGGCGCTATACTGGGCCGAGCGCCGTCGCACCAGCGGCATTTGCTGGCGGCATACGGGCGCGATCTGGGCGCGGCGTTCCAGATCGCCGACGATCTGCTGGATGTCGAGGGCGACGAAGCCGAAATCGGCAAGACCGTCGGCAAGGACGCCGCCGCCGGCAAGGCCACCATGGTCGCGGTACTTGGCGTTGCCATGGCGCGGGCGCATGCTGATGCATTGTCGCGGCAGGCCGCCGCGCATCTGGACGGATTCGGGGAAAAGGCGGCACTCCTGCGGGATCTCGCCGCCTATGTCGTACAACGGCGCAGCTAAGTGGTGAGCAACAACTCATGAGCCCGGTGCAAACCCCACTTCTGGATCGCGTCCGCGTTCCAGGCGATATGCGGAACTTCTCGCCCGACCAGTTGCGGCAGTTGGCCGATGAGTTACGGGCGGAAACCATCGACGCGGTGTCGGTCACGGGCGGGCATCTCGGGGCATCCCTGGGCGTGGTGGAGCTGACCGTCGCGCTGCACGCGATTTTCGAAACCCCCCGCGACCGGCTGATCTGGGACGTCGGGCATCAGGCCTATCCGCATAAAATTCTCACCGGCCGGCGCGACCGAATCCGCACCCTGCGCCAAGGCGGCGGCCTGTCCGGCTTCACCCGCCGCAGCGAGAGCGAATACGATCCCTTCGGCGCCGCGCATTCCTCCACCTCCATCTCCGCCGGTCTCGGCATGGCCGTGGCGCGGGACCTGAAGAACGCCCGTGGCGAAAAGGACGACCGCAACGTCGTAGCCGTGATCGGCGACGGCTCCATGAGCGCCGGCATGGCCTACGAGGCCATGAACAACGCCGGCGCCCGCCATTCCCGCCTGATCGTCGTGCTGAACGACAACGACATGTCCATTGCCCCGCCGGTCGGCGCCATGAGCGCCTATCTGTCGCGGCTGATGTCGTCCCGCAGCTTCCTGACCTTGCGCGAACTCGGTTCCAAGATGGCCAAGCGGTTCCCCAAGGGGATCGAGCGCACACTGGGCCGCGCCGAGGAATACGCGCGCGGCATCCTGACGGGCGGGACATTGTTCGAGGAACTGGGCTTCTACTACGTCGGCCCGATCGACGGGCATAATCTGGATCACCTGCTGCCGGTGCTGCGCAACGTGCGAGAGGCCGACGAAACCGGCCCGATCCTGGTGCATGTGATCACCCAGAAGGGCAAGGGCTACGTCCACGCCGAGGCCTCCGCCGACAAGCACCACGCGGTCTCCAAATTCAATGTGATCACCGGGGAACAGGCGAAGGCGCCGCCGGGGCCGCCGTCCTATACCAAGGTGTTCACCGACGCGCTGATCCAGGAAGCCGAACGCGACCCCAACATCGTCGCCGTCACCGCCGCGATGCCGTCCGGCACCGGCCTCGACCGTTTCGCGAAGCGCTTCCCCGACCGCACCTTCGACGTCGGTATCGCCGAACAGCACGCTGTCACTTTCGCCGCCGGCATGGCGACCGAGGGGCTGAAACCGTTCTGCGCTATCTACTCGACCTTCCTGCAACGCGGTTACGACCAGCTGGTGCACGACGTGTCCATCCAGAACCTGCCGGTCCGCTTCGCGATGGACCGCGCCGGGCTGGTCGGCAACGACGGTGCCACGCACGCCGGCAGCTTCGACATCAGTTATTTGGCCTGCCTGCCGGGCATGATCATCATGGCGCCGGCCGACGAAGCCGAGTTGATGCACACCGTCGCGACGGCGGTGGCGATCGACGACGGGCCTTGCGCCTTCCGCTATCCGCGCGGGGAGGGCACGGGCGTTGTGCTGCCGACACGGGGCGACATCATGGCCCTCGGCAAGGGCCGTATCATGCGCGAAGGCACCAGCATCGCCATCCTGTCGCTGGGCACCCGTCTCGCGGATGCGATGAAAGCGGCTGAAGAGCTCGCGGCGCGCGGCCTGTCCGCGACCGTGGCCGATGCCCGCTTCGCCAAACCGCTGGACACCGCGATGATCGAGCAGCTTGCGCGTCATCACGAGGTGCTGATCACCATCGAGGAAGGCTCCATAGGCGGCTTCGGATCGGCGGTCATGCATCACCTGGCCTGGAAGGGTCTGCTGGATAACGGGCTGAAAGTGCGGCCGATGGTGCTGCCGGATGTGTATCTGGACCACGACTCGCAGGCGAAGCAGATGATAGCCGCCGGGCTGACGGCGCGCGACATCGTGGCGACCGCCCTGGCAGCTTTGGGCATCGCGGCGGTGAAGCACGCGGTGACGGCCTGATGCCTTCGGTTCTGTCACGTCGTGGCCTGCTGGCCGCGGCCGTCGTCGTGCCGTTTCCGGTTTGGGCGCAGGACACCGCCGCCATCCGTAAGCCCATCGTCGATCTGTATGTGGCGCTCGAGTCTCTGATGCGCGCCGGTCCCAGCACGGCGTTCCCCCTGCGATTCGCGACTTTGGCGCCGGTGATCGACCGCACCTACGATTTGCAAACGGTTCTGCGTGTCTCCGTCGGTCTTCGCTGGCCCAATTTCACCCCCGCCGCTCGGGCTGAGCTGTCCGACGCGTTCCGGTCCTTCACCGTCGCCAGCTTCGTCGCCAACTTCGACAAGTATGAGGGCGAGAAGTTCGAGGTACTGCCCGATACCCGCATGGTCGGGGCCGATCAGATCGTGCAGACGCGTATCGTCCCGCCATCCGGCGAGGCGATCCGGCTGGATTACGTGATGCAGATGTCCGATGTCGGCTGGCGGGTCACCGACGTGCTGCTGGAAGGCAGCATCAGCCGCGTCGCGGTGCAGCGGTCCGATTTCCGGGCGTTGCTGGCCCATGGCGATCCGGCCGAGTTGATCGCAAGTTTGCGGCGCAAGGTTCAGCATTTGTCCGGCGGCACGATCGGGGCGTGATCGCGACTGTCGCGGCTGTTCTGGTTTTTATAGGGATCGCGCAGGCGATCGCGGGATGGGTCGCGGTGCGGCGGTTCGTGGCGACGCCTTGCTTCGCCCGCGATGACGTTCTCCCCATCACAATCCTGAAACCCCTGCACGGCGACGAACCGCTGCTGGAGCAGGCTTTGGCGACGGTCTGCGCCCAGGATTACCCCACGTTTCAGATCGTGTTCGGCGTCCAGGATCCCGCTGACGCCGCCATCGCGGCGATCCAGCGGCTGAAGGTCAGGTTCCCGTTGGTGGACATCGCTCTGGTGGTCGACCCCACACCGCACGGGGCGAACCGCAAGATCGCGAACTTGATGAACATGTTGCCTGCGGCAAAGCACGACGTTCTGGTAATCGCCGACTCGGACCTGCATGTGCGGCCGGACTATCTGTCCGATCTGGCGGCGACGCTCGCGCAGCCAGGCTGCGGTCTGGTCACCACGCTCTACACCGGGCTGCCGGCCAGCGGCCGCTGGCCGGCTTTGCTGGGCGCGAGCCAGATCACGCACGGATTCCTCCCCGGCGCCGTGCTGGCGCGCGCGATGGGGCGGCAGGACTGCCTGGGCGCCACGATGTGCCTGCGGCGGGACACGTTGATGCGAATCGGCGGATTTCCCGCCCTGGTAGACCACCTGGCCGACGATAACGTGCTCGGACAGCTGGTGCGGTCGCTGGGGTTTGACGTGCGGCTCGCCGGCACCGTCGTCGCGACCACGGTGCCGGAGGCGAGCTGGGCCGCCTTGTTCCGCCACGAGTTGCGCTGGGCGCGCACGATACGGGCTCTGGTCCCCGGCGCTTTCGCGGCTTCCGTGCTGCAATACCCGATTTTCTGGGCGCTGGCCGCGGTCGCGGTGTCGGGTGGGGCACTCTGGGCGGTGGCGTTGTTCGTCCTGGCGTGGCTGGGGCGTGCCTTTGCCGCAACGGGGATCGACCGAGCGCTGGCGGGGAAGGTGGAAATGCTTGCATTTCCGGGCAGTGTCGGCTTTCTCCCGCTGCGAGAGCTGTTGTCGGTTGCCGTCTTGCTCGCCAGCTATGCTGGAAAGCGGGTGGACTGGCGCGGCCATACCATGCATGCGGCCGGTTTCACGGCATCCGACGCTCCTGTCGTAAAGGGATTGCACAAGCGATGATGAAGACCCTGTTCCTGCAGCCGCCCTCCTTCGATGGGTTCGACGGCGGCGCCGGATCCCGCTATCAGGCGAAGCGGGAGATCAAGTCGTTCTGGTTCCCGACCTGGCTGGCGCAACCCGCCGCATTGGTGCCGGGCAGCAAGCTGATCGACGCGCCGCCGGCCCGTATCGGTATGGATGCTGTTACGAAACAGGCGAAGGACTTCGAACTGTGCGTGCTGCATACCTCCACGCCGTCGTTCGCCTCCGACGTGAAGGTCGCGGCGGCACTGAAGGCGGTTAATCCGTCGCTGAAGATCGGTATGGTCGGTGCCAAGGTCGCGGTGCAACCGGCGGAAAGCTTGGCGCAGGGCGCGCCCATCGATTTCGTGGCGCGGAACGAGTTCGACTTCACGATCAAGGAAATCGCCGAGGGCCGCGACTGGTCGGCGGTGGACGGCATCTCCTACCGCAACAACGCCGGCGTGATCGTCCATAACAAGGATCGGACGATCCTGGAGGACATGGACCAGCTGCCGTTCGTGACCGAGGTCTACAAGCGCGACCTGCGGATCGAGGACTATTTCATCGGCTACCTGATGCACCCCTACGTGTCGCTGTACACGGGCCGCGGCTGCAAATCCCGCTGCACCTTCTGCCTCTGGCCGCAGACCGTCGGCGGGCATAACTACCGCGTCCGCTCTCCCGGCCATGTGGCCGAGGAAGTGCGGCTGGTGCAGAAGTATTTCCCGCAGATGCGGGAGCTGTTCTTCGACGACGACACTTTTACGGACAACCTGCCGCGCGCCGAAGCCATCGCCAAGGAACTCGGCAAGCTCGGCGTCACCTGGTCGTGCAACGCCAAGGCGAATGTGCCTCGTGCGACGCTGAAAATATTGCGCGACAACGGGCTGCGGCTGTTGCTGGTCGGCTACGAAAGCGGCAACCAGCAGATTCTGCACAACATCAAGAAGGGCATGCGGATCGAAGTCGCGAAGCAGTTCACCAAGGACTGTCACGAGCTCGGCATCAAAATCCACGGCACCTTCATCATGGGCCTGCCGGGGGAGACCAAGGAAACGATCGAGGAAACGATCAAATTCGCGACCGAGATCAATCCGCACACGATCCAGGTGTCGCTGGCCGCGCCGTATCCCGGCACGTTCCTGTACAAGCAGGCGCTGGAAAACGGCTGGCTGGACGCGGATCACGCCGAACTGGTGGACGATCACGGGATTCAGATCGCGCCGCTGCATTATCCGCATTTGTCGCACACGGAAATTTTCGACAACGTGGAGACGTTCTACAAGCGGTTCTATTTCCGCGCGCCGAAGATCGCTTCCATTGTCGGCGAGATGGTGCGGAGCCCGCAGATGATGAAGCGCCGGCTGCGCGAAGGGGTGGAGTTCTTCCAGTTCCTGCGGGAGCGGCACAAGGCGGCTTGAGGCGGCAGGCGTCCATCGCCAGAGATGTCGAGCGTCGGGTCCCGCGAGGGCTCGGCTGACGCGCCCGGGCTCAAGCGGAAAGGCTGACGACGGGGCCGGGAAACAAAAATGACACGGTTTCGCGCGAAAAACTGAGCCGAAATACACTTATAGGTTGTATTGAAACGCCCGCCTGTGTATGTTGCCGCTATCGACAGCATCCACAGGAGGCCCCCTTGTTCCATCGTCACCTACGCACCGGGGCCGCCGCCATCGCGTTGACGCTCTCCGCACAACCCAGTCAGGCCGGCTTGGTCGACGTTCAATTCTCCGGCACGGTCAGCTATGTCTGCGGCTTTCTCTGCGCCTATACCGCGCCCCAACAAAGCGGAGCGGCCGTCGTCGGATCGGCCGGCGATCAATGGAATGAGGTCTTTGCCTCCAACGCCAGCGGCTTGGCTCTCACCGACACGACCGGGGCAGCGACGGGTCTGACGCTGAGTTTCTCCGCCGACGTCGCCTACACTTCGGCGCCCTACTACGACGCATTCCAAGGCACTGCCTGGGCTAATTTGATGCAAGGCTATCTGGTCAACAACTTCTCGATGACGCTGAATGGCCTGAATCCCGGGCAGGCCTACGACCTTTATATGTACACGCAAGGCGACAACAACAGCGCTGGTCGGGCCATCGGTCTGACATCGACCGGCGGCAGTGCCGGGATCGCCTCGCAAAGCAATGCCAACAGTTTCATTGCCAACGACAATTACATCCTGTTGCAACCGATCGCGGACGGCTCGGGCACGATCTCCATCGGCGAATATTTCGTGTCCGGGGAGGCCAACCTCAACGGCTTCCAACTGGTGACGACCGACATTCCCGAACCTGGGTCGCTGTCGGTTCTCGGTATCGGTATGCTGGCCCTTGCCGGGGCGACACGGCGACGCTCCCTGGCCGTACGCTTCCGCGCGATCTGTGGCAACGTGGCCTATGGCCGCGGTTTTATAGGCCCCGGTCGGGACCCGGACGGGTTGCAGGGACATCGATTGTCCATCGCGGCGCAGCGTGCGCGTTTCGTGGTCGCGCTGGATCGATGCACGCTCACGCACGCCATTCACCGTCATCGTTTCGTCGCCATCGGCCCCGTCGAATACATATAACGCCGTTGAGCATGGACCGAGCGATTTCCGGCACCGGCCGGCCACTCGGATTAGCCCCCAATCAAGTCCCAGCGAACCGCCCCTCCGCCACCCAATCCCGCAGCACGTTCTTGGCCAGCTTCCCCGTCGGGCCGTGAGGCAGTTCATCCACGAATGCTATCCCGTCCGGCAGCCACCATTTCGGCACCAGTTCGGACAGATGCGCGCGCATGTCGGCGTCGGATAACGACGCGCCGGGTTGCATCACAACCACAAGGAACGGACGCTCCTGCCATTTTGGGTGCGGGATCGCGACGACACCGGCTTCCATCACCAGGGGATGCCGAGCGGCGGCTTCCTCCAGGGCTTGGCTGCTGATCCATTCACCGCCGGATTTTACCATGTCTTTGGCTCGATCCAGCAGATGCAGCGTGTTGTCGGGATCGATGGCGGCGATGTCGCCGGTTTCCATCCAGCCGTCCTTGCTTTGGAACGCGACCTCGGGCCGGCGGAAATAGGCACCGCTGACCCAGTGGCCACGGACTTGCAGCAGGCCGGGGGACTTGCCGTCCCGCGGGACCGGGGCGCCTTGTTCGTCCACTATACGGATTTCGTTGCCGTAGAGCGGCTTTCCCTGGGTGCGCATCGTGGCAATGGCCTCATCCTCCGGCAGGTCGCAGGGGGCGAAGGACATGGTGGAGCCGGATGTCGTCTCCGTCATGCCCCAGCCATGGATGGTGCGGACGCCGTAGTCGCGCAGATACGCCTCCATCATCGCGGCGGGGGGCGCGGTGCCGCCGGAATACAGGCGATTCAAACGACCCAGCCCAGCGCCGGTCTGGCGGCAGTGCTCCAACACGCCGAGCCAGATGGTGGGGACGCCAGGGCCGGCGGTGATGCCTTCCTCGACGATCAGCCCGTGCAACCATTCCGTGTCCGCTCGGCGGCCAGGCAGGACGAGTTTGGCGCCGTACATCGGGCCGAAGAACGGGATCGCCCAGCCGTTGCAGTGGAAAAAGCCGGGAACCGCGAGGATGGCGTCGTCCGCGCTGAGGCCCCAGCCGTTGCCGCCGCCGGTGGACAGCGCAGACAGGACGGTGCCCCGATGGGAATACAGCGCGCCTTTCGGAGCGCCGGTCGTACCGGAGGTGAAGCAAAGCAGCGCGGCGGTGCGTTCGTCGAACACCGGCCAGACGAAGTCCGAGTCGCCGGCGTCGATCAGGTCCTCGTAGCATGTGACGTTGGGCAGGGTTGTTGTCGCGGGCATCAGGGCGCGGGGCGCCATGATGACGAACTCTTGGACGGTTTCGAGCTGCGGGAGCAGCTGTTCCGCCAACGCCAGCGTGTCCAGGTCGATGAACAGCGTGCGGTAGCCCGTGAAATTAATCGTGTAAGCGATCTGAGCCGGCGGCAGCCTCGGGTTGGCGGTATGCAACACCGACCCGATGCCGGTGATCGCGTAGAACAGTTCCAGATGCCGATGCGTGTTCCAAGCCAGCGACCCAAAGAACTCCGTCGGTTTCAGTGCCGAGGCCAGACGTTTGGCGCGTTGCGCGATGGTCGCGTAGTTGCTGCGGACGTTTTCGCCATGGCCATGCGACACGACCTCGGTCGCGCCGAAGTTCGTCGCCCCATGCTCGATGATGGTGGAGAGTAGCAGTTGAGAATCTTGGTTTAGTCCGAGCATGTCTCGACGCCGTGGTGGTGGTGGGGCATTGTGGGGGCGGTTTTGGACGCGCGCAAATACGGGAGTAAGCGGACGTGGCAGGCATGATGGACGGCAAAGTCGTGGTGGTCACCGGCGCCGGCGGCGGCGTGGGGCGGGAAATCGCGATCATGATGGCCGGCGCGGGTGCGAAGGTGATCGTTGCGGATATCGGTGCTTCCTTGTCCGGTGGCGGCGGGTCGGCGACTCCGGCGCAGCAGACGAAAGCGCTGATCGAGCAGAAGGGCGGCGCCGCCGAGGTCTGCACGGAATCCGTGGCCGCCTGGGGTTCGGCGCAGAAGATCGTCCAGGCCGCTTTGGATCATTACGGTCGCATCGACGCCGTCGTGAACAACGCCGGTATTCTCCGGGATGGCATTTTCCATCGCATGACCGAGGACGACTGGCTGTCGGTGATCTCCGTCCATCTGAACGGATCCTTCTTCGTGTCGCGCGCGGCAGCGGAACATTACCGCAAGCAGGAGAGCGGGGCGTTCGTTCACATCACCTCGACATCCGGCCTGATCGGCAACATCGGGCAGGCGAATTACGCGGCGGCGAAGCTGGGGATCACAGCTTTGTCGAAGTCGATCGCGCTGGACATGGGGCGCTACAACGTGCGGTCGAACTGCCTGTCGCCGTGGGCGTGGAGCCGGATGACGCAGTCGATCCCGTCCGCGACGCCGGAGCAGAAGGCGGCGGTCGAGAAGCTGCAGAAGATGACGCCCGACAAGAATGCGCCTCTGGCGGTGTATTTGTGTTCGGATGCGGCGAAGGGCGTGACCGGGCAGGTGTTCGGGACGCGGATGCACGAGATTTATCTGTTCAGCTCACCCCGGCCGATCCGGGTGGTGCAGCGGGCTGAGGGGTGGACTCCGGAGAGTATCGCGGCGATTGCGGCGCCGGCTTTGAAGACGGGGTTCATGCCGTTGGATACGTCCGAGGATGCTTTTAATTGGGATCCGATTTGACGCAGTGATTGCGAATTAGCATCAGTCGTCTGAAGCTCGATCGGTCCGCGACGGGCGGACCGGTTAGTCGCCCCCCGCTACCGGCTCAGCACCACCAGCAACACCCCGAACGCCACCAATCCCAAACCCGCGACCTCGCTCCGTTTCAGCACTTCCTTCAGGTAGAACCGGCTGAACAACAGCGTGAAAACGACCTCGATCTGCCCCACCGCGCGCACCATCGCGACCGGCGCCAGCGCGAACCCGGTGAACCAGCACGCCGACCCGCAGCCCGACAGCGTGCCCACCCACATGGAACTGCGCCAGCTGGTGAAGGCCTTTTTCAACTCCGCCGGTTCCCGCCACAGCAGATAGGCGCCCTGCGCCAAGGTCTGCATCGAATTGGTAATCACCAAAGAGAACAGCGCGCGCACCACCAGCGAGGGCCCGTCCAGCGCGCCGTTGGCCATTTTGATGAACACCGCCGCGCACGCCAGCATCGCGCCGGCGCCCAGCCCGCACAACGCCGCCGGCTGCACCGTCGCGGCCAGCAGATCGCGTGGCGTGAATCCCTTGCCTGCCAGCGATAAAATCATCACGCCGCATAGTCCGACGCCCATGCCGACCATCGCCAGCGGCTGCAAATGCTCGTCCAGCAGCACCAATGCCAGAACGGCAGTTTGCACGGCCTCGGTCTTGGAATAGGCCGTGCCCACGGCGAAGTTCCGGTAACCGAACGACATGATCAGCAGATTGGTGCCCAGGATTTGCCCTAGCCCGCCCAAAGCGCTGTAGCCCAGGAAGGCCGGGTTGATCGCCGGCACCGCGGCGCCAGTTATGCCGAGCGCGATTGTCAACAGGACCAACCCCGTCGGCGTGCCGTACAGGTACCGCACGAACCCGGCCCCGTTGACCGAGAGCACGCCGCGCAGCTTCTGCTGCATCGCGGTCCGCCAGCACTGAAACAGCGCGGCGGCCATGGAAACCGGAATCCAGATCGGAATGGGCATCGTCCTGTACCTCCTGACATTATCCCCTAACAGGTCGTGGATACCCGTGTAAGATGATCATATATCCTGGTATAAAACCCACCATGGCCGACACCGACATCCAGACCCAACGCCGCGAGCTCGGGGAGTTCGTCCGCACGCAGCGCGAAAAGCTGCCGCTGACCGACGCCGGCCTGCCGGTGGGTGGGCGGCGGCGTACGCCCGGATTGCGGCGGGAAGAAGTGGCACAACTCGCCGGCCTCAGCACGACGTGGTACACCTGGATCGAGCAAGGCCGGGACGTGTCCGTCTCCCCGCACGCTTTGTCCCGTCTGGCTGCCGCGCTGCGGCTCGACCGCGCCGAGCGTGCGTATTTGTTCGAATTGGCGGGCAAGCGCGATCCGGAACAACCGGACAGCCCGCCGGACGATATTGCCCCGGCGGTCAGGGCGTGCGTAGACGCGATCGTATCCCCCGCCTACGTTCTGGACCGAAACTGGAACGCCCGAGCTTGGAACACGTATGCGGAACGTTTATTCCTGGGGTGGTTAACACCCGGTGCCGACCGCAATCTGTTACGCTTCATTTTCTTGAACCCCGCCGCGCACACCTTGATCGATGGGTGGGAAGAACGTGCCCGCCGCGTCGTGGCGGAATTCCGAGCACATGCCGGGTCGCATTTGAACGACCCAGCACCGCGCGACCTCATCGGCGATCTGCTGCGACAAAGCCCGGCATTTGCTGGCTTATGGCAACAACGCGATGTGCAGGAACGGGAAGGGGGTGCCCGCACCTTCAATCACCCGGTCGATGGATTTCTCCGTTACGAACAGGTCACTTTCAATCTCGTCGCGCCCCTCGACGCGAAGATGACGATCCTCATTCGTGCCGACGACTGACTACGCCGCGATCCCCTCCACGGGCGGCAGCGGCTCGCGCCCCCGGATCATGTCGGATGCTTTTTCCGCGATCATCATCGTGGAGCTGTAGGTGTTCGCCGACGGCATATTCGGCATGATCGACGCATCCACCACCCGCAACCCTTGCAGCCCATGCACCTTCAATTCGTCGCTGACGACAGATGTTTTATCCGTGACCGGTCCCATGCGAGCGGTGCCGATCAGGTGATACGATGTCGAACCGTACTGCCGCGCGTAATCCAGCCACTCATCGTCGGTATGCACGTTCGGCCCCGGCAACTCGTCGCGATCGAAGAACTGCGCCAGCGGACCGGTATGCAGCAACTGCCGCGCCAAACGCATGCCTTTGACCAGAACGCGCTGATCGATCGGGTCTTTCAAATAATTCGGCTGGATCATCGGATCCTCGAACACATCGGTGGAGCGTGCCCGCACATACCCAATGCTCTCTGGCCGGTGCTGCCAAGCGCCGCAGGTCATGCCGGGATAGTCGTCGAGCAGCCCGACAAACCCCTGCTTGTAGCTGGCGGGACTAAACACGCCCTGAATATCCGGCTGGCGCATCGTGTCCTCGGATTTCCAGAACCAGTGCACGATCGACGGACTGGTCGCGAGGATCGAAGGCTTCCCCATCGCCCAGCGCGCGATCTGCCCGGCAAGCCCGAGCCCGTGCGACATTTCGTTCATCGTCCGAATGTTTTTGACGCGGGCGACGATGCGGGCATTGTAGTGGTCGCGGAAATTCTCCCCAACCGGCAAATCGGCGACGACGGGCACGCCGAGCTCGCCCAGCAGCCACGCCGGCCCCACGCCGGAGATTTGCAGCAGCCGCGCGGTGTTGGCGGTGCCGGCGGAGATTATTACCTCGCGCCGAGCATAGACGCGGCGGCGGGTGGTGCGGTCGCGGTCGTCCACATATTCGACGCCAACGGCTTTGGTGCCCTCGAATAATATACGAGCCGCGCGCGCATCGGTGCGGACATCCAATCGTCCGGTCGCTCGGGCGGGGTGCAGGAAGACCCGCGCGGCGGAGTGGCGGAAGCCGCGGTTGATCAGGCGCTGATAATAGCCGACACCGGCTTGGTTATCGCCGGAGTTGTAGTCCTCGCACTTGGGAATTCCGAGTTCGCCCGCGCCCTCGATAAAGGCGTCGCAGATCGGATGTTTCCAGTCGTTGTCGGTGACGATCAGGTTGCCCTGGCGGCCGTGGATACGGTCGTCGCCACCGCCGATGCGCCGTTCGCCGCGTTTGAAATACGGCAGAATATCCACGTAGCCCCAGCCGCGATTGCCGCGCTGCGCCCAATGGTCGAAATCCTCCCGCTGACCGCGATTGTAGATCATGCCGTTGATGGACGACGACCCGCCGAGGGTGCGGCCCTGCGTGGTGGGAATGCGGCGGCCGCCAGAGCCTTCGCTGGGCTCCGTCTGGAACTGCCACGTGAAGGTGGGGTTGAACAGCATCTTGATGAAGCCGGCGGGAATATGGATGAACGGGTGCCGGTCGGGCGGGCCGCATTCCAGGACGCAGACGGTGTTGCCGGGTTCCTCGGTCAGCCGGTTGGAGAGTACCGAGCCGGCCGCGCCGCTGCCTACGATCACATAGTCGAAACTGTCGCCGTCCTGGTTCGCCATTGTCTGTCTGCTCGCCCGCGTGTTGGTGACGGCATCTTAGGCGGGGGCGGGGGGTAAGGGAACGTACTCGGCCGCCTTGACGGCGGCAAGCGCATTAGCTAAAAATATAGCTAAGGAGTAAAATCAATGCACCACCTCGTCAACATGCATGAAGCCAAGAGCCAATTGTCCAGATTGGTGGCCTTCGCGCAGCAGGGAGACTCGGTAACGATTGCCATTCATGGCAAGCCGGCCGTGAAACTCGTGCCGATCAAGCCACAGCCGGTGTTCGGTCTGGGCAAAGACCAATGCCCGCCGGTCCCATGGGAGGCATTCGCTCCGATGTCCGACGACGAAGCGGGGGATTGGGGCCTTTGAGGCTCCTGCTCGATACCCACACATTCTATTGGTGGCACCGCGGCGACGCGGCGCTGTCCCAGACGGCTATGGCCGCGATCGCGGATAGCGCCAACGAGACATATGTCAGCGCCATCGCCGCCTGGGAATTCATCGCCAAATTCCGCTCCGGCAAGCAACCCGAATTCGCGGCGATCGCCGCAGACGTCATGGCGGTCGTCGCCGCGCATGGTTTTATCCAACTGCCGATCTCCATACACCACGCCCAAGTCGCCGCCAGCCTGCCGTTGCACCACAAAGATCCGATGGACCGATTTCTGATCGCTCAGGCCCTCGTTGAGGACATGACCATCGTCACAACCGACACGGCTTTCGTTCGGTATTCCGCTAAATTGTTGTGGTAGCAGAGGCGGCGCCCGCCATCCGCTGAAAATGCCCAAACCGCAAACTCAGCCGATGCACCCGATCCTCCAGATCCAGCACCTCGGCCGTCGCGTTCGGATCGAACCGGATTTCCTTCTGCCCGGCCAAATGCACGATCCCGACCTTGGCATACGGATAATAAAATTCCACGATCGCCGGCACGCTCAGGTCCACCCGCCATGGCCGGATATAGTTGCAGGTGGTCGGCAACAGCTCCACCGGCAGGCCGTCCTGATAGACCGACAGCCCCATGGCGATCTGGTCGGACGTGAACGGTTTCCCGCCATGGCGGAAAATATACGCCTGCCAGCGCCGCATGGCCGCCCAGTGCGGCGAGTCGGCGCGCAGCGCGTACACCCCCGCATTCAACAGCGCCCGAGTCCCAAGATCGCGCAGCACCTTCAGCGGCAGCCCCGCGTGCCGCCCGTTCTTGAAATTGAAGGTTCTCAATTGCGCCAGCCCGCCGATGCCGCCGAACAGGAAGCGCAGCTCCACCTGCCGCTCCCAATACCGTCCGCCGCCGGGCACAATCGCCAGGGAACCGTTGTGCTGGGCGGCGCCGAGCATGAGTTCGACCGCGCGGTAGTCCTGCACCCAGGTGTCGCCGTCGAGCCACAGGATCGTCTCGAATCCTGGGAACAGCCGATCCAGCCAAAGCTTGCCGAAATTTGCCGCCAGCGCCGGGCGCTTGGCCAGCGCCCCCTTGGGGAAAGCGGGATTGTCGGGGACTCGGACAACAAACGCGCCCGAATCCCGCAGATACGCCACCTGTTCGGCCGTCAGCCCGGCATCGATCACGCCGAACGCCAAAGGCCCCCGGGGTGCGGCCGCAAGCAGCGACTGCCGCAGCTCCTCGATGAGGGGAAAATACACCGAGTCGCCGCCGGTCACGGCAATCGCATCATGCCTATCCATATAGAATGATAATAAGATGCCCCTCCGCCCGTCCAGGGAGGCATTTTCCTGCCTCAGGGCGTGTTGCCCGGCTGGGAACCCCATGCTAGACGCCCGCTGCCGGTCGGGCGGCCGGTCCTTTTCACGCCCGCGCTCACGCGCGGCCTTTCGATATGGAACCTCACGTGGCGTCAGAAGCCCAGATGGCGAATACGACAATCGCATCCGGCGGCGGTCTGGTCGATCGCTACGCGTCCGCGCTGTATTCGCATGCCGACGACCTCAACGCGCTCGACGCGGTGGTCGCGGAAATGGAATCGCTGGGCCGGCTGATCGACTCCTCCTCGGATCTCCGGCGTTTGCTGGAATCCCCGCTGATCGACGTGAACACCGCGACCAAGGCCGCCATGGCCGTGCTGGAAGCGAACGGGTTCGGCAAAGCGGTGCGCGACTTCGTCGGCGTCATCGCCGCCAACCGCCGTTTGCGTCGTCTGCGGGATATCGTGAACGCGTTCGCGACCCTGGTCGCCGAACGCCGCGGCATCACCACCGCGCATGTCTCCTCTGCCCAGCCGTTGAACGACGTGCAGCGCCAGCAATTGCGCGCGCGCCTCATCGAAGCCGGCTACGGCAGCGTCAATATCGTGGAGCAGGTCGAAACCGACCTTCTCGGCGGCCTGGTCGTCCGGATCGGTGCCCGCCTGTACGACACCAGTTTGAAATCCCGGCTGCAACGCTTGCAGTACGCCATGAAGGGAGCCGCTTGATATGGCTATCGAAATCCGCCCGGCGGAAATTTCCGAGATTCTGAAGAAGCAGATCGCCTCGTTCGATACCGAGGCCAACGTGGCGGAGACCGGTCAGGTCCTGTCCGTCGGCGACGGCATCGCCCGCGTGTTCGGCCTGCAGAACGTGATGTCCGGCGAAATGGTCGAATTCCCCGGCGCGGGCATTCGCGGCATGGCGCTGAACCTGGAAACCGACAACGTCGGTATCGTGATCTTCGGCGATGACCGCCAGATCCGCGAAGGCGACACCGTCTCCCGCACCGGCTCCATCGTGGACGTCCCGGTCGGCAACGGCCTGCTCGGCCGCGTGGTCGATGGTCTGGGCAACCCGATCGACGGCAAAGGCCCGCTGACCGACGTGGTCCGCAGCCGCGTGGAAGTGAAAGCCCCCGGCATCATTCCCCGGAAGTCGGTGCATGAGCCGATGCAGACGGGCCTGAAGGCCATCGACGCGCTGATCCCCGTCGGCCGCGGCCAGCGCGAGCTGATCATCGGCGACCGTCAGACCGGCAAGACCGCCGTCATCATCGACACCATCATCAACCAGAAGGCCGCCAACGCCGGTACCGACGAGAAGAAGAAGCTTTATTGCATCTACGTCGCCATCGGCCAGAAGCGCTCCACCGTGGCGCAGCTGGTCCGCACGCTCGAAGAGCAGGGCGCGATGCAGTACTCCATCGTCGTGGCCGCGACCGCATCCGACCCGGCGCCGATGCAGTTCCTGGCGCCGTACACCGGCTGCACGATGGGCGAGTTCTTCCGCGACAACGGCCGTCACGCGGTCATTTTCTACGACGATCTGTCCAAGCAGGCCGTTGCCTATCGCCAGATGTCGCTGCTGCTGCGCCGTCCGCCGGGCCGCGAAGCTTACCCCGGCGACGTGTTCTACCTGCACTCCCGCCTGCTGGAACGCGCCGCGAAGATGAACGACGAGCTCGGCGCCGGTTCGCTGACCGCGCTGCCGGTCATCGAGACGCAGGCCGGCGACGTGTCCGCCTACATTCCGACGAACGTGATTTCGATCACCGACGGCCAGATCTTCCTTGAGACCGAACTGTTCTTCCGCGGCATCCGCCCGGCCGTGAACGTCGGTCTGTCGGTGTCCCGCGTGGGTTCCGCCGCGCAGGTCAAGGCGATGAAGCAGGTCGCCGGCCGCATCAAGCTGGAACTGGCGCAGTACCGCGAAATGGCGGCCTTCGCGCAGTTCGCGTCCGACCTCGATGCCTCGACCCAGCAGCTGCTGGCGCGCGGCTCGCGTCTGACCGAACTGCTGAAGCAGCCGCAGTATCGCCCGCTGCCGATCGAGGAGCAGGTCGTCGCGATTTTCGCCGGCGTCCGCGGCTACCTCGACAAGCTGGATATCGGCCGCATCGGCACCTACGAGTCGCAGCTCATCAACGAGCTGAAGACCCGCGGGACCGACATCATGGACGCGATCCGCGCCGATCTGGAAATCAAGCCGGATACGGAAAAAAAGCTGATCGCCTTCCTGGACGCGTTCACGAAGTCGTTCACGTAAGGCGCTCGCCATGCCCAGTTTGAAGGCACTCCGCACGCGCATCGCGAGTGTGAAGTCGACGCAGAAGATCACCTCCGCCATGAAAATGGTGGCGGCGTCCAAGCTGCGCCGCGCGCAGCAGCAGGCGGAAGCGGCACGTCCCTACGCCGTCCGGATGGAGCGCATGGTTGCCGCTCTGTCCGCGTCGGTCGCCGGATCGCCGAGTGCGCCCCAGCTGCTGATCGGCACCGGTCAGGACAAGGTGCATCTGTTGATCGCCGTCACCGCCGATCGCGGTCTGGCTGGCGCGTTCAATACCAATATCGGCCGCGCCACCCGGCTTGCCGCCCGCAAGCTGGAAGCCGAAGGCAAGACGGTGAAAATCCTGACGGTCGGACGCAAGGGGCGCGACTATCTGCGCCGCGAGCTGTCGTCCCGCATGCTCGACGGCATCAGCTACGCCGGCAAGAAGCGGCTGGAATTTTCCGATGCCGAAGAAGTTGCCAATCGCGTCACCGCGATGCTGTCCGCCGGCGAAATCGACGTCGCCACGCTGATCTATAACCGCTTCAAATCGGTTATTGCCCAGGAAGTGACGGAACAGCAGCTGATCCCGGCCCCGCCGCCGCCCCAGACCGATACCGCCGAGACCGGCGCCGCCTACGATTTCGAGCCGGATGAGGAAACCATACTCGCCCGCTTGCTGCCGCAGGCGCTGGCAATCGGCATCTACACCGCGTTGCTGGAAAGCGCGGCCGGAGAACACGGCGCCCGTATGGCCGCCATGGACAACGCCACGCGCAACGCCGGCGACATGATCAAGCGGCTGACTCAGAACTACAACCGAGCCCGCCAGGCTAACATCACCAGGGAACTGATCGAGATTATCTCCGGCGCCGAAGCCCTGTAATCTCGTAACGCGAAGAGGATTATCATCATGGCCAGTAACATCGTCGGACGCGTGACCCAGGTGCTGGGCGCCGTGGTGGACGTGCAGTTCGACGGCGACCTGCCGTTCATCCAGAACGCGCTGCACTCCAAGATCGAAGACCGCACCTTGGTGCTGGAAGTCGCGCAGCAGCTGGGCGAACGCACCGTCCGCTGCATCGCGATGGACAGCACCGACGGCATGGTGCGCGGCCAGGAAGTGGTCGACACCGGTGCCCCCATCACCGTTCCCGTCGGCCCCGGCACGCTCGGCCGCATCATGAACGTCGTCGGCGATCCGATCGACGAAAAGGGCCCGGTCGTTCACACCAAGCGCTACCCGATCCATCGCGACGCCCCGTCCTTCGACGAGCAGGCGACGTCGGCGGAAATTCTGGTGACCGGCATCAAGGTCGTCGATCTGCTCTGCCCCTATTTGAAGGGTGGTAAGATCGGCCTGTTCGGCGGCGCCGGCGTAGGCAAGACCGTGCTTATTCAGGAACTGATCAACAACATCGCCAAGGCGCACGGCGGCGTGTCGGTGTTCGCCGGCGTGGGCGAGCGCACCCGCGAAGGCAACGACCTCTATCACGAAATGATCGAGGCCGGCGTTATCAAGATGGACGAGCACCACAACTTGATCGAAGGATCGAAAGTGGCGCTGATGTACGGCCAGATGAACGAACCGCCGGGCGCCCGCGCACGCGTCGGTCTGTCCGGCCTGTCCATGGCCGAGTACTTCCGCGACGAAGAAGGCCAGGACGTGCTTTTCTTCGTGGACAACATCTTCCGCTTCACCCAGGCCGGCGCCGAAGTGTCCGCGCTGCTGGGCCGTATCCCGTCGGCCGTGGGTTATCAGCCGACTTTGTCCACGGACATGGGCGCGCTGCAGGAACGCATCACCTCCACCAACAAGGGCTCGATCACGTCCGTGCAGGCCATTTACGTGCCGGCCGACGACTTGACCGATCCGGCGCCCGCCACGTCCTTCGCTCACTTGGACGCCACGACCGTGCTGAACCGGCAGATCGCCGAGCTGGGGATTTACCCGGCGGTGGATCCGTTGGACTCCACCAGCCGTTCTTTGGATCCGCGGATCGTCGGCGAGGAACATTATCTGGTCGCGCGCGAGACGCAGCGCATTCTGCAGACCTACAAGTCCCTACAGGACATCATCGCGATCTTGGGCATGGACGAGTTGTCGGAAGAGGACAAACTGGTCGTGGCCCGCGCCCGTAAGATCCAGCGCTTCCTGTCGCAGCCGTTCCACGTCGCGGAAATCTTCACCGGCTTCCCCGGCAAGCTCGTGCCGGTGGCCGACACCGTCCGCAGCTTCAAGGCGATCTGCGCCGGCGAATACGATCACCTGCCGGAAGCCGCTTTCTACATGGTCGGCACCATCGAAGAAGCGGTCGCCAAGGCCGAAACCATGAAGGCCAACGCGTAATGGCACTCTCGCTGGAAATCGTCAGCCCGGAGAAGCTGCTGCTGTCCCGCGCGGTGGACATGGTGGTGATTCCAGCGGCTGAAGGCGACATGGGCGTGCTGGAAGGCCACTCGCCCATGATTGTCACTCTGCGCGGCGGCACCATCGCGATTTACGAAGGCGACCGGGTGGCGGACCAAATCTTCGTCTCCGGCGGGTTCGCGGAAGTGACGACGGAACGCTGCACCGTGCTGGCAACCGAGGTATTACCCATCGCCGATGTCAATCGGGCCGAGGGTGAGAAGCGGTTGGCCGCAGCTGAGGCCGCTTACGACGCGGCTTCCAAGGAAGGCACCGAGGCCGAGGACGCGGCGCTGGTCGCGATCCAGGCGGCGCGAGCTATGGTGGAAGCGACTGCCGGCTGAGCCGTTCTGTTCTATAGGTGAAAAAGGCCGGCTTCATGCCGGCCTTTTTTATTTTGGGGCACACACGTCACTCACGGACCACGGCAATCACCCCAGCCCGAACGGAAACGCCTCCTTCCGCAGGAAATCCGCCGAATAATCGATCTCCTCCGGCCATGTCAGCCCAGCCCCGTCCGGCAGCACCAGCATCGTCGCAACGAAATAATCGCCGTCCCGCAGTGGCGTGAACCAGCCGCCGCGATCGATCACCGGCAGGAAATCGACTATGCCCGTGACGCCGTCGGTCCAGGTGATCGTCACGGTGTGGTCGGCGTGCGCAACCGCCGATTCTATGTCGAACAACCTCAATTGGATGGCTCCCGCGCCTATCTCGGCCATGATTCTGCGCTTGGCGGGGACAGGGCGCAAGATTTCAGCGTGGCAATACGGTAGCATCGGCGGCAACAGGGATGGAGACAGCCATGGTCCGGTTATTCGCGGTCTGCGCGACGATGCTGCTGATGCTGTGCGGGCCGGTCCGAGCGGCCGAAACGCCCAAGCGCGGCGGCATTCTGACCTTCATGATCCCAGCCGACTCGCCGCCGAGCTTCGACGGGCACCGGGAGGCGACGTTCGCCACCGTCCATGCCGTGGCGCCGTTCTACAGCGTGCTGATCCGAGCAAACCCGGACAATCCGGCAGATACGACATCGTTTGCGTGCGACGTGTGCACCGAAATCCCCGCCCCGACCGACGGCGGCCGGGTCTACAGCTTTACCATCCGCGACGATGTGCGGTTTCAGGACGGCTCCAGGCTAACAGCGTTCGACGTTGCCGCCAGCTGGAACAAAATCATTGCCCCGCCCCCGGGAGTCGTCAGTGCTCGGCAGGGCTACTACGGCATGATCGAGAAAATCGAGGCAACGGATGCGAAAACGGTCATCATCCGCTTGAAGTTCGCGACCGGCGCGTTTCTGCCGGCTTTGGCCGACCCTTATGCGTTCATTTACAAAAAAGAAATTCTGGATCGCGACCCGCATTGGTACGAAGCCAATATCATGGGCTCCGGCCCGTTCCGCTTCAAGGAATACGAATCCGGCCAATCGATCTCCGGCGTGCGCAATCCGGACTATTACCGGCCGGGCCTGCCGTATCTCGACGGCTTCACCGGCATTTTCGCCGACAAGCAGGCGGTGCGGGTGGCCGCGATCAAGGCCGATCGAGCGGCGATCGAGTTCCGGGGCTTCCCGCCGGCGACGCGCGACGAGCTGATGGCGGCCTTGGGCGACAAGCTTGGTGTGCAGGAGAGCGACTGGAACTGCGGCGCGCTGGTGACGCCCAACCACGAAAAGAAACCGTTCGATGACGCGCGTGTCCGCCGCGCTTTGACCCTGGCAATCGACCGCTGGGGCAGCGCCCCGTCGCTGTCGAAGATCACGATCACGAAAACCGTCGGCGGGCTGGTGTTCCCGAGTTCGCCGTTGGCGGCGACCAAAGCAGAGCTGGAGCAAATCGCCGGTTACTGGCCCGACATCGAAAAATCCCGCGCCGAGGCTCGGCGGCTGCTGAAGGAAGCCGGGGCGGAAGGCCTGACATTCGAACTGCTCAACCGCAACGTCGATCAGCCCTACAAATTCAACGGCACCTGGGTGATCGGTGAATGGAGCAAGATCGGGGTGCGCGCGACGCAGCGCGTGCTGCCGACGGGTCCCTACGATGAGGCGTTGCGACGCGGCGATTTCTCGGTCGCCATCGACGCGGAGTGCCAGAACATCGTCAACCCGTTGCTGGACGGCACGAAATATCTGCCGCATACGGTATCGTCGGCGAATTACGGCAATTTCGATGACAAGACCGAGATCGATATTTACGATCGCATGCTGCGGGAGACGGATTTCCCGACGCAGCGCGCGTTGATGCGGCAGTTCGAGAAGCTTGTACTCGACACCGAGGCGCATGAGATGTTCCTGTTGTGGCGGTATCGGATCGTACCGTACCGGAGCTATGTGAAGGGGTTTAAGATCAGCCCCAGCCATTATGTGAATCAGGATTTGGCGGGAATTTGGTTGGACCGGTAAGGTCGTTTCGCAGGCGCACAACCTATTCTAACTTCCAGTGTCCGTGTCTGTGGCACTGACCGCTGTTTCGCGCGGACGGTGCAACAGACACGGACCCATCCGACTTCCAGAAACCCGAAATTTATTTTCAGCGGTCCATGCGGAGGTACCCCCACCGCCCAACACCACGCTTCCGGCAACCGGTGCGACACGGTAAACTCCGGTTCATGACCGACCCTCGCAGCGCCGCTTTCGCCCGACTCCGTCAACTCGCGTCCCGGCCGGACGGCAAGCGGATCACCAAACTGTTCGCCGCCGATCCGGCGCGCGCGGCGCGGTTCACCGCGACCATGGACGATCTGGTACTCGACTTCTCCAAATCCTCCATCGACGGCGCGGCCTTGGATGCGCTGTTCGACCTCGCGCATACAGCCGGGCTGGACGATTTCCGTCAGCGGATGTTCGCCGGCGAGATGGTCAATCCCACGGAACACCGCGCCGCGATGCATATGGCGCTTCGAGCACCCGCCGATGCGGGATTGCGGGCACAGCTTGCCGGCAAACCCGACGACGCCAGCGCGATGGCCGCCGCTGAACGCATCCGCATGCGGGCGTTTGTCGATGCGGTGCATGCCGGCACCAAAACCGGCGCGACCGGTGCCCGGTTCACGCACGTGTTGACCATCGGCATCGGCGGCTCCGATCTCGGGCCTTTGGTCGCGACCGAAGGCCTGACGCTGGGCCGAGCGGACGCGCCGATGCAGGCACGGTTCCTGTCCAACGTGGATGGGCATGCGTTCCAGCACGCCACATTCGGTCTCGACCCGGCACGGACTTTGGTTCTCGTGGCATCGAAAACCTTCACCACCCTGGAAACCGTCACCAACGCCCACGCCGCCCGCGCCTGGATCGCCGGGGCGCTCGGGGAAGCCGCGGTGCCGCATCATTTCGTGGCACTGTCCACCAATCTGCCGGCCGTCGCCGCGTTCGGCGTCATTCCCGAACATACATTCGGCTTCCGCGATTGGGTCGGCGGGCGGTATTCGCTGTGGTCGCCGGTTGGACTGGTGATCGCCCTGGCGGCGGGATGGGACAAATTCCAGGCGATGCTCGACGGCGCCTGGTCGATGGACCGCCATTTCCGCGACGCACCGTTGCGCCAGAACCTGCCCGTACTGCTCGCGCTGGTCGGTATCTGGCATGTGAACGCGCTCGGCTGCGACACCCATTGCGTTCTGGCGTACGACGACCGCCTCCGCCGTCTGCCGGCGCATTTGCAGCAGGTGGAGATGGAAAGCAACGGCAAGCGGGTCACCCTCGCCGGCACCGAAACCGGCTGGGACACCTGCCCGATCCTGTTCGGCGAGCCCGGCACCAACGCGCAGCACAGCTTTATCCAATTGGTGCATCAGGGGACGCGGACGATTCCGGTGGACTTCATCCTCGCCGCCAATCCGGATCACGACCGGCCGGATGCGCATCGTGCTTTGGCCGCGAACGCGTTCGCGCAGGCGGAAGCCCTGATGGTCGGCAAGTCAGAAGCGGCGATCCGCGCCGAAATGGCCGCCAAGGGCGCGTCGCAGGCCGATATCGACGCTATGGCGCCGCACCGCGTCGCGCCCGGCGAACGCCCGTCGAATACCATCCTGTTCGACCGGTTGGATGCGTTCAGTCTGGGGCGTTTGATCGCGCTGTACGAACATAAAGTCGCGGTGCAGGGATGCCTCTGGGGCATCGACAGCTTCGACCAATGGGGCGTCGAGTTGGGCAAGGTGCTCGCCAACGGCATCCTGCCCGAGCTGACGCCGGGCGCGGCACAAGGCGCGCACGATTCCTCCACCAACGGATTGATCGCTCGGTTCAAAGCCCTGCGCCGGGAATCATGACCGCGATCCGCATTCTGTCGGAAGCCACCGTCAACCGCATCGCGGCCGGCGAGGTCATCGAACGGCCGGCGGCGGCGGTCAAAGAACTGGTCGAAAATGCGTTGGATGCCGGCGCGACCCGCGTAACCGTCACGCTGCAAGGCGGCGGCATCGACCGCATGGAAGTCACCGACGACGGCATCGGCATGGCGGCGCCCGATCTCGCGCTGGCGGTATTGCGGCATGCGACGTCGAAGCTGACCGACGACATGTTGGTGCGGATCTCCACCCTCGGCTTCCGAGGAGAAGCCCTGCCATCCATCGGCGCCGCCGCGCGGCTGCACATTACCTCCCGCCCGCGCGACCAGGACCACGCCAGCAGCATTTCCGTCGAAGGCGGGCGGGTGTCGGAACCTACCCCGGCCTCAGGCGCGCCCGGCACGCGGGTGGTGGTCAGCGATCTGTTCTATGCCACCCCGGCTCGCCGGAAATTCCTGAAAATACCGCGCACCGAGGGCGACCATGCCGAGGCCGCCGTCCGCCGGCTGGCCTTCGCGGCACCCCATGTCGCGTTTCGGCTGGAAAGCGAAGGCCGCGTCGCCTTCGATCTCCCTGCCCAGGATCGCGCAGCCCGGGTCGCTGCTCTGCTCGGGGCCGACGCGACGGCGGCGATGATCCCGGTGGATGCCGAGCGCGGGGATATGCACCTGACCGGCTTCGTCTGCTCCCCGGCCGTCAACCGAGCCACGGCCGGTGCGCAGAGTCTGGTGGTAAACGGGCGACCGGTGATCGATCCGACGTTGAAAAGCGCGATCCGCGTGGCCTACCGCGCCGTGCTGGAAAACGGCCGGCATCCCATCGTGGCGCTGTATCTCGATCTGCCGGCCGAAGAACTCGACGTCAACGTGCATCCGGCGAAAACCGAGCTGCGGTTTCGCGATTCGGCGGCGGTGCGCGGGCTGGTGATCGGGGCGATCGGACGGCTGCTGGCGGGCGGCGCGGGCACCGACATGCCGGCGCCCGCGCTGATGCAGCATCGGCCGTCGCTGCATTTGTGGTCGCCGCGTCCGCAGGCGCGGGGCGGGATTGCGGCTTTGCCATTGCCGGAGCCTTTGCCGTTCATGGGCGGGCTCGCCGAGGCGCAGCTGCCGCTCCATGCCGAACCCTACGCACGCATGATTTCGGTCCCCGAGACACGATCGCCGCATCCGCTCGGGGCGCCGGTGGCGCAGGTGCTGGATACCTATGTGATCGCCGTCGCCGCCGATGACTCACTGGTGCTGGTGGATCAACACGCCGCGCACGAGCGCCTGATGCATGAATCGATCCGCACCCAGATGCTGGATGGCGGGGTGCGGACGCAGCCGCTGCTGCTGCCCGCGGTGGTCGATCTGCCCATCGCCGATGCATCCCGCCTGTTGGCGCGGACGGAAGAACTCGGGCAGCTCGGGCTGGAAATCGAGGCTTTCGGACCGGGCGCCATCCTGGTGCGGGCGCTGCCGGCGGCTTTGGGGGCGCCGGAACCGGGGCCGTTGCTGCGCGATCTCGCCGACGAACTGGAGGAAATGGAGGAAACCACCGCCTTGTCGTCGCGCCTGGACGCGGTGATTTCCCGGCTGGCTTGCCATGGCAGCATCCGAGCCGGGCGGCGGCTGAACGTGGCGGAAATGGACTCACTGCTGCGGCAGATGGAGGCAACACCGCGCGCCGCGACATGCAGCCATGGGCGACCGACATTTTTGAAACTGTCGAAGCTGGAAATCGAGAAACTGTTCGGCCGTCGGTGAACCCCCTGCCCCGCTTGCGCCCTCGCCGATAATCGCCGCATCCTCCCCGCAATACAAACGGGAGGACAAAATGAACGCCTTAAGAACCGCGCTGTGCGCCGCACTTTTCGCGCTAACCGCGCCCGCGTTCGGCCAATCCACCCTGCGCGCGGTTATGAACGGCGATCTGCGCAGCCTCGATCCGCTGTGGACCATCGCGCCGCAGACCCGCATCCATGCCTACATGGTCTACGACACGCTGTTCGGGACGGATGAAAAAGGCATCTCCCGCCCGCAGATGGTCGATACCTGGAGTGTCAGCCCCGACAAGCTGACATACCGGTTCAAGCTGCGGGACGGGTTGCGCTTCTCCGACGGTGCACCGGTCACGCCCACGGATGTGATCGCCTCCCTGAAACGCTGGATGCTGGTGGATTCCGCCGGTCAATATATCGCCGAGGCCCTCGCCGCGCTGGAAGCCGACGGCGACAACGGCTTCGCGATCAAGCTGAAGGAGCCGTTCCCGCAGTTGATCTACGCGCTGGGCAAGCCATCGGCCGTGCCGACCTTCATCTTCCCCGCGCGCGCCATCGATGGGCTGCCGGCCAGCAAGCAACTGACCGATCCCACCGGCTCCGGCCCCTTCATCTTCAAGCGCGACGAATGGGTGGCGGGCAGCAAGGTCATCTACGTCAAGAACCCCGGCTACAAGCCGCGCCCCGAACCGCCGTCCAGCATCTCCGGCGGGAAAGTCGTGTATCTCGACCGGGTGGAGTGGCTGAACATCACCGACCCCACCACCCAGACCGCCGCGCTGAAAACCGGAGAGGTCGATTTCATCCAGTTCGCGCCGTTCGATCTGGTCGCCGATCTGCGAGCGACCAAGGGGCTGGTCGTCCATTCGCTCTGGCCGTTGGGCATCCAGGGGCAGATGCGGCTGAACTGGACCAACCCGCCCATGGACAAGCAGGGCATCCGCGTCGCCATCCAGAATTTCGTGCATCAGCCGGACATGATCATGGCCGTCATGGGCAACCTGAAGGATGGGCAGGTTTGCGGCGCGCTGATGATGTGCGGGTCGGAGATGGGATCGGAGGCGGGGACGGAACTGCTGCTGTCCAAGGACCCCGAGCCGGTGCGGCTGAAACGCGGCATGGATATGATGACGGCCGCCGGGTACAAAGGCGAGCCTATCATCATTATGGATGCCACCGATCAGGTGATGCAGCACAACGCCACTTTGGTGCTGGCCGAGGCCATGCGCAAAGCCGGCGTCAACGTCGATTTGCAGACAGTGGAATGGGCAACGATCACCGCGCGCCGCACCATTCGCGGTCCGGCGCCGAACGGCTGGCATATCTTCCTAACGACCGGCGGGCAGGTGGCGAGCGCGAACCCCGCGTTCTCCATCCAGGCGCCGGCCAATTGCGACAAGGCGTTTCCGGGTTGGCCCTGCGATGCCGATCACGAGAAGATGCGGCTGGCGTGGCTGAAGGAGTCCGACCCGGTGAAGGCGAAGGTGCTGGCGGTGGAGATCCAGCGGCACGCGATGGAGATCGGGCTGGCGATCCCCTATGGGCAATACCTGTCGCCGGCGGTGTGGCGCGACAGTCTGGAGGGTGTGCTGGACGTGCCGGAGCACGTCATCTTCTGGAACATCAAGAAAAAAGGGTAGAGCGGTCTATAGCCGCCCCATCAACGCCGCCGTATCCAGCATCCGGCACGAAAAGCCCCACTCGTTGTCGTACCAACCGACCACGTGCGCCAGCCCCTGGTCCACGACCGCGGTCTGCGCGGCATCGAACGTGCAGGACACGGCGGTGTGGTTGAAATCCACGCTGACCAGCGGTTCGGTATTGTAATCCATAATCCCCCGCAGTTTCCCCACGCTCGCGGCCTTCATCGCGTCGTTGATCTGCTGCTTGGTCGCGGGCGTTTTCAGCACGACATCCAACGACACCAGGGACACGTTCGGCGTTGGCACCCGGATGGCGGCCCCGTCCAGCTTCCCCTTCATCGCCGGGATGACCAGCCCCATCGACCGAGCGGCACCGGTGCTGGTGGGAATCATCGAGACCGCGGCCGCTCGGGCGCGATGCAGGTCTTTGTGCAGCGTGTCGATGGTGCGCTGATCGCCGGTATAGGAATGGATCGTCAGCATGTGGCCGCGTTCGATGCCGAACGCGTCGTTCAGCACCATGACCATCGGCGCGAGGCAATTGGTGGTGCACGACGCGTTGGATACCACCGTCATGTCGCGGGTTATCGTCTTCTCGTTCACACCGTAGACGACGGTGGCATCCGCGCCCTCGGCCGGCGCCGATACCAGCACCTGCCGCGCCCCGGCGATCAGCAGCGCGGAGGCCGCGGCTTTCGTCGCGAACCGCCCGGTGCACTCCATTGCCACATCCACACCCTGGAACGGCACCTTCGCCGGATCCCGTTCCGCCGAAACCTCGATCGGGCCGTAGGTGCGGCCGTGGCAGTGCAGGGTCATCGTGTCGCCCTCCACCAGCACCTCGCCGGGGAAGCGGCCATGCACGCTGTCATAGCGCAACAGATGGGCATTGGCCTCGACGCTGCCGAGGTCGTTGATGGCGATCGGTACAAGGTCGTCGCGTCCGGTCTCCGCGATCGCGCGCAAAACCAGCCGGCCGATGCGGCCGAAGCCGTTGATTCCGATTGTGGTCATCGTCGCTGTCTCCTGGAGGTACCGAGGAAGACAGGACCACGATCACCCCTCAGGGCGCATTGACCGGCGTCAACAAGGCGCCGCGCGCGTTGGCGATAAACGCTCGGATCAGCGCGGTGTCCTTGACCCCGCGCGCCCGTTCCACGCCGGAGGAGACATCGACCGCCGAGGCACCGGTCGCGCGCACGGCTTCTCCCACGTTGTACGGGGTTAGGCCGCCCGCCAACATCCAGGGGCACGGCGCTTGCCAGCCAGCCAACAGCGACCAGTCGAAGCTGACTGCGTTGCCGCCCGGACGGGTCGCGTCCTTTGGCGGCTTGGCCTCCAGCAGCAGCCAGTCGGCCCCGCGGTTATCTGACGGGAGGTCGGCCTCGGTCTCGACCCCCACCGCGCGCCAGACGGGCAGCCCGAAACGGGCGCGCAGGGATGCGATGTCGGGGATACGGCCATACAGCTGCAACACATCCAGGTGCATTTCAGCCAGTACGGCGGCGATGGCATCCTCGGTCGGGTCGACGAACAGACCCACGCGCGCCGGCCCTCCGGTAGCCCGTGCCGATAACGCCGCGGCCTGAGACGGCGTCACGTAACGGGGGGACGGCGGGAAGAACACGAAGCCCACCCAATCGGCACCGGCCTCCACCACGGTGTCGAAGGACGCCGCGTCGTTGATGCCGCAGATTTTGACCCGGATCACGGGAAGGAGCCGGCAATCGCGGCGGCAGCGGCGGCGGGATCGGCGGCCCCGGTGATCGGGCGTCCGACGACGATCCAGCTCGCACCCGCCGCGACGGCTTCGGCCGGGGTCATGGTGCGGGCCTGATCGCCAGCGGCGGCACCGGCGGGGCGGATGCCGGGCACGATCAGTTTCACGCCGGCGCCCAGGGCATCGCGCAGCATCGCGACCTCCAACGGGCTGCACACCAGCGCATCCGCTCCGGCGGACAGGGCCAGACGCGCCAAACGCAGCACCTGATCGGCGGGGGACGCCGCGACTCCGGTCGCCGCCAAAGCCGCCGCATCCAGGCTGGTCAGGACCGTCACCGCCAGAATCATCGGCCGCTCCGCCCCAGCCGTTTCGGCGGCTTGCCGAGCCGCCTCGATCATCGCGGCGCCACCAGCGGCATGGATTGTCAGCATGGCAGGACGCAGGTCCAGCACCGCGCGCACCCCGCCCGCCACCGTGTTCGGAATATCGTGCAGCTTCAGGTCAAGAAACACCGGACGCCCCGCGATGGCCCTTATGCCGGCGGCCCCGTTGGCCAGAAAGAACTCCAACCCCAGCTTAAACAGCCCAACATGCGGCGCGGTCGCCGCCGCCCAGGCCTGGGCGCGTGTCAAATCGGTGGTGTCGAGCGCGACAATCAGTTTTTCGGCGGGCATGGCGAGCCTATGCGGCGGGAGGGGATAGTGCCGGAACCTCCGTCTGCTGCGCCTTCATGGCGTTCAGGCGGTCTTCCAGCAGGCGGACGGTTTCCTCCAGCCGCCGCAGCTGCCGGCGGCGGGCGAGGGTGCCGATCCAGACGAACATCCCACCCGCCAAGAAGGCCAGCAGCGCGGCGCCGAGGATCGCAAGCGACAGCGGCAGGGTCGCCGTATAGTCGGTGGGCCACAGCCGCAGCGTCACGGGCGCGCGGTTGGACCCCGCGAACAGAGCCAGCAGCAGCAAGACCAAAACCGTGACAATCAGCCGGAGCGTGCGCATAGCCGCGCGCCGCAGCTACGCTCGGGACCGGCCGCGGGCCGGTTTGCCGGCATTGACGCGTTCCCGCAATTCCTTGCCAGCCTTGAAGAAGGGCACGGATTTTTCGTCCACCGGCACGGCTTCCCCGGTGCGCGGGTTGCGGCCGGTGCGGGCGTCGCGATGCTTGATGGTGAAGGCGCCGAAGCCGCGCAGTTCCACCCGTTCGCCGCGCGACAACGCGTCGGTAATCTGGTCGAAGATGGTTGCGACGATGACCTCCACATCCGCGCCGCGCAGATGGGGGTTATCCGCCGCGAGGGCCGCGATAAGTTCGGATTTCGTCACAGCCTGCCCCTTTATCGGTCTACCGAACGCTGCCAGACCGCCCACGCCCCGTCAAGCCTAACACTTTGGGAAACAACCGTTTTCCACAGGCCGTCGAACAGGGGGCCGAGACTGCTGCTCAGGGTGCGGCCAACCAGGCCGGAAGTCGTGACATCTTCCGATGGCAGGTCGGCGGAGATTTTCCGTTCGGAGGCCAGCCACGCTCGCGCATCGCGCTCCTCCCCGATCTGGTCGATCAGGCCGAGTTTCAGGGCTTGCCGGCCGGTGTAGGCGCGGCCGTCGCCCAGTTTGCGGACCTGATCCGGTTCCATGTGGCGGCCGGTCGCGACCATGCCGACGAACTGGTCGTACATATCCTGCACCAGCCCGCGCAGCACCGTCCGGCCCTCGGGCGAAAGCGGATGGGTCAGGCTGGGTTGGTCCTTGAGGGGACCGGACACGATGGTCTCCGACCCGATGCCGATTTTTTCCAACAGGCCGGACAGCTCGCCGGTTTCCAGCAATACCCCGATGGAGCCGGTCAGGGTGGATTCGCGGGCGAAGATGCGATCGGCGGGAACGGCGATCATATAGCCGGCGGACGCCGCGACCCCGCGCATCACCGCGACGACGGGTTTCTTGCCCTGCACCCGCGCAATGGCGTTGTGCAGGCTTTCGCCGCCGGAGACGGTGCCGCCGGGGCTGTCGATGGCGACGATCAGTGCCTTGACCGCATTGTCGGTCGCGAGCCGGTCGATCGCCTCGGTCAGTTTACGGTCTTCGGCGATGATGCCGGTGACGGTCAGGCGGGCGACATGCGGGCCGGAGGGCAATGCGCCGCCATCGCGGACGGATACGAACACCGCCAGCGCGACCGCCAGGACAGAAAAGCTCCGCCAAAAGACGAGGCGGCGCTTGAGGCGCCGCCTGTCCAACAGCAGGTCGGTTTCGAGGGCCATTCAGCCCCCGGTCCGTTTAGCCGACATCCTGAGCCTGGTTGCGGCGACGGATCGCCGCGCCAAGGATGTCGCCCAGTGAAGCGCCGGAGTCGGACGAACCGAATTCCTGCATCGCCTGCTTCTCTTCCTCGACTTCCTTGCCCTTGATGGTCAGCGTCAGCTTGCGGGCGGCGCGATCCACGGCGGTGATCTTCGCATCGACCTTCTCGCCGACGGCGAAGCGATCGGGGCGTTGATCGGCCTTGTCGCGGGCCAGTTCGGCGCGGCGGATGAAGCCGGTCAGCACGTCGTTGACCTTCACTTCGATGCCGTTCGTCTGGATCGCGGACACGACGCAGGTCACGATATCGCCCTTGTGGACGGAACCGAGGACCGAGGCGGCCGGGTCTTCGCGGAGCTGCTTGACGCCCAGGCTGATGCGTTCCTTCTCCACATCGACGTCGAGCACCTTGGCCTGCACGATCTGGCCTTTTTCGTAGGCCGCCATCGCGGTTTCGCCAGCGTCGTCCCACGACAGATCGGACATGTGGACCATGCCGTCGATGTCGGCGGACAGGCCGACGAACAGGCCGAATTCCGTGATGTTGCGGATTTCGCCTTCAACGGTGCTGCCGATCGGATGCAACTCGACGAACTCTTCCCACGGATTGCGCTGGACCTGCTTAAGGCCGAGCGAAATGCGGCGCTTGGAGCTGTCGACATCCAGGACCATGACGTCGACTTCCTGGGAAGTGGCGACGATCTTGCCGGGATGGACGTTCTTCTTGGTCCAGGACATTTCGGACACGTGCACCAGGCCTTCGACACCGGGTTCCAGCTCCACGAAGGCGCCGTAGTCGGTGATGTTGGTGACGCGGCCGGAGTAGCGGGCGCCCGGCGGGTATTTGGCGGCGACGCCTTCCCACGGATCGGATTCCAGCTGCTTCATGCCCAGGCTGATGCGCTGGGTGTCGGCGTTGAAGCGGATGACCTGCACCTTGACGGGCTGGCCGATGACCAGGGCCTCGCTGGGGTGGTTGATGCGGCGCCACGCGATATCGGTGACATGCAGCAGGCCGTCGACGCCGCCGAGGTCCACGAACGCACCGTAATCGGTGATGTTCTTGACCACGCCGTCGAGGATTTGACCCTCTTTCAGGCCCTGGATCAGCTCGCTGCGCTGTTCGGCGCGGGTTTCTTCCAGCACGGCGCGGCGCGACACCACGATGTTGCCACGGGCGCGGTCCATTTTCAGGATCTGGAACGGCTGCGGCATGCCCATCAGCGGGCCGACGTCGCGCACGGGGCGGATATCGACCTGCGAACCCGGCAGGAAGGCCACGGCGCCGCCGAGGTCGACGGTGAAGCCGCCCTTGACCCGGCCGTAGATCGTGCCGTTGACGCGCTGCTGCGCTTCGAACGCTTTTTCCAGGTTGGTCCAGGCTTCTTCCCGGCGGGCCTTTTCGCGCGACAGGACGATGGCGCCATCGCGGTCTTCGTAGCGCTCGACATACAGCTCGACAGTGTCGCCGGGCTTCACATCGGGAACGGAACCGGGCGGGCCGAATTCCTTCAGGGCGACGCGGCCTTCGGATTTCAGGCCGACATCGACGACAGCGTAGTCGTCGGTCAGGCGGACGATGCGGCCGGTGACGACCGACCCTTCGAAGCCGCTGTCTTTGCCGAGGGTCTCATCGAGCAGAGAGGCGAAGTCTTCGCCCATGAAATGGTCTTGCGCGGGCGCTGCGGCCCGGGCGGCGGCGGATAATGCCATGTGTGCGTATGTTCCGTTACGGAGGTCCGGGTCTGGCCCCGGAGATGCCGTGGCTTGCGCGTTTCACGTTTTGGAAACACGGCTTGCCCGCGCGGAGGGCGCGGGCCGGTTGAGGATGTTCGGACACATACGCGCCGTTGGCCGAGAGTCAAGGGCGCGGTGTCCGGAAATCACGCGGCGGAGGCAACCGCACCACGATTGTCGTCGCGTTGTTCCAACGGGAAGGCATCGCCGATAACGTGGAAATGCGGTGGCTCATGGTCATTCCGGAAGATCATGACGTCGAATCCGCCGACATGTCCGATCGTGGGCATCCATCAGGCCCAAATCGTATCCGCCCCATAGGCTGCGAACACCGCATCCCCCGTCACCACCGGCAGTGTTTCCAACGCGGCTTGCGCGATCAGCATTCGGTCGAACGGATCGCGGTGCGGCCCCGGCATTCCGCCGGCTCGCAGCGAATGCTCCATCCCGACCGGCAACGGATGAAAGCGGGAACGACGTAGCAAAGATCCGAACTCGGCGACCATCCCCGCGACTTCCGGCCATCTGCCGATGCGGTACTTCGTAGCGATTTCCCAGGCCGTCGCCGAACTGATGTAAACCACATTGCCGGGGGCCGCGATCGCCGCACGCGCGGCGGCTGGCAGCCGGGTATCGTCGGTCCACCACCAGACTAGAGCATGCGTGTCGAGCAGCAGTTTCATTCCCATTCCTTCAGCTCGTCCTCGGGCAAGGGATCGAAGAACGCATCGGGGATCGCCGGCCCCTTCAGCATCCCCGGCTGACGCGGCAGGGAATCTTCTACGGGCACCAGACGCACGATCGGTTTCCCGGCGCGCGCGATGAGAATGTCCTCCCCGGCCGCGGCGCGGTCGATCAGGCGCGAGAGCTGTGCTTTGGCGTCGTACATATTCACGACCTCGGTCATAGCGGCCACCGGTTAAGGAAAGGTTAACGGACCCGAAAAAATTTTCGTCCAGGCGAAAATTTATCTGATCAGACTAACTGACCTGACCAACCCTACGCAAGCTTTTCCCGCACCGCCGCCAGGGCAGCCCGAAACGCCGCGTCGGCATCCAGAGCCGACGTATCCAGCACCACCGCGTCCGCCGCTGGCCGCAGCGGCGCCGCTGCTCGGGCGGAATCCCGCTCGTCGCGGGCGCGCAGATCCTGTTCGACGGTGGCGAGATCGGCGTCCTCGCCCTTTGTCCGCAGTTCCAGCCAACGGCGGCGCGCCCGCTCCTGCGGGCTGGCGGTGACGAACAGCTTGGCCGGCGCGTCGGGGAAAATCACGGTGCCGATATCGCGCCCGTCCAGCACCGCGCCGCCGCGCGCCGCGAAGCCGCGCTGAAAATCCAGCAAGGCCGCGCGCACGCCGGGAATGGCGGCTACGCCGGACGCCGCGGCATCGGCGGCCGGACCACGCAAATCGCTCCGGTCCAGGTCCGCCGGATCGAGCCGTCGAGCGGCAGCCTCGGCAATCGCCACGTCGCTCGGGTTACCGCCGACATCCAGCACCAGCCGCCCAACCGCGCGATATAACAGCCCGGTATCCAGATACGGCAGGCCCAGCTCGGCTGCCAAACGGCGCGCTAGGGTCCCTTTGCCCGCCGCCGCCGGGCCGTCGATGGCGATGATCGGTCCCATGGTCAGGCGTCCCGCAGATCCGCCCCGGCACCATTCATCAGGCCGATGAAATCGGGGAAGCTGGTCTCGATGAACCCGGCATCGTCGGCCGTGACGGGCTGTTCGGTCACCAGACCCAGCACCAGCGCCGACATCGCGATACGGTGATCCATATGGGTTGCGACCAAACCGCCGCCGGCCGGAGCCTTGCCGGTGCCGTGAACAATGAGATCGTCGCCCTCGATCTCTACCTTCACGCCGTTGACCGCCAGCAGCGCGGCAGTCGCGGCGAGGCGGTCGCTTTCCTTTACCCGCAACTCCTTCAACCCGCGCATGCGGGTGGTGCCGACGGCCATCGAGGCGGCCACGGCCAGGATCGGGTATTCGTCGATCATGCTCGGCGCACGAACGCCCGGCACATCCACCGCCTTCAAAACCCCGTGGCGGACGAGCAGATCGCCGACCGGCTCCCCCCCCTCCAGCCGTTCGTTCTGCACCACGATATCCGCGCCCATTTCCAGCAGAGTCGCGAACAGACCGGTGCGCAGCGGGTTCAGGCCAACGCCCGGGATCGTTAGGCGGGAGCTGGGAACCAGAAGCGCCGCGACCATCGGAAACGCCGCCGACGACGGATCGCCCGGAACGACCACGTCGGCCGCTTTCAGCTCGGGTTGGCCGACGAGCGTGATAATCCGGCCATTGCCGGCGGTTTCCACCGTCACGGTGGCGCCGAAATGGCGCAGCATGTTCTCGCTGTGGTCGCGCGTCGCTTCCAGTTCCTCCACGCGCGTGATGCCTGGAGCGTTCAGTCCCGCCAGCAGCACCGCGGACTTCACCTGCGCCGACGGCACCGGCACCCGATAATCCAGCGGCAGCGCGTCCACCGCACCTTGCACGGCCAGCGGCAGACGCCCGCCCTCCCGCGTGCTGAAACGCGCGCCCGTCGCGGCCAAAGGTTCGGTCACGCGGCGCATGGGGCGGGAGCGCAAACTGGCGTCGCCGGTCATCACCGCGAACAGCGGATGCGTTGCCAGAATGCCGCACAAAAGCCGAGCGGCGGTGCCGGAGTTGCCCATGTCCAGGACGTCGGCCGGTTCTGTCAGTCCGCCGATGCCGCGGCCGGCGACACGCCAGATGCCGTCGGGGTCGCGCGTGACCTCGGCACCCAGGGCACGCATGGCGCCGGCGGTGCGCAGCACATCTTCGCCGGTCAGCAGCCCGGTAATGCGCGTTTCGCCGACGGCCAGGGCGCCGAACATCAGGGCGCGATGGCTGATCGACTTGTCGCCGGGGACCGCGACCAGGCCCTGAAGCGGGCCGGCGGCGCGATGGGATCGGAGGGGGCGAGCGGCGGGATGATCCATGACAGGCTTCCTTGGGGTCGGTGCCGCCCCCTATCACGCACCACATTTATTTGACAGCCGGCCACCGTGGTGGCATGGGCGCCGGCTCTTGATTTCAGACAGCGCGCCAACGAAGGGGCCTCTCGGCATGGCTAAACCGGAACTAGGAATGAAGCGCGTCTGCGTTGCCTGCAACGCTCGCTTTTACGACATGACGAAAACGCCGCCGGTCTGCCCCAAGTGCGGGACGGAACAGCCGCTGGATCAGCCCCGCATCCGCCGCGCCGCCGGTAACGTCGCCGAGGACAAGCGGCTGAAGAAGCCCGCCGTCGCACCGGGGGTCGAGGACGTGGAAGTCGAAGGCGTCGAGGACACCGAAGAGGAAGATGTCCTGGAAGCCGCCGACGACCTGGAAGACGATACCGACGCGATCGCGGCGGACATCGAGGTCGAGACGGATTCGGACGACGTCGAGCGTTAAGCTCGATCGAATCAGAGGCGGCGCAGCAGCCTGAGGCCGAGTATCAGCGCCGCGTCGTAGGGGATCGCCGGCACCTCCCGTAGACGCCAGTACCAGCGCCGCCAGCGATTGGCGGCGGCGGGTGCCGGGTGCGGCGGGCAGGGTCGCGCCGGGATTCCGGCCAACCACAGCAATAACAGGCAACGCGGCATGTGATACGCGCTGGTCGCCGCGTAGACCGGCCCCTTCACGCCGTTTTCCCGCCGCAACCGGCGCACGGCCAGCACCGACGATAACGTGTCGGTCCCGGTTTCCTCCAGCAGGTACGTCCACCCAGGCCCGGCATGCTCCCGCAGCAGCGCTGCCATGACCGAGGCCTCGGACGCGCCGAACCGCCCCACCCCACCCGTTGGAATGAACAGCACGGCAGGAAACCGAACGGCGAAGGCGGCGGCGGCCTCGGTTCGGCGGCGCAGCGTGCCGCTGGGGCTGCCGTCCGGTCGCACCGCTGCCCCGAAAATGACGATCGCTGGTTGTTTCACCCGACTCTCCGTTGCCGGTATAAGCAGCGCCCCGACGCGCCGCCATGTCCAGGCGCGATGATTGACCGAGGATTCCCTATGCGTGTTGCGCTGCCCATCTGGTCTTTGTCTTTGCTGTTGGCGTTGGCGGCCTGTACCAACGGGGGCGATTCGGGCGCCGGGCACGGCCCCACGCCGCCGCCGCTCTACAGCCGCCTCGGCGGCCAAGCAGTCATGGCCGGCGTCATGGACGATTTCATGGTCAATGCCGCCGCCGACCCGCGCATTGCGCGCCGGTTCCGCGGGATCGACACGGCGCGCTTCAAAGCGGCGTTCGGCGAGCAGCTCTGCGCCAGTCTCGGCGGCCCATGCCGGCATGCCGGCCCCTCGATGAAGGACGTCCACGCCAGCATGGGCATCGCGGATGCCGAGTTCAACGCGATGACGCAGGACCTCCGCCGAGCGCTGGCGGGGCGCGGGGTGTCGGTGGAACTGCAGGTGGAGGTCGCGGCGGCGATGGAACCGATGCGCGACGATATCGTGTCCCCGGTGATACCGGCGGCTTCGGTGGTAATTACCGAGATGGTGCACCGGCCGGCCGTAGCCGCTTCGGCGGGCAAAAAAGCGGCAGTGAAGAAGGGTGCCGCGCCGGCCAAGGCAAAGGCCGCCGCAAAAGCACCGGAGCCGAAAAACCCCATCGTGAGAAGAAAGTGGCGCCGGCCAGACGGCGCTTGACAGAGTTGGACCCGGCTGCTGCCCTCCGTCCGATGCGCGAGGAGGATGCGATGACAAAGGTACTCAGCGAGGCGGCCGTCCGCCAATATAACGAGCAGGGCTATTACGCCCCGATCCGGGTGCTATCGGCCGCCGACGCACTGGACCTGCGCACGAAGCTGGAAACCTTCGAGGCCGGCGCGGGGCCTCTGGCCGGCAAGATCCGGCAGAAATCGCATCTGCTGTTCACTTGGCTCGCCGATCTCGTCCGCCACCCCGCGATCCTCGACGCGGTGGAAGATGTGCTCGGCCCCGATCTGCTGGTCTGGGGCAGCAGCTTTTTCATCAAGAACCCGCATGACCCTGGGTTCGTATCCTGGCATCAGGATTCTACCTATTGGGGCCTGGACCCGGCGGACGTCATGACCGCCTGGATCGCGTTTTCCGACAGCACGACCGAAAACGGCGCCATGCGGGTCGTGCCGGGCACCCACCTCATGGACCAAATTCCCCATCGCGACACCTTCCGGCGCGAGAATCTACTGAGTCGCGGGCAGGAGATCATGGTGGACGTGGACGAACGGCAGGCTGTGACGCTGGAACTGAACGCCGGGGAGATGTCGCTGCACCATGTGCGGCTGATCCACGGGTCGGAACCCAACCCCTCCGGCAAGCGCCGCATCGGTTATGCAATCCGCTACATCCCGACCTCGGTCCGGCAGGTGGCGGGGTCGCACGATACGGCGACGCTGGTGCGCGGCACCGACCGCTACGGACATTTCGCGTTGGAACAGCGGCCGGACGCCGATATGTCGCCCGCCGCGATGGCGCATCACGCGGCGGTGACCGGTGCGCATACAGCCATATTGATGCGGGAAACCGGCCGGGAGATGCGGGCCTGACGGGCCGCCGCCCTCAACACCTAAAAATGTCGCCGAACGAATTTTCTTCGTTCGCGTTAACGATTCGTTAACCTCTGGTCGCTACGGTTCTCGCCACTGCGTTGGAGTGGGACCGGGTATGAGCGATCGTCTGGCGGGCGCGTTAGGTAAGGTGCGGCGGACAGCCGCGCCGCGCAGGTCCCGCAATATATTGCTGCTGTCGACGATCGCGGCGATCGCGGCGGTCGTCGGTATCAGCGTCGTCGGCGGTCTGGCGGTCGACCGGATGGACGACGCGGCCGCGGTGCGAATCTGGGAAGACCGTCTGGCGATCGGGCAGCTGCGCCGCGCGGTCGTCGATGCCGACGACGCACTGCTGGCCTATGTGCTGACCAGCCGCACCGAATTCATGAACGCCTTTTATCTGGCGGAAAAGCCGCTGGAGCATTACGACCCGGCCGCCGTCACGCGCCTGTTGCCTGCCGCGGAAGGGGCGCCCCCGACCGCCGAAATGCTGACAATCCTGCGGGAGGGCTGGCAAATCGCCATCGATCTGGTGCGCGACGACCGGCCGGCCGACGCGGTCACGGCCTTGCGGACCGCGCATGTGCACGAAATGCATGGCAACCTGCGCCGGACGATGGACAGCGCGACGGAGCGCCTGCAATCGACCGACCTTGCCCGCATCGCCCGCAGCAACGCCTGGAAAACCGTCCTACGCGCCATGACGCTCGGCGGCATGCTGGCCGGCGGTTGCGTTCTGGTCGCCGCGTTCCGGCGAATCGGACAGGCGATTTCCCACGGGGAAGCCGCCGGGGCGCAGATCGAGCAGCTGTTCGTCATGGGCGACATGCTGCAAAGCGCCGTCGATCTGAACGATACAAACGCGGTGCTGCGGGCGGCGGCGGTCCGTTTGATGCCGGGGCTCAGCGGCGCGCTGTACGTGTTCAACAACTCCCGCGACCGACTCGATCTGTCCACGCGCTGGGGTCACGAAGGCGCCGGTCCGTGCGATCATATGGCGCCGACCGCCTGCTGGGCGCTGAAGCGTGGCAAGCCGCATTTGAACGACGATGGGGAAGCCGCGTTGCGCTGCGCCCATAGCGAGTCCGGCCTGATCACGCTCGATATCCCCATGACCGCGCGCGGCCAGTTGCACGGTCTGCTGGCGATCGCCGCCGACGGCCCGAACGCTCGGCAGCGGCTGGAAGCGGCGCAGCCGATCGCGACGGCAATCGCGGATGCGATGTCGTTGGCGCTGTCCAACGCGGCGTTGCGGGATCAATTGCGTAATCAGGCGCTGAAGGACAGCCTGACCGGGCTGTACAACCGGCGCTTTTTGGAGGAGGTGCATGAGCGCCTGTGCCTCGATTCCGTCCGGCGTGGCAGCAGCATCGGGCTGGTCATGCTCGATCTGGATCACTTCAAGCGGCTGAACGACACTTTTGGGCATGGCGCCGGGGATGTCGTACTGCGGGAGGTCGCGACGACGATCCTCGCCTGTATCCGCCACAGCGACATCGCTTGCCGCTACGGCGGGGAGGAACTGCTGGTACTGCTGCCCGACTGCGACTTGGACATCGCGGCCGGCAAGGCGGAGCAGATCCGTCAGCGGATCGCCAGCCTGACATTCGCGGGTGGGATATCCGTGACGGCTTCTTTCGGTGTCGCGGCGCTGCCGGACTCGTCCAGCGGGCCAGCGGCTTTGCTGGCCGATGCCGACGCGGCGTTGTACCGAGCGAAGACGGGCGGGCGGGACCGGGTAATGCGGGCGCCGTCGCGGGCGGCGCAGGACGCGCTGCCTTTGGTATTGCCGGAGGCGGCGTGAGGTCGTGCCAGCGAACCGAAATTTTGACCTGTGCCAATGGCGCCCGATCGTTTTGTGTCATCCTCGGCAAAGGCCGAGAACCCGCGCCTTCTGTCCGTTAATGCAAAAGCGTGGGCGGCCCGCACGAAGCAACGCAACGCCTCTTCGACCAGGGTGTCATCGCGTTCAATGCTTGTTCGCATGCCAGTACCATGCTTGTCGGAATTACCGGACCGTCCGAAATTGCGTGGGAGCGCGCAAGGACGGACCTGCGCCGCACGCGCGTTGCAATCGCGCGGCGTGGGTCCTCGCCCTTCGGCGCGGATGACACTTGGGGCAGATTGTGCGTCCCTTGGTCAGCGGCAGATCGTCCTCTTTCTACCCACCCCGCGTCTTCGCCATCACCTCCGACGCGAACCAGTCCATGCGTTCTTTCGTTTCAGCCAATGTCGGGCGGCGAAAATCGAAGCTCAGGTGGCTGACGCCCATCGCTCGGTAGGTCTCCACATCCTCGATCAGCTGCTGCGCCGATCCGTTGAAGGGCATGCGGTTATTGCTGGGAAGCGGGTCCTTCTGCGCGTTCAGGCGGGCGACGAAGGCCAGGGTAATGTCCTTGAAGTCGCGTCCATAGCCCTCGGTCATGCGGCGGAGGTCGTCGAGCATCGCCTGAAACTCCGGCGGGCGGAGTTCGGCGGTGGAAACCGTGCCCAGCGGATGCCAGCCGTCGGCATAACGCGCCGTGCGGCGCAACGCCGGCGCGCTGTGACCGCCGATCCAGATGGGCGGATGCGGCTTCTGCACCGGCAGCGGCTCGCACCGCACCGGGCCGAAACTGTAATGCGCCCCTTGGTGTTCGACCGGACCCGGCGACCAGAGCTTCTTGAAGATGCTCACCCATTCGTCGGTCACCGCACCGCGGCGGGCGAAGGGCGGGGATTGCAGGGCCTCGAACTCCTCCTGCATCCAGCCGACACCGATGCCGAGCGTGATACGCCCCTGGGACAGGACATCGATGGTGGACACCATCTTCGCCGTCAGCACCGGGTTGCGGTACGGCAGGATCAGCACGCTGGTGATCAGGCGGAGTTTGCTGGTTTTCCCCGCCACGAACGCGATCAAACTCAGTGCCTCCATCGCGTCCCCATGGCTCGGGTGCCGGCCGGTGGCGTCGTAGGGATAGGCAGATTCGACCTTGGCCGGGATGACGATGTGATCGGCGATGGTGGCGGAGGTGAAGCCGAGTTTTTCGCCGTATTCCGCCATACCGGCAATGCCGTCGTGGTTCGCCAGTTCGCCGCGCACCGGCAAGGTAAATCCGTATTGCATCTGGTCGCTCCCTTATTCCCAGGCCCAGCGGCGAGCATCGCGCAAACGCAGTCCTGTGCCAAACGCGGGGCTGGGCGGAGGAACCGGCATTGGCAATTTGTTGCACTGCACCATGCTGATGATTATATGTAGGCGAACATGTCTTGGACGGATACAGGAGCGCCCGATGCGGCCCGACGATCACGAAAACGACCATGAACCAAGCGCGGTTTGGATAGCAGCCGGTCCGGCTGCTTTGGCCGCATGCATCATGTCGATCGGGATGTTTGCGACGCTCCTTATGCTGAATTTGGACGCACTGCGCCCCAAGGTCGGGGACATGGTGGTATTCCGCCCGAGCACCCAAGTGCAGGATGTGTGGCTGCTGGAAGTGCCGGTCGCGGAACCTGCGGTGGCGGGCCGGACGACTTGTGCGATGGACCCGGCGGTGATCGTGCGGGACGGCGGCAGCTTGGTGGTCGAAGCGCGGGACACCGCCAGCCCGGCCACGGAATACCGGCTGCACTGGGCCGGCGCGCACTCCGCCAACGGCCCCGGCGATTGCGCGGGCGCGCAGGACCTCGCGGTGTCGCGGACGGATCTGCAGAAGCTGGCGAACGCGGCGGGCGGGTTCGGATTTCAGCACGGGCTGGTCCGATAGAGGCGGGTTTCCTGCCGACGCGCCCGTACTCTCAACACCTGTCCTACGCGGGGGACAGTTTCCGCACCCGGTGGTTCTCGCTGTCGCCGATGTAGATCGCCCCATCCGGGCCGACTGCTGCACCGTGCGGGCGCGCCAGGCCGGCTTGCGTCGCGGGGCCTCCGTCGCCTCCGGGACCGGCCGTGCCGTTGCCGGCGATGGTTTCCACGATCCAGGTCGCCGCATCGATCCGTCGGATGGCGTGGTTTTCGGTATCGACGACATAGATATTGCCGGCGGCGTCCAGCGTCATTTCCTTCGGTGCGGCAAACACCGCCACCCGAGCGTTGCCACCGTCCCCGGCGTAACCGCGTTCGC
The DNA here is from genome assembly GCA_903895595.1 of uncultured Acetobacteraceae bacterium. Taxonomy (GTDB): domain Bacteria; phylum Pseudomonadota; class Alphaproteobacteria; order Acetobacterales; family Acetobacteraceae; genus Rhodopila. The sequence goes on along the minus strand of CAITUP010000113.1, from coordinate 25,132 downwards.
CGGTGCCGGCGACGGTTTGAATCACCCCGTCGCGGATCTGGCGGATGCTGCTGCCTTGACGCTCCATCACATATAGCGACCCATCCGGCGCCAGAGCGACAGCCCGGGCGCCGAAGATGCCGGCCGATGTTGCGGGGCCGCCATCGCCGTCGTGCTTGCCCTCCCCCGTTCCTGCGAATGTGGCGATTATTCCCGATGTCAGGTCCACCACCCGCACCCGGTGATCGGCGACGTCGGCGATGAACAGATCCGTCTGCGCCTTGTCGAGCGCCAGCCCGTTGGGTTCGGCCAGTCCGGCGATTGCAGCCGAACCGCCGTCGCCGCTGTATTTGCCCGATCCGTCGCCGGCCAGGGTGGAGATTTGGCCGGCCGTGTCGATCTTGCGGACCCGGCGGTTCAGCCGGTCGGCAAAGAAGATCTGCCCGGCGCGATCCACGACCACGCCGTATGGTTCATTCAGTCGTGCCTTCGTCGCCGGGCCGCCGTCGCCGGCGAACCCGCGCTCGCCAGTGCCGGCAATGTTGGTAATCGTGCCGGTTTTTGCGTTCACGCGGCGAATGCAGTGGTTGAATGTATCGGAAAAGATCATGTCTCCATCGGAGGCAAAGGCGATATCGAACGGATTGTTCAGCAGTGCCCGCGCCGCCGTCCCGCCGTCCCCCGCATGCCCTTGCGCGCCCGTTCCAACCGCTGTCGATATAATCCAGCCCGCCATCGTCATTCCCCCGCCTTGCTCAGGGCTACGATGGTTGCCGTCCGCGTCCTGTCAAGCGTAGGATCGCCGGGAAAGCATGAACATGCCCGAGGAGCGTTACAAATGGATAGCCAGACCGACATCTCCAAGGACCGGAGCGGCGCCAACGCCTTGTATGCCAAGCTGGAAGACCGCTGCCTCGCCCGCGATCAGCGCGGTGCCAGCGATGTCTACTACGACCTGATCAAGGCCGGGCGACCGCTGAACGAAATCGTCGCCGAGGGTGTGCGCATCCACGCCCCCTACACCCATGTGCCCTATCATGAGCGGATCGACGACGGGTATCCCAATTTCGTCAACAACGACCACTGCCTGCTCAGCGCCCGCGCCACCATCAACCTGACCAAAATGCTGCCCGCACATCTGGCGATGCTGCCGATGGCGCAGACGATTTGGTACATCCCGAGCGGGCTGGATATCTGGAATCAGAAGCTGGACCTGGCGCCGGGGCATTATACGCGGCACCGCGGCAACGCCGGCATGCTGGAACCGAACCCGCCGGCCCCCGTGGTCTACTGGCAAGACCAGCAGCCGCTGCGTGTCAACGCGCCGCTGAAGGAACGCCTGAACGAATGGATGACGCAGGTGCATCGCGGCAATGTCATCGATGCCTATCGCCTGTTCCTCGGCAATTTCGAGGAAAAGGCCGACCGCAAGGAAGTCCTGCAGGAGATGTGCTTCGCCGGGCTGATCGATGTGCAGGACCGTCTGCTGCACAACCGGTCCTACACGACAGGGCACAAGGCATACCGCACGCGTTCGACGGTGGAACTCGGCAACGCTTTGGGCTGGGACAATGCGCATAACGTGGTTTACGCCGGGGCGCTGGACGTGGCCGTCGGCCCCCGCTGGTACTCGACGTACGAACTGGCCTGCAACTGGGTCAAAATGACGATCGAGGGCGAGGTTCTGAAGGCCGTGCCGTACGGCGGCGTCGGGCCGAACGAACTCGCGATGCTGGCGAACACCGGGCCGGTGCCCGAGGAGGACTCGCGCACCCTGATCCAAGCGGTGACCCGCGGTAGTGAGACCGATGTGCTGGAAGCGACGACGCGGATGCTCAAAGCCGGGCAGGACCCGCGGCGCATTCTCGACGTCCTGCAGCTGGCGGTAGGGCAGATCGTGTTGGAAACGCGCGATCCCAATTTGTTCAACATGCCCCACCATTGCTACGAGTATCACAACACGCTGGCATGGTTCTGGGACAATTTCGACCATCCTCGCCGGCTGCGCTTGCTCTATGTCGCGGGCAATTTCGCCAACCGCGTTGCCGGCTGTCAGGCCGGTTTGAACGATTCCCATCCCTTCACCGCGAAGGCACCGTCGGGCGCCAGCGCGATGACGGCGGGGCAGTTGCTGGACCGGGTCGAGAACGCAGTCGTGACGCTGGATACGCAGGGCAGCCTGGATTGGACGCAGGCATATATCGAGAACGTGTCCGACAAGGCGCCGCTGGTGCAGCGTATTGCTTTGGCGGCGTGCCGCCTGGGCAACGATCCGCACAACCAGGAAATCGCCCAATGCATGCTGATGGACTGGGGCACCAACAAGCACCCCGGCCGCGATTTGCTGCTGCTGTCGGCTGCCTATCACACCGCCGGCCACCGCAAATACGGCGACGTGCAGGAACCGTCGCGCCGGTTCGGGCAGGCCTTTGGGTATAGCGAATTGGTCTGAGGGAGACGCGCGATGACACTGACCATCAAACCGATCGATCCCGTGTCCCGCCCGCTGTTCGCGGGCGTGGTATCCGGCATCGACATCACCAAGCCCCTCACCGCCAGCGAAGCGCAGCAGATCGAGCGCGGGATGGACGAATTCGGGGTGTTGGTGTTCCACGGCCAGGCCTTCACCGACGAAACGCAAATGGCATTCTCCCGCAATTTCGGGGAACTGGAGCTGGCGACCAATAACCTGCGCGACGGCCGCGACCGGCTGGGGGCGCATATCGCCGATATTTCGAACCTCGATCAGAACAACAACGTGCTGGCGCGCGACAACCGGCGGCGGTTGTTCAGCCTTGGCACGCGGCTCTGGCACTCCGACAGTTCCTTCAAGGTCGTGCCGGCGAAATATTCGCTGCTGTCGGCGCGGATCATTCCGGATGCCGGGGGAAACACCGAATTCGCGTCGATGAAGCTGGCGTACGACGAACTCGACGAGGAAACCAAGGCCGAGTGCGAGAATCTGGTGTGCGAGCACAGCCAGCTGTTTTCCCGTGCGTTGATCGGCTTTGGGGATTTCACCGACGCCGAACGCAAGGCCTTCGCGCCGGTGAAGCAGCTTCTGGTGCGGCGGCATCCCTCCACGGGGCGGAAATCGCTGTATCTGGCCTCCCACGCCGGCACTATCGTCGGCTGGCCGATCCCCGAGGCGCGGGCGTTCCTGCGCGACCTGACGGAACACGCGACACAGCGGAAATTCGTGTATTCGCACAAGTGGACGGTGAACGATCTGGTGGTGTGGGATAACCAGCAGACGATGCACCGCTCCCGCCCGTTCGATGCCACTCAGGTGCGCGACATGCACCGCACGACGGTAGCGGGGCTGCGGTCCACGATGGCCGAGGCGGCGTAAAGTGCTGAAATCGATCGGCCTGCTGACCCGCAAGCCGCACCTGACGCATGAGCAGTTCGTGGATCATTGGTTGAATATCCACGGACCGCTCGCGTTGGCGGTGCCGGGGATTCGGCGCTACGTGCAGTCGCATATCGTCGGCACCCGCACCCGGGCGGACGTGCCGGAGAGCGGTGTGCAAATCGATGGGATCGCCGAATTGTGGTACGACGATCTCGCCGCTTACGAACGCGCCGCCGCCACACCGGAGATGAAGGCGCTGACGGACGACGGGGCGCTGATTATCGCCGAGATCAAGTCGTACTTGATCGAGGAGAAAGAGATTATTCCACTGTCTAATTAACCGTCATGGTCGGGTCAGGCGGACCATGACGGGGGACAGTGGCGGTGCCCCTACCCCCAAGCCGTCTCCGCCACGGCATGCCGCGCTGCCACCCGCCCGAACGCCAGGCACTCGCCCAGATTACCGGTCCCCTGGTACAGATAACTGTAGATCGAACCCAGCTCTCCCGAGCTGTAAAGCCGCGGAATAGGTGTCCCATCGGGCCGCACGATCTGCGCCTTTTCGTTCCGCCTAGGCCCGCCCTGCGTGTTCAACATCGAGGGCGACATTTCCACCGCGTAGAACGGCCCTTGCGCAATCGGCGCCATCATCAGCGTGCGATTGAATTCCGTGTCCTTGCCACCCGCGCAGGACTGGTTCCAGCGCCCAACCGTGGCCTCCAGAACGGCCGGGTCCAGCCCGATCGCCGAGGCCAAAGCCGCGATGCTGGCGCCCTTCACGATCCAACCCTTCGCGAGTTCCTTGCTGTTATCCTCGCTCCACTCATACTTCTCGACAATCTGCGTCCACCCATGGCTCGGGTGCCCGTCGTACAGCGGCCCGGCCGAGAAATGCGCGTGATCGATAATCATATACATCGGACACGGCGTCGACAGCGGCAGCCACCGCCCGTTCACCGGCACTTTCCCATGCCGCGTCTTGAACTTCTCGTCCGTGAAACGCCGCCCGTCCGGTCCGACAACGATCATGCCGCCCGGCGGCTGTTTGCTGTAATGCAGCGCCTGCATCGAAAACGACGTGCGAACCTCCGGCACTTTCAGCGCCATCGAGGGGCCGGCGTAATTATTCATGTGCCAAAGATCGGCCCCGACCGACATCGCCATCGTGATGCCGTCGCCCTCGTTGTAGGGCGAGCCCGAGGTGTAGCAATACGGCACGCCCGGGAGATAATTACGGATCATCTCCTGATTGTTCTCGAACCCGCCGCAGGTCAGCACGACACCCTTGCGCGCTTTCACCAGAACGTCCTTGCCATCCCGCTGCGCCCGAACGCCCAGAATTTCCTTGGTAATATCGTTCTGAATCAGCGTTCGGCCCGGCGTTTCATAAAGCACGCGGATCGGGCGTTCCTTCACCAGACGCTCGAACAATTTCCATGTGTAGGAATACCCGTAGGTCGGGCCATCATGGAATTTATGCACGCAGTCGGCGCCCGGCAGATCCGGAAATTCGATTCCGACCGGTGGGTGCTGATGCTCCTGCGGATCGCCGCCGAGGCTCGCCAACCACTCGTTGTTCTTGCACATCTCCTCGGCCCAAACCTGGACCATCGGCTGCGGCACGGTGAACGGGCCGCACAGTGCGTTCAAATAGGCAATGGCGCTTTCGACGGACGACGTATTCAAATAACCCTGACCGGCGACGCGCGTGTTGCCGCCTTCCTCGCCTTCCGGCGCTTTTTCCAGAATAATGACGGAAGCGCCCAACTCGTGTGCCGTGACCGAAGCGGCCATCCCGGCTGCCCCGAAGCCCACGACGACGACGTCGGCTTCTTCATCCCATTTATATTGCATAATCGTTCCTCATATCAGGCCAGAGCCAATTCTTTAAACCCGTCCGCGGACACTTGGTCGCACCGTTCCCGATAGGCCGGCGCGCTGCCGCTGTAGCGGGCGATGACTCGGGTATCCTTGCCGTCCACGTTGCGGTTAACACCGGTCATCCAGGAGTCGATCTCATTGGACAACAACCCAACCCCCAAGGCGCGTACGTGGTTCGTCCAGCTTTCGACACCGGCGGGGGTGGCTTCTGCACGGGTCAGGCCGTTGTCCCTCATATGGCGGATCAGTCGCGTCACCCATTCCACATTGTATTCGATGCTGCGCGGCAGGTTGCCCAGTGCCGTGTGCGGCCCCATGAGCATCATCATATTCGGAAAACCCTCGACCTGAACGCCGAGATAGGTCTGCGGCCCGGCGGCCCATTTGTCTTTCAACAGTGCGCCGTTGGCGCCGCGGATATCGATCCTGTCGAAAGCGCCGGTTATCGCGTGGAAGCCGGTCGCGTAGATAATGATATCGAACTCGTAGGCGGCATCCGACGTTTCGATCCCGGTGGCAGTGATCTGCTGGATCGGGGTTTCCTTGATGTCCACCAGTCTGACGTTCGGTTGATTGTAGACCTCGTAATACCGCGTTTCCATCGGCACGCGGCGGGTGCCGAAGCCGTGGTCTTTGGGAATCAGCTTTTCCGCTGTCGCCGGGTCCTTTACACGCTGGCGGATTTTGCCGGCAACGAAATCGCTGATCAACGCGTTGGCTTCGCGATTGTTCAAAATGTCGCGGAAATTCCCCTGCCAAATCCCAAAACCGGGGGAGGCATAGAGGTGCTCGAAAAACGCCTCCCGCTCTTCCGGCGTGACCTCCAACGCGCTGCGCGGATCGGGCGTATGCAGGAAGCAGGCGAAGGTTTCCTGGCAGCGCTTGAACATTTCCGGATAGCCGGCGCGGATTTCTTCCATCTCGGCTTTGTCGATTTTGCGGTTATGCAGCGGCGTGCACCAGTTCGGCGTGCGCTGAAACACCGTCAGATGGCCGGCGGTCTTGGCGACTTCCTGGATCGTCTGCACGCCGGTCGCGCCGGTGCCGATCACAGCGACGCGCTTGCCCTCGAAGCTGACGGGATCGTGCGGCCAACGAGCCGTGTGGAAGGACTGGCCCTGGAAGTCCTCGACGCCGGGAATGCGCGGCATCGTGTGGGCCGACAGCACGCCAATTGCAGTGATTAGAAAGCGTGCTCGGTACGCGGTACCGTCTTCCAGCGTCACATCCCATACGCGCGCCGCGTCGTCGTAATGCGCGGCGGCGACGCGGCTGCGGAACTGGATATCGCGCCGCAGATCGAATTTATCCGCGACGAAATTCAAATACCGCAACGTTTCCGGTTGCGGCGCGAAGTGCTCGGTCCAGTCCCACTCGTTCAGCAATTCCTGCGAAAACGAATACGCATAGGAATAGCTTTCGGAATCGAAGCGCGCCCCGGGATAGCGATTCCAATACCAAGTGCCGCCGACGCCGGTGCCGGCTTCCAGCACCTTCACCCGTAACCCCAATTCCCGAAGGCGATACAGCTGATAAAGGCCGGAAATTCCCGCCCCCACCACGATCGCGTCGAAATCCGTCCCCGAGGCCTGAAAGCCCCGGGTTTCCAATGCGGCACTCACCTTGGGTTGCTCCTGTTTATTCCGCGGCGGCGGCCGAGGTCTCTACCGCCTCATAAGGCAGGCGTTTGATCTTGGCCATATTCAGCCCCTCGATCCGCAGCAGGCGCGTCGCGGCTTTACGTTCCGGGGAGTGCAGCACGCCGATGTCGTACAGATACGCGTCGCCGCGTTTCATGACGTAATTGTGGTTGAATTTCGCCTTGCCGGGCGTCGCTTCGGTCGGCCGAGCGACCAGGTCCCACGCCGTCATGATGGTCTCGCCATCGGCTTGGCCGTAAATCGCCCAGGACGGGCCGTGATCGTGCGGCTTGCTGCCCTTCGGCCCCGTATACCCATGCGCCAGAATGGTAAACCCCAGCTCGGCGTCCTCATACAGCACATGCCGCTCGGGCGTGCCGACTGGGATGTAGGTGTCGATAAAGCCCGGGTCGGACAGTGCCTGTTTGGTCAGGTCGCGGACCTTTTCCCGGCCCGGCGTGCCGGGGTTGTTCTTCAGCGCGTCGTGGCAGTCGGCCGCGAATTGCTCAATCGTGATGGTCATGGGAACGCTCCTTCTTTCTTGGATCAGCGACGATAGGGAAAGCAGCGATGCCGGTCGAGGGTCATGCCGTAGTGCCGGCCGAGAGCCTCGATGGCATCGCCATGATCGGGATAGGGGTCGGCGTTGCCGCGCCCGACGACGATGCAGGCCCCGTCCGGCTTGCCGTTCGGCGGCAGCATGGCGGTCACCAGCGCAAGCCCGTCCTCATCCCGCAAAGTCAGGAACAGCGGCATGGTGCGCTGGATGTAGGCTTCCTTGCCGATATCCTGCTCGATGTAGACGGTGGTTTTGGGCTGGTAGCTGTCGGAGGTCCGCTCGCGCTCACGGCGGTAGTGCTTTTCGACGGCGTGATTCATCGCCATGGATTCGGCAATGGCTTCGCCTTCCGAGACAAGGCGGAACCAGGTTCGGTTTTTCGGGGCGTCGCAAACGTATTCCATGCGGAGACTCCCGGTTGGATGCGGCGACGGGCAAACCGGCAGCCCGCGGCCGCCGCTGGTTTTAGAACAGCCCTTCGATCTCGCCCGCCGCGTTCAGCATGATCGCTTCCGCGGCCGGCACGCGCGGCAGGCCGGGCATGGTCATGATGTCGCCGCAGACCGCCACGACGAAGCCGGCCCCGGCGGACAGCCGCACCTCCCGCACCGGCAGCGTATGACCGGTCGGGGCGCCCATGATCGTGGGGTCGGATGTGTAGCTGTACTGGGTCTTGGCGATGCAAACCGGCACGTCGCCGAAGCCAGCGTCCTCGAACGCCTTTAACCGCCGAGCGACGGAGTCGGGCACGGAGATGTCGGCAGCGCGATAGATGCCTTGCGCAATCGCTCGGATCTTGTCGGCCAGTTTCAGGTCCAGGCCATACAACGGCTTGTAGGCCGCTTCCTTGGCGTCGATCTTCTTCGCCACCGCGTGCGCCAGAGCCTCGGCCCCCGCGCTGCCGTGCGCCCAATGGGTGCAGGAAATGGCTTCGACGCCCTGCGCGGCCATGGCTTCGCGGATCGCTTCGAACTCGGCCGGGGTGTCGGAGGTGAAGTGGTTGACGCCCACGACCACCGGCATGCCGAATTTCTGCAAATTCTCGACGTGACGGGCGAGGTTGGCGATACCGCGCTTCACGGCTTCGACGTTCTCAGGCCCCAGCGCGTTACGGGCGACGCCGCCGTGCATCTTCAGGGCGCGGACGGTGGCGACGACCACGGCGCAGGACGGTTTCAGCCCGGCTTGGCGGCACTTGATGTCCAGGAACTTCTCACCGCCCAGATCCGCGCCGAAGCCGGCTTCCGTCACCACGACGTCGGCGAGTTTCAGGCCAAGGCGCGTGGCCATCACGGAGTTGCAGCCGTGGGCGATGTTGGCGAAGGGGCCGCCGTGGACGAAGGCGGGCGAACCCTCCAGCGTTTGCACCAGATTGGGGGCCAGCGCGTCTTTCAGCAGCACGGACATGGCGCCGTCGGCCTTGATGTCGCGCGCGGTGATGTTCTTGCCGTCGCGGGTTTGCGCCACGATCATTTTGCCTAGGCGTTCCTGGAGATCGGCGAGATCGCGCGCCAGACAAAACACCGCCATGACTTCGGACGCGACCGTGATGTCGAACCCATCCTCGCGCGGGAAGCCGTTCGCCACACCGCCCAGGCTACCGACGATCGAGCGCAACGACCGGTCGTTCATGTCCAGACAACGGCGCCAGGAGATGCGGCGCTCATCGATGCCCAGGCTGTTGCCCCAGTAAATGTGGTTATCGATCATCGCCGCGAGCAGATTGTTCGCGGAGGTGATGGCATGGAAATCGCCGGTGAAATGCAGGTTGATCTGGTCCATCGGGACCACCTGGGCATAGCCGCCGCCGGCCGCGCCCCCCTTCATACCGAAGCTGGGGCCGAGGCTGGGTTCACGCAGACAGATCGCCGCCCGCTTGCCGATGCGGTTCAGCGCGTCGCCAAGGCCGACGGTCGTGGTGGTCTTGCCCTCGCCCGCCGGGGTGGGGCTGATGCCGGTGACCAGCACCAGCGCGCCATCGGGCCGGCTTTCCAGCGAGGACACGAAATCCAGACCGATCTTGGCCTTGTGCTTGCCGTACGGCTCGATGGCCGAATCCGGAATGTTCAGTTTCGTCGCGATTTCCCCAATGGGGCGAAGCGTCGCGGCGCGGGCAATTTCGAGGTCTGGGTTCACGGACATGCTGCCTCCCGGCGGGTGATGCCGATCTCCTTCAGGGCCGCGTCCATCGCCGCGACCGCGCCCCGCATATCGTCCGGGGTGATCGCTCCGATGCAGCCGACGCGGAAACTGGGGGTCGGCGTATTGAAGAAGTTACTGATCAGAACGCCGCGCGCTTTAAGGGCGTCGACGAAGTTTTGCAGGTTCCATGCCGGATCGGCCGGCGCGTGGATCACCACGATAATGGGACCCTGACGATCTCTCGGCAACCAGGGGGTCAGACCGAGGTCCACCATCCCGTCGTAGAACGTCATCGCGTTGGCGGAGTAGCGGGCCAAACGGGGTTCGCGGCCGCCCTCGGCATCGAAGAAATCCAGCGCCCTGTCGAACGCCGCGACGATCTGCGCCGGGGGCGTGAAGCGGGGACGGGCGTCATGGGTCAGGATATCGGACAGGTCGAGCGACCAGCTGCCGGCCTGTCCGGCGCATTGCTTAAGCCGGTCGATGGGGCAAACGGCGAAGGCGATGCCCGGCAAAGCCTCGATGCATTTGTTGGACGAGAACACCACCGCATCGAGTTCCTGCTGGGCCGCCACGTTCATCGGCAAGGCCCCGAACGCCGACACTGCATCCACGATCATCCGCCGCCCGGCCCTGTGCACCGCCGCGCCGATGGCGACGGCGTCGTGGATCACCCCGGTCCCGGTCTCCGAATAGACCTGCCCGACATGGGAGATGGAAAAATCGGCCTCCAGCGCGGCCCCGATCACCGCCGGATCGGTGGGATGGCCGGGCGCGACGGGCAGCACGACAGGGACGCGGCCGGCTTCGCGGGCCAAACGGATCATGCTCTCGCTGTAACGGCCAGTTGTTGGGATCAGGATTTTACGGCCGGGCGGAACGAAGGTCCGGATGGCGGCTTCGATGACGAAGTGCCCGCCGCCTTGCAACGGCAGGGCCGCGTGCTGGCCGGGAATCCCGCCCGCGATCGCCAGGACCCGGTCCAACACCCGCCGGTAGACGGCTTTGAATTCATTGTCCCAAGGCGCGATGTCCTGAGCGAGCGCTGCGCGCACCTCGGGGCGGGTCGTGACGGGGCCGGGGATCAACAGAAGCATGGCACAGGCTTCGCACGACGGGGCGCGGAAATCCACCCGGAGAAAAGCCCCATGGCCTTCAGCCCTGCCCGATCACCCAGTGCCGCAGCGTCGCCAGTTGCTCCGCGATCACCGGCAAATCGAATTGTCGGGCGCGCGCCCTCCCCGCATCCGCCATCGCGGCTCGGCGCGAATCATCGCGGCCGAGGGTGCGCAGGGCCAAAGCGATCTCGGCGGGCGTGTCGGGATCGGCGTAGAGCGCCGCATCTCCCGCGACCTCCCGCAAGCCGCCGCGCGGGGAACAAATCAGAGCCGCCCCGCTCGCCATCGCTTCCAGCGCCACCAGCCCAAACGGCTCCGGCCATCGGCTCGGCACCACGACGATGGCCGCGCGGCCCATCGCCTCCAGCACCTCAGGGTGATCCCGGTAGCCGGCCATATTGACGGGCGCACGCTCCGCCGCCGCGCGGACCGATTGCACGAACGCCGTTTCGGGGCTGTCGGTGCGGAAGCGGTCTGCACCGATCATCGTCGCCGTCCAGCCCGGCAGATACGGCAGCGCGGCGGCGCAGGCCATGACGAAGGCGTCCGGCCCTTTCTCCGCGACCACCCGACCAGCGAACAGGATCGACCGCTGGCGCGGGCGGGCCGGCGGCAGTTCGTTCAGGTCCAGGCAGTTCGGCAAGATGACGGGCGGCCGGTCGGGAGGCGGGACGCCCTCCATCAACCGCCCCCGCAGATACTCCGACGATGTCAGGACCAGCGCCAACTTGCGCAGCATCGTCGCGCGTTCGGCCGGCGTCTGTGCGCCGCGCATCTCCTGCGGATCGTTGTTCAGGATCAGCGTCACCGGGACGTCAGGCAGACGGGATGCAATGGCCAGCGCGATTTCTGGCCGGTTGTGCACCTCCACCAGTGCAGGACGCGCCCGCCGCAGCAGGCCGGCGACGGCGATGGCAAAGCGGACATTGGTCGGGCCCGGCCACCAGATCGTCGGCTTGACCGGGATGAAATCGATGTGGGGGAACACCGGCCCGTCCTGCACGCCGCCGTAGATCGTCGTGCGGAAACCCGGCGTGCCTACGTAGCGGCGCGCCAATAGACCGAGGGCGCCGGTACGGCCGGGGCCGAAACCCTCCCGCGGCGGGAGGACAACGGCGACATGGGGATCGGCGTGCGATTGCATTGTCATCGGCTATACAGGCGCCGCTTCGAACCGGCCAGACAGGATTCCGCGATGCCATTCCGACGTGCGCTCATGCTTTGCGGCAGTTTGCTGGCCGCCGCCGGACTGATCGCGCTGATGGTCCGCGCACTGGCACCGGGCGGATGGACGATGGCGAAGGCGGCGATGCTGGGGAGTTTCGCCCTGGCGGCGCTGTGGGTCGGGTTCTGCCTGATGCAGGGGGTGGCCGGGTTTGCGGTGCTGCTGTGCCGGAAGCCGCTGCCCGAGGCGTACCCGCTCCCGAAAAGCCGCATCGCCATCGCGGTGACCGTGCGGAATGAGGACATGGACGCCGTGCTGCCGCCGCTCCGGCAATTGCTGGACGAACTGGACGCGTTGGGCGCGGGGGACTTGTTCGCTCTGTTCGTGCTGTCCGACAGTTCGGATGCGGCGGCCGACGCCGAAGAACAAGCTATCGCCGCCTTCCGGAAAGCCGATCCGGCGCGCATCCGCTACCGGCGGCGCACCGACAACGACCGGTTCAAGGCCGGGAATATCATGGAGTTCATGGATCATCGCGCGGACGGATTCCCGCTGATGCTGATCCTCGACGCCGACTCGCGCATGTCGGCCCGCGCCGTGCTGCGGCTCGCGGCGGAGATGGAGGCGCACCCGCACCTCGCCATCGTGCAGCATCTGACCGTGGGGCTGCCGGCAAGCGCGGCGTTTCCGCGGCTGTTTCAGTTCGGCATGCGCGCGGGGATGCGCACCTGGGCGGCAGCGCTGGCATGGTGGCAGGGGGATGAGTGCTGCTACTGGGGCCACAATGCCCTGATCCGCATCGCCCCATTCCGCGAACATGCGCGTTTGCCGCTGCTGCCGGACGGGCGGCCGATCCTGTCGCACGATCAAGTGGAGGCGGCACTGCTGGCCGGTGCCGGCTGGGGCATAAGGCTGCTGGCGGAGGAAGACGGGTCGTTCGAGGCTAATCCCCCGGCTTTGCCCGAGTTCATGCGGCGGGAGCTGCGCTGGCTCGCCGGGAACCTGGAATACCGGCATCTGCTGCGCATGCCGGGTTTGCGGCCGATGGGGCAGTGGCAGCTCGCACAGGCGATCCTGCTGTTCGGCTGCACGCCGTTCTATCTGGTTTTACTGGCCGGGGCGGTCGTGGCGGCGGTGACCGATCCGGTTTCTCCGTTCCCCGCCGGGCGTGTGCTGGCGGTCATGCTGGCCTGGGCCGGGGCGATCTATGCGCCCAAGCTGCTGGGGTATGTGGAGGCGGGCCGACGGATCGGAACCTATGGCGGGACCGGACGCTTTCTGTGCGGCGTGCTGGCCGAGACAGTGTTTACCCTGCTGCTGGACGCGATATCGGTCGTCGGGAAAACCGCCACCACGGTGCGACTGCTGCTGGGGATGCAGCCGGCCTGGCTGCCGCAGAACCGGGGCGATCGGGGCGTGGGATGGGGCGAGGCGGCGCATTTGCTCTGGCCGCACACCACGCTGGGCCTCGCGGCGTTCGCGGGCTTCGCGATGGCGGGTTGGGGGGCGGTGCCGTGGGCGGTCCCGTGGGCGGTCCCTTTGGCCGGAGGATTGCCGTTGGCAGTCCCGTTTTGCGTGCTGACCGCGCAGCCGAGGTTCGGTACCTGGCTGCGCCGCCACGGCATCGCCGCAACACCCGAAGAGGTCGGATGCGATCGCCTCAGGGTGCCATCCTGACGAACTGCGCGACGGGATCGTCTGGATGGATCGCCATGATATTCATACCGACAACGTAACTGTTATACCCGTGCTCGGCCAATATATCGTGCAATACCCGCACATTGCTTTTGATGTGTTCGATGACGAGAAGCGGATGATCGCGCGCGATCGATGCCTTGGCCCCTTCCAGGACATCCGCTTCCATGCCTTCGACATCGATCTTGAGCAGATCGATACGGCGGAGCCCGATCGTATCGATCGCGATCATCGCCACCGGTCGCAGATGCTCCTCGGCATAGCTGATGTCCTGGCCGATGAATTCCGTTTTTTCGCTGGCACGCAATTCCAGGCTGCCGAACGTCGCGGGCATGAGGTAATTCGGCTGCGGGATGTTCATCGTCCCGTTGGACGCGCCCGCGGCAGCGTGAATGGCGCGTGCATTCAAACAGTTGTTGATCGCGATATTGCCGGCCAACGCATAAAAGATGCGCTCCTGCGCTTCGATCGCCACGACCTCTCCCCAGCCGGTCATCGATTTGGCCCATTCGACCGTGAATACGCCGATATTCGCACCGCAATCCACGGCCACGACGCCATCGCCGTGACATCGCCGCCGTAAAGCGAGCAGGTTGCAAACGATATTGGCCTCGGTGGCTTCGTAGCTGCCGGCGTTCAAAAGATTGAAACCGATGCCGATCCCCTCGCCCACCTCATCGATTCGGTAATCGAAGCGATTGACGATCAGCGTGCCTTGATCGGTTGGGGCGAGGATGAAGGCTAAAGACCGTGGCGGATGGGGCATGGATTTACTCTATCTATTGTCGATCGTCGTTGGCATGAGGCTTGGTCGGATCGGCGCCGCCAGTCACGCCGCCTGCTGGATAAAGCTCATGGACGGGTCCCCTTCGTGGATGGCCAGAATGTTCATCGGCCCGATGAAATGCCGGTACCCATGCGCTGCCAGCAACCCGATCAGTTCGGCCCGATCGCTTTTGATATGTTCGGCGAAGACGATCGGGCGGGTGCGGGCAAGGGTGGCGTCGGCGCCGGCGAGAACCTCGGCTTCCATACCTTCGACATCGACTTTCAGCAGGTCTAGGCGCGGCAGGTTCAGCGAATCGATCGTGATCAACGATACCGGGGACGTATTTTCCTCGGAATAATCGATCGGCTGGCCGATATTTTCGGTGCGGTCCGACGGGCGCAATTCCAGGCTACCGAAAGTGCCGGGTGCCAGATAATTGGGATGGGGAATCCGCAACACGCCGCTGGTCGCGCCCACAGCGGCATGAATGGCGCGGGCGTTGAAGCAGTTGCCGATCGCGATATTGCCGGCGAGTGCGTAGAACACGCGCTCCTGCGCTTCGAACGACAGCACCTGGCCCCAGCCGGTCATGAACTTGGCCCACTCGACAGTGAACACCCCGATGTTGGCGCCGCAGTCGATTGCAATCACCCCGTCGCCGAAATGCTGCCGCCGCAAGGCCAGTAACTGCTGGACGACCGCGACCTCATGCGGGTCGTAACGGGCCGCGTTCAGCAGGCCGGCGCCGACGCCGACGGCCCCGCCATCCTGAAGCCGGAAGTCGAAGCGGTTGACGATCAGCGTGCCTTGATCGGTCGGCGCGATGACGAAAGCCAGTGGGCGGGGCGGGAAAGCCATGGTGGGTACTCGGTCTGTGTTGGCCTAGGCCGTAGCACGGCCAGGGTGGAGGCGGAACCGCCGGTTACCGTCCGACCCTTGCCCGCAGCCGCCGGCCCAGGCTTTCCGCCAGAACCAGGAACACCACCGCCAACCCGACGGAAACCAGGGACAGGCGCGCCGCCGTTTCCTCCCCGCCGGGGCTTTGCAGGGCGCTGTAGATCGCCAGCGGCAGGGTCTGGGTCTCGCCGGGAATGTTGGCGGCGAAGGTGATGACGGCCCCGAACTCCCCCAATGCCGCGGCGAAGCCGGTGATCGCGGCGACCAGCACGCCCGGAGCGGCGAGCGGCAGGGTGATGGTCAAAAACCGGTCCCACGGACGGGCGCCAAGACTGCGGGCGGCTTGCTCCAGACCGGGATCGACGGCCTCCAGCGACAGGCGGATGGCGCGGAGCATCAGCGGCAAAATCATCACCCCGCAGGCCAAAGAGGCGCCTGCGGTGGTGAATACCAGACGGATGCCGAACCATTGGTGCAACCAGGCGCCGATCGGGCCGTGCAGGCCGAACAGCAGCAGCAGCAACCAGCCGACGACGACGGGCGGCAGCACCAGCGGCAGATGGGCGACGGTGTCCAAGGCGCCTCGGCCGAAGAAGCGGCAGCGGGACAGGACGAAGGCGAGGCCCAACGCCAGCGGAAGATCGGCGGCGACGGCGCGCGAGGCGACGGTCAGGGTCAGGCGGATGGCCTGCCATTCATTGGGGGTGAACGCGGTGGCGAGGGAAAGCAGGGCGGCGACCTTGGCGGTTGGGGTACCACCGAAGCTAGCCGCGCCGGCGAACCCGGTCGAGCGGGATCGGACTGGCAAACAGGACAATCGCTTGAACGCGAATTGGGCCCCTGATCTCCCAGCACGTCATCCCTAACCGACCGGAAAGGCGGGAGGTCCCGTCAGAACGTGTCGTCGGATCCGCCACCGCCGCCGCCGGAATCCCAGCCGCCGCCACCGCTGTTGTCGGTCCAGGACGATTGATCCGCCGTCGGTTGATCCCAGGTGCCGTTATCGACGTAGTCCTGATTGGCGAGCGGGGCCGCGCCACCGCCGCCGCTCCATGTGCCTTGATCGACGTAATCCTGCTGCGGCGCCGCCCAGGGGCTGCCGCCGCCACCCGCGAAACCGCCACCTTGCGGAAACCCGCCGCCGAAACTGTCGCTGCCATGATGGCCGGAGAACATGCCCATCAGCGCGTTCCCCACGACCAATCCGCCGGCCACACCGGCCGCGGTGGTCAGTGCCGATCCCAAGAACCCGCCGCCGGGGCGCTGCTGGAACATGCCGGGCTGATAGCCGGGCGCATATTGCGGGGGCGGCGGAGGCGCCTGCTGGTACATGGGCTGCTGGTAGCCCTGTTGCGGCGCGCCGCCGGCGTTCCAGGCCGGACCCGGCTGCGGCGGCGGAGGCGGCGGGGCCTGCGTCCGCCCGCCACCGAACAGCCCACCGAAAATCCCGCCCGAGGCCGGCCGCTGCTGCGCCGCCTGCGCGGCGGCCTGCTGGGCCTGCTGCAACGCCTGTTGCGCCTGCTGCAATTCCCACTCCAGGCGCTGGATGCGGTTCTGCGCTTCCGCCAGTGCATGTTCCTGCACAAACGCGGTTTGCGTCAGCCGGTAGCGCGCTTCCGGATATTGCTGGAACAGCGCGCCGATAAGGGCGTCGGCCTCCCGATCCACGGGCGGCAACGGCGGCTGCGTTGTCGCCGGCACCGATCCGCCGAGGGCTGGCTGCGGCGTGCGCTGTGCTCCGCTGACGCGGGTGATGAACTGGGTGATGATGTCGCGTTCTTCGTTGGTCATGATCGGTCCCCGTGGGTCCTCTGTTATCGACCTGCGTGCGCCACTAAGTGGCGCTTCCGTTCGGCGAATTCAATGACGAAACAGCTGGAGCCGCCGATCCTCGATCACGGGACAGCGATCCATGAAAACAGTCAGGCCGGCTGCCCTCGCTTTGGCCGCGGCATCCTGGTCCACGACGCCCAGCTGCATCCAGATGGTCTTGGCGCCGAGCCGGATGGCGGTGTCGATCAGGGGGCCGACATGGGTGGTGTTGCGGAAGACGTCCACCATCTCCAGCGGGCCGGCATCGGTAAGGGTCGCGACGACGGTCTTGCCGTGGATGGTCTGGCCGGCGAGGATAGGGTTGACCGGGGTCACGTCGAAACCGCGATCCAGCAGGAAGCGCATCACCTCATGCGAGGCGCGCCAGGGTTTCGCCGATGCGCCGACCAGGGCGATCCGCTTGGTCGCGGCAAAGGCGGTTCGGATGGCGTCGTCGGTTTGTCCGTCGAGGCTCATGGCGCGATTTCCTCGTCCGGGAGGGTGCCGAAGAACTGGGACCGGCGCAGGTATCCGCTGTGGCCGGCGACCTGCACCTTGCACCAATCCGATGCCTTGGGGCAGGCGCGAAGCCGCCCGATGACCCCCGGCTGCAGGATGGCCACGGCGGAGGCGGTCTCCTTGGGGTCGTCCCGTAGCGTGGCGTCCGCCCCTTTGACAATGAAGCTGCGGCGGGACGTCAAGGTTGCCTGATTGACCCAGCCCTGGATGTCGTCGGCATCGCGGACCAGGCGCCAGTGTTCGAACTCCCGTTCCACCTTCACCGGCAGATCGGTGCGTTTGTACACCCAGTCGATGCGGTAGCGCTGGCCGGGGCCGGCCCGCAGGTTGACCTCGTTCGACCGCAGGGCCTGGAAGCGAGGAACGGGCCTCGATTCGGTTTCCTTTTCGCCATCCGCCGGTTTCGCGGCGGGAGGCGGAGTGGCGGGCGTGGCTGGGACCGGCGCGACGACGGGGGCCACGGGCGGGGTCGGCGGCGTAGGGGCAGCGGCCGGTTTGGCCGGCGGTTTTTGCGCATGGGCCGAGGGTTGCGCGTGCACCACAGGGGGGGCGGGCTTGGTCACCGGAACGCGCGGGGCTGCCTGCGGCTTCGGGGGCGCGCCGGGTGGCTGCGCGGCGGGTTGTTGCGGGGTTCCGGACTGCGCCCAACCGACTGCCGGTACCGCCGCCAGTATGGCCAGCGGGACGATTGCGCGAATCAGCGGTGCCAACGGGAGGAATCGCATGCGGAAACCTTTCCCGGCATCGATATCAGGCCGGGCTCGGGCGGGCAAACCCCGAGGACAATGTTTGTCGCTGCTGCCATGCCTCGCTCGGATGGGGTGCCGGCCATCGCTTGACCCGCACTTGGGAACAGTATGCTCTAACGGGATAAGAAACACGTCAGGGAGCTTCGTCATGCGCCACAACGCGTTGTTCGCGTCCATATTGGCAACACTGCTGCTCGCCGTTCCGGCCCGAGCCGCCAGCCTGTGCCCGAACCCGCACCAAATGGACGGGTTCCAAACCTGCGCCGACATCGCCAAAGCCGAGGCCGAGGGGCGCGTCGTTGTCTATTCCACCGACCCCGAGGATGGGTCGGAAAAGGTCCTCGCCCGCTTCCGCAAGATGTTCCCGAAAATTTCCACCGGCTACGTCCGCCTGCAGGCGGGTGCGCTCTATGCCAAGCTGCTGGCGGAGCGGCAGGCGAAATCCTATCTGGTGGATATCGTGCAGCTCTCCGACATGAGCCTCGTGCTGGATTTTCAGAAGCGCGGCGGCTGGCTGGAATACCGATCCCCGGAAATGACGCATTTCAAACCGGAATGGAAAAGCACGCCGGAGGGGTTCTTCACCTGGGGCGCCATCGGCGTGGCCGCGTTGGCATATAATCCGACTCTGGTGCCGGCGGATGAGGCACCGAAAAACTGGCTCGATGCCGTCGATCCCCGTTGGAAGGATTCCATCACGTCGAAGGCTTCCACGTCCGGCATGCAGCATATGACCTGGTATTTGCTGCGGCAGCTCTATGGCGAGGATTACTGGAAGAAATTCGCCGCGCTCAGCCCAAAAGGCTTCGATTCCTATGTGCAGCAATACGACCGCACCATCAGCGGCCAGGACAAGATCATCCACACGGCGCAATATTCCGGCTATTTGCTGGCGAAGGCCAAGGGTGCGCCGATTGCGTTCGTCTATCCGCCCGACGGCCTGATCGCGGTGCCGGAAAGCTGGGGCGCGGTCAAGGAAGCCCCGCATCAGGAAGCGGCGAGACTGTTCCTGGACTGGTTCCTCGGGCTTCCCGGCCAGAATGCCTACGGGCAGGATCTGATGTACAATTCCCTCCGCACCGACGTGACACCGCCGCCGGGAGGCGTCAGACCGGCGGAGATGAAACTGCTGTTCCCCACGGATTGGGACGCGTTCATCAAGACGCACACGCAGTTCGTGAAGGAATGGGACAAG
This sequence comes from uncultured Acetobacteraceae bacterium, assembly GCA_903895595.1. GTDB lineage: Bacteria > Pseudomonadota > Alphaproteobacteria > Acetobacterales > Acetobacteraceae > Rhodopila. The sequence continues at coordinate 5,657 of CAITUP010000113.1, read as the reverse complement.
ATCACGGGGATGCGGTAGCCGCTCTTCGATCGATCGGCGGCACGAACCGCGCCTCCCGCATGTCCGGTACCGGCTCGTGGCGCATACGTCCCTGACGGAACAACGCGTGCGTGCGACGTTTGGCCGTGTTCGGTCATAGCGTCGGGTCGAATGGCCCGGCGGATCGCCGACACCAACCGAACGAACGATTGACACACCGGCGCGCGCTACATCGTCATGCCGAACATGAGTCAATGGTTAGCTCGACGGGCATGACCCGGAAAACCGGACACTCTCATACGGCGGAAGGCGCCGAGCCCCTGGCGCCCACGAGCCGTCATGCGCGGACACTAACTTGGTTCAGGCGGGGGTCGATCGGCCTACCGTCAAGCGCATTAGCGGCCTTAAGACCATGGCGATGGTCGAGAGGTACGCCCACCAGTCCGGCTGCCATATCGCGGAAGCGATGCATAAGCTCGATGATCGATATCAACCGAAAAAGAGATCGGCACGCGCTTCCTGATGCCCCGGTTACACAGGAATTACACAGAGGCCGATCTGGCCAAAACGGCGATGAGCTTCAAAATACCCAAAATACGCTGCTATATCCGGGGGGTAGAATGGTGCCCAGGGGCGGAATCGAACCACCGACACTGCGATTTTCAGTCGCATGCTCTACCAACTGAGCTACCTGGGCCTGTGTCCGCCGGAGCGGATGCAGGCTGACTACCCCAACCCGGCCAGGGGATCAAGTCGCGTACGGCAACCACGTTACATCCCGCCGCCGATCCCATGCCAGCGGACCACCCGCAGACGTCCTTCCTTCATCAGACGCAAGCGAATCAGCCAAAACTCCGCCTCCGCAACAACGGCGCGAGCTTGCTCAGATGTGGGTTTCGCGTCTTGCATGGCACGCACCAACCGGCGCCACCCCATGATTCCCTGATGCATATACCGTTGCGACAGATCCTCCACGATTCGGACATCGTAGCCCTGCCGCCCCATGACCCGCGTGATGGCGATTTCCGTGGGTAACGCCTTGGGGTCGCGCCGTTCCAATTGGGCCCATTGGGCCACCAGGCCATCGGCCGTGGCCAGCGGCGCATCGGCCACCAGCTCGGTCATCATCAATTGCCCGCCGGACTTCAAACCGGCGGAAATCGCGGTCAGCACGGTCTCCGGCCGCTGCCCCTGCATCGGCTCCAGCGCAAGCGCATGGTGAAAACGATGGCGAGGGAAGTTGGGTTCGGCGGGGTCCCAGCTGTCGAGCCTCGCACGTTTGCCCATGTTGGACCGTAGCAGCCGTTGGTTGCCCGCATGCAGCAGCGTGGGGTCCGATTCGAACCCGTTCACCCACACGCCCAGCCCGGCAACCAAACTACAGGCCGCCCCTCCGGTGCCGGCACCCAACAGCATTAAACTGGCCGCCGCCGACAACCCAAGCGGCTTGGCAAGTCGCAGAATCTCGACCTCTCCACCAGGGATTTGGTAGCCTTCGCCCCATAACGCATCGGTGACAGACAGCCGGATGGGGCTCCACAAAGGCGCTGCGGCCTTGGGCTGGTCCGACGCCGCCGAAGTCTCCGGCACCGCCTCGCCCGGTAAAGGCATCGCCGGTTCCAACAGCATCGTCACGGTCGAGCGGGACGACCGCCCGAACCAGTTGCGCATCGAGGGGGTGAGCATCGCGGGGTACCTCCGCACTCACCTTGAACCCAGAAGGTTAATAAATCGTTTACGCCGCCGCTTTTTCTAACCGAATTCGGTCAAAACATACCGAACCGCTTCCTCCCCCAGCACGGTGGGCTTGTGACGGTGGGCCGGGCCAGCGGGAATGTGCAGCATGTCGCCGGGTCCGGCCTCCACGGTGTGGTCGTCGAACCGATAGGCGATGCGGCCGGACAGAATGAAAACGGAGTGGCCGGTTTCGCACCAATCCCCCTCGGCTCCGCCCGGCGCCCGTTCCTGGTAGCGCAGCGCGATCCCGAAGCCGGACTGGGCTTCCCGGACCATCAATCGCTCATTCGCGGCCACCAGCGGATGATCGGCCGCTCGGAACAAATAGGGGCTGTCGGTCATGGGGCGTTATCCTCCGAATACAACGGCATGCATGATGCGGCCGGGCGCCAGTGTAAACAGGCCGGCGATCACCAGTGCGCCGATGAAGATGCCGGTCATCGTCCGTCCATGGCGTGCGGCTTGATGACGGCGGGCCCACAGCACCCCGATCGGAAGCAACACCAGCGTCATAACCGAGAGCAGATGGATCAGGCTGAATGGCCCGAACTGCCGGATGTCGTTGATGGCGAAGGAACTGACCGCGACCGTGCCCAGCAGCAGCACCCAGGTCCAGCCGATGACCCGGTGCGCGGTCGTGCCCTTCGGTCCAGCGAGCTGGGTCGCGCCAAGCACGAAACCTGCCAGCGCGCAGATTGCGTGCAGGATGGTGACCGGCGGCGCGTGCAGCAGGGGCGCCAGCCGGTCCATCGCGTTAGCGCCCCGTCCAGACGGGCGTGCGTTTCTCGATGAACGCCTGCCTTCCCTCCGCCGCGTCCTCGGTCAGCGCGAGGGTGCCGATCTGCGCCTCCATGAACACCGCCGACTGGTCGAAGTTCAGTTGTTCGGTCGTGCGCATCGCGTATTTGCCGCGGCGGATGGCGGTGGGGCTTTTGTCCAGCAGGCGGGACAGCAGCCAATCCGTCTTCGCGTCCAACTCGGCCGAGGGCACGACATAGTTCAGCAGCCCGATCTCCTTGGCCTCCATTGCGTCGATGGGTTCGCCGGTCAGCGCCATTTCGTATAGTTTGCGGGACGGGATCAGGCGTTGCAGCACCGCCATGATCTGCATGGGAAAGATGCCGACCTTGACTTCCGGCATGCCGAAGCGGGCGTGTTCGGCGGCGATGGCCATGTCGCACATACCGAGCATGCCCATGCCCCCGGCCATGGCGTGGCCGTTGACGCGGGCGATCAGGGGCAGGGTCAGGTCGCGCGCCTGTTTCATCAGCCGCACGAAGTTCAGCCCGACTTTCGAATAGTCGTATTTGAACGACCCCGACCCGGCCGAGAGATCGGCGCCAGCGCAGAAGGCACGATCCCCAACCCCGGTCAGAACCACGGCGCGAATGGACGGATCGTTCGTCGCCTGGGTGAAACCGGCGGAGATACCGTCGATCACCGCGTCGTTCATCGCGTTGCGGCGTTCTTCCCGATTAATGGAAATCCAGAGGACGTGGCCGCGCGTTTCCAGCAGGACCTCGTTCATGCCCCGGCTCCGTGCCGGAACTTGGACAGGCTGCCGCCGTGCATGATCTTGCCGGGGAGTTGGTGACCGACGATATCCTCGGCCATGCGGGCGCATTCGATCAGAGCATCCAGATCGACGCCGGTTTCGATGCCCATTTCGTGCGCCATGAACACCAAATCCTCGGTGCAGATATTGCCCGCCGCGCCCTTATGTCCCGCGAAGGGGCAGCCGCCGAGGCCGGCGCAGGCGGTGTCGTAGCTGTCGATGCCCATCTGCAAGCCCATCAGCGCGTTGGCCATGCCGGTGCCGCGGGTGTCGTGCAAATGCAAACCCAGCTTCAGGTCGGGCCATTTGTCGCGGACGATGCCGACAACGCGCTGGACCGATAAAGGCGAGGCCCAGCCCACGGTGTCCGCCAGCCGCATGCGGTCCAGCTTGATGCCGAACTCGTCGGCCAGTTCCAGCAGGCTACCGACGCAGTCGCGGACGGTTTCCGGGGCGATCGCACCCTCGAAATTGCAACCGAACGCGGTCATGACGATGGCGGTGTCCACCTCGATGCCCTTGTCGCGGAAGAATTCCAGCTGGCGCCGTTGTTCGGCCAGAGTCTCTTCGTTATTTTTGTTGGTGTTGTGGATGGAGAACGTGTTCGACGCGCTCATTTGCAGGCTGCCGGTGATGTGCAACGGGGTCTGCACCGCACGCTCGTAGCCGCGCAGGTTCAGCGCGATGCCGGTGTAGTGGACGTCGGGGCGCTGACGGATGGTCTGAGCGACCTCGACCGCGTCGGCCATGCCGGGGACCCGGCGGGCATCGACGAAGGACACGCATTGCACGTCGTGCAGGCCTGTCTCGGCCAGCGCCTCGCAGAAGCGGACCTTGTCGGCGGTGGAGATCGGGCCTTGTTCGATCTGGAAACCCTCGCGCGGGCCTTCTTCGTGGATGTCGATACGTTTCGGCAGGTCGCTCATGGGGTTCCTCCGGGATGGTGTCGTGTTGGGCGGGAAGATATGGCAGGTCGGCGGTGGGCGCTACCACGCCGGTCCGCGTGGGGGTGTCGGGCTGACCAGCCGTTTTGGCGACCGCGTCGGCAGGACGCCTGAGTATGGCCACCGCACCGGCCGATACTCTGAGCCGCTATACAGTGCTTCGGCATCGCCTGAGCCGACGGGAGGTTGCGAGGCGTGGATGCCGACCTGCGTCGGCATGACGACTTTCCACGCGACGGTGTGTCGATGGTTAGGGCACTTGGTTTAAGAGCCTCGGCAGCACCTCTTCCCCGAATCGCCGCACCGCCTCGGCCGGATCGACCGCCACGCTAACACTGAACATCAGCCGCTTTACGCCCGCCGCCTCCGCGGCGACGATTTGCGCGAAACACTCGTCCGGGGTGCCGCAGACGCTGAAGCGGCGGGACAGGTAATCGAACAGACCCAACTCCCGGACCAGCGCGATATCCTGCGGTCCGGGCCGAGTGCTGTATCGCCGCAACAGCTCCTTCACCGCGTCCCGGTGTTCCGGCGGCACGCCGCGCGACGCGGGGTCCTTGCCGGCGACGATGTAGCCGGACACGAACGCCAGAATCGCCCCGATCTGCTGGCGCGCCTGGTCGCCGTCCTCGGTGCAATCCATCGCCGCGATCTGCCAGATTTCGGCGTCGTCCGGGGACCGGCCGGCCTCCCGCGCGCCCGCCGCGACCAGCGCTTCCGAGGCCGCGACATGTTCGGCTTGCAGTCCGTAATTGACGAACACCCCATCGGCGACCCGGCCGGCGGCGTTCAGGCCGCGCGGATGCGACGAGGCCATGAACACCTTCGACGGCCGCTTCACCCACGGCATCTGCGCGGTGCCGGTGCCGGTTTCCACAACCTCCCCCCGCAACAGCCGGCGCGTCAGCACGATATTATCCGCCATGTCGCGGGCCGAGGATTTGCCGGCACCGATATTCTTCGTCCCGCTATGCCCGGCCCCGATCCCCAGCACGCACCGCCCCGGCGCCAGCAGATCGAGCGAGGCGATGGCCGCCGCGCTGACGGCCGGCAGGCGAGTGACAAAATTGCTGACGCACATCGCGATTTCCGAGGTCCTGTTCGCTCGGGCGACCAGCGCGCCGGCGACCCAGGGGTCCATGGCGTTGCCGGGCGTGTCGGCGATCCCGATCATGTCGTAGCCGTAGGTATCGGCATGCCGCGCCATCGTCTCCGTCAGTTCGACGGTGAAGGGCCAGAAAAAGAAGCCGATTTTCATGCGGATGCCTTATCGGATGCGGAGGCCCAGAATGCCCGGCGTGGACGCTGCCGCCAACCGCGCGTAACATCGGCGGCAAGGGGAGGACCCATGGCAAACGAGAAAATCCGGGACGGCGGGGTACCCCCGTCATGGTAGGGCTTGACCCGACCATCTTTATCCCATTGGACGGAAATGGTCGGGT
>CAITUP010000112.1 GCA_903895595.1 uncultured Acetobacteraceae bacterium | reverse complement strand
CTAGCAGGGCTATCGCATATGACCTTTGGCGTCCCCGCTCGTCATGGTCGGGCGTGACCCGCCCATCTCCTGCGATTTTACGCACCATTGAAAAGGCAGGGTTTTTCGGACGGTGCCCAATTGGCGTGAGATGGTCGGGGGCCAGGCCCGACCATGACGGAAAGTATCGGAAATCCGCCATATGCGATCCCCTTAGCTAGGGATTTCTCTTGCGTTCGAGCTCGCGGATAGCGTATTTCCTGACTGGTCATATTAGATGACCAGTCAGGAAATACGACCATGGATGACACGCAAACCATCAGCGCCTCCGACTTCAAGGCCCGCTGCCTGGACATCTTCGATCGCCTGACCGACCGTACCCTGCAAAAGGTCACCATCACCAAGCGCGGCCGGCCGGTGGGCGTGCTTATGGCACCGCCGCGCAACGCTGACTCGGTGCGCGACCTGCACGGCTTCATGCGCGGTTCCGTGATCGTGCCGGACGATGTCGATCTGACGGCCCCCATCGCGGAAGAACGCTTCTCCGCCGAAGACGGCATCCTGCACGCATGACCAACGCCGTTCTGCTGGACACCTGCGCCGTCATCTGGCTAGCGAACGGAGCGCCCATGTCGGCCGCCGCGATGGCGGCGATCCTGGATGCGGGCGCGGGCGATGGCATCCTTGTCTCCCCCGCCAGCGCCTGGGAAATCGGCATGCTGAGCAAGGACCGGCCGAACAAAGGGCCGGCGCTGCGGTTCCTGCCGGACCCGAAAACCTGGTTCGCACGATTTCTGGCTGGGCCGGGGATCAAGGAAACGCCGATCACGCCCGCTATCGCCATCGATGCGTCGTACGTGCCGCATTATCCCTACGGCGATCCCGGCGACCGCCTGATTATCGCGACCGCGCGGCATTTGGTGGTCCCGATCGTCACCCGCGATCAGCGGATCGCCGCCTATGCCGAGACCGAGGAAATACGGGTCATTTCCTCCTGACGCCGCATGGTCAGTAGCCCAACGCCCAGTCGATCCTGTTCTTCAGCGGCGCCTCATCCAGATAGGCCCTTAGATTCTCGCAAAAAACCTCGATCGCGCCGTGCCGGTTGGCGTCGCTCATGCCCGATACGTGCGGCGTAATCAGCACGCGCGGGTCTTTCCACAGGCGTTCCGGCGGCGCGTGTTCGAATTCGCCGGTGTAGACATCCAGGACGACGCCGCGCAGATGGCCGCGGTCCAACGCGTCGGCCACCGCATTTTCGTCGACGATTTCGCCGCGCGCGACGTTCGCCAGGACCGCGCCCGGCTTCATCAGCGCGAGACGTTCCGCATTTATCAGGTTCGTGGTTTCCGGCGTCCATTGGCAGCAGACGGCGACGAAATCGGCTTGCTCCAGAAATCCATCCAAGTCGGCGGTGCCGCCGATCGCGGCGAAGCCGGTCGGGAGGTCGGCACCCGCGACCGGATGCCGCCGCGTTCCCACCACGCGCATGCCGAGCGCCGCGCCGAGGCGTCCGACATCCTGGCCGATGCCGCCGGCGCCGATCACGCAGAGGGTTTTCTCGGCGATCAGCAGCGGCCGGTAGACGCGGTGATCCATGCTGCCCGATTGGGCACCGAGCATGGCGTTCTGCAATCCCTTGGCGAAATGCAGGATGCCGGCGACGGTATATTCCGCGATCGCCAGCGTGTTTCCGGCCCCGCGCGAGGTCGTGACCGTAACGTCGCTGCCCCAGAGATCGCCCATCAGCAGATTGCTCGCCCCGGCCGGCCGCTGGTGGAACCATTTCAGCATAGGCGCTCGGGATCGCAGATCGAGCGGATAGGGCCAGCCGCCGAGGATCACTTCCGCCCCCGCCAGCAGCGCGTCGCGTTCGTCCCGCGTGCCCTGCCCGTTGGCGTTCGGCGCGAGATACCGCGCGGCGGCGAATGCCGGCCAGGTCGCTCGTATCTCACCATCGAACCAGCCGCCGGCGTCGGTGACGCGGACGCGTGGGTCCACCGTTTCGATCTTGGCGATATCGGCGGCGGAGATGCGTTGAATGCTGAGAACTTCGACCTGTCGCATGTTTTGTCCCCTGATGCCTCGGGGATTTACCACCCCTACCCGTCCGCCCCAACCCGTGCTTTTCTGCGCCCAACCAATCGGAGGACCGACCATGCACATCCGCCGCATCACCCCAACCATCGGCGTCGAGATCACCGGCATCGATCTGACTCAACCCGTGTCCGACGGCGATTTCGCCGCGATCAAGGAATCTTGGCTGACCCATAAGGTCGCTGTTTTTCCCGGTCAGAAGCTACAGGAATCGGACCTGATGCGGTTCGGCGAACGGTTCGGGGAGCTGGAAATCCATGTCCGGTCCACCTACCACTCCCGCCAGAACAAAGAGGTCATGGTCGTGTCCAACCTCAAGGAAGACGGCAAGGCCATCGGCGTGCTGGGCGATGGGGAGGCGGTTTGGCACATCGACCAGTCCTACATGCCGCAGCCGACGTTCGGCACCATTCTGTTCGGGGAGAAAATTCCGGCCGAGGGCGGCGACACCTGGTTCGCGGACCTGGAAGCCGCATACGCCCGTATGCCTGCCGAGTTGCGGGCGAAGGTGGACGGCAAGCGGATTGTGAACTCGGTCGACCGGCACAACCGGCGGGAGGCCGCGACGCGGCCGGATTTGCAGATGACGGCGGAACAATTGAAGCGCGCCCCGGACTCGCCGCATCCGGCGGTGCGGACGCACCCGTTCAACGGTTCGAAGGCGATCTGGTACAGCCCGAGCCATGGGGCTGAATTCGAGGGTTCTACGGAGGATGAGAGCCAGCCTTTGTTCAAGGAATTGCTGTCGTACATGACGCAGGACGATATCGTTTACAAACACCATTGGTCGGTGGGCGATGTGGTGATGTGGGACAATTCGTCCACCATGCACCGCCGCGATCCGTTCCCCGGCCATATGACACGGCTGCTGAAGCGCGTCAGTTTCCGGTATCCGCCGGACCGCCGGATTCCCGTTTGATGCTGACCCGTCGTTTGGCGATTGGGGCGGGGTTGTCGGCGCCGTTCGTCGCGCGCGCCGCGGAACCGCGTGTGCTGAAAATCATGTCCAACGCCAACGTCGCCGGCATTCACGTGCCGGGGAACGTGGCGTGCCGGGAGGGGATGCAGCAAACCGGTGCGTACGGGCCGCCTGATTTCAGCCGGTTGGAGAAGCAGTCCGCCATTACGCAGATTTTGGTCGGTGGCGGCATCGATATCGGCGACACCGACACGCCCAGCGCGTGCGCGGCGGCGAATGCGGGCGCGAACATCAAGATCGTCGGGCAATTCTATGCCAGCGTCGATCTGGTGTTCACCGCCGATGCGGACAAGGTGCGCTCGCTGGAGGATCTGACAAAACCCGGCATCGTCGCTGGGATCAATACGCCGGGCGATACCGTGCATGCGGTGCTGCTGGGCGCGTTGATGAAACATGGGATCGATCCGGCTCGTGTGAATATCGTTGCGCTAGGCGGGTCCTCGGCCCGCATGCGGGCGCTGCTGGCGCACCGGGTGCATTTGGTGCCGATCCATGCCGATCAGGCCAACGACATCGCCACCCAGGGGAATTACAAGGTCCTTATCCAACCCTGGAAGGAATTCGAATTCTGGTCCAACGAATGCTGGGCGGTGAACGGCGATTGGCTGAAAAAACCGGAAAATCAGCGCGCCGTGGTGGATTTGCTGGAAGCGCAGCTGCGGGCCAACCGCTCCGCCACCACGGACTTCAATTGGTTCGCGGCGATGTTCCGCAAATACAGCAACGATCGCGACGCCGCGAAATGGCCGGACGATCGTATCCGTGGCGAATGGGAGCTTCTTACCAAGGAAGTGCAGGCTTGGCCGGCGCCGATGCCGATGGATATCGGGGAATTCAACAAGCTGATCCCGATTTACGAGAAAGCCGGCATTGTCGGACCCGGCGCCAGTTTCGATAAAATCGTCGAACCTCGATTCGCGGAAGAGGCATGGAAACGCCTCGGGTAAAGCTCCGCACCGTCGGGCTGACGCGCCGTTACGGGAACGGTCTGACGGTGTTCGAGGATTTTTCCGTCGAAATCGCGGATTTGCAGTTCGTGGCCATTATCGGCCCGAGCGGCTGCGGCAAATCGACGTTGCTGCGGATAATCGATGGGTTGGACGCACCCGATGGCGGGCGGATCGAAATCGACGGCAAACCGGTCGTTGGTCCTGGCGCTGGTCGAGCGATGGTGTTTCAGGGCTTCGATCTGTTTCCATGGCGGACGGCGCTGGAAAACGTAGCCTTCGGACTGGAAATGCAGGGGGTCGGCAAGCGGGAGCGTTTGGATACCGCGCGACGGTATATCGACATGGTGGGCTTGAGCGGTTTCGCGGGGTCGTATCCGCATCAACTCTCGGGCGGGATGCAGCAACGCGTCGGCATTGCCCGAGCGTTGGCGGTGCGGCCGGATATTCTGCTGATGGACGAGCCGTTCGGGGCGCTGGATTTGCAGACCCGGGATTTGTTGCAGGACGAATTGTTGCGGATATGGCAGACCGATCCGAAAACGGTGCTGTTCGTGACCCATAGTATCGAGGAAGCGATTTATCTCGCGGATCGGGTTATCGTGCTGTCGCCAAGGCCGGCGCGGATTCAACGGGATATTCCAGTGCCGTTCGGACGCCCTCGGGACGAGATGTTGAAGACCAGTCCGGAATTTTTGGCGATCCGGCGGCAGATTTGGGAGTTGCTGAAACAGGGTGGAGACCCCTAGCACGATTGGACTGATCGCCAGCCGAAGAGACGGTATGGTGTCCTCCGTCACCGGAGGACACCATACCGTCGATCATGTCGTCCAAGTGTGCTGTGCGGTAACAAATACTTCGAACGGTATGCCGACCCCAACGCCCCCACCGACGCTTATGCCGATGAATCTGGGTCGAGAGTCCAAACTGATCAACGCCGCCATATTTCCAGCGACAATCTCGCCGCCACCTATGCCGACCCCCAAACAGGTTCCCCCGAAAACCTCGACCCCGCCACCGACGATCGTGAACTGAAGGGTCAACGATATGCTGGCTATGAGTCCGGCCGCGCCCCCTACCGACCCATACGCACCAAGTTTGCCTTGGTTCGTAATCAACAAGCCGGCGCCCAGGGAGCCGCCGGCCCCGAAGCCGCCACTTATTTGTGGGCCGATGCCGATGGTCCTGCCCGTGGAAGCGGCCATGACACGCGCGGCGGTTACGGTGGCGCCGAGCGGTGGGACGGCGTACAATGCCGCCCCGATGAGGGCATCCTCATACCAGGGGAGTTCCCGTGCGCTCGGCAGTTCGATCCGCGGGCTCGCAGCGGCCGCCATCGGCGGCTGGTCGATCTGAAAAATATCCTGCTTTTGGAATTTCGGCGGCGAAAGGTCGTAAAGCGGCGCCAGTTCGCTGACGATCGTCTCTACCTCGGCGGGGTCGGCTCCTGAGTTGATTAGGATTTGCGCTGTCTGCAGCAGGTAGTCGTAGCTGGCGGCGATATTCGTTGCTTGCATGCCCGTGAGCATTCTTATTCTCCAGCGTTCATTGAGGATGCAGGTCCGATACCCAACTCATGATGCGGTTACTCGGTACTAACCGCATCGTGGATTGAGAAGCCCCCCGAACCCGGAAAAAGCGATTTATCACACGATTGTGAACTTATTTATTATAGTTCCGACTACGGTCCGGAAACCGATCGCCGCGATGGGTACGTGCGACAGCGCGTCGCTGTTCGTTAACCGAATGTCGTATATTGCCGACGTAGCGCCCAAAAACCCCGCGGCATGGGCCGCTTGACATCGAACTGTCATTTCCCTGGCCGCCGCACATCCGATACGCGCATCGCACCACCCCGGGAGAAGACGATGATCGCCAAGCGTGCCATGCTGACCACCGCCCTGCTGCTGACCTTGGGGATTATGCCCGCCATGTCCGCCCCCCGCCCCGTCCGCATCGCCTTCGTCGATACAGGCAACACCGGCCGCAGCGTTACCGCCGAGGCGCTGGCCACCGCGGCGATCGTCAAGCGGCATCTGAACGCGCAAGTGATCTCCCGCGCGGTCAATCTGAACCCCTACAACACGGCGCCCGAACCGAACTTCGTCACGCTGCTGCGCCATCGCGGAATCGATATTTCGCGGCATAGGGCGGCACAGTTCGGCGCTCAGGAGGCCGTGTTCTCCGACGTCGTCTTGACCATGACCGATGCCCACAAGACCTGGGTCGTCGGGCATTTCCCGGAAATCAAGGACAAGGTTTTCACCATGTCCGAATACGCCACCGGCACGAACGCGGAGGTTCTGGACGCCTTCGGCAAGCCGATGGATTTCTACAAGACTGTCCTCGCCCAGCTCGAACCGTTGGTTGCCGCCGCTGTCGCCAAGGCCGCGCCGAAGCCGTAACCTGCGTTCTTCCATAACCGGAGGACGTCCCCATGCCCCTCGCTATCCCCAGCGGTGCCGCGCTCGGCGCCGACATCGACGGAGTCGATCTGTCGCAGCCACTGTCGGCCGCGGACTACGGTGCGATCGCCCGCGCCTGGATGGATCATCTGGTGCTGCGGTTTCGCGGCCAGTCGTTGACCGACGACCAGTTGATGGCGTTCAGCCGCAATTTCGGCGCGCTGGACCGCAACCCTCGCCATGCCAAGTCCGAGATGCGGCAGATGGAGGACTCCAGCGACTACGTGAACGTCATCTCCAACGTGGTGGAGAATGGGCGCGCCCTGGGCGGACTGGGGCATTACGAAGCGAAGTGGCACTCCGACATGAGCTACGTGCCGGTGCCGCCGATGGCGAGCGCTTTGTATGCGCTGGAAATTCCGCCCTCCGGCGGCGAAACCAGCTTCGCCAATATGTACACTGCCTACGAGACGCTGCCAGCGGAGTTGAAAGAGCGCATCGCCGGTTTGACCTGCGTTCACGATTCCAGCCTCAACAGTGTCGGGCAGTTGCGCGTGGGGTTCGAGGACGTCACCGATCCGCGCAAGACGCCGGGCGCGGTGCATCCGATCGTGCGCACGCATCCGATCACCGGGCGGCCGTGCCTGTTCCTCGGGCGGCGGCGGAATGCTTATGTCCCCGGCCTGGAACTGGCGGAGTCCGAAGCGCTGTTGGACGCGCTTTGGGATCATGCGACGCAGGCGGAACACGTTTGGACTCAGACGTGGCAGGTGGGCGATCTGGTGTTGTGGGACAACCGAGCGGCGCTGCACCGGCGGGAGGAATTCGCGGGGAGCACGCGGCGGATTATGCACCGGACGCAGATTAGCGGGGACCGGCCGTTTTAGCGGGGGTTTGAAGCGACGGGGCGGCGATGCCATTGTCGGGCCCAACAACCCCAGGGAGTCCCACCATGCGCCGCCTTCTTGCCGCCGTTCTGACCCTGTTGCCCTGCGCCGTGCATGCCGAAACGGTCACCTTCGGCCTGGATTGGAAGGCCGAGGCCGAATACGGCGGCTATTATCAGGCTGTCGCCACGGGCATTTATGCCAAGCATGGCCTGGACGTGACGGTGAAACAGGGCGGGCCGCAGGTGAACCACACGCAGCTGCTGCTGGCGGGGCGGCTGGATTACAACATCAGCTCCAATTCGTTTTTGGCGCTGAATTTCGTCAAGGAAAACATACCCTTCCGTACCGTCGCGTCGATGTTCCAAAAGGACCCGTCCGTCCTGATCGCCCATGCCGGCCAGGGGAACGATACGTTCGCGGCATTGAAGGGCAAACCGATCATGATCAGTTCCGACACCCGCGTGGGGTGGTGGAACTTCCTCAAGGCTCGGTTCGGTTACACCGACGCGCAGATCCGGCCTTACACGTTCAATCTGGCGCCGTTCCTGTCGGACAAGACCGCGATCCAGCAGGGATTTTTGGGATCGGAACCGTTCTCCATCAAGGAAACCGCGCATGAGGAACCGGTGGTGATGCTGGTCGCCGATGCCGGGTTTACCGGGTATGCGAGCCTGATCGCGACTTCCGATAAGCGCATTCGCGAGAATCCGGATCAGGTGAAACGGTTTATCGAGGCTTCGATCGAGGGCTGGTATTCCTATCTGAACGGCGATCCGGCGCCGGGGAATGCGCTGATCAAGAAGGAAAATCCGGAGATGACCGACGCGTTGATGGCGTATGGGCGGGAGTCTTTGAAGAAGCACGGTATTCTGGACTCGGGCGACGCGGCCAAGGACGGGATCGGGGCGATGGCGGCGGCGCGGTGGGCGGCGTTTTATGCCTCGGTGCGGGATCAGGGGATTTATCCGGCGGGGTTGGACGCGACGAAGGCTTATACGTTGCAATTTGTGAACCAAAAGGCGGGGATGGGGAAGTGATGAGGGTTGCCGGCCTCTCGTTCCACCGCGTCATCCTCGGCGAAGGCCGAAGGCCCGCGCCTTTGCTTGGTGCGGGAAGAGGGCGTGGGTCCTCGGCCTTCTCCGAGGATGACAGTGGGGGGGTGGTTGGCGTCGTGCCCCAACCCGCATGCTGACCATTTCCAGTGTCGGGCGCCGCTTCCCCACGGGCACGGAGGCTTTGCGCGACGCGTCGCTGCGTCTGAACGCCGGCGATTTCGTGGCGCTGCTCGGGCCCTCCGGCTGCGGGAAATCGACGCTGTTGCGGCTGATCGCCGGGTTGGACCGCCCGGACAGCGGGACGCTGACCTGGGACGCTGGGCAGCCGCCCGCGCCGGGGGAGGTCGGGTATGTCTTTCAGGACGCGACGCTGCTGCCTTGGGCGAGCACAGCCGACAATGTCTGGCTGCCGTTGCGGCTGCGCGGCATCTCGCGCGACCAGGCGGAACCGGCCATCGCCGCGGTTTTGGCACGCGTGGGGTTGAAGGGGTTCGAGAGTTCTCGGCCTCGGCAGCTATCGGGCGGCATGCGCATGCGCGTGTCGATCGCCCGAGCACTGGTGACGAAGCCGAGATTGTTGCTGATGGATGAGCCGTTCGCGGCGCTGGACGAATTCACCCGGCATAAGCTGCAGGCCGATCTGCTGGCACTGCACGCATCCATCGGCTGCACCGTCGTGTTCGTAACGCACTCGATTTATGAGGCGGCGTTTCTGGCGCGGCGGGTGGTGCTGATGACGCCTCGGCCCGGCCGTATCGCGCGGGAAATGGATTCTTCCGTCTCGCACAGCGCCGATACGCGGCTGGACCCGGCCTATGCGGCGCTGGTGGCGGAGATTTCCCAGGCGATGGAGGCCGAGCTGCGATGATCCCGCGGATCGCTCCTTTCTTCTTCGGGTTGCTGGCGCTTGTGCTTTGGGAAAGCGTCGTGCGGCTGGCGGAGGTGCCGGTCTACATCCTGCCGGGGCCGCTGGCGGTGGTGGGGGCGTTTCTGGCGGACCCCGGCGGGTTGTTGGTGTCTTTGGCCTCCACCCTGACAGTAACCTTCGTGGCACTGCTGGTCGCGGCGGTGCTCGGCGGGTCGATGGCGATCGCGATGGCGACGAGCCGGATGGCGCAGGCGGCGATTCAGCCGTGGGCGGTGGCGTTGCAGGTCACGCCGCTGCCGGCGATCGCGCCGCTGATCATTATTTGGGTGGGCGATCCGTTCACGTCTTTGGTGGTGTGCGCGACGATCGTGGCATTCTTTCCGCTGTTCGCGAACACGGCGACGGGGCTGGCGTCTCCGCCGCCCGAACTGGGGGATTTATTTGGGTTGTACGGCGCCGGGCGGTGGAAAACGCTGGTGCTGCTGCGGCTGCCGGCGGCGTTGCCGTATTTCCTGTCGGGGCTGCGGATTTCGGGCGGGTTGGCGCTGGTGGGGGCCGTGGTGGCGGAGCTGGTGGCGGGGTCGGGCGGATTTGCCTCGGGGCTGGCTTACCGGATTTTGGAGGCGAGTTTCCGGCTGGAAATGCCGCGGATGTTCGCGGCGCTGGTGCTGCTGGCGGTGGCGGGCATTTCCATCAATTTCGGGCTGGGGGCGTTTGGGCGGGCGGTTTTGCGGCGGTGGGGGGATGGGTGAGATGCCGCTCGTGTCCCGCAGCATTTTTCCGAAATCTTATGCGCCATCGATAGCGGCACAGTCGTTGGGGTTTCGGTCTATGCTTTCAGCGTTCATTTCGATACGGACGAGCTTAACACAGGCATTTTTATCCCATTGGCCTGAGTTGGTCGGGTCAAGCCCGACCATGACGGGTGTGGGTCGGACTGGACCGGCGGCACATGATTGACCTCCTGATTTTCGGCCTCGGCTACACCGGCAGCGCCATCGCGGACCAAGCTACCGCTGCCGGCATCGCCGTCACCGCCACCTCCCGCTCGGGCAAACCAGGCACGATCCCGTTCGACGCGGCGGCGCAAAAGATTGCCCAGGCCACCCACATCCTGACCACAGCCGCGCCCGGGGAAAGCGGGGACCCCGTCCTCGCCCGATACGCCCCCGCCATTGCGGCGGCGAAAAACCTCCGATGGATTGGCTACCTTTCCTCCACCGTCGTCTACGGCAACCGCGACGGCGGGTGGGTGGATGAGGACACGCCCCCTGCCCCGACGCAGCAGCGCGGGCTCCGCAGAAAAGAAGCCGAGGATTCCTGGGCCATGTGCCCGGTCGCGGTGGATATTTTTCGGCTGGCTGGGATTTACGGACCGGGGCGATCCGCCTTCGACGACCTGCGCGCCGGAACCGCTCGCCGCACGATCAAGCCCGGGCACCAGTTTGGACGCATTCATCGGGACGACATCGCTCTGGCGGTTCTCGCCGCCATGCGCCAGGACCGTCCGCCGGGGCGTCGGAACCTGAATTTATCGGACGACGAACCCTCGGAAAGTGCCGCCGTCGTGACCGAGGCGGCACGACTGCTGGGGATCGACCCGCCGCCGGACATCGCCTTCGCCGACGCGCTGCGGACCATGAGTCCGATGGCCAAAAGCTTCTGGGCCGAGAACCGCAAGGTCGCCTGCGCCAAGACCAAAGCCGCGCTGAACCTGTCGTGGCGCTATCCCACCTACCGCGAGGGGCTACGCGCCATCCTGCTCCAGGAGCGCGCCGACGGTGCGGGTCAGTAGCGCCAGATCGCGCGGACGGGACAGGCGGTGATCGCCGTCCTTCACCAGCACGATCTCCACATCGTCGGACGTCACCCGTTCGGCGATGCGCAACGCCAGCTCCCACGGGACATCCGGGTCGGCTTGGCCGTGCAGCAGCCGCACGCGGCCGGGGAAGGCGATCGGGGCGGTCAGAACCAGACGATCGCGGCCGTCCTCGATCAAGCGCCGGGTGATCGGGGTCGGGTCGCCGTATTGGCTGGGGATATGCAGCACGCCCTCATTCACCAGCGTGACCCGTTCGGCGGGGGCCATTGAGTCCCACATCAGACGCTGCGTGAAATCCGGGGCGGCGGCGATGCCCACCAGGGCCGTCACGCGGTCGGGCCGCGCCAACGCCGTCAAAAGAGCGATCCAGCCGCCCATCGACGAGCCCACGAGGATCAGCGGCCCCTCGGTCAGCCGGTCGATCGCCGTCAGCGCGTCGGACGCCCATTGGCCGATGGTGCCGTCCAGGAACGCACCCTCGCTGGCGCCATGGCCGGAGTAGTCGAAGCGCAGCATCGCCTGCCCGCGTTCCGCCGCGAACGCCGCCAGCGCGGTCGCCTTGTCGCCCGTCATGTCGCTGCGGAAGCCCGGCAGGAACACGATGGTCGGCCCCCGCCCGTCCTGCCTGATCCACGCCAAATGCGTGCCGTCGCCGCGATCCAGCCGTCCCGTCGTCATGCGCCTCGTGTCCCTTTTCGTCGCCGTGAAGCCGCATGGTAACATAAGCGCATGCCCGTGACGCCCGAGTCTCCCGTTGTTTTGCAGGTTCTGCCATCCCTCGTCACCGGCGGGGTGGAGCGCGGCACGATCGAAATCGCCCAAGCCATTGCCGAGGCCGATGGTGTGTCGCTCGTCGCCAGCGCCGGCGGGCCGTTGGCGGCGTCGGTGGAACGTGTGGGCGGGCGGCATTTCACGCTGCCTTTGGACACCAAAAACCCCATCGGCATCTGGCGCAACGCCGCGCGGCTGGAGGCTTTGATCAAGGCCGAGCACGTCGGGCTGGTGCATGCGCGGTCGCGCGCGCCGGCGTGGTCGGCGTGGCTGGCGTGCCAGCGAACGGGGGCGCATTTCGTGACGACTTATCACGGGACGTACGCCGAGAATTTCCCGCTCAAGCGCCGCTACAACAACGTTATGGCGCGGGGCGAGATCGTGATCGCGGCCAGCCGGTTCATTGCCGATCTGGTGCAGGAACAGCATGGGGTCCCCTCCGAACGGTTGCGGGTGATCCCGCGCGGGGTGGACAAGGCGATTTTCGATCCGGCGATCGTGGTGGTGGACCGGTTGATCCGCCTGTCCCGCACCTGGCGGCTGCCCGATGGCGCGCCGACCGTGGTGCTGCCGGGGCGCCTGACATCCTGGAAAGGCCAATCCGTCCTGCTGGACGCCATCGCGCGGATGGAGCGCAAGGACGTCTGCTGCGTGCTGGTCGGCTCCGACCAAGGACGGTCGCGCTATTCCGCCGCTTTAATGAAGCAGGCGGTCGCTTTGGGCATCGGCGAGCGCGTCCGTCTGGTCGGGCATTGCGAGGACATGCCGGCGGCGATGCTGCTGTCGGACGTGGTCGTGCATGCCTCCACCCGGCCGGAAGCGTTCGGGCGCGTGGTGATCGAGGCGCAGGCGATGGCCCGCCCCGTCATCGCCGCCGATCTGGGCGGACCGGTGGAGACGGTGGCGCATGGGGCGACGGGCTGGCGGGTACCGCCCGGCGATGCGGACGCTTTGGCCGCGGCCCTGACCGAGGCGCTGTCGCTGTCGCAGGAGGACCGCCATGCGCTCGGCGTTCGGGCGCGGGCGTCGGTGCCGACGGTGCGGGGCATGCAGGACGCGACGCTGGATGTTTACGAGGCGGTGTTGAGCCGGGGGAATGGGTGAGGCGGCGGCGTCCGGCTGCCCAAGCCGATCGTGCGATTTCTGGCGCATGGGCCGGAGACGTTGGCCGATGACGTGCTGGTGAAAGTGCGGGCGATTTTGTTTCCGGGGGGGTCGATTTTTCGAGGGTCTTGGGAGCATCGAGGGGCGGCGGTTTGCCGCTTGCGCAGCTGGATTTTTTACACAGATAAACACGGATGAAAATGATGAGCCGGACGCGTGGCCTCGTCCGAGCGACTGGTTCTTTTACATTTATTCTTATCTGTGTTCATCTGTGTTCATCTGTGTAAAAATTTCTTTGCGCGACCGCGCGAGGCACGGGACGCGCGGTCCGGGGGCTGTTGGCGGCCGCTATGCTGCCCGCCGTAATGCGTAGGTGCGGCCGCCGTCCTGGGTGGCGACGAAGCCGAAGCGGAGGAGGGAGGCCAGGACGGCCTGTTTCTGCGGCAGGATGCGGCGGCCCTGGCGGAAAGCGGCGGCGAGGGATTCGGGGTTGGCGGGGGATGTGCGGGTTTGCATCGCCTCCATGACTGCCGCGGTTGGGACGACGTTGTCGGTGGGAAACAACCGAACTAACCACTGACGCACCGGAATTCGCCACATCGTCATGCTGACGAAGGTCAGCATCCACGACTTTCTTGGTAGCGGCCAGCACGTCGTGGATGCCGACCTGCGTCGGCATGACGATTTACCACGCGCCGATGTGTCAATAGTTAGGTCCGCTGGCATTATACGCGACGCCCAAACGGTTGACTCTCCCACGCCTCATGGTCGGGCCTGACCCGGGCATCTCCCGCGACCGGAGGAATCTGGGAATAGCGCAGCTATTTGTCGGTGCCCCTTTGGCCTGAGATGGGCGGGTCAGGCCCGACCATGACGGGAAGTGTCGGGAATACGGCTTCGGCAATCCTATGCGATCCCCCTGGGGTCTCGGTGGGCCTCGGTGGCTTTATCTTTCTCGGTGGTGCTCTGTGCGAAAGCTTCGGTCGGCCGATGCCGGGGGAAAGCGCGTTTCCGCTTGGCGCGACGGTCGGGTCGGGATATCGAACATATCATGAACAACCGCCGTCCCGATGGCCCCTGCCCTGCCGGTGCGCGCATCATTCGGAGAAATTTATCCTGTCCTTCGCCTCTGACCCCATACACCGTGAAGAACCCCTCCCCATTAACCCGCTGACGGCCGAGGCGGCGGGGCGGAAAGGCGGCGGCAACACCCTATACAACGTGAGGATGGCGCTCCGTCGCAGGCGATGGTCGGGTCAAGCCCAACCCTGACGGGAAACGCGGGAAACCGCCCTATGCGATCACCCCGTGACGAGGTGGGACAGGCTGGCGCACGCACGGTTGAAGTTCGTGCAGCAGGACCGGGGCTGCGCGAAGGCCCATGCCGCGACCCGCGTCGCCGCCACCGCCGCAACACCCCATGCAGCGTGAGCGCTCGGGTCGCCGCCCCCTCTTGCCACTACCCCGCCGAACCCGTCACATGCGGCCCGTCCCGCAGGAGCCGCCCTCATGACACCCGCCGTTCGGCAGATCGCTTTCATCAACACCGCGCATACCTTCACCCATTACAGCCTGCTGATTCTCCCCACCGCCGTGCTGGCGATGGCGATGCCGGGCGGGATGTTCGGGGACAGTTACGGGCCGATCCTGGCGCTCGCGACCGGGATGTTCGTGCTGTATGGGCTGCTGTCGCTGCCGCAGGGCTGGCTGGCGCAGCGCTTCGGGCGCAAGGCACTGATGACGGCGTTCTTCCTGGGGACGGGGCTTTCGCTGGTGGCCTCGGCCTTCGCTCGGTCGCCTTGGATGCTGGCCGCCACGCTGTCGGGCGTGGGCGTGTTCACCGCGATCTACCACCCGATCGGCACGACCATGTTGGTGGAGGCCGCGGGCGACAAGCCCGGCCGGTCCATCGGGGTGAACGGCGTGTTCGGCAATATCGGCGTGGCGCTGGCGCCGGTCGTCACAGCCTTTCTGGCCGCTCAATTCGGCTGGCGGTCGGCCTTTCTGCTGCCGGGGCTGCTGTGCGTCGCGGTTGGCGTCGTCTGGCTGCGTACCCCGACCGTGGAGGGCGCGGCGCATCGCGGCGCTCGGCCGTTTCCCGCTATTCCGCGTTATCTGGTTCGGCGGGCGGTGGCGGTGCTGATGGCGATCGCGGTGGTGTCCGGGTTGGTGTTCAACGCGTTCACTTTGCTGCTGCCGAAGCTGATGGCCGAGCGGTTGGCGGGGTCGCCGGATTTATTGCCGGTGGTGGGGGCGCTGGCGTTCCTCGCGACATTGTGCGGGGCGCTGACGCAGTTCTCGGTCGGGCGGATGATCGACAAGCACACGCTGAAGCGGGTGTTTCTGCCGATCAGCCTGATTTTGGCGCCCGCGATGGGGCTGCTGGCGGTGGCGCAGGGCTGGTTGGTGATGCCGCTGGCCGGGGCTGTCGCGGCATCCATCTTCGGGCAGGTGACGGTGAATGAGACGATGGCCGCGCGCTACATTTCCCCGGAATTACGGGCGCGGATTTACTCGATTCGGTTCTTCGTGGGGTTCCTGGGCGCAGCGGCGGCGGCGCCGGTGGTGGGGTTTCTGCACGAGCGCACGGGCAATCTGACACTGGTCACGTTCGTGCTGGCCGGGTTCTCGGTAGTGACGCTGGCCTGCGCTCTGTTCTTCCCCGACCGGCCGGAGGAGCTGGCGCCGGAACGCTGGGCCGCGGTCGCGGTGGCGGCGGAATAAGCGTGAGGGGGTTTGCATTCGGGCGGGGAACACGCCACATGCCACGCATGCTGCGCCGCACCCTTCTTCTGTCGTCCCTGGCCCTCGCCACCCCCGCTTTGGCCGCGTTCGCGCCGACGCCTCAGGATCGCGCCGATATCGCGCGGATCGAGACGTACCTGAATGGGCTGACGTCCCTGCGCGCCAAGTTTCTGCAGGTCGCGCCGGATGGGGGCATTTCCGGCGGGCAGGCGTGGCTGTCGCGTCCGGGGCGGCTGCGGTTCCAGTACGATCCGCCGGCGCCGTTCCTGCTGGTGGCGGCGCACGGGCAGCTGGTGTTCCAGGATTCGTCGATCAAGCAGACCAGTCAGGCGCCGCTGTCCAGCACCCCGCTGGGAATGCTGCTGGCCCCGAAGGTCGCGCTGTCCGGGGAGATCACGGTGACCGGCATGCGTCGTTTGCCCGGCGAAATCGATGTCAGCATCGTGCGCACCGCCTCCCCCGGCGATGGCGGGTTGACGCTGGTGTTCGCCGACGCGCCGCTGACCCTGCGGCAATGGACGGTGACGGACGCGCAGCAGAAAGAGACTCGGGTGACGCTGTTCAACACCGAATTGGGCGGTTCGTTCGACGCCAAGCTGTTCGAACCCGTGCCGATGCCCTCCGTCGGGGGCGGGGGCGGGTAATTTCGCGCGCGCATGACGGTCATGTGTCGGAATCCTGTCGGTTTTGTCTTTTTTTTGCCACGCGAATCGGTGAACATGCGTCGAACAAAGAAGTTTTCGGCGTCATGAAGCCTCTTATCGGTATCAGTTGCTGCACCAAACAGTTCGGCGCTTTCGGCATGCCCAACCATGCCGCGTCCGACACCTACGTCCGAGCCACGGATCACGTGGTGGGCGGGGTGCCTATTCTGATGCCCGCGAATGGGCCGATGGCGGATATCGAGACATTGCTGGATCGGATCGATGGCATCATCCTGACCGGCAGCCGGTCCAACGTGCATCCCACGCTCTACAACGGCCCGCCGCATGCCGAGGGTACCTGGGAAGACCCGGCCCGCGATGAGATGACCTTGCCGCTGATCCGCGCGGCCGTCGCTCGTGGGGTGCCGCTGCTGGCGATCTGCCGGGGGTTTCAGGAGCTGAACGTGGCGCTGGGTGGGTCTTTGCACCAGCGGCTGCAGGACCTGCCGGACCGGATGGATCACTCCACCCCGATGCAGCCGTCGCCCAAGGTACGGCAGGGGAAGGCGCACGCGATCCGGGTGACTCCCGGCGGCTGGCTGCATCGGCTGTCGGGCGGGGCGGCGGAGATCGCGGTGAACTCCCTGCACAACCAGGGCGTAGACCGGCTGGCGCCGGGTCTGGCGATGGAGGGTGTGGCGCCGGACGGGACGATCGAGGCCGTCAGCGTGATCGGGCCGGCATCGCACTACGCGGTGGGGGTGCAGTGGCACCCGGAATACGACTGGCCGACGGATTCGCTGTCCCGCCGCATCTTCGAGGAATTCGGGGAGGCCGTGCGCCGCTATGTCGGGCGGACGCGGTTCTCTCCGGTGGCCGCCGCCGCCGATTAGGTTCAGGCGTGGCCGGCGGAGGGGGACAGCAGCAGCGGGTCGATCTTCATTTTCGCCAGCGCCCGCCGCCATTGGGTGCCGTGGTCGCCGCCGAACACCAGCGCCTCATCGGCCGGGACGGGCAGCCAAGCGTTTTCCTGGAGTTCGCGGTCGAGCTGGCCGGGTCCCCAGCCGGCATAGCCAAGCGCGAGAAGGCACTCGCGGGGGCCTGAGCCTTCGGCGATGACTTTGAGGACGTCGAGGCTGGCGGTCAGGGCGACCCCGTCGTCCACCATCAGGCTGCCATCGCCGGTCCAGTCGGCGGTGTGCAGGACGAAGCCGCGGCCGCTATCGACGGGGCCGCCAGCATACATGCGGATTTCACGAGCGGGGGGGACCGGATCGACTTTGAGCTGTTTCAGCAGTTCCTCGAACGTCGGGCGGGCGACGGGGCGGTTGAGGACCAGGCCCATCGCGCCCTCGGGCGTGTGGGCGCAGAGGTAGATGACGCTCTGGGCGAAGCGCTCGTCGGCCATGGCGGGCATGGCGATCAGCAGCTGGCCGGTGAGGAAGCTGTTGGGGGATTGTTGGACGATGGGGTTGCGTTGGGCCATCGGTGAATTTTGGGGGGGAGCGGACGGAAGTGCAAGCGCTTCCGTCCGCTCCCCCGCCGATGGATCAGACCGGATCCCAGTCGAACACCTCACCCGAACGGTCCAACGGCATGAACGCCGTCTTCAGCGCCGGGGCGGCATGGGTGGCGATCGTCTCCGGCGTCCAGCCGTCGGCCCGCTGCACGACGCGGATCGGACGGGGGGAGCTGAACAGGATGACCTCGTTCATCCGGGTGCCGAACACCTGACCGGTCACGTCCTTGGCGGCGTCGGACGATAGATACACCGCCAGCGGCGCGTTCTTGTCCGGCGTCATCTGCTGGATCTTCGCCACGCGCGCCTGCTGTTCCGGCGTCGAGGCGGGAATCGAGGAGGTCATACGGCTCCAGGCGAAGGGGGCGATGCAGTTGGACCGCACGCCGTAGCGCTGCATGTCCAGCGCGATCGACTTCGACAGGGCGGTGATGCCCAGCTTGGCGGCCGAGTAGTTCGCTTGCCCGAAATTGCCGATCAGGCCGGAGGTGGACGAGATATGGACGAACGTCCCGCTTTCCTGCTTGCGGTAGTGCTCAGCAGCGGCTCGGCTGACGAAGAAGGACCCGTTCAGGTGTACGGCGATGACCGACAGCCAGTCGTCTTCGGTCATCTTGTGGAAGATCACGTCGCGCAGGATGCCGGCGTTGTTCACCACGGCGTCGATGCGGCCGAAATGGTCCAGCGCGGACTGCACGATCTTCTGGGCGGAGCCCCAGGCCGACACGGACTCGGTGCAGATTTCGGCAACGCCGCCGGACTGTTCGATCAGCGCCTTGGTCTGTTCGGCCGGGCTGGCGGAGCCGCCTTCGCCGGACAGCGATGCGCCGATGTCGGCCACGATCACCTTGGCGCCCGCTTTCGCCATCATCAGCGCGATTTCCCGCCCGATCCCGCCGCCGGCTCCGGTCACGACCGCGACCTTGCCTTCCATCATACCCGCCATGCTGTTCTCTCCCTTGAGCAATGCCGGGTTGTCCTAAAGCGGGCGGCGGTTCGGTTCAAGGGAACGTGTTGAAGCGGACGGCCCGATACCGCACACTGCCGCCAACAGCCGGAACGGCGCTGTTGCTTCGAGGGGGAAACACCGGGGACTCCGCAACAAAATTCGCAAACAGGCCCTTCATATGACCCATTCGAAACGCCCACGCATTCTGCTATCCATCGGCCCAGGCACCTTGCCCAGTCAGGGTTCGGACCGCATGGATTTCACCGGCTACAATGTGCGCCTCAGCGGCAAACCGCCGTTGACAGGGCGGGAGATGGTGGCCGCGCTGCCCGAGATCGATGCCCTCGCCGAGATCGTCTACGACGACGCCAGCCCGCATCCGCAGGCCACGCATGAGGACATTCGCAAGCTCGCCCGCTTTCTGGACACCGCCGCCAAGCGGGACGACATCGACGGGATCGTCTGGGTCCAGGGGACCAACACGCTGGAGGAAACCGCCTTTTTCCTCAATCTGACCGTCCGCTCCGCCAAACCTTTGGCGATCGTCGGCGCACAACGGCCCTTCACCGCGCTGAGTACCGACGCACACCTCAATCTGGTCAACGCGATACGGGTCGCCGCATGTCCGGAGGCCGCCGGCATGGGCGCCCTGACCGTCACCAACAGCGAGATCATCGCGGCCCGCGACGTCACCAAAACATCCACCTACCAAGTGCAGACGTTCAGCGGCCGCGATCTCGGCGTGCTGGGCTATGCGGACCCGGACCGTGTCGTCCTGTATCATGCGCCCAAACGCCGCCACACGACGCAATCGGAGTTCGATATTCAGTCGATCGACGCCTTGCCGATGGTCGAAGTCCTGTATCCCCACACCGGCGCGAATCCGGCCCTGGCCGAAGCCGCCGTCGCGCTGGGCGCCACCGGTTTGGTCATCGCCGGCATCGGCGCGGGGGCTTTGGGCGTATTCACCGAGACCGTGAAAACCCTCGTCGCCAAGGGGATCGCCGTCGTTCGGTCGGCCCGTGTGGGGGAAGGCCGCGTCCTCGTCGGCGGCAACAACCATGAGGAAGGCACTGTCGCGGCGGACAATCTCAATCCGCAAAAAGCCGCCGTTCTGCTGGCCCTCGCGCTGACCCGCACCCGCAACCCGGCGCAACTGCAACGCATCTTCGACGAATACTGACGCCGCGTCCCCCTTGACGACCGGGGACCGATACGCCATTTGCCACCAATCAGGACCCAATCGGTCCTGATAGGGGATTTGGGGTCCCGCATTCATGTTGAGGCTATCGAAACTCACGGACTATGCCGTCGTGGTCATGGTGCGCTTGGCCGATCTGTCGCCGGGCGCGAACCCCGATGTGCAGACCAGCCCAGGCATCGCCGCCGCCACGGGCGTGCCCGAACCGACGGTCGCCAAGGTGTTGAAGACACTGGCCGCGACCGGTCTGGTCACGTCGCAGCGCGGGGCGCGGGGCGGCTACCGTCTCGCTCGGCCGCTGGACGATATTTCCGTCAGCGAGGTTATTGCCGCGGTGGACGGCCCGATCGCGCTGGTCGCTTGCGTCGACGGATCGCTGACCGAGTGCGAAAGCCAGGGCCTGTGCCCGGTGCGCGGCCGATGGGACCCGGTGAACGATGCCATTCAGCAGGCGTTGAACGGCATCACGCTCGCCGACATGCGCGAAGCCGCCGTCCCCCCCATGTTCCGGATTCCCGTTCGTGAATCCATCGCCCTGCCGGCCGCCGAATAGGATCGATCGATGTCTGCCACCGCCGAAATCCTCGACAGCGTCCAGTCCAGCTACAAATGGGGCTTCGAGACCGATATCGAGATGGACCTCGCGCCAAAAGGGCTGAACGAGGACATCATCCGGCTGATCTCCGCCCGCAAGGAAGAGCCCTTGTGGATGCTGGAATACCGGCTGAAAGCCTTCGCCGCGTGGCTGAAGATGGAGGAACCCGATTGGGCCCGCGTCGATCATCCGCCGATCGACTACCAGGATCTGCATTACTACGCCGCGCCAAAGAAGAAGGCGGGGCCGAAAAGCCTCGATGAGGTCGATCCCGAGCTGCTGAAGATGTACGAGAAGCTGGGGATTCCGTTGAAGGAACGGGCGATCCTGGCCGGCGTCGAACCCGATCCGAACGAACGGCCGCAAATCGCTGTCGATGCGGTGTTCGACAGCGTTTCTGTCGCGACGACATTCCGGGAGACATTGTCAAAGGTCGGCGTGATTTTCTGCCCGATCAGCGAGGCCGTGCGCGACCATCCCGACCTCGTGCGCGAATATCTGGGATCGGTCGTCCCCGTCGCTGATAATTACTTCTCCGCGCTGAATGCCGCCGTGTTTACCGATGGCAGCTTCGTCTACATCCCCAAGGGCGTGCGCTGCCCGATGGAACTTTCCACGTATTTCCGCATCAATGCGCGCAATACCGGCCAGTTCGAGCGGACGCTGATCATCGCCGAAGCCGGCGCCCATGTGTCGTATCTGGAGGGCTGCACCGCGCCGCAGCGCGACGAAAACCAGTTGCACGCCGCCGTGGTCGAGCTGATCGCGATGGACGACGCGACGATCAAATATTCGACCGTGCAGAACTGGTATCCCGGCGATGCCGACGGCAAGGGCGGGATCTATAATTTCGTCACCAAGCGTGGCGCTTGCCGCGGGGACCGGTCGAAGATTTCCTGGACTCAGGTGGAAACCGGGTCGGCGATCACATGGAAATACCCGTCCTGCGTACTGATCGGGGAGGACAGCGTCGGCGAGTTTTACTCCGTGGCGGTGACGACCAACCATCAGCAGGCCGATACCGGCACGAAGATGATCCATGTCGGCAAGGGCTCGTCCAGCACGATCGTGTCGAAGGGGATCAGCGCCGGCAAGTCGAACAACACCTATCGCGGTCTGGTGCGCATTCTCCCCAGCGCGGCCGGTGCCCGAAATCACACCCAGTGCGACAGCCTGCTGATCGGCGACGAATGCGGCGCGCATACCGTGCCCTACATCGAAAGCCGCAATCGCACCGCGAAAGTGGAACATGAGGCCACGACGTCCAAAATTGCCGAAGACCAATTGTTCTACTGCCGCCAGCGCGGCTTGTCGGAAGAAGACGCGGTGAACCTGATCGTCAACGGGTTCTGCAAGGAAGTGCTCAAGGAACTGCCGATGGAGTTCGCCGTCGAGGCGCAAAAGCTCCTGGCTGTCTCCCTCGAAGGATCGGTAGGATAAATACGATGTTGGACATTCGCGGCCTGACCGCATCCATTGGCGACAAATCAATTCTCCGGGGCATCGACCTTGTCGTGCCCGATGGGGAAGTGCACGCCATCATGGGACCGAACGGGTCCGGTAAATCGACGCTGGGATACGTGCTGTCGGGGCGGGAGGATTATACCGTGACCGGCGGGTCCGTCACATTCAACGGCATCGACCTGCTGAGCCTGGAACCGGAGGCGCGCGCCGCCGCCGGGGTGTTTCTGGCGTTCCAGGCACCGATCGAACTGCCGGGCGTGAACAATGCCAATTTCCTGCGTACCGCGCTGAACGCGATCCGCCGCGCGCATGGGGAATCCGAACTCGATGCGATGCAATTTCTGAAGGTGGCGCGCGTTGAAACCAAGCGCCTGTCGATGCCGGACGATATGCTGAAGCGCAACGTCAATGTCGGCTTCTCCGGCGGCGAGAAAAAACGCAACGAGGTGCTGCAGATGGCGCTGCTGCGGCCGAAACTGGCAATTTTGGATGAAACGGACAGCGGGTTGGACATCGACGCGCTGAAAATCGTCGCCGATGGGGTGAACGCTTTGCGGTCGCCGACGTTCTCCGCCCTGGTGATCACGCATCATCAACGTCTGCTGGATCATCTGGTGCCAAACCGCGTGCATGTTCTCGCGCACGGGCGGATTATTCGTTCCGGCGGGCCGGAATTGGCGCGCGAGCTGGAAAAGACCGGCTATGCCGGCGTGCTGGCGGAGGCCGCGTGAGCGCGATTTCGACCATGGGCGCGGCGGGTTTTCTGGCGCGGTTCGAAGCACTGCGGGATTCGTTGCCGGGATGCGCGGCCGAACGCGCGGCGGCGGCGGAATCGTTCCGAGCGCTCGGGTTGCCGGGCGGCACGTCCGGGCGGCGGAGCGAGGCGTGGAAATACACCAGCTTGCGGCCTTTGGCCGAGGCTGACTTCGCGGGTTCCACCGCCGATACAGTGCATGGCGATGGGGCCGATTTGGTGTTCGTAGACGGGGTCTTCCGCCCCGACCTCTCGACAACCGTTCCCGGTTTCACCCAATTCGCGGAAGCCCCGGCATTCGGCCCCCTGCCCCGCCCCGATCGCGACCCACTGGTCGCGCTGAACACGATGCTGGCCGCCGACGGTGCGGTCCTCCGCGTGCCCGCCGGCGTGAATGCCGGCATCGTCAGGCTCGGCAGCATCGGCACCGGCGCCAGCGCGTTCCATCCCCGTCACATGATCCATTTGGAACAAGGCGCATCCCTGATCCTGCTGGAAACCGCGACCGGCAACGGCGCCTATCTCCATAACCCCGTCACCGAAATCACGGTGGCCGAGGGCGCGCATCTGACCCATATCCGCTTGCAGGACGAAGCGACGGACGCTTTCCATCTGGCAACCATCTATGCCGAAGTTGCCGAAGGCGGCACGTACGACGGGTTCAGCCTGATCCTCGGCGGGCGCGTGACCCGCACTGAAATCCACGCTGTTCTCAACGGCAAAAGCGCCACCGCCCACATGAACGGCGCGCAATTGCTGACCGGCACGCAGCACGCCGATTTCACATCCGTCGTGCGGCACGCCGAACCGAACGGCACATCCCGTCAAACGGTGAAAAACGTGCTGAACGGCCGTTCTCGCGGCGTGTTCCAGGGTCGTATCGAAGTCGCTCGGCACGCCCAGAAAACCGACGGCTACCAGATGAACCAGGCGCTGCTTCTGTCGCCGGACGCGGAAATCGACAGCAAGCCGGAACTGGAAATTTTCGCCGACGACGTCAAATGCAGCCACGGCGCGACCGTGGGCGAGCTGGACGCCGAACAGCTGT
The DNA here is from genome assembly GCA_903895595.1 of uncultured Acetobacteraceae bacterium. Classification (GTDB taxonomy): domain Bacteria; phylum Pseudomonadota; class Alphaproteobacteria; order Acetobacterales; family Acetobacteraceae; genus Rhodopila. Next base: position 65,052 of record CAITUP010000112.1, on the reverse strand, counting down.
TTTATCTGCGCAGCCGTGGCGTGCCGGACAGCGAGGCCCGCGCCTTGTTGGTGCGGGCGTTCCTGGCGGAAGCGCTCGATTTGGTAACGGACGAAGCCATACGCGCGATCCTGGAACAGCGGGTCGATGCGTGGTGGGAAAGGCAAGCCGCATGAACGTCGACGATATCCGCCGGGATTTTCCGATCCTTTCGCAGACGATCCGCGGCAAACCGCTGATCTATCTGGACAGCGGCGCCTCCGCCCAGAAGCCGCGCGCCGTGATCGATGCGATGGTGAACGCGATGGAGACGCAATACGCCAATGTCCATCGCGGCCTGCATTGGATGAGCGAGCGCACCACCGACGCCTACGAAGCCACCCGCGATGCGGCAGCAAAGCTGATGAATGCCGGCGATCGCGCGGAAATCGTGTTCACCCGTAACAGCACCGAAGCGATGAACCTTGTCGCCCACAGCTACGGCCGCGGCATTTTGAAAGCCGGCCAGGCGGTGGTGATCTCGGCGATGGAGCATCATTCCAACATCGTACCGTGGCAGATGCTGCGCGACGCGCACGGCGTGGAATTGCGCGTGGCCCCGATCACCGATGCCGGTGAATTGGACATGGCAGCGTTCGAGGCACTGCTGGAAGACGGTAAGGTCGGGCTGGTTTCGGTCACGCATATGTCGAACGTGTTGGGCACCGTCACGCCGGCCGAACGGATCGTGCAGATCGCGCATGCCCACGGCGCCAAGGCGATGTTCGACGGGTCCCAGGCCATCGTGCACCGGCCCATCGATGTGCAAGCGCTCGGCTGCGATTTCTACGCATGGACCGGCCATAAACTGTATGGCCCTACCGGCATCGGCGTGCTGTGGGCGCGCCGTGAATTGCTGGAGGCGATGCCGCCCTTCCTCGGCGGCGGCGACATGATTTCGTCGGTAACCTTCGAGAAATCCACCTGGGCACAGGTGCCGCATAAGTTCGAGGCCGGAACGCCCGCCATCCTGGAAGGCATCGGCCTGAAAGCCGCGATCGATTACGTGCTGGGCATCGGTTACGAAGCCCTCGCGGCGCACGAACTCGCACTGACCGATCACGCCTTGGCGCGTTTGGGCGCCATCGAGGGCCTGAAGATTTACGGGCGCGCGCAGGATCGCGGCGGCGTGATTTCCTTCATGCTGGACAAGGCGCATGCCCACGATGTCGCAACGTTGCTGGACCGGCAGGGGATCGCCGTGCGCGCGGGAAATCATTGCGCCGAACCGCTGATGCGCCGTCTGGGCGTGGATAGCACCGCGCGGGCCAGTTTCGGTATGTATACGACGATGGCGGAAATCGACGCTCTTGCGGACACGCTGAATCGCGTGCGGGAGTTCTTTACCTGATGGCCGACACTTTCGACGATTTGCGCGATTTGTACCAGGAGGTGATCCTCGACCGGGGCCGTCACCCGCGCCATGGGCAGCGCCTGGAAACATTCGACGCGACCGCCAAGGGCGACAATCCCATGTGCGGCGACCGCGTGCAGGTGTGGGTCGCATTCGCCCCCGACTCCACCATCGCCGAAACTGGCTTCGAGGCGCGCGGATGCGCGATCAGCGTCGCCTCGGCCGACTTGATGGCCGAAACGGTGCAGGGTCGGTCCAAAGCCGATACGGCCGCGCTGTTCGCGAGTTTCCGCGACATGGTCCGCACCGGCGTCTGCCCAGCCTGCGATACGGCTATGGAACAACTTGCACCGCTTTCGGGTGTGCACGAATATCCCTCGCGCGTGAAATGCGCGACCCTGCCCTGGCACGCGCTGATCGCGGCGCTGGATGGGACAAAGGAGGCGAGCAGTGAATGACGCGACCCATTCCGCCTGGACCCCGGACGGGGAAACCGTGGCGAAACCGACCGAGGACGCCCTGATCGCCGCGATTCAAACCGTGCACGATCCGGAAATTCCGGTGAATATCTACGAGCTCGGCCTGATCTACGCGATCGAGATCGACGACGACGGCGGCGTGAAGGTCGAAATGACCTTGACCGCCCCCGCCTGCCCCAGCGCGCAGGAACTGCCCGAGCAGGTGCAGAATGCGGTGTTGGCGGTGCCGGGGGTGACATCGTGCCACGTCGAAACCGTGTGGGAGCCGCCGTGGGATCAATCCCGCATGACCGAAGAAGCCCGTCTTGCGCTGAATATGTTTTGAACGAGGAGGAAGATCATGAGCACCACCGTATCGGCACCTCGTAAAACGCGCGCGTTGCCGCCGTTGATGACACTGACCGATGCCGCCGCCGAACGGTTGAAGCGGCTTTACGAAAAAGGCGAGCAGGGCAAATTGTTGCGCATCGGCGTCAACACCAAGGGCTGTTCCGGCCTGTCCTACGACATGACCTGGACCGACGAGCCGGGCCCTGGCGACGAAGTCGTCAAGGACAAGGACACGACCGTGCTGGTGGACCGGAAAGCGTCATTGTTCCTGATCGGGACAACGATGGATTACGAGATCAAGGCGCTGACCTCGGGCTTCACGTTCACCAACCCGAACGAGAAGGGCCGGTGCGGGTGCGGCGAAAGCTTCCACGTCTGATCCGGCTATAAGCGGCGTAACCACCCTTTGGTACGCCGCAACGCATCGACTGCTTCCGGCCGCAACCGCCACGGCGTTTCCTCTTCGGCCGTGACCTGTTGCACCCTCGTACAGGACGGGCAGCGCACCGTTTGTGTCGCTTTCTCCGGTTCGACCACCATACGAGCGCCGCAATAGCCGCACCCGGCCGTGCGGCCGGGATCGCGTGCGGCATCGCGCAGCACTTCCGCGAACAACGCGCCTTTGGTTACGGAAAACGGCAAGCACCTCATCGGTTACGACGCCCCTCTTTGTCCGGTTACGGAATCACCGCCTGGGCCTCGATCTCCACCTTCAACGCCGGCAGCACCAAAGCCGCGACACCCACCAGCGTGGACGCCGGCCGGTGTTCGCCGAAATACCGCTGCCTGGGTGGATTGATCGCGCCGCGATCCGCGATATCCGTCAAATACACATTCACCTTCACCACATGCTCGGCCCGCGCCCCGGCGGCACGCAGGCAGGCATCGATGTTGGCCAATGCGACCTCCGCCTGTTCGGCGGCACTGTCGGGGATCGAGCCATCCGGCCGAACGCCCACAGCGCCGGACACCCAGACCAAGTTCCCGGCTCGGACGACGTGGCAGTAATGGCTGACCGGTTCCAGTTGGCCCGGCACCATCAAACGGTGGATCATGCGCCTAATCCTTTCACCGCCGCCCTTGCCCGCGCCGCGCCTTCACGGGCCATGTCGGAACACAGGCCGGTGTAGGCGGTAGGATCGAGCAGTTTCTGAATCGCGTCCGGCGTCATATGCGCGGTCACCCGCGGATCGGCCGTCAGCAGCCCGCCGAAGGACACGCCCTGCTCCGCCGCCGCCATCGCGGAATCGTAGACGACATCGTGCGCATGCTGCCGCCCCAGCGCGGCGCCGAGGTCGAGCATGACCGCCTCGGCCATGATCAAGCCGCCGCCCAGGTCCAGGTTCGAGCGCATGCGAACCGGGTCCAGCTTCAAGCCCCGCATGATCTCCCCCAACCGCGCCAGCATATCGCCGGTCTGAATGCAGGCGCGGGATTCGGCGGCGTCGAACATGACGCTGGTGGTTCGATCCGCCTCATGTTCGGTGGTCATCGCCTCCAGCGCCAGCGGCACGCAGGAACGGATTTCGGCGGCGGCGGCGATAATGTCCTGACACAGCTTAGGATTACGCTTCTGCGGCATGGTGGAGGACCCGACGGTGCCGGGCGGCACGGGTTCCTCGACTTCGCCGTACTCGGTCTTCATCAGGGTATAGATTTCCCGCCCGATCTTGCCGCAGGTCGCGGCGAGCATGCCCAGCAGACAGATGTTCTCGCCGAGATGATCGCCGATGGCGCGCGACGGCACCGTCATCGAACCGAAGCCCAGGATGCGCCCGATCCCCTGCTGCACCGGCGGGCCCATCTGGCCCAACGACGCATAGGTGCCGGCACCGCCGCCCAACATGGCAATGAACAGGCGCGGTGCCGCCTGCTGGAAACGTTCTACATGCCGCAGCAACTCATCGATCCAGACGGCGACCTTGTAGCCGAACGTCGCCGGCACCGCGTGTTGCCCGTGCGTGCGCCCGGCAATCGGCATGTCCGCCCCGCGTTCGGCGAGGTCCGCCATCGCCGCCAGTGCCTCTCCGATCAGGCGCAGGAAGATCGTGTGCGCCTGCCGCAGCACCAGCAAATCGCCGGTCTGCGTAATGTTCTGCGTGGTGGCGCCCCAATGGACCCAGCCGCCATGTTCCTCGCCGGTCACGCGGCTGAGTTCCCACACCAGCGGCACGATCGTGTGGCCGGTGCGCGCGAATCCCTCATTGAGCCGGCCGCGATCCATCAGCGAAAGATGCGCGGCTTTGGTAATGGCGGCGGCCGCGGCATGCGGGATAATGCCGAGGTCCGCCTGCGCCTGGGCCAAAGCGGCCTCCACATCCAGCCACGCCTGCCAGCGGTTTTCCAGCTGATACAGGGTGCGGATGCCGGGGTCGGAGACGCGGGTGGCGGTCGGAAGCGTGTCGCTCATTTTTGGGGCCCCTTATTGCTTCGGGGTGTAGATGTAGTCCTCGCGCACGCCGCCGGGTGCCCGCAGGCCGGGGGGCAGCGGGGCGCGGGTCAGGTTGACGCCGGCGTGCACGTCCAACGCGGCCTGATCGGCCCAAAGCTCCAGCAGCGTCAGGCGGTCCGGGTCGACGACGCTTTGAAAAACCTCGAATTGCAGGCAGCCGGGCTCTTTCATCACATCGGCGCAGCGGCCGCGGTAGACAGCGGCGAGTTCGTTCCCTTTGCCGGGATTGGCGGCGATGCTGACGATCAGGCGGACGGGCATGATGGGTTCCTCCAAATGGGTTGCCGCGATTGTAGCACGGGGCCGGCGAACCGGCTAACCTGTCCGCTGAAACGGTTGGCAGGAGCAGAATCATGAAATTCGGCGCATCCATGTTCATGACGGATTACTCGATGGCCCCCGGGGAGCTCGCGCAAGCCCTGGAGGAACGCGGGTTCGAGTCCTTATGGGCACCCGAACACTCCCACATTCCGCTGAGCCGAAAGTCCGCGCCCTATGTCGGCGGCGGAGAATTGGCAAAACAGTATTACGACGTGATGGACCCGTTCGTGACGTTGACCGCGGCGGCGATGGCGACCAAGACGTTGCTTTTGGGCACCGGGGTGTGTCTGGTGAACCAGCGCGATCCGATCCAGACCGCCAAGCTGGTGGCGTCGATCGACCAAGTGTCCGGCGGGCGCTTCCTGTTCGGGATCGGCGTGGGCTGGAACCAGGACGAGATGGAAAACCACGGCACGGTGTTCGAAACCCGAGCGAAATTGGTCAGAGAACGGATCGAGGCGATGAAGGAGATCTGGACCAAGTCGAAGGCGGAATATCATGGCGAGTTCGTGAATTTCGACCCGATGATGACCTGGCCGAAGCCGGTGCAAAAACCCTATCCCCCGATCATCGTCGGCGGCGCTTTCCCATACGGCGCCCGTCGCGCGGTGCGCTACGGCGACGGCTGGATTCCGCTGGCCGGCAAGGTCGGGCCTGACAGCGACGTGTTCGCCACGGTGCCGAAATTCCGGGAGATGTTGAAAGAAGCCGGGCGCGATCCGGCGACGTGCCCGATTTCGATGTTCGCCTCGCCCGACGATGCCGATACGCTGAAGCGCTACCGCGACCTGGGCATCGCCCGCACGTCGGTCAGCCTGCCGGCCGCGAAAGCCGATGTAGTGCTGCCGATTTTGGACAAATGGGCGGGGTTCATGCGGCAGATCGGGGGCTGAACATGCACATCGGCGCCTCGTTCTTCTTTACCGACTACTCCATGACCCCCCGCGAACTGGCGGTGGCGCTGGAGCAGCGGGGTTTCGAATCCCTTTGGGCACCGGAACATTCCCATTTCCCGGTGGACCGGAAATCGGTCTTCCCCAACGGCGGCGAGGTGCCGAAGCAGTACTTCGACGTGATGGACCCGTTCGTCGTCCTGCCGGCGGCGGCGATGGCGACCACCACGTTGAAGCTGGGCACCGGCGTCTGTCTGGTCGCACAGCGCGACCCGATCCAACTGGCGAAATCCGTGGCGTCGCTGGACGTTATCAGCAACGGCCGCTTCCTGTTCGGCATCGGCGTCGGCTGGAATGCCGAGGAAATGGCGAACCACGGCACCGTCTACGAAACCCGTGCCAAGCTGGTGCGGGAACGGATCGAGGCGATGAAGGAAATCTGGACCAAATCCAAGGCCGAATATCACGGCGAGTTCGTGAATTTCGACCCGATGATGACCTGGCCAAAGCCGGTGCAAAAACCGCACCCTCCGATTTACGTCGGGGGCGTGTTCCCGCACGCGGCCCGACGCGCCATCCGTTACGCCGATGGGTGGATGCCGGTAGCGGGCCTGATGGGCGAAAACAGCGACGTCCTCAAAATCGTCCCCAAGGCACACGCCATGCTGGAAGAAGCGGGGCGCGATCCCGCCGATTTCCCGATTTCCCTGACGGGGTCGCCGGAAAACCTCGATCTATTGAAGCGGTATCGGGATTTGGGGATCGCGCGGGCATCCGTCAGTTTGCCAGCGGCGAAGGCGGACGTCATTCTGCCGATCCTGGATCGCTGGGCGGCGCTGATCCGCCAAATCTCCAACTAAGGAACGCAAGCAATGCACTACGGCGCATCGATCTTCTTCACCGACTATTCCATGACCCCCGCGGAACTCGGGCAAGCGCTGGAAGAACGCGGATTCGAATCCGTCTGGGCAGCGGAACATTCCCATATCCCGCTGTCCCGCAAATCCCCCTGGGGCGGCGGCGGCGAACTGCCGAAGCATTATTACGACGTGATGGACCCGTTCGTGTCCCTCACCGCCGCGGCGATGGCGACGAAAACCCTGAACATCGGCACCGGGGTGTGTCTGGTGAACCAGCGCGACCCGATCCAGACCGCCAAGCTGGTGGCCTCGATCGATCACGTCTCCGGCGGGCGGTTCCTGTTCGGGATCGGCAATGGCTGGAACCAGGACGAGATGGAAAACCACGGCACCGTCTTCGCCACTCGCCACAAACTTGTGCGCGAACGGGTGGAGGCGATGAAGGCCATCTGGACTCAGACCAAAGCCGAATACCACGGCGAGTTCGTCAACTTCGACCCGATGATGACCTGGCCGAAGCCCGTGCAAAAACCCCACCCGCCGGTCATCGTCGGCGGCGCATACCCCTACGCTGCCCGACGGGCGGTCCGCTACGGCGATGGCTGGATTCCGCTGGCAGGACGCCCTGGGCAATATGGCGACGTGTTCGATTACGTGCCGAAATTCCGCGACATGTTGAAGGAAGCCGGCCGCGATCCCGCGACGTTCCCGATTTCCCTGTTCTACGGGACCGAGGACGCGGCGGTTCTGGCGCGGTACCGCGACCTTGGGATCGTGCGGTGCATCGTCAGCCTGCCCTCGGCCAAGGCCGACGTCATCCTTCCGATCCTGGATCGTTGGGCCGCCCTCAAGGCTCGGGTGTAGCCGCGTCCCGTCGCGTTCCTGCCTGCACCCAGGCCAGGAACGCGACCAGCGACAGGGCGCTGACGGCGTTCAGCGCGAAAATCGACGCCATCTGCGCATCCCCAAATGCAACCGGCGCCGCCCCCAACCGGCCTTTCAACAGCAACCAAACTGCCAGCGGCAGCAGGCACAGACCCAGCATGATCCACCGCTCTCGCCACCGGAACAATCCGGCCGCGAGCATCCCGCACGGAAACAAAAACAGCCAAATCCCGGATCCGTCCCCCAGCAGCTTCATGCACAGCACGATGTTCGCCGTCGCGGCCAGGGGCAGCAATACACGCGCCAGCAACGGCCGCCGCCGAGCAATGGCGGGTATCGCCAGGAACACAACGGCCGAGAGAACATCCGGCACATCGACCCAGGCATCTGCCCCGACGATGAACCACAGGTACACCGGATAAAACGGTTGGTTCCACCCCAGCACCAACGCCACGAAATTGCCGCCCGCGACCAGAGGGTCGTTGTGCGCGACGTACCGGCCGACCCAGCCTTTCATCCCGGCAACGGTCGCAGGCGGTAATGGCTGACGCCCCATTCGCTGCCTCCGGCATGACCGAACAATCCCGCCGTCGCCAGGAAAAACAACCGCCAGCGGCGCCGCCACAGCCCGGCATCGGCACCGTAAACCGACCGCAACACTTCCGACACCGCGGCGTCGTTACGATCGAAATTGGCCAGCCAATCGCGGGCCGTGCGCGCGTAGTGCGTGCCGCTCCATTGCCATTCCTGCTCCGGCATGAACCCGCTCGCGACGCGGCGGATCAGGCCGTGGCTGGGCATGATGCCGCCGGTGAAGAAGTGCTGGGCGATCCAATCCTCCTTGTCGTCGGTATCGAACCGGTACGACCCGGCGCGGTGGCTGAACACATGCAGGAACAGCCGCCCGTCGGGCCGCAGCCAGCCGTGAACCTTGCGCAGCAGCGCGTGCCAGTTGGTCATATGCTCGAACATCTCCACCGACACGACGCGGTCGAACCGCGTATCGATGCTGAAATCGTTCATGTCGGCGGTCACGACCCGCAGGTTCCCGAACCCGCGCGCGCGGGCCTCCGCCTCGATATACGCCCGCTGAGACCGGGAGTTGGACACCGCCGTAATCCGCGACCGGGGGAAACGTTCCGCCATCCACAAGCTCAACGACCCCCAGCCGCAACCGAGTTCCAGAATATCCTGCCCGTCCGCCAGATCGGCATGTTCGGCTGTTTCCGCCAGCGCCCGCTCCTCGGCCATATCCAGCGTGTCGTTCTCGCCCCGGTACAGGCAGCACGAGTATTTCCGTCGTGCCCCCAAAACAAGGCCGAAGAACGCCGCCGGGACCTCGTAATGTTGCGCGTTCGCCGCATCCGGGCGCACCGCGACCGGGCTTTCGGCCATGGAACGGGCGAACGCGGCTTCCTCCCCGTCGGTGCGGTCCGCGAGCTTGCGGCGTGTCCGCTCCACCAGCCAGGAGATTCCGGCGTTGGTGACCAGGTCCGGCAGCGGCATACGCTCGATCACACCGGTCGCCATGGCGATCGCGCTCATCGGTCGGCTCCTTTGTTGAAATAAGGGAAAAATGCGCCCACGCGCCGCTGGTAGGCCGCGTAGGCCTCCCCACGGGACCGCAGCATCTGCTTCTCCAGCAGCGGAATGCCGGACACGTGTACCAGCAGCCAATACATGAACGCCGGCCCGGTCAGCGCCAGCCACGCCCAATCCAAACGGCCGGGATCGATCGCCAGCAGCGGATACGCGAACCACCCCAACCACTCGAACACGTAGTTTGGATGGCGGCTGATGCTCCACAAGCCTACGTCGCACACGCGGCCTTTGTTGGCCGGATCGGCCTTGAACCGCCGCAATTGCGCGTCGGCCGCGCCTTCCCCCAAGATTGCGATGACCAGGACAAGCAGGCCGGCGATATCCTGCGCCCGAGGGAACGGATCGGGGTTCGCCGCCGCCAAACCCATCGACAGTGTCAGCAACGCCGCCGCCACGGCCTGGATTTGCAGGAACCAGAAAAGGCGCCGCTGGAAGCCGGCCCCCCATTCCGTCCGCAGCGCCGCGTAACGCGCGTCCTCCGGCCCGGTGAAGGACCGGTGGGCGATATGCGCGCCCAACCGTACCGCCCACAGCGCGATCAGCGCGGCCACGACGGCGCTCCGCACTGTCACCCCCGGCAGCAACGCCAGCAACACCCCGGCCAGCCCGATGGAGAACGACCAGACCGCGTCCACCCAACCGGAGTTGCCGGTGATCCGCTGCAAGCCCCAGGCGCCGGCCATGCAGACCGACAACAGCATCGCGGACAGCAGGAACCAGACCGTCATGACCCACCGGCCGCGCGGACGAACGCAACGCTGTCGTCCAGGACAGGCGCTTTCCAGGCCAGCAGCCGCGAAAGCGCACCAATGATCGTCATGTGCCCGACTCCTTCATACGCCCGCACCTCCGCCCGTCCGCCGAGCGCGGCGATCCGTTCGGCGAGGCGTTGGGAATTGCGGGGGAGCACGACAGTATCGCCGGCCCCCGTCAGCAGCAGCATCGGCGGCGCCCCCGCGCGGGCGTAGGTAATGGGCTGAGTCTTCGTCAGATCGCCGGCCGGCGCAAAGATCGGCTCCAGGTCGGGGTCGTGCAGCGGCAGGAAATCGTAGGGACCGGCCAGCCCCACCATGCCCGCGATGTCGCGATCCGGGTCGAGGCCGTACGGCGCCAGAAACGCCTTATCCAGCGTCAGCATCGCCGCGATATGGGCGCCGGCCGAGTGCCCGATCAGGAACACGCGGCCGGGATCGCCGCCGTACTCGCTGGCATGCGCCTTTGCCCATGCGACGGCCGCGGCGGCATCTTCCACGAAGCCGGGGAATGCCGCTTGTGGGTAGGTGCGGTAGTCCGGGATCACGGTCAGCAATCCCCGCGCCGCCAGAGCCGCGCCGGCGAAACGGTAAGTCGCCTTGTCGCCGCTGCGCCATCCGCCGCCGTAGACGAAGACGACGACCGGCGCGTTGGCCACGCGCGGGCGGTAGATATCCAAAACGTGGCGCTCGCCCGCCGCATAGGGAACGTCGCGGACGATGGCGATCTCCCCGGTCGGCGCCACCGCGTTCAGAATCCCGGCACCCGAACAGGCGCTCAGAAGCAGGGTCAGCATCGCGGGGACGTAGCGCACGCGCATCCCCCTCATCCCCCCAGTAGCCGCTGCGCGACGCCGAGCAGACCGTGCAGGCGGACGCCTTCGGTCGCGATGATGCAGAGGCAGGGCACGGAACCATCGACCTCGGGCCGGTGCGGCTGGCCCTCATCGACCTCCGCCAGATCGCCCGCGGCGTACCGGTCCGCCCCATCGACGAAGGAGCCGCCGAGGACGCAGGTGAGTTCCAGCCCGGTATGGGAATGCAGCGGAAGCACCTTGCCGGGCATGGCTTCCAGGAGTCCGGCGATGCCGCGTTCCCCCGCGAACATCCGCCGGAACCGCAGGCCCGGTGCGATCCGGCGCCAGGGGCCGAAGGAGCATGCGTCCAATGGCGGAGGCAGCAAAGAACGCTCCCCCTCCCCTCGCGAAAGCGGCGCGACGCGCGGCATCGGCCGCTCCGCCCGCGCCAGCACCAGCGCCAGCGCGTCCTCCGTCATCGCGGTCGGCGGCAGCGCCTCCATCACCGCGCCCCCAACCGCCTCGGCCATCGCCCGTGTTTCCCGGCACGCCGCGCAGCCATACAGATGCGCCGCCACCACCAGCCCCAGCGCCTCCGGCAGCATCCCCCCCGCATACGCCGTCAGGGTCGCATCGCTCGGGTGATGCCGGATCATGCCAGGTCCTCCAGCGCCGCCCGCAGCTTCGCCATGGCGAGCCGCAGGCGCGATTTCACGGTGCCCAGAGGCACGCCGAGTTGGCGTTCGATCTCGGCGTGGGGTTGATCGAGGAAGAAGGCAGCGCGGACGATTTCCGCCTGTTCCGCCGGCAGATCGGCCACCGCTTCCGCGACCCGAGCGCCGCGTTCGCCCGCGGACAGTAGATGATCGGCGCCGAGCGGTTCCTCGGGCGGATCGGGCAGCAGCGTGTCGGGGTGCCGTTCCCGGCGGTGCGCGTCGATCCGCAGGTTACGGGCGATGGTAAAAATCCAGGTCGCGGCGGTCGCTCGGGCCGGGTCGAACAACGCCGCCTTGCGCCAGACGGACAGCATCGTCTCTTGCGCCAGTTCCTCGGCCGCACCGGCATCCAGGCCGGCCCGCATCAGCAGAGTCTTCACCCGCGGCGCGAAATGGCGGAACAGGACCGCGAACGCGCCACGGTCCGCGCGCGCCGCGACGGCCTGGATCAGCACCGCATGATCGACCGCCGGATCGGTCATCGCGGCCAACCAACGGCCGGCAAGGGGCAGCGGCAGCGGAGCAAGAAAGCGTCCAACGTCATCCATACATCCCATTACGAGGGCGCCGGGCAATTGGATCACCGCCCGAGTGATCCAAATCGTCCCGGCCCCCGTATTCAACCATAAGACAGTGCCACGAACAGCCACGCGGAGGCAGAACATCGATGGACGGCATGGGCTACGGCAACGGCGGGGCGGCGCGCGACATCGCCGTGATCGGCACCGGCATCTCCGGCCTGTCCGCCGCATGGCTGCTGCGCCAGCGCCACCGCGTCACGGTCTATGAAAGCGCCACCCGAGCGGGCGGGCACTCCAATACAATAGAAGTGCCGTCGCCGAATGGGCCGGTGCCGGTCGATACCGGGTTCATCGTGTTCAACGACGCCACCTACCCCAACCTGATCGCGCTGTTCGCCCATCTCGGGGTCGCGACGGTGGCCTCCGACATGTCGTTCGGGGTGTCGCTGGACGACGGCGGCTTCGAATACGCCGGGTCCGATCTGGCGGGCCTGTTCGCGCAGCCCACCAACGTCTTCCGGCCCCGCTTCTGGTCCATGCTGCGGGACCTGCTGCGCTTCTACCGCAACGCCCCGGCCCAGGCCCGGTCTTTACCGCCCGAGACCAGCATCGGCGAGATGTTGGACCGCTTGGGCTACAAGGCTGCCTTCCGCGACGATCATCTGATGCCCTTCGCCGCCGCCATCTGGTCCGCCCCCGAACGGCGGGTGAGGGACTACCCGGCCGCCGCGTTCATTCGCTTCTGCGACAACCATGGGCTGCTGCAACTCTCCAACCGCCCCATCTGGCGCACCGTCGCCGGAGGCAGCCGCTCCTACGTTCGCCGTCTGACCGACACGCTCGGCCCCGACCTGCATCTCGGCCGTGCCGCGATGTCCGTGCAGCGGGTCGCTGGCGGCGTGCTGGTCCAGGACCGAGCGGGGGACATTAGCCGCTACGACGATGCGGTCATCGCCACCCATGCCGACCAGGCGCTCGCGCTCCTCGACGACCCCGACCGGAATGAGCGCGATCTGCTCGGCGCCTTCCGCTACACCACCAACTTGGCCGTGCTGCACAGCGACCCGTCCCTAATGCCGAAACGCCGGAAAGTCTGGTCGAGCTGGAACTACCTCGGCGGTGCCGGCGGCGACCCGCTCTGCGTCACCTATTGGATGAACCGCCTGCAAGGCCTGCCGGACACGTCCCCGCTGTTCGTCACCCTGAACCCGGCCCGCGACCCGCGATCCGGCACAATCCTCCACACCGAAACCTACGAACACCCCCAGTTCGACGCCGCCGCGATCCGAGCGCAGCGGCGCCTGTGGTCGCTCCAGGGCACAAGACGCACCTGGTTCTGCGGCGCCTGGTTCGGTGCCGGCTTCCACGAAGACGGGCTGCAAGCCGGCCTCGCCGTCGCCGAACAGCTCGGCGGCGTCCGGCGCCCCTGGTCCGTGCCCGAGGAAAGCGGCCGCATCCACCTGACGGCGCCCCTGGAGTCAACGGCATGAAATCCGCCCTCTACCGAGGCGTCGTGCTGCACCACCGGCTGCGGCCGAAGGTGCACCGGCTGCGCTACCGCCTGTACTGGCTGCTGCTGGACCTGGACGAGTTGCCGGCGCTGCACCGGTCGCTGCGCCTGTTCTCCTTCAACCGTCCCAACCTTCTCGGGTTCCACGAGCGCGACCACCTCGACGGCAGCGACACTTCCTTGCGGACACAGATCGCGGCCGCTTTGGCCGGCGCGAACATCCCCTACGACGGCGGCCCGATCCGGGTCCTGTGCATGCCCCGCGCTTTGGGCAGCGTGTTCAACCCGATCAGCGTCTGGTTCTGCCACCGCAAGGACGAGTCCCTGGCGGCCATGCTGTACGAGGTGAACAACACCTTCGGCGAGCGTCACAGCTACCTGATCCCGGTCGCCCCCGACGCGTCCGGCCCGATCCACCAGCACTGCGACAAGGCGTTCCACGTCTCCCCCTTCATGCGGATGGCCATGGAATACGACTTCCGCGTCGCCCCGCCTGGGGATACCGTCAGCGTCATCGTCGGCGGCAGCGACGCCGGCGGCAAGCTCATCGAGACCTCGTTTACCGGCGGGCGCCAGCCTTTGGACGACCGCGGTCTGGCCGGGGTCGTTCTGCGTCACGGGTTCCTGGCATGGATGGTCCTGCTCGCGATCCATTGGGAGGCGTTGAAGCTCTGGCTGAAAGGCATGCGCCTGCAGCCGAAGCCCGCCGCCCCCGCCCACCCCATCACCTTCGTCCAACCGCATGAGAGCTGACCCATGACGGACCTGTCCTACGACGCCGGTATGGCCATGGAGCGGGTCGCGCCGCGCCAGACCTGGTGGGCCAACGCCCTGCTGTCCAGCGTCCGCTGTGGCCGACTCACCTTGGTCACCCCCTCCGGCACCCGCCTGACCCACACCCCAACCGCGCCCGGCCCCGAAGGCGTCATGGTCCTGCACCGCTGGCGCACCCTGAAACGCCTGCTGACCGGCGGCGACGTGGCCGGCGCCGAAGCTTACCTGGACGGCGACTGGAGCAGCCCGGACCTGCCGGCTTTGATCGAACTCGTCGCCCGCAACGACGCCCTGGTGCGCACGATCTCCGGCAGTTGGTTCGCCCGCGCGCTCAACCGGCTGCGGCACCGCCTGAACGCCAACACCCGCCGCGGCGCCCGCCGGAACATCGAACGGCACTACGACCTCGGCAACGAATTCTACCGGCTGTGGCTCGACCCCGGTATGAGCTACTCCTCGGCCCTGTATGCCACCGGCACCGAACGGCTGGAGGACGCCCAGACCGCCAAACAGGACCGCGCCATCGACCTGATGGGCCTGTCCGGCGGAGAGAGCATCCTGGAGATCGGCTGCGGCTGGGGCGGCCTCGCCGAACGCGTGCTGCGCCGCGGCGCCGGCCACGTCACCGGCCTGACCTTGTCCCCCGCCCAGCGAACCCACGCCACCGAACACCTCGCCGCCGCCGGTTTGGCGGACCGGTCCGCCATCCAGCTACGCGACTACCGCGACAGCCTGGGCACCTACGACCGCATCGTCTCCATCGAAATGATCGAGGCCGTGGGCGAAGCCTGGTGGCCGTCCTACTTCGCCACCATCCGCGACCGCCTGAAACCCGGCGGCGCCGCCGTCATCCAGGCCATCACCATCGCCGAGGACCGGTTCGAGGATTACCGATCCTCGGCCGACTTCATCCAGCGCTACATCTTCCCCGGCGGCATGCTGCCGACGGTCCCGGAACTACACCGTCAGATCGCCCGCGCCGGCCTGGAACTGCGATCGTCGGAGACCTTCGGCGACAGCTACGCCCGGACCCTCGCCGAATGGCGCCGCCGCTTCCACGCCGCCTGGCCCGACATCCAGCCGTTGGGCTTCGACGACCGGTTCCGCCGCATCTGGGATTACTACCTGTCCTATTGCGAGGCCGGTTTCCGCGCCGCCGCCACCGATGTCGGCCTTTATGTGGTAAGCAGGCCCGCATGATCCGCCGCCGCACCCTGCTGACCGCCGCCCTCTGCGCCCCCGCCATCCGGCATGCTCGCGCGGAACTGCCGGTGCCGCCGGAAAACCGCCTGGCGTTCTCGATCGTCCGCAAGGGCGGTGAGATCGGCAAACATATTCTCGCATTCGACTTCGACGACACCCGCCTGACGGTGAAGGTCGTGGCGGACATCGACATCGCGCTCGGCCCCATCCCGTTGTTCACCTATCGCCACCGCGCCACCGAAATCTGGGACGGCGGCCGGGTCGTGTCGCTGGAATCCACGACCAACGACAACGGCACGAAGCACCGCGTCAAGATGTGGCGCGAGGGGGATTCCCTGCTGGTCGAGGGCACCGACGGTCCCCGCTACCGAGCGCCCGCGGATGCCTCGCCGGCGACGCACTGGAACCAGGGGATGCTGGAGGGGCCGATGATCAACACTCAGAACGGCAAGCTGCTCCGTCCCGCCATTTCCCGCGTCGGCATCGACGGCGGTCCCTCGGGCGGTGCCCGCCCCGCCGTGCATTACACGCTGCGCGGCGATGTGGAGATGGACACTTGGTACGCCCCCGCCCCCCGCTGGACCGGCCTGCGCTTCGACGGCAGCGACGGGGTGGAGATCGTCTACCAACCAACGGGCTGACAGGGGCCATTAAAACTTCCCGTCGGCAATGAAACGATCTATTTTGCGATGCACGAAGTACCACTTGCCGTCGCGTTTGGCCATTTTATCGATGTAGCCGCCGGCGGATCCGATTTTCGGGCCGGTTTCGCTGTTTTGCACCGTGGTCCAGTTGGACAGCACGTCGGCGGTGTCGCCATGCAGATCGATCACGATATTGGTACATAAATGCACCGCGCGCGGGCGAGGTTTGTCGCTGTGGGCGCGCAGGCCGCGGCCATGCTCGGCGATCCCGGCGCGTCCCGTGCCTTTGCCGAAATCGGTTTCCCAGACGCCGTCCGGCACGAACAAAGCCGCCATGCCGTCCATGTCGCCGGCATCGAGGCGGAAGCAGTAGGTGCCCAGCAGCTCGCGGATTTCGTTCTTGTCGTCGCTCATGATTTATCTCCTTACGATACGATGTCGTCGATTTCCGCTTCGGTACAGCCGGCTTCGCGCAGGATTTCCCGGTTATGCTCGCCCAAGGTCGGCCAGAGGCGGCGCACGTTCGGCGGGGTGGCGGAGAAGCGGGCGGGAATGGCGGTCATGACGACTTCGCCTTCCACGGGATGGTCGGCTTTTTCGAAGAAATCGGTTTCCTTGAGGTAGGCGTCGTCGAACAGATCCAGCAGCGAATTGGCGCGGCCGCAGGGGATGTCCTTCGGGCGCAAAATCGCGATCCATTCCGCGGTGGTTTTCTTCAGCATCCCTTCCGTCAGCGTGCCGTACAGCGCATCGACGTTGTCGGAGCGGCCGGCGATGGTGGCAAAGCGCGGGTCCTCGATCAGGTGGCCGACGTCCATCGCCTCGAACACGGTTTTCCATTGGGCGGTGCTGACGGCGATGACGCTGATGAAACCGTCTTTGGTCTGGTAGGGCCGGCGGTGCGGGGTCAGCATGCGGGGGTAGCCGACGCCTTTTTCCGGTTCGCCCAGCACGCCGTTCCAGAGATGCTCGACCAGCGCGAACGACAGAATCGTTTCCATCATCGGCACGTGCACGGCTTGGCCTTGGCCGGTGCGTTCGCGGTGGAACAGGGCCATGCCGATCATGGACGCCAAGGTGCTGCCGGTCAGCTTGTCCACGACGACGGTCGGGAAGTAGCGCGGCGCGCCGTCGGGGCCGGCGTTCAGGGATGCGATGCCGGACAGGCCCTGGATCAGATCGTCGTAGGCCGGGAACTCCTGCATGGAGCTGCCTTCACGGAATCCGCTGGCGGCGGCGTGGATCAGTTTGGGGTTGCGTTTCGATAAGGTCTCGTAATCGAGGCCCAACCGCTTGGCGGCGCCGATGCGCATGTTATGCACGAACACGTCGGCGGTATCGATCAGTTTCAGCAGCGCGTTCATCGCCGCCGGCTTTTTCAGATCGAGCGCGAGACTGCGTTTGTTGCGGTTAAGCGTGGCGAAATACGACGCCATGCCGGGGGTGCGGCTGGGGCCGATGAAGCGGGTGTAGTCGCCCTCGGTCGTTTCGATTTTGATGACATCGGCGCCCATGTCGCCCAGCACCTGCGTGGCGAAGGGGCCGAGTACGACGGTGGTGACGTCGATGACGCGGATGCCGGCAAGGGGGCCGGTGGGCTTGTCCAATTGGGGTTCCTCCAGGGGGCGTTTATGAGGCCGGAGCTTCGCCTCGCCGGGGCGGGTTGGCAAGGCCGCGCCGAATTGGCTTGACACCGGCGAAACCGCCATGACACGTTCGGGGCATGCCGAACCTGTTTTCCGTCGCAGCCAACCGACGCCGTCGCCCCCAACAGGCGCGGTCGACGGCGTGTGTACGGCAGACAAGGGCGATGTAGCCCGCGTCCGGCAAACACCAAATCCGAAAAACCCCGCCAGCGCACCGCCGGCGGGGTTTTTCGTGGGCGGCGCCTGGCATCGCAGGAGCCAAGCCGATGTTTCCTTCTCTGCTGCCTAATTTTATCCGGGCCGATCTGGCTTTCGCTTATGGCGACGGTGCCTGGCTGTACACGGTCGACGGCCGTCGTTTCCTCGATTTCGGGGCTGGGATCGCCACCAGTTCGCTCGGGCACGGGCACAAGCATCTGACGCAAACGATCGCGGACCAGGCGGGCAAGGCGATGCACGTGTCGAATCTGTATCGTGTGCCGCAGGCGGAACAACTGGCGCAACGGCTGGTCGATGCGTCGTTCGCGGACAGCGTGTTCTTCTGCAACTCGGGCGCCGAGGCGAATGAGGGCATGATCAAAATGATCCGGAAAGCGATGACGCCGCACGGACGTTACCGGATTATCTGTTTCGACGGCGCGTTTCACGGGCGGACTTTGGGCACGCTGGCGGCGGGCAGCAATGCGGCTTACCGGAAGGGGTTCGGGCCGGTACCGGAAGGGTTCGATCATGTGCCGTTGAACAACATGAACGCAGTGCGCGACGCGATCGGGCCGGAGACGGCGGGGATTATCGTCGAACCGATCCAGGGCGATGGCGGCGTGCGGGTGGCCGAGCGGCGTTTTCTCCAGGATTTGCGGGTCGTCTGCGACGAATTCGGCATTCTGCTCGGGCTGGATGAGGTGCAGACGGGGATGGGGCGGACCGGGCGGCTTTTCGCTTACGAATGGGCCGGGATAACGCCGGATGTCATGGCGTTGGCGAAAGGGATCGGCGGTGGGTTTCCGTTGGGGGCCGTGCTGGCGACCGAGGCGGTGGGGAAACATCTGACCCCTGGCACGCACGGTACGACGTTCGGCGGCAATCCGCTCGCCTGCGCGGCGGGGAACGCGGTGCTGGATGTTGTCCTGGCGCCGGGGTTTTTGGAGGATGTGCGGCGCAAAGCCGGGTTTCTGCGGGCCGGGTTGGAGGAGATCGTGCGGGTTAATCCCATCGTTTTCTCGGAGGTTCGGGGGGATGGGTTGCTGCTTGGTTTGGCTTGTGTCGTGCCGCAGGCGCAGGTTCTGGCTGCTTGCGAGGCCGAGGGGCTGCTCGCGTTGCCCGCCAGCGAAAACGTGCTGCGTTTGGCGCCGCCGCTGACGGCGACGGACAACGATATCGAAATGGCGTTGACGAAGCTGGGGCGTATTCGGGTGGGGTAAATGCCGAATCGTGCGCCCAACGGGTTGCTACCCCTCCTGTCGCAGGAGCTGGTCGGGTCAAGCCCGACCATGACGGGGGGGGGCGGCGGCGGGCGCGTCAGCTCCGCTTGCGCACCATCGACGAAATGACCCCCTGCGGCCGGCCCGAGGCCAGGGACCGTTCGCGGTCCTGCGCTTCGATGGCGGCGCGGGCGTCCTCGGCGCCGTCCAATCCTTCCAGGACCGAACTGAGAACCTTGCGGTTCGAGCTCTGGCTGCCATCGGCGTAGACGATGTCGAACAGCACGAACGTGCTCTCGGAACGGCGTTTCATGCGGGCTCTCCCTCAGGTTCGGCCGGGGGAGCCTCGCCTTCCGCTTCCATACGGCGCTTCAGCGCGGCCGCTTCCTCGCGTTCCCGCAGCTTGCTTTCTTTTTTCGCCTGCTTGTTGCGGTCGCGTTCGGCACGCTGCTGGTTGTAATTCGGTTTGAAAGCCATTGTCGCCTCGTCTGTATTCAGGAACCCAAAATGCCGGTACGCGCGATCAGGCGGCTTTCCGAAATGACACGCTGGTGCCCATCGGTCGCGTGTTTCACGCGGTACTGCAGCTCACGGTTTTCGCTCGGCATTTGCCGCTCGATTTTATATTTCCCATACGGGACGTTGGTGTCGCCCGCACCGGGGACGAAATCGACGACCTGGCCGATCGCGAATTTGTAGGTTGCCATCATGCCCTCCTGTCAGCCGGCGACCCGCGCAACGCGAGCCGGAATGCTTCTCATCATGGGGCACCGGGAATGCGACGAGGCCGCAAAAAAGGGTACAATCGGCCCAGGCAGAAAAACGCCGCTCCCCGCATATGGTCGCGTGGCGCGGTGTTTGCAAGGAAAATCGGGGAGCGGGGCCGGGCTATCGCATACGACCTTTGGCGCCCCCGGCTCGTCATGGTCGGGGGGCTATGCCGCCGCCAGCATCATCCGCGAGGCCTTTTCCCCAATCATGATCGACGGCGCGTTGGTGTTGCCGGACGTCAGCGTCGGCATGATGGAGGCGTCGGCGACCCGCAGGCCCTCCATCCCGTGGACGCGCAGCTGGTCGTCCACCACAGCCATCGGGTCGTGGCCCATCTTGCAGGTGCCGACGGGGTGGTAGGTGGTTTCAGCGTTCTTTTTCACCCAGTCCAGCAGCTCGTTATCCGATTGGATGTTCACGCCGGGGGCGATTTCGTCCGTGGCGATGTCGCGCATGGACGGGGCGGTCATGATGCGGCGGGTGATGCGCATGGCCTCCAGCGTGACATCGCGATCCAACTGGGCACTAAGGAAATTGAAGCGGACGGCGGGCGGCTTGTTGGGAGAGGCGGAGGCAATGTGGATGCTGCCCGTGCTTTCCGACCGCAGGATGTTCATGATCGCGGTGACGCCGGACTGTTTCGCGAGCTGGAAATTCTCCCCGACCAGGAAGGGAATCCAGGAAATCGCGGCATCCGGCGCGTCCAGGCCGGCTCGGGTCCGCACATAGGCTCGGATCGGTGCGGCCGGCAGGCCCAGCAAGCCCTTGTTGGTGAAGGCGTATTTCAGCGCCTGCCAGACCAGCCCGATCCCGCGCGCCTTGTCGTTGTAGGTCATGCCGAGCGAGCCGGGGACCGTCCATTTCATGCGGGGGGAGTAGTGGTCGCGCAGGTTCTCGCCGACGCCTTTCAGTTCGTGCTTCACCTCGATCCCGAGGTTGCGCAGCAGGTCCGGCTGGCCGATCCCCGAAAGTTCCAGCAACTGGGGAGAGTTGATGGAGCCGGCGCTGACGACGACCTCTTTGTTCGCACGGGCCTCCCGCTGCTGGCCGTTCACGGTGAAGCGGACGCCCACGCAGCGCTTGCCTTCCAGCAGCAGGCATTCGGTTAACGCATTGGCCTGGATGGTCAAATTGGGGCGGGACCGGGCGGGGTCGAGGTAGCAGAAGGCGGTGCTCTGGCGGCGGCCGTTGCGGATGGTCGCCTGGGTCATGCCGATGCCGTCCTGGGAGGCACCGTTGTAATCCTTGGTGTAGCCGATGCCGACCTCGGACGCGGCTTTGATCAGGGCGTCGTAGATCGGGCCGGATTCGTTGCTTTCGTTGACCTTCAGCGGGCCGCCCTGGCCGCGGTATTCGGCGTCGCCGTCGCCGCGGTAATCCTCCATGGCGCGGAAGATGGGCAGGACTTCGCGGTAGCTCCAGCCGCGGTTCCCGAACTGTGCCCAGGTGTCGTAGTCCTGCGCTTGGCCGCGGACGAAAACCATGCCGTTGATCGACGACGATCCGCCCAGCAGCTTGCCGCGCGGGATGGGGACGCGGCGGTTGCCGGTGGCTTCCTCGGGTTCGGAGGAATACAGCCAGTTGGCGGCCGGGTTCTCGATCAGGCGGGCGAAGCCGACGGGAATGCGGGACCAGGGGTGGGATTCGCGGCCGGCTTCCAGCACCAGGACCTTGTGCTTCGGATCGGCACTAAGGCGGTTGGCGAGGACCGAACCGGCGGAGCCGGCACCGACGACGATGTAGTCGAATGTCTGGGTTTCCATGTTTTCTCTCCCTTGGGCGGCGGTGTTTCTTACGGCGGCGGGGCGCCGATGTTTATGACGGCGGCGGGGCGCCGATGACCACGCGCAGGTGTTTGGGTTGCGTTGAGTCGAACTGCGCCTCCGGCAGGATACCCGCGGCGTCCAGTGCGTCTTTGAGGAATTTGGCGTTCGGCGTCGGGTCCATCGCGCTGACGTTCTGGATCAGGATGCCGTCGAACGGCGGCAGGGTGCCGGCGGTGTAGGTGCCCTGGTCCTCGATATCCCAGCCGGGGATACTTTCCAGCATTTCCGTCAGATCTTCCTTGAACTGGCGGGCGCGCAAGTTGTTCAGGCGGACGGCGAGGATCAGCGGCGTTTTCGCGGTCAAGGCGAAATCGCGGAATTTCAGCCATTGGTCGTCTCGGATGCCCCAGGCCAACGGGTTGCGCTCCCGGTCGGTGGAGCGACCGGGCACGGTGGAGGCCTCGGGAGTCGCGGGCACGAACAGCAGGCT
Source organism: uncultured Acetobacteraceae bacterium (assembly GCA_903895595.1). Classification (GTDB taxonomy): domain Bacteria; phylum Pseudomonadota; class Alphaproteobacteria; order Acetobacterales; family Acetobacteraceae; genus Rhodopila. The sequence continues at coordinate 42,847 of CAITUP010000112.1, read as the reverse complement.
GCCGCCCGACTGGGCGAAGGCTTGGGGTGCGTGCCGGCCGGTTGCCGCGAGCGCCGCGAACCGTATGATTGTTCTTCTATTCAAACTATTACCCCGGACTGCACTGCCCCACTGTTTCCACGTGGTGCGTGATCCAACAATGACTGGCGCAACCCAGTGTAGCAAGATAATCCGGCAGCGCGAAGGCACTGTAAAGGCGGCCGTCTACATGGCCGGGTCGTATTATGGCCATCCGAGCCATGCGCAGAGGCCTTTGCCCATGACCCATTCCTTGTCCCGGTCCGACAGGAACGGCAGTTCCTCGGTGAACATGGTCACGGCCTGACGGTAGGTGCAGGGCAGGCGCGACAGGTCGGTACCCCAGAACATGCGCTGCGGGCCGAAGGCGTCGAACACCTGACGGATGTAGCCGTGGATGTTGCGATAGGGGTACGGATCGGAGGAAAAGCACGGCAAAGCCGAAGCTTTGGCGGCGACGTTCGGGCGACGCGCGAGGGCCAGCAGGTCCGGCAGATCGGCGAAGGCGGCGGCGTCCTTCACCCGGCGCAGGGCCAGATGATCGATGACCAGTTTCAAACCGGGAAACCGGTCGGCCAGCTTGGCCACCAGCGGCAGGGAGCCGACGCAGGAGATCATCACCGGCAGCCCGTATGTCTCGGCCGCCGCGAAGGCCCAGTCGCCATCGCCGTCCTTCAGCCATGTGTGCTCGGGGCGGACGGTGAAGCGCAGGCCGAGGAAGCCGGGTTGGTCGCGCCAGGTTTTCAGACTCTCGGGCGCGACGGGCTTGACCGGCACGCGGCCCATGATGGCGAAGCGGTTGGGGTAGTGGCGGCAGGCCTCCTGCGCCAGATCGTTGCGATCGCCCTCCCACGACGGGGGGACGATGACCGCTCGGTTCACGCCGGCGGCGTCCATCTCCGCCACCAGTTCGGCGGTGCCGAGCGGGGTGTCGCGATGGGCGTAGCTGTGGCCGATTTTGGGCCAGGGCCGGTCGGGCGTGTCGGCCCCCCAGATATGCACCTGCGCGTCGGCGATCATCATGACGGTTTTGTCTCCCCCGGGGCTTGTGGGGGAGTTTGGCATGGGCCGGGGCGGTTGGGGAGGGTTGTTGTCGCCCACACCCGTCATGGTCTGGGGGCGATGGCTACGCGGCCCGCACTTCGGCGAACGCCCCCAGATCGGGGTATTGGGTGGCCCCGCCGAGCGTCAGGACCAGTTTCAGGGGGCCTCGGCCGGGCATGGCCAGGAGGTCGGGAGGAAGGATCGCACGGCCGGTGGTCCAGCGGAGGTTTTCCGTGGCTTCGTAGGCATGGAAGCCCTCGGTCAGGCGGGGGTCGCTGGGTTCGATGGGCACGTAGGTGTCGCCGCGATGCAGTTCGAGGCGGCGGCTCGCAACGCCGAGCGACCTCGGGTCGCGGGCGAGGCCGAGTTCGGCGGGGATGGCGTCGCGGGACGCGATTTCCACGCGGGCGGGTTTGCCGGGGATGTAGAAGACGCGGTGCGGGCCGGCGACTTCCTCGGGGTTCAGGCGGATGCCGTCGATCAGCAGATGCAGGTCGGGGTCGTCGGTGAGCGGAATACTCGGGCGCGGGCCGGCGCGGTCCAGCAGGCGGCGCCAGACGGTGTCTACCGCGCGGCCGCCGGTCAGGACGGGCGCGCAGGGGGCTTGGGGCGACAGGCCCCAATGGTCGTCGGTGTTTTGGAACAGCCAGCGGTTGCCGTCGTCGCGGTAGGTCTCGGCCGGGGCGCCGTTGGCGACAATGATATCGTGGGTTTTCAGCTCGATATGGTAGATTTCGACTTCTTGCGCCCGATCGTCCCAGAGGATGGAGCGATTGTTGATCAGGAACTCGGCGGGGATCAGGATGTCGCCGAAATGGAAGGCGTGCGCCTTGGTGACGCGCAGATCGGCATAGGGGATGTTGTCGGCGAAGGCGTTCTTGCGGATCAGGACCGGGGTGGCGGCGGTGCGGCTGCCGCGTATGGCGAGGACCTTGCCTTTACCGACCCAGACGATGCGGCGGGACCGGCCGGACGCGGTCAGGACGCGGTCGCCGGGTGCCAGGGTTTCGATCGTGCGCTCGCCGGTGGGGGTGGCGATGCGGGTGCCGGCGAGGAAGCAGACGCTGGTCAGCGACGTGCCGGTGAGACCATCGGACTGGACCTGGAAGGTTTTCGCGGTGGTCGCGGCGAGGCTGAATTTCTCGGTGAAGGCGCCGTCCGTCAGCGTCAGCGTGGTACCGGACACGACCGCGGACGCGCCGGCCGAGAACGCGACGCCGGCCAGATCGATGGTGCCATTGTTGTCGAAGCCGCTGAATATGTTCGCGAATGTCGATCCGGTGGTCTGCGTGCCGGTGATCCGAAGCGTCGTGGCAGACGCGGCGAATGCGACCGTGCCGGAACCGATATTCGCGGTGGAGCCGACTTGCAGCACCCCCGCCTGCAGCGTGGTGCCGCCGGTGTAGGCATTGGTGCCGCTCAGGACCACCGTCCCCGTGCCAGCGATCGCTATGCCGGCCGCGCCTTTCGTATACGAGGATGGGCCGGTGCCGCCGGAACCGGTGTCGTCGGTGATGGAGGCGGCGATGGTCTCGGTCGTGCCGTTGCTGTCGAAGGTCAGCGTCGCGCCGGAGCCTTGAACGTAGATGCCCGGGCCAAGCGCCTGACCGGCGGTCAGGGTGCCGACGCCGGAGCCAAAGCCACCGCTGACGGAGCCGTTCGCGATGGAAGTGGCGCTGTTACCCTCGATCGTGAGCGTTGCGCCGGCCTGGACGAAGATATCGCCGCCGGCGCCCAGTCCCCCGCCGCCCTGAACAATGGTGCCGCTGCCACCTCCGAAGCCGCGGGCGCCGCCAGTTATATCGGCGCCTCCGCCGCCTCCGCCAAAGCCCCCAGCGCCGCCGGAGTGAAAGCCGAAACCGCCGCCGCCGCCAAAACCTCCGGCGCCGCCGTTCGCAACGCTCGATCCCCCGGCCGCACCGCCGCCGCCGCCGAAGCCGCCGTCGCCGCCATTCGCTCCGGCGTTTGCGCCGCCAATGCCGCCGCCACCGCCGTTAGCGATCCCGCCGCTTCCAGAACCGCCGCCCCCGCCGCCGCTGGCACCGCCACTTTTGCCGCCGCTGTTGCCGTTACCGCGGCCTCCCCCCGCCGCCCGCGGTACGATTCCAACCTTGCCGAAGTCAAGACCTGTACCGGCGTTGCCGCCCAGCCCGCCGCCGCCGCCATTGGAGCCGCTGCTGCCGCCAACGCCACCTGCCGCCTGGTCCGCGTTGAACGAGACGTTGTTCAACGTGACATTACCGACATTGCCCACGACATTCGACGAAACGAACAGGCCGCCGCCCAGTCCAGCGCCGCCGCCGCCACCAAAGACACCGCTGCCGCCCCTTGCATCCATGGCCGCGATGGTCAGGTCGGTGACCGAAACCGTGCCCGCGTAGACGAACAACCCCCGTTGCGGCGAGACTGTGCCGCCGCCCAACAAGGTGTGGCTGTTGCCGATGATGTTGAGCACGTTGCCTGTGTCGAGGTTGATCGCCTCCAGCGCGACGGTGCCGAGCGCGATGTCGGCGGTCAGGGTTATGGTGGAGGTGCCGCTGTTGATGGCAAGGGAGTCCGCCTGCACGATCGCGGCGTTCAACTGCGCGATGGTGCTGACTGTCGCGGCTATGGTGGTCATCGGGCGGCCTCTGTATGTCTCAGGTGGATGTACAGCGCCGGGCGCACGTGTTTCCCGCCCGCCAATGGCGGGTTCGACAGATGCGTTTCTGGCCGGAATGCCGGTCTCGGCCCTGGTTTTTCCAGGTCTCGGTGCGCAGTCTTGTCGTCGGGACCACAGCACGATCCAGCGCGGCTAATTTGACGGGGTTCGCGGGATTTCGCAATCGTCAATATTCGTCTCAATTTGTATTGTTTGTATTGGCGGGGTCGTGGCCTTGGGTGGCATCGGTGTTTCGCGCGAAACAGCGTCGGTGGGACCGGTACGGGTCCGGCCGTTTTTCCGCATCGTGCCCGGGCGCGCGGTTTCCGCTTGGCGCGGCGATGGGGGCGGGATATCGAACGTATCATGAACAATTGTCGCCCCGGACAGGCCGGGACCTTTATTCGGAGCTTTCGATCGTGGCCGCACACTCAGACCCCATACGCCGTGAAGAATCTGTTTCTTTGCATCCATTGACCGCCGAGGCGGTGGAGCTCGCGCTGCGTTTTCAACGAACGGTGACAGCACTGGCAGTCAGGTTGCGGGTGGCGCGGGCGGATGCCGGGCTGGCGGCGGTTTGGGAGGCGCACCGGGCGCTGGGGGAAGGAAACGAGCCCATGCAACGTGGGGATGGGGCGGTGGCAGGGGTGGGGAAGCGCAAGACCCCTTTCAACGTGAGGGTGCCGTCCTGTCGCAGGAGATGGTTGGGTCAAGCCCAACCATGACGCAGATTAAACCGCAACCGCCAACCGAGGCCGCCCGCCCTTCGCCCCATTCGCCCGCGCCGCCGCGGCCTTGGCCGGCGAGGTCGCGCGCCCCGCATGCCGCGCCATATGTGCCTTGGTGCCGAACAACCCGCCGAACAGCCCAGGAATGGAAAGATCGACGTCCAGTTCTTCCCAGTGCAACCCATATCCGGCCCCCAGGATTTCCACCTGAGCCAGCTGATCGTCCGTCGCGTCCTCCAGCCCCTGCCCTATCCGCGCCGGGAAACTGAAGGTGCAGCCGTTGGTCAGTTCCACCATGATGTGACCGTTCGCGGGATCGTAGTGCGCCGCCGCGGCGCGCGGTTCGCGGATACGCGCCATTTGGCCCCGAGCGGTGGCGGCGTCGATCTCGGTGTCAGTTAAGTCGGCCATGAATACTCTCCCATCGTGCCAGCAGAACCGTCTGCTGCGCCTTCACAATCCGCATCGCGTCGCGAACTTCCGTCCGCGTCATGCCTTCGGCCCAAACCAACGATGGGATGCCACCGGCCCCCAACAGATCGATCTTGGCCTGACCGTCACCGAACACGTGGACATGGGCTGGAAGGTGATCGTCGGGAAAGATGACCACACGCAAACCGTAGGCACGAAACACGGTAACCATGGTGGGTTTATCCTATCATGATGGGTTATGCAAGCCCATTCTTTCGGGTTCGCGACCGCCCAACCATGACCGCAAAAGGTAAAAGAAAAGTTAACGCCGGGCCAAAAAACATCCCGATTTCGCAGAATTTTCACCCCCTTTCGGGATGCAAGCCTCACCCAGGTGCACCCCCATGCTCAAAGGAAAATCCGTCATCATCGCCGGCTCGCTCGGTGGCATCGGCTTCGCCACGGCCCAGGCGATCGCCGAGCGATAACCCCGCCACGCAGCCCAGACTCCCGGGCATGCCTCTTGCACGGGGGGCGTGCGCGGTGCATTGCTGCGCCGCGCCATTTGAGAATAAGGAAACAACCGATGCGCCTCGCGGTGCTGAAGGAAAGACGTCCGGCCGAGACACGTGTCGCCGCCACACCCGAAACGGTGAAACGGCTGATCGGTCTGGGGCTGGACGTTGTGGTCGAAGCCGGAGCCGGTGCCCACGCCGCCATTCCCGATGCGGAATTCACAGCCGCCGGTGCCCGCGTCCAGGACGGACCTGACGCCACGCTGAACGGCGCCGACATCGTCTTCGCGGTCCAGGCCCCTCTGCCGGAGCAACGCGCGTCGATACAGCGCGGCGCCCTGCTGGTGTGCACCGCCGGAGCCTTCGGCGATCCCGATCTGGTGCCCTCCCTCGCCGCCGCCGGCATCGACGCCGCGGCAATGGAGCTGCTGCCCCGCATCACACGTGCACAGGCAATGGACGTGCTGTCGAGCCAGGCCAATCAGGCCGGCTATCGTTCGGTGATCGAGGCTGCCGGCGCCTTCTCCCGCGGTTTCCCGATGATGATGACCGCCGCCGGCACCGTCCCGCCGGCTCGGGTATTCGTGATCGGCGCCGGCGTCGCCGGCTTGCAGGCCATCGCCACGGCCCGCCGCCTGGGCGCGATCGTGTCCGCCACCGACGTGCGCCCGGCCGCGAAGGAGGAAATCAAATCCCTCGGCGCCACCTACGTGGGCGTGGAAGACGCGGAAACCGCCGCGCAAACGGGCGCCTATGCCCGCGAAATGAGCGACGCATTCCGCCAGAAGCAGGCCGAACTGATGGCCACCACGGTGGCGAAGAACGACATCGTCATCTGCACCGCGCTGGTGATGGGCCGCAAAGCGCCGACCATCGTGAACAATGCCATGGTCGCCTCGATGCGCCCCGGCAGCGTGATCGTCGATCTCGCCTCCGACGCCGGCGGCAACTGCGAGGCCACCGTTCCGGGGCAGCTGACCATCACGCCGAACGGGGTGACCATCCTTGGTTACAACAACTGGCCCGGCCGCATCCCGGTCGCCTCGTCGTCTTTGTATTCCCGCAATCTGCTGACCTTCCTGTCCACCTTCTGGGACAAGGAAACCAGCCGGCCGAAACTGCCGGAGGACGATGACATCGTGAAAGGCGTCATGCTGACGCGCAACGGCGCCATCGTGCACCCCAGCTTCCTCCCCGCCCAAGCCGCCTGAGACCTGGAGACCATGCCATGAACCCAACACAGTTGGCGGAAGAGGCCTCCCGCCTCGCCGACAGGGCACACGAACTGGCGACCCATGCGCAATCGCTGGCAATCACGGTCGGCGCCGTCGCACCGGAAGTGGAGCCGTTCATCTTCCTGCTCGCCGTATTCCTGATGGCCTGCTTCGTCGGGTACTACGTGGTGTGGAACGTTACCCCGGCCCTGCATTCGCCGCTGATGGCCGTCACCAACGCCATCTCCTCCGTCATCGTCGTGGGCGCCATGCTGGCGACAGGGCTGGCGGTATCCGGCTGGGCGATGGGCTTCGGGTTCATCGCGGTGACCCTGGCATCGATCAACATCTTCGGGGGGTTCGTGGTGACGCAGCGGATGCTCTCGATGTTCAAGAAGAAGGGGTAAGGCCATGTCCGCAAGCCTCACCTCGCTGGCCTATCTGGTCGCCGCCGTTCTGTTCATTCTGGCGCTGCGCGGCCTGTCCTCCCCCGTTACATCCCGCCAGGGCAACCGCTTCGGCATGATCGGCATGGGCGTGGCCGTCGTCGCCACGCTGCTGCACCATGGCATGAGCGGCTGGGGTTTCGCCCTGATCGCCCTCGGCATCCTCATCGGCGGCGGCATCGGCACCGCGGTCGCGCTGCGCATCCAGATGACGGCACTGCCGCAGTTGGTCGCGGCCTTCCACTCCCTGGTCGGCTTGGCCGCCGTGTTCGTCGCCGCCGCCGCGCTGAACGCGCCCGAGGCCTTCAACATCGGCTCCCCCGGCCATATCCACGCCCAAAGCCTGGTCGAAATGTCGCTCGGTTTGGCGATCGGCGCGATCACATTTTCCGGCTCTTTGATCGCCTTCGCGAAGCTCCAGGCGCTGATGCCGGGGGCACCCATTCTGTTTCCGCAACAGCATAAATTAAATCTGGCCTTGGGTCTTTTGTTGGTGGTGTTGGTTGTTACCTTCGTCATCAGCGGCGGCAGTCAGGTTTTGTTCTGGTCGATCGCGGTGCTGGCGCTGGTGCTGGGCTTCCTGATCATCATCCCGATCGGCGGCGCCGACATGCCGGTCGTGGTGTCGATGCTCAACAGCTACTCCGGCTGGGCGGCGGCGGGGATCGGGTTCACGATCCAGAACCTCGCGCTGATCATCACCGGGTCGCTGGTGGGCGCATCGGGTGCGATCCTGTCCTACATCATGTGCAAAGGCATGAACCGCAGCATCTTCAACGTGCTGCTGGGCGGCTTCGGCACCGATACCGGCGTGGCCGGCCCCGCCGGTCCCGCGGGCGACCGCACCGTGAAATCCGGCAACGCGGAAGACGCGGCCTTCATCATGAAGAACGCCTCCAAGCTGATCATCGTCCCCGGCTACGGCATGGCCGTCGCCCAGGCGCAGCACGCCCTGCGGGAAATGGCGGACGTGCTGAAGAAGGAAGGCGTCGTGGTCAAATACGCCATCCACCCCGTCGCCGGCCGCATGCCCGGCCACATGAACGTCCTGCTCGCCGAGGCCAACGTGCCCTACGACGACGTGTTCGAGTTGGAGGAAATCAACAACGAATTTTCCACCGCCGACGTCGTTTACGTCATCGGCGCCAACGACGTGACGAACCCGGCGGCGAAGACGGACAAGACATCCGCCATCTACGGCATGCCGATCCTGGACGTGGAGAAAGCGGCAACCGTGCTGTTCGTGAAACGGTCCATGGCCTCGGGTTACGCGGGCGTGGATAACGAGCTGTTCTTCCGCCCGAACACGATGATGCTGTTCGGGGATGCGAAGAAGATGACGGAAGAGATCGTGCAGGCGCTGGGGCACTGATCCTGCAAATGGAGCGGCCGGGGTCATTCCCGGCCGTTTTTATTTACCAGGACAATTCGGTCAGCAGGTCAGGCACGTCCTTTTGGACGGTAGCCCAGACAATGCCCAAATCTAACTCGAAATAGCCGTGCGCGGATACGAACTCCGGATGCTTATTGGCAATCCTGGCGACCGCTTCGCCGATGATCGTCAAACTCATGATCACAGCTTGATGCGTTCGCTTATCGTCGATGAAATCTCCTGCCCCATGCCCTCTACGAAGATGCAGGCATCGGCGCCCGCCTGCCGAATTTGGCGCAACAGTTCGGAAAGATTACTTTCGCTCAAATCGGCTTTGCCTCGGAAAGCACACGCGCGCGTATGGATGGCGGCAAATCGCCGGGGGTAAGCAAATCGACCGCAACACCAAGCATTTCCTCGAGATCGACTTGAAGTCCGCCGAGATCGAACAAGGTCGCCCCTGGAAGCGCATCGACGAGCACATCGAGGTCGCTGCCATCGTGGTCCGTGCCGAGCGCGGCCGACCCGAAGATACGCGGGTTCGCCGCTCGGCGCCGAATGGTCGCCTCACGGATCGCACTTCGGTGTTGGTCCAACGCCAGGGATGGACGCATGCGAGCCTTCCTTTCACGGGCAGCATAACAGCGCGGCCAACCATATGCCATCCATGCCGTCAACAAACAGGCCCCAAGGGCTTGGCCTCCCCCCCAACCTGCCCTAACGTCCTTCCAACACAACCGCCCCACGGGAGAACGCTCATGCCCAACGTCACCGCCGAACACCTGATGGAAATCGCCAAAGGCCTGCTGATCGCGGCCGGTGCGTCCGAGGAAGAAGCCGCCGTCGTCGCAAAATACAATATCGGCGCCAACCTCGTCGGCCACGACTCCCACGGCATCATCCTGATCCCGCAATATATTGAGCGCATCAAGGCCGGCCACATCGTCCCCAAGGCCCCCTGGGTCATCACCCAGGAAACCGCTACCACGACCGTCGTCGACGGCAACTGGGGTTTTGGTTATGCGGTCAGCGATCGCGCGATGAAATACACCATCGAGAAGGCCAAAAAGCAAAACGTGGCGGCGACGACAGTGTTCCGCCAGAGCCATATCGGTCGCCTCGCCTCCTACCCGCTGATGGCCGCGGCCGAGGGCATGATCGCGCTCATCACCGCCGACTCCGGCCGCAGCCCCAAAGCCGTCGCTCCGTTCGGTGGCGCCCAGGCCCGCCTCGGCACCAACCCGATGTGCTTCGCCATTCCATCCAATTTGGACGGCGCGCTGGTGTTCGACATGGCGACCTCCGCCGCGGCCGCCGGTAAGATCAACGTCGCCACCGCCCGTGGCGATCAAGTGCCGCAGGGCTGGCTGATCGATAAGGACGGCAAGCCCTCCACCGACCCGCGCGTGCTGAAAGCCGGCGGCGCGCTGCTGCCACTGGGTGGCGCGGAAGGCTACAAGGGCACCGGCCTCGCGGTGATCGTGGAAATCCTGTCCGGCCTGCTGACCGGCCTGGGCTTCGGCGTCGAAGCCACCGGCCGCCACAACGACGGCTGCTTCATGGCCGTGTTCAACGTGCAGGCGTTCCGCGATCTGGATACCTTCAAGAAGGAAGTCACCGACTTCGCGCATTACCTGAAAGCGACACCGCTCGCCGAGGGATTCAACGAAGTCTACTACCCCGGCGAAGTCGAGTACCGGAAAGAACAGGACCGCCGCAAGAACGGCATACCGGTCGAAGACGCGACCTGGAAGCGCGTCTCCGACCTCGCCAAAGGCTACGGTATCGCCGACAAGCTCGGCCTCGCCTAATCGTTCTGTGCTCGGCCGCTGGCGCTACACTAGCGGTCGAGCCAAACGTCCTCCATCCGCCAACCGTTATAAATACTGTTGTCCATGACCGTCAGACCCTTCACCGCCGGATCCCAACAAGTACCGCCGCGGTTGAAATAAATCAGCGGCTTCGCACCGTCCTCCGTCAGCCGCCGCTCGATATCCCAAACGATATGGCGACGCTTGTTTTGGTCCGGTTCCATCGATTGCAGATCGATCAGCCGGTCGATTTCCGGGTTGCAGTAACCGTTATAGTTCCCGACCCCGCCGCAAGTGTAATTCTCGTACAGCATCCCATCGGGATCGTCGGTCTGTGTGCCGGTCAGGTTCAATGCGACCGTGTAATCCTTCCGCATCACCTTCGGATACCACTGCGTCGTATCCAGCGGTTCCAGGTCCGCCGCGATATAAATCTCCTTGAGCTGATCGATCAGAATAACCGCCGGATCGCGATAGGCCGGAATATCCCGGGTCGACAGCTTGATCGCCAACATTTTGTCTGGCCCGTAACCAAGCCGCCGCATGATATCCCGGCCGGCCACGCGGTTGGCCGCGATGTCGTGCCCGTACCCCGGCAATCGCGCGAGCATTTCCGCCGGCATGCCCCACAAGCCGCCCGGCGGCGGCTGCATCGCCGCCGCGCGCAGCCCGACACCATCGGACAAAATATCGATAAACGCCTGCCGGTCGATCGTCAGAGCCATCGCGCGCCGCAGTTCGGGGTTATCGAAGGGAGGCGCGTTCCGGTTGACAATAAGGTTGGTGCTGACGCTGCCGGGCGGGATCGTGCAAATCGCATCCGGCCGTTGCGTTTGCAGGTCTTTCGTCAACGCGACGGGAAGCACACCCGCGAAGGTCAGCTCGTATTTCCGGGCAACGAACGCCAGAATCGCGGTAGAGCGGTTGCGGCCGAGGGTGTATTCGATCCCATCCAAATAGGGACGGCCAGGTTTCCAATAATGCGGGTTGCGTACGACCTTGATATATTCGTTGGACTTGAAATCCCCGAAGGCGAACGGCCCGGTACCGATCGGATGCTTGCGCATTTCCGACGGCGAGACATGGCACGGATAAACCGGCGACATGCCGGATGCGAGCAGCGCCAGGAACGCCGGCTGGCGCCGTTTCAGCACGAACACCGCACGATCGTCGCCCTCGGCCACCGTTTCCATCAAATTGGCATACCAAGCCTTCCGCGGATTGAGCCGCAATTTTTCGGCCGATTTTCCCTGCAACAGATCCCACGTGCATTTGACATCCGCCGCCGTGAACGGCTTGCCGTCGTGCCACCTCACACCCTTACGAAGATGGAACGTCAACCGCGTGCCGGTGGCGTTCCAATCCCAGCTGGACGCGAGGTCGGGCACAATGGACGCAAGGCTGTTCTGGGCGACATGTTGATCGAACATGACCAGATTGTTGAACACCGCCATCATCGGCCGTTCGCCGCTGACCGTCGTTTCCTCATGGATCGACATCGCCGCGGGACTGTCGGCAATGTATTGACGGAGGATACCGCCCTGCTTCTGCGCGAAAGCGCCGGCTCCGATCGTCATTAAAACTAACGCGCAAAGTACCGGTATGACCCGGCGCCGTCGCGATGCCATGGTATCCTCCCTGCGTTTGCACGAACGCCGATGTTTCCGTCTGCGCCGCAGCTTGCGACCCTCGCGCACGCTTTGTCCACCGAATTCGGAAGGACCCGAACGGCCTCCCGTCAAACGCTCGCCGCGAACACCCGCCGGTAATTCCCGCCCAACACCTTCGCCGCATCCACGGCCGAGAACCCGGCCCCCAGCAGCGCCTCGGCCAGCCGCGGCAAATCGTCGTAATCCCCGATCGTGCTGCTTCCCACCAACCCGCGCAGATCGGTGCCGAGGCCGACATGATCCACGCCCACGATATCCGCCAGACGCGCCATCCCCACCGCCATGGCCTGTAAAGTCGGGTAGGTTTCGATCACCGGCCAAACCCCGATTACGCCCCCGGTCGCGGCGATAACCTTCGCGTGTTCGGGCGTGATGCGCCGGGTGAACGGGTTCGGCCGCGTCGTCAAAGACGTATGCGACAGGACCAGCGGCTTGGCACTGACCTCCGCCGCCTTCCGCACCAGATCCAGCGTCCCGTGCGCCACATCCACAACGATTCCCAATTTGTTGCAGCGCCGGATCACCTCCGCCCCGAACGCCGTTAGCCCGCCATGGACAGGCGGTTCGGTCTGGATATCGCCGAGTTCGTTCACCCGGTAATGCGTGAGTTGCAAATGCCGTAACGTCCAGCGCAGGTACGCTTCATCCACACGCTCGATCCTGCCTTCCAGGAAATCCGCGCCCTCCGCCGCGATCACTACGCCCGGTTCGGCGGAAAAATCGGCATCCCGAGCGATGATGCGCAGCCCCTCTTGTTTCGTCAGCGCATGTACCCGCTGAAACGCCAGCGTCCCATAGGCATACAGCTCGCCCGCATCGGGGTCGCGATACGGTCGGATGCGTCCGCCCTCCAAATGATGCACCGGACTGTCCGACACCACCGCGAGGCAGATGGCCGCCATGCCCCCCTGTCGCATCGGTTTCGCGATATCCGTGAACCCGGCCCCGCTGGCGATCCGCCGGCTGCTCGCGATATTCCCCGCATGCGAATGAATATCCACGCTCGGTCCCGCCGCGAGCACGGCCCGAGCGGCGGCGGAGACCGGTTCGGCCGCGCAACCGGACTCGCCCAGACACATCAGCGGACCCGCCATCAGCACGCCGCGCCGGGTTACCGCCCGCCATCCCGGTGGCTCCGCCGCACGCGCGGCCAACAACCGGTAACGCCAGCCGGAGGCACCGACTTCGGCCACCCGCCATTGCCCCGTCAGCCGCAAAGCCCCGCCCGCCAGCGCGATCGGCCGATCGGCGAACACCTCCACCGCCCCCGCCGTGTTGGCGGGCGCGTGGAGGGCGCAGCAACCGGCTTCCGGCAGCAACAGGAACGTATCGGCCTGCCGCGCCGCCCCCGCCGCCAAGGGAAACCCCAAAATCTCGACATCCGCGCCGTCTTCGGTGCCGGCCAAATCCGTCCAGGTTACGCGCATGCTGCCCTCCCCTTGCGGTTCTTTCATCGTGGACGATGATAGTGCCAACCACACCGGAGGACGCAATGACCCCCACGGAACAGGATGTCGCCATCTACCACAACACCGCCTGCGCCACGTCCCGCAAGGTGCTCGGCATGGTGCGGGACGCCGGCATTGAGCCGCGGGTGATCGAATATCTGAAGACCCCGCCCTCCCGCGCCGATTTGCAGACGATGCTGAAGGCGATGGGCATGACACCGCGACAGTTGCTCCGTAAAAACGGCAAGCTGTTCGCCGAACTCGGCCTGGACGATCCCGCGACCGGCGACGCCGTCATCCTGGACGCGCTCCAGTCCCATCCGGTACTGATGGAGCGCCCGATCGTCGTATCCGCCAAAGGCACCGCCGTCTGCCGCCCGCCCGAAAAGGTCAAAGCGTTACTGCCGTAACCGAAAGGAACGCCTCATGCCCCCCACCAAGCAGATCGGTATTTTCGTCTACGAGAATTTCGAACCCATCGACGTCTGGGGCTTCGCTCAGGCCTTCGCCATCGCGCGCTTCCTCGGCCAACAATACGGCGACCCCGGCCCCTATCCGTTTCGGATCAGCCTGATTGCCAAAGGCCTGGGCAATGTGCGCAGCTACAACGGCCCGGCCGTCGCCCCCGACCTGACGCGGGAGGACGCGCTGAAACGCCCGTTCGATCTGCTGATGGTACCCGGCGGCTTCGGGACCGAGGCGGTGCTGGATGACTCCACCGTCGCCTGGATCAAGGCGATGGATGTCAAGGTGCCGCTGATGACGTCGGTCTGCACCGGTGCGGCCGTGCTGGCGAAAGCCGGGCTGCTGGACAACAAGCCCGCCACGACCAACCACAACGCCTTCGATTGGGTCCGCACATTCGGCCCTTCCGTCCTGTGGGACCGCACGTCGCGCTGGGTCGATGCCGGGGACTACGTGACCTCCGCCGGGGTTTCCGCCGGCACGGACATGGCGTTCTACCTCGTCGCCCGCCTGATGGGCCAAGCGGTCGCCGACATCGCCGCGGCCGAGGCCGAGTATCACTGGCAGCGCGACCCGCGCGTGCAGGCTCCGTTCTAACCCCATGAGCACCGCGCCCCCCTTCGACATCGATCTGGCCGCGTTCTGGCGGGACCCCTACCCCACGCTCGCGCGTTTGCGGAACGAAGCCCCCATCGCTTACGTCCCCCAACTCGGCGGCACGGTGCTGGCCCGCCACGACGACATCATGGCGTCGGAGAAACTGACGGAGGTCTTCAGCTCCGAACAGCCCGGCGGCCTGATGACGCGCCTGATGGGCCACAACATGATGCGCAAGGACGGCGCCCCGCACGCCGCCGAACGGCGCGTCGTGTTCCCCGCGATGTCGCCCCGTACGGTCAAGGATCACTGGACGGAACGGTTCCAAACCCACGCCGACCGCCTGCTGGACGAAATCGCCCCGACGGGCGCGACCGACCTGTTCCGCAGCTTCGCGCTACCGCTATCGGCCGAGTGCCTCAAGGACATCACCGGCCTGACCAACGCGCACTACGCGGACATGGACGCTTGATCGCAAGGCATGATCGACGGCATCGCCAACTACGCGGCCGATCCCGCGGTCGAGGCACGCTGCCACGCCGCCACCGCCGGCATCGACGCGGCCATCGACGACATGCTCCCCGTCGCCCGGGCCCACCCCGGCCGCGACATGCTCGGTCTCATGCTCCAGGCCGGCCTGCCGATGGACAGCATTCGCGCCAACATCAAACTGGCGATTTCCGGCGGCCAGAACGAACCCCGCGACACCATCGCCGGCACCCTCTGGGCACTTCTTACCCACCCCGACCAGTTGGCCGCCGCGCGAACCGGAGAAATCCCCTGGTTGCAGGTGTTCGAGGAATTCATCCGCTGGATTTCCCCCATCGGCATGATGCCCCGCCGCATTGCCCGGCCCTGGCGTATCGGGGATATCGATCTGGAGCCCAACGACCGCGTCTTCTTCCTGATCGGCTCCGCCAACCGCGATGAGTCGGTTTTCGCCGATCCGGACCGCTTCGACGCCACCCGCGACACAGCCAAAAGCATCGCCTTCGGTGCCGGCCCGCACTACTGCATCGGCGCCTGGGCCTCGCGCGCAATGGTCGCCGATGTGGCTTTGCCGAGCGTATTTCGGCGGTTGGCGAACATCGGCCTGGACGCCTCCGACCCGGTACGGATCGGTGGCTGGGCCTTCCGCGGGCTGCTCAACCTTCCGGTCCGATGGTAGGCGGTCCCATCCACCTTACGTCCGCATTAAACCTCGTTCACCCGCCGCCCCAACCCGCTTGCATTGCCCGCCATTTCGGTTATGCCCGCGCACCGGACAAAACAGCGGTGGAGGAGCGCAGCATGACTGCCGAACAGCGACCAACACTGATCGAGATTCGGAACCTGACCAAGCGCTTCGGGTCGTTCACGGCCGTCGACAACGTGTCCTTCACCGTCGCGAAGGGAGAGGTCCTGGGCTTCCTCGGCCCCAACGGCGCCGGCAAATCCACCACCATGCGCATGCTCGCCGGCTTCATGATCCCCACCGCCGGCACCGCCAGCATTCTCGGCCACGACGTGCGGACGAATGCCGTCGCCGCCCGCCGCGCACTCGGCTTCCTGCCCGAAGGCGCGCCCACCTACCCCGAAATGTCCGTCGCCGGGTTCCTAAAATTCTGCGCCAAAATTCGCGGCTACAGCGGGTCGGAGCTATCCGACCGCGTTGCCCACGCCATCGGTCTGACGGGCCTGCAAGGCGTTCGCCTGCAACCGGTGGAAACATTATCGAAAGGCTTCAAGCGCCGCGTCGGCCTCGCCCAGGCGCTGCTGCACGATCCACCCGTCCTGGTGCTGGACGAGCCGACCGACGGCCTCGACCCCAACCAAAAGCATGAGGTCCGCGCGCTGATCCAGCAGATGGCGCCGAACAAGGCCATCGTGATCTCGACTCATATCCTGGAAGAAGTGGACGCCGTCTGCACGCGCGCCATCGTGATCGCCAACGGGCGGATTGTCGCCGACGCGACGCCGGCCGAACTGGAGCAACGCCATCCCTCCGGCAAGCTCGACGACGTCTTCCGCCTTTTGACGCTGCCGCAAAGGGACGCTGCCTGACCATGCGCAACATCGTCACCATCGCCGACCGGGAACTGGCGGCCTATTTCGCCACCCCCGTCGCCACCGTCTTCATCGTCATCTTCCTGGCGCTGCAAGGCACGCTGACCTTCAACCTCGGCAACTTCTTCGAACGCGATCAGGCCGACCTCAGCGCCTTCTTCACCTTCATCCCCTGGGTGTTTTTGCTCCTGATCCCCGCGATCACCATGCGCCTGTGGGCGGAGGAGCGGCGTCTCGGCACCATCGAGCTGCTCCTAACTTTGCCCATCACCCAGACGCAGGCGGTGCTCGGCAAGTTCGTCGCCGCCTGGCTGTTCTGCGGCGCCGCTTTGGTCCTGACCTTCCCCTTCGTGCTGACGGTCAACTATCTGGGCAACCCGGATAACGGCGTCATCGCCTCCGGCTATGTCGGCTCCATGCTGGTGGCCGGCGCCTTCCTGTCGGTCGGTTCCGCGATGTCGGCGGCGACGCGCAATCAGGTCATCGCCTTCGTCCTGGCGGTCGCGATCTGCTTCGTCTTCACCGTCGCGTCCTACACGGTGGTGACCGAGTTCCTGTCGAAGAACACCCCCGTCCTGGCGGAGGTCGCGCGCCGCATGGCCGTGCTCGACCGCTTCCAAAACTTCACCCGCGGCGTCGTCTCGGCCCGCGATATCGTCTACTTCGCGACCTTCATCGGGTTCTGGCTGTTCGTGAACACCGTGCTGGTCGATCAACGGAAGGCGGACTGACCCATGCGCCGTCTGTGGTTTTCCATCATCGGCGTGGTCGCGGCTGCTGCCATCGCCATCGGTATCAATTTGTTCGCCGACGCCGGCCTATCCGGCGTGCAGGCGGACCTGACCCAATCGCACCTCTACACCCTGTCGCCCGGCACCAAGCAGGTCGTTACCGGCCTCAAGGAACCCGTCACCCTCCGCCTCTTTTACTCGCGCAAGCTCGGCGCCGCCGTTTCGTCCTACGGCACCTACGCCGACCATGTCCGGGAAATGCTGCGTAACTACGCATCGTTGTCCGGCGGCAAGGTGAAGGTCGAGTTTTACGACCCCGAACCGTACAGCGACACCGAAGACAAAGCGATGGCCTACGGGCTGCAAGGCGTGCCGCTGGATCAGGGCGGCGAACAGGTCTGGTTCGGCCTCTCGGCCTCCAACCTCGAGGACGACGAACGCACCATCCCCTTCTTCCAGGCGGAGCGGGAGCGTTTCCTGGAATTCGACCTGACCAAGCTGATCTACGAGCTGTCGAACCCGAAGCGCACCGTCGTCGGTGCGATGTCGTCCTTGCCGCTGGAGGGCGATCAACGCGCCATGATGATGTCGCGCGGCCAGGGGCCCGCAGGGCAGCCCTATGCCTCGGCGGTGCTGCTGCGCCAGACCAACACGGTGAAGACCGTGCCGGTGGATGCGCAGGTCATCGACCCCGACATCCAAGTGCTGCTGGTCGCACAGGCGCAGAACCTGTCCGACGCCACGCTCTATGCCATCGACCAGTTCGTTATGCGCGGCGGCCGCCTGATGGCGATGGTCGATCCCTGGAGCGAGTCCGCCGCCAGCATGCCGAACCCCACGGGCATGCCGACCACGGATGCGCATTCCGACCTGAAGAAGCTGTTCGACGCCTGGGGCATCGCCTTCGACACGACGCAGGCCGTCGGCGACCTGACCGGCGCCTGGCGCGTGCGCGCGAATGCCGACGACCGGGTGCAGGCAGTCAGCTACGTGGCGTGGTTCACCATCCGCGACGGGCTGAACCGCAACGACCCCGCGACCGCCGACCTCAAGACCGTCACCGTTGCCTCCCCCGGCGCGATCTCCAAGGCCGACGGCGCGACTATCGAGTTCACCCCGCTGCTGACCTCCAGCCCGCGTTCGGCGCTGATCCCGGCCGAACAACTGCGCACGCCCGACCCGTCCAAACTGCTGGCCAGCTTCAAGCCGGACGGACAGCAGCGCGTGGTCGCCGCCCGCGTCCGCGGCGTTCTGAAATCCGCCTTCACAGGTCCGCCCGAACTGGCCAAGGACCAGAAACGGCCGGATAGTTTTCCCGACCATAAAGCCGCGACCGACGGCCCCGCCAACATGGTCGTGATCGCCGATTCCGACATTCTGGCGGATCGCTACTGGGTGCGGATCGCCGATTTCTTCGGCCAGCCGACCGCCACCCCCTTCGCCGACAACGGTCCCTTCATCGCCAATCTGGTCGGCACCCTCGCCGGCGGCGACGCGCTGATCGGCCTGCGATCCCGCGGCGAAACCAGCCGGCCTTTCGCGGCCATCGCCCAAATGCGCAGCGACGCCGAGGCCGCCTATCGCCAAACCGAACAGACCCTTCAGAAGCATCTGGAGGAAACCGAAAAGCAGCTACGCACCCTGCGTGCCGGGGGCGAGTCCGCCGATCCCAAGGCGAAGACCGAGGCCGTGGTCACGCCCGAACAGCGTGCCGCCATCGACGCCGCGCGCGCCGATATCGTCCAGACCCGGCAGAAACTGCGCGCGGTGCAACTGGAGCTGAACCGCGACATCTCCCGGCTGGAGACCACGCTGCGCGTGCTGAACATCGTCCTGATGCCGGCACTGCTGACGCTCCTGGCTATCGTCATCGCGCTGATCCAGCGCACCCGCCGCGCGAGGGCTCGGGCATGACCATCCGCACGCTTCTTATCCTGATCGTCCTGGGAATCGCCGCGCTGGGTGGCGGCTGGTATGTCGCCGGCGGCAACGCGCCCGCAGGCCAGAAGACCGTCGAGGCTGGCCAGCCGATGTTCCCCGGCCTGACGCCCAAGCTGAAGGACGCCGCCCGCGTCGAGATCGCCCGTCAGAACAAGGTCACCGCGATCACCTTGAAGGACGGCCGCTGGGGATTGGTGGATCGCGGCGGTTACCCCGTCCAGGACAGCAAAATGCACCAGATGCTGACCGCGCTGACCGAACTGCGCCTGACCGAAGCCCGCACCACCGATCCCGAAAAATACGCTCGGCTCGGCGTGGAAGACCCAGCCAAAGCCGATGCGACCGGCAGCCTGCTGCGGGTCCTCGACGCCGCTGGCAAACCCATTGTCGAACTGATCGTCGGCCACGGCCGCCAGCGCACCCAGGGCAAGGTGGAGGAGGAACTCTACGTTCGCCGCCCCACCGAAGCCCAATCCTGGCTGGCCGAAGGCGCTTTGCACGCCGACCACGATCCGGCCCAATGGTTCGATCGCGATATCGCCAATATCGAGCACGGACGCATTGCCTCCGTGACCATCACCCACGGCGACAAAAAGCTGGTGTTCGGACGCGAGGGCGACAAACTGGTGCTGAAGGACCCCGCCGAGCATCCCAAGCTGGAAGACTACAAGCTGGAGGATATCGGCCGAGCATTCGAACTGCTCACGTTCCAGGACGTCCGCCCCGCCTCCGATCCCATCGGCGCCACCGTCGGCACGGCCGTCTTCACCACGTCCGATGGACTGATCCTGACCGCGACGGTGTTCAAGGCCGACAAGGATATCTGGGTCGGCATGACCGCCACCGGCACCGACAAGGCCGAAGCCGAGGGCGCCACCCTGTCCAAACGCGTCTCCGGGTGGTTGTATCAACTCGGTTCCTGGAAGGAGAAGGCGCTGGTGCCCGAAATCGACGATCTTAAGGCGGCGGAAAAACCCGCCGAACCGCCCGCCCCGGCCGCCAAGCCGTGACCGACCGGGAATACCCGACCAGGCCCTTCGTCGGCATCGGCATCGTGGTGATCCGCGGCGATGAGGTTTTGCTGTGCCGCCGCGGCAAACCGCCGAACGTCGGCAGTTGGACCCTGCCCGGCGGCGCCCAGGACGTCGGCGAAACCTGCGAGGACGCGGCCCGCCGCGAACTGCACGAGGAAACCGGCCTGACCGTCGGCGCCCTGCATTTCTGCGCGCACGTCGACACAATCCGCCGCGACCACGACGGCCGTGTTCGCTTCCATTACACGATCCTGGACTTCGCCGCTCGCTGGGAAGGCGGGGAGGCCGTGGCGGGCTCCGACGTCTCCCACGTCGAATGGGCACACATGGACCGCTTGGGGCCGTATAACCTCTGGAGCGAGGCGCACCGGATCATCGGCATCGCCCGCGGATTGGTGGGATAAAATGGCCGTCTCGCTCGAAGACCGTTTCGCCGTCCAGGACCTGTTCATCCGTTACGCCACCGCGCTGGACAACGGGGATGCGGACGGCGTGGTGTCCTGCTTCACCCCCGACGCCTCGATGGAAAGCCCCGTCGTGGGCGTCAAGACCGGCACCGCCGAAATCCGAGCCTTCGCGGAACAATTTTCGCGATTTCACGCGAGCGGCGCTCAACTGCGCCATGTCCTGACCAATTTCGCGATCACCGTCGACGGCGATATTGCCCACGCGACCTGCTATCTGGTGAACATCGTCACCCGCGACGGCGCGTCCCGCATGGGTCCCCCCGGCCGTTACGACTGCACCCTGGCTCGGGTGGACGGGGCGTGGCTGTTCAAGCGCCGGCTGGTGGTACTGGACGCGGCGTTCAAGCTGGACGGGATTTGAGGGTTCGTTGCGCTGAATGGCAAGGCCCGACCGGTGGAAAGACCGCGTTTTCACCACGAAGGACACCAAGCACCGCAAAGAATGCATAAAGCCGCTGTTCATCCTTCCAGAATCAATCCCCGAAATCGTAGATTATTCCGACGATCCAACCGGCTGCCCTGAAGGGCGATATCGTCCGAGCCCCTTCGTGCATCCTTCGCGGTTCTTCGTCGCCTTGGTGGTGAAAAACGCGGTCTGTCGTCCGGTTCGGCCCATCCAGTAGCCCACCCGAACCTTGCCATCCACCCCACCGCTTGGTCGAATAACGCCTCAAAACAGGGAACCCCAACCATGCCGCTACTCGCCAACAAGGTCGGAATCATCACGGGCGCGGCCTCCGGCATCGGCGCCGCCACCGCGCGCGCCCTGTCCAAGGAAGGCGCCAAGCTCGTCCTCACCGATCTCGACGACGCCGCCGGCCAAGCGCTGGCAGCCGAGGTCGGCGGGATCTATCTCCACCACGACGTCACCGACGAAGCCGGCTGGCCCACCGTTGTCGCGGCGGCGGAACAGTTGGGCCGGCTCGACCTGATTGTCGCCAACGCCGGCATCGGCATCATGGGCTCCGCCATCGACATGAGCCTGGCGGACTGGCGCCGCCAGATGGCCATCAACGTCGACGGCGTGTTCCTGACGGTAAAATACGGCATCCCCGCGATGCGCCGAGCGGGGAATGGCGGCTCGATCGTGATGCTGTCCTCGGTCGCGGGTCTGCGCGGTTCCGCCGGTCTGGCGGGCTACAGCGCCACCAAGGGCGCGGTGCGCCTGTTCGCCAAATCCATGGCGCTGGAGTGCGCCCAGGCCAACGACGGGATCCGGGTCAATTCCGTGCATCCCGGCATCATCGCCACGCCGATCTGGGGCAAGCTCCCCCCCGGCGCCAACGCCCCCCTCGACCCCGACAAGATCGCCGCCGCCACCGTCCCGCTGGGCAAAGCCGGTCAGGCCGAGGACATCGCCAACGGCATCCTGTTCCTCTGCTCCGACCTGTCCAGCCACATGACCGGGTCGGAACTGGTCATCGACGGCGGGATGACCGCCGGCCGCGTCACCCGATTCAGCAGTTGACGGGCGGGAACGAAACCGATTGCGGTCAGCCAAGCCGAGCGGCAAGATAACGCAACCCCAGGTAGTTATCCCCCACCCAGATGCGCATAATCTGCCCCCAATGCGACGCGGCCTACGACGTCGCCGACGCGCTCCTCCGTCCGGGCCGTCCAACCCGGTGTGCTCGGTGCGAGCACCGCTGGGTGCCGCTGCCAGCGCAGGAGGAAGCGGCACCGCCGCCACCGGAGCCCGTGCCCGTAGCGGCGGCCGAGGAACCCCCGGAACCGTCCCCCGAACCGCCGCCGCCGCCGATACCGCCGTCCGGCCCGACAGCCATGGACCGCCTGGCCGCCGTTTCCGCCGCCAAACCTGCATCCCCATGGGCGTTAAGACTCGCGTGGGCCGGCAGCGTCGCCGCGCTGCTGTTATTCGCCGCAGGACTGTACGCCGGACGGGCCAGCGTCATGGCCGCCTGGCCTCCCAGCGCGCGGCTGTTTAGCGTCCTCGGGGTTGCTCCGGCGGCCGATCCGTCGCATCCCAAACCAGACAACAAGAATGAGGGGACAGCCCATGGCGGCGAAACGCGGGAGCATTCTGCGCATTGACATCGCGGAACGCCTGACACCGGTCTTCGGCGGCACCGTCTTCGGTGCGGTCGGCGCCTATGAATGCCTGTCCGGCACCGTCCATGGCGCGCTCGACCCCGAACACCCAGCGAATGCCGGCATCGTGAATTTGGCGAAGGCGCCGCGCGATGCCAACGGCATGGTGGCGTACGAGTCCGCCTTTTCCCTGCTGAAACCCATCGACAGCGCCAAGGGCAACGGCTGGCTGATGTACGATGTGCCCAACCGCGGCAACAAGGTCGCGCTAACGCGTTTGAATCTCGGCGCCGACGGGAACCGCCCCGTCACCGCCGAACACGCCGGCAACGGCTTCCTGATGCGGAACGGTTTCTCGGTGGTATGGAGCGCCTGGCAGAACGGCGTGCCCGCGGGCGCCGACCGCTTGGATGCCCGCTTCCCCATCGCCGCCAACCCGGATGGCCCGATCACCGGCGTCAACCGCGAGGAATTCATCCCCGAGGAAACCGGCGGCCCCGGCGACGCGTTCATTCAGATCGTCTCGCCCGACAAGTTCATCGGCACGCTGTCCTACCCGGTGGCCGACCGCGATCCGACCAAGGCCACGCTGACCGTGCGCCAGCGGGAGAAAGACCCTCGGGCCACGCCACCCGGCCTGTCCTGGCGCTACGTGGACGATCGTCATGTGGAAATCACCCGCCCCAGCGTGCCGGAGTTCGATCGCGGATCGATCTTCGAGTTCGTCTATCCCGCCCGCGACCCCGTGGTCATGGGCATCGGCTTCGCCGCGATCCGCGATCTGACCGATTTCCTGCGCCACGACCATCCGGACAATCCGCTGGGCGGGTCGATCCGGCACACGGTCGGTTTCGGCATTTCCCAAAGTGGGCGGGTGCTGCGCGATTTCGTGCATCTGGGCTTCAACCAGGGTTCGGATGGCGGGCCGGTGTTCGACGCCATCTTCCCCATCGTCGGCGGCTCCCGCCGGACCTACATCGATTACGCCTTTGCCCAACCCGGCCGTTACGCGCGCCAGCACGAGGATCATTCGTTCCTCGACGACCAGTTTCCCTTCACATACGCAGAGATGCACGACCCCATCAGTGGCAAGACCGACGGCATCCTGCGCCGTGCCGAGGCGGCCGGCGTTGCGCCCAAAATCATCCATCTGGACACGGATTCCGACCTCTGGGTCGGCCGAGCATCCCTTGTGGCCACGGATCCGCTCGGCAACGATGTGCCGATGCCGGACAACGTGCGGATTTTCATGGCCTCGGGCATCCAGCACGCCGTGCACAAGCCGCCGGTCAAACAGATCACCGAACTGCCGGGCAACCCGCTGGGCTACAGCTCCTACATGCGGGCGCTGCTGATCGCGCTGACGGAATGGGTGGAAAAGGGCATCGCCCCCCCGGACAGCCGCTTCCCCTCGCGCGCCGACGGCACGCTGGTCACGCGCGAGGAAGCCGCGGCCGCGTTCCCCCGCCTGCCGGGTGTGACCTTTCCCGACGTTCTGAACGAGCTGCGCCTGCGCGACCATTCCGTGGAACCGCCGATCGAGGGCGCCCCCTACGCTGTACTGGTGGCAGCGGTGGATACGGACGGCAACAGCCAAGGCGGCCTACGGCATCCGCTGCTGACAGCGCCGATTGCCACCCATACCGGCTGGGCCGTGCGCATCCCCGGCTACGCGGCGGGGGATTTGTTCACCATTCAGGGGTCCGTGCTGCGGTTCCCGGAAACGCCAACTGCCGGAGACCCGCGCCCGTCCTTCGCCGAACGCTATGGCACGCACGAAGCCTGGGCCTCCCGCGTGCTGGCCGCGGCCGATTCCATGGTCGCGGAACGGCTGCTGTTGCGGGAGGATGTCGACCGGCTCGCCGCGGCGCTGCGGGAAGGTCGGGAGGTATTGGCGGTGCTGTAGGCGGCGCGTTGGCTACCTAGGCACCGGCTGCAGGGGCGCGAACACCCATCCACCCCGCCATGGCCGATCTGGAGTACCGCTCGTGGCGGCTGCTTATACCAGCGGACCTAACCATTGACAGACCGGCCCGCAACAATCCGTCATGCCGACCTGCGTCGGCATGACGGATTGCGCGGCTCGGTGCGCCAATGGTCAGGGCGATTGGGATTAGTTCTTCGTCTTGTCGACCAGCGCGTTCTTGCTGATCCACGGCATCATCGCGCGCAGCTTGACGCCGATTTCCTCGATGGGGTGTTCGGACAGCCGGCGGCGCGTGGCCTTGAAGCTGGCTTGGTTCACCTTGTTTTCCAGCATCCAATCGCGGGCGAATTTGCCGGTCTGAATGTCGGCCAGAACCCGCTTCATCTCGGCCTTCGTCTCATCGGTGATGATCCGCGGGCCGGTGACGTATTCGCCGTACTCGGCCGTGTTGGAGATGGAGTAGTTCATGTTCGCGATGCCGCCCTCGTAGATCAGGTCCACGATCAGCTTCACCTCGTGCAGGCACTCGAAATACGCCATTTCGGGGGCGTAGCCGGCTTCCACCAGGGTCTCGTAACCGCCCTTGATGAGTTCGACCAAGCCGCCGCACAGGACGACCTGCTCCCCGAACAAGTCGGTTTCGCATTCTTCCTTGAAGGTGGTCTCGATGATGCCGGCCTTGCCGCCGCCGATCGCGGACGCATAGGACAGCGCCACTTCCAGGGCGTTGCCGGACGGGTTTTGAGCGACCGCCACGAGGCAGGGAACGCCGCCGCCGCGCTGGTATTCGCTGCGCACCGTGTGGCCGGGGCCTTTCGGCGCGATCATGAACACGTCGATGTCGGCGCGGGGATCGAGCAGGTTGAAATGCACGTTCAGCCCGTGCGCGAACGCCAGAGCGGCGCCCGGCTTCATGTTGGCGTGCAGCTTGTCGCGGTACAGGTCGCCCTGGCCCTCGTCGGGCGTCAGCACCATCACGACGTCGGCCCATTTGGCGCAATCGGCGGGGTCCATGACCTTCAGGCCGGCCGCTTCGGCCTTGGCTACGCCAGCGGAGCCGGGGCGCAGACCGACGGCGAGGTTCTTCGCGCCGCTGTCCTTGAGGTTGTTGGCATGGGCATGGCCCTGGCTGCCGTAGCCGATGATAGCGACGTTCTTGCCTTTGATCAGGTTCACGTCGGCGTCGCGGTCGTAATAGACGCGCATGGGTTGGGTCCTTTTGCTATGCGGTCGCCGGAGCGGCGCCGTTCGGTTGTCATATTCGGGCGGGGGGGTTTAGCGCGGCTCGGCGGCGTTGGACAGGGCTTGGCTTGGGAAAAATCAGACCTTGGCCAATCGCCGCAGCCCGTCGCGGAGCTTGCCAAAGCTGGGGGAGAGGTTGCGGTCAGGGTCCATATGCGGGCCGATGCGATCGGCCCATTCGTGCTTCAAGTTCCCCGCGGTTGGCCAGCCTGCTTTCTGGACCGCACGTCGGCCGCCGGGATGCACGATATCGGCCAAAAACTCCCAGGTATCGCATAGAGAGTCTTGATCGTAGCGATCCAGATGGGCCTTTTTCGCGTTGGGGTAGGCCGTCAGCAGCGCGTCGCGATCACCGAGGTACCATGCCTCGGTTTCCTCGATCGCCAATCTGAACATCGCCAGATGTTCGGCACCGCATGCAACCGCGACTTGCTTCAATTCCGCCAAAAATGCGATGCAATCGTGCCGGTCCGAGTCGACGACAACGATCACGGCATCGCACCACCCCGGCGTTTTCGCGTAGCCCCGCAGCAAACGGTGGAGTTGGTCCAAAAGCTGTCGCTTGGCCGGGTCGGCGGCCGAGGACAGATCGGCTGGCAGATGGCCGATTCCCTTGTATGAATGCAGCCGCCAAGTATGCTGTTCGCCGTTCGGGCCGACCAGTTTGGGCAACAAATATTCGAGCAGGCGCATCCCCGAACTGTCTTCGGTCAGAATTTCGAAATGCATGCCTATCTCGCGTCGAGATAGTCGCTGTACCAAAGCCCGCCGAGCGGCAGACCTTCGGCGACGAGGTTTTTAACGATTTCGAGCTTGACGACATGCTGCACGGTTGAAAACCCGTCCTTCCCTTTTTCCAAAATCCACACTTCCGATGGATCCAGCGCATCGACGAAATAGGGCTGGTGGGTGGTCACGAATATTTGAGACGCACTGCCTTTTTTCGTCGCGTGTTCCCTGAATTCTGTCGCCAGTGTTTCCAAAAGTTTATGATAAAGACCGTTCTCCGGCTCTTCGATACAAATGAAAGGCGGCGGTTCGGGGTCTTCCAAAAGCAGCAGGTAGGCGAATACCTTCAAAGTACCGTCGGACATCTGCTGTGCGTAGAAGGGGTCCTCGAATCCGCCATCGTTGAAACGCAAAAGCACACGCCTGTCCTCTGTAACGTGTGTATCGATTTTCCTGACCCCGGGGATACGGCTGGCGATCCTCTTAAGGATAACAGCAAATCGGTCTTTGTGCTCGCGCTCCATGAACTGCACGACATTGCTCAGGTTATCGCCGTGTATATTCAAATGCGGCTGCGGTCCGGCGCTGGGCAAGCCACGGGCGGCGTCTGGCTGGAAATAGGAAAGATACCAACCTTTCAGAAAATCCCGAAAACGGGAAATGCGAGGGTGGTCCCGTAGGGTTCCCAGAGTAGCGATCCCGAGCTGCCGCGTGTCCGTTAAATTCACCGCGATTTTGAATCTGGATTCTTCGCCCGTGGCCTGTAAAGCATCTTCGCCGGCCCACACCTCACCATTGCCGTTCTGAAGGTTAAGGAACGGGAATGGACGCCCACGGCTTTGATTTCGCCGCCGCTGGCGCAATATTTCCTCACTGACAAATGGCCGTCGCAGCTCATCCAAATCAATCGAAAGCTCGTACGTGATTGGGCGGTCGTTAGGTTCTTCCCGATAGTAAATATCGAAATGGATCGGCCCCGTCATTCCCTTCGACCGAAGCCGCTCGAAGCCGCCACGCTGCTTTTGGTCGCACGCTGCCTCGACGCCCATGATCAAACAATCGGATAAAAACCCAAATGCGTCGAGCAGCGTGCTTTTGCCCGAGCCGTTCTTACCGATAACCGCGATCAATCTCGTCAGGCCGGGCGTATCCCGATCACCGTAAAGCCTGCCGATTGTCACGTCGCGTAACGAGCGATAGTTGCGGACCCTGAAACCTTCGATATGCGCCACGGAACGCCCTTCCTACGAACAAGGTTCCATATTCGGCAAGCCTATCAGGTGGCGCGGGATTATCAAATCGTCCGCTTACCCCGAGCGAGGGCCGCGACACCGGTGCGGGACACTTCGGCGAGGCCGAGGTCCTGCATCAGCGCGATGAACGCGTCCAGCTTGTCCGTCGCGCCCGTCAGCTCGAACACAAAGCTTTCCACCGTCGTATCCACCACCCGTGCTCGGAAGGTGTCCGCGATGCGCAGGGCTTCGACGCGCTTTTCGCCGGTGCCGACGACTTTTACCAATGCCATTTCGCGCGCCACATGCGGGCCTTCCAGCGACAGATCGGCGACGCGGTGCACCGGCACCAGCCGGTCCAACTGCGCCTTGATCTGCTCGATCACCATCGAGGTGCCGGACGTGACAATGTTGATGCGGCTGAGCTCGCCGGCGGCGTCCACCGGCGCCACGGTCAGGCTGTCGATGTTGTAGCCGCGGCCGGAGAACAGGCCGGTGACGCGCGCCAGCACGCCGGCTTCGTTGTCCACCAGGACAGAGATCGTGGCGGTACGCGTGCTCATGGGATCGGACATGAATCGTTCCAAACAGAATTAAACCAGCGCCATGCCGGCGTCGGAGATCGCGGCGCCGCTGGATTCGTGTTCCGGCCCCAGGATCATCTCGTTATGCGCGGCACCGCTGGGGATCATCGGGAAGCAGTTTTCCGTGGGATCGACCGCGATATCGGCGATCACCGCCGTCGGGCAGTCCAGCATCGCGATGATGACGTCGTCGAGCTGATCGACGCTGGTCGCGCGCATGCCTTTGGCATGGAACGCATCCGCCAGCTTCACGAAGTCGGGCAGCGCGGCCGAATAGCTTTCGGAATAGCGCCCGCCATGCAGCAGTTCCTGCCACTGGCGCACCATGCCCATGTATTCGTTGTTCAGGATGAACACCTTCACCGGCAGCTTGTACTGCGCGATCGTGCCCAATTCCTGGATGTTCATGAGGGTGGAGGCCTCGCCGGCGATATCCACCACCAGCGCGTCCGGATGCGCGATCTGCACGCCCATCGCCGCCGGCAGCCCGTAGCCCATGGTGCCAAGCCCGCCGGAGGTCATCCAGCGATTGGGAAGCTCGAACTTGAAGTGCTGGGCGGCCCACATCTGGTGCTGACCGACCTCGGTGGTGATGAACACCTCCTGTTTGCGCGCCCGAGCGATCTCGTAAAGCCGCTGCACCGCGTATTGCGGCTTGATCACCGAACCCGGCTTCATGTCCTGGCTGAACTTCAGGCTGTCTTTGGCGCGCCAGACGTCGATCTGGCGCCACCACGTGGCGATGGCCGGCGCGTCGACCTTGGCGTCGTCTGCCTTCCACGCCGACAGCAATGCCTTCAACCCCTTGGCCGCGTCGGCGACGATCGGCACTTCCACCGGCACGTTCTTGTTGATCGACGAAGAATCGATATCGATGTGGATCTTCCGCGAACCCTGGCTGAACGCGTTCAACCGCCCGGTGATGCGATCGTCGAACCGAGCACCGACGGCCAGCAGCACGTCGCAGCCATGCATGGCGAGGTTGGCTTCGTAGGTCCCGTGCATCCCCAGCATGCCCAGGAACTGCGGGTCGGACGCTGGATAGCACCCCAGCCCCATCAGCGTGTTCGTGATCGGGAAGCCGGTGAGGCGGGTGAATTCGGTCAACAGCGCGGATGCCTCCGGCCCCGCGTTGATGACGCCGCCGCCGGCATAGATCATCGGGCGCTTGGCGGATTTCAGCAGCGCGACCGCCTTGGCGATCTGATCCATGTCGGGTTCGGTGCGCGGGCGGTAGCTTTTATGCGTCGCCGCCGCTTCGGCGTAGGGCGCCGGATTGATCAGAATATCCTTGGGCAGATCGATCACCACCGGTCCCGGCCGGCCGCTGCGCGCGACGTAAAACGCCTCATGCACCACACGGGCGAGGTCTTCCGACCGCTTCACCAGATAATTGTGCTTGGTCGCCGGGCGGGTGATGCCGGTCGTGTCGGCTTCCTGGAAAGCGTCGTTGCCGATCAGATGCGTCGGCACCTGCCCGGTCAGGCAGACCACGGGAATGCTGTCCATCAGCGCGTCGCACAGGCCCGTGACCGCGTTGGTCGCGCCGGGACCGGAGGTCACCAGCACTACGCCGACCTTGCCGGTGGAGCGCGCATAACCCTCGGCCGCGTGCACCGCGCCGCCTTCCTGCCGCACCAGGATGTGCCGGATGGCATTCTGGTTGAAGATGGCGTCGTAGATCGGAAGGACAGCCCCGCCGGGGTAGCCGAAAATAACCTCGACGCCCTCATCCTTAAGGGCGCGCAGGAGGATTTCCGCTCCGGACTGGGTAGCTTCGGCCGACATGATGGGGAACCCCGTTGTTCGAAAGAGGCGGTCAACTAGGCCGGATGCTGCGCTGCGTCAACCCCGGAATTGAAGAAATGCCAATATTTCCGGGGTAAAACTTTCCGATAATTGCGTGAAATCGCTGAATCGCGCATTGATCGTATGCATCAGAGGCGGGTCAGCCAACCGGTGGTGACGGAACCACGTCGCCTGGCGCTTGGTGTATTGCCCCGTGATCAGTTCAGTACGCTGTCCCGCGTGCTCCAGCGACGTCTCCCCGCGCAAATAGGCCGCGATTTCCGGCACCCCATGCGCCCGCATCGCCGGCAACGCGGGGTCGAGGTTCAGGGCCAGCAGCGCCCGCACTTCCTCCAGCGCGCCATCGCGGAGCATGGCCTCGAACCGCATGGCGATGGCGGCGCGCAACGTGTCGCGCGGCGGGTCGAGCAGGATGGCGGCAAAATCCCAGGGCGCCGGGTCGCCTTTCCGGTTCTGCCACGCCGCCAGCCCCATGCCGGTGCCCCGCCAGACCTCCCACGCACGCGCGATGCGCTGGCTGTCGGCGGGTTTCAGGCGGGCGGCGGTGGCGGGATCGACCTTGGTCAGACCAGCGTGCAATTCCTCCGGTCCCAAACGCGCCAGCAGATCGCGGGCTTCATGGCGCGCGGCCGGGCCGGGGTCGGGAATGTCGGAAATGCCCTGGGTGAGGGCGGCGAAATACATGCCGGTGCCGCCGGTCAGGATCGGGATGCGGCCGGCGGCATGGGCGGCTTCCATTTCCCGCAGCGCCTCCGCCCGCCACCAAGCGGCGCTGCCGGGTTCGGCGGCCGGGCGGATGCCGTACAAGCTGTGCGGCACGCGCGCTTCGTCCTCGGCCGTCGGGCGCGCGACGATGACCCGCAGTTCGGCATAAACCTGCATGGAATCGACGTTCACGATCGTCCCGCCCAAGCGTTCGGCGATGGCGATGGCAAGCGCGGACTTCCCGCTGGCGGTCGGGCCAGCGACGATCAGCGCGCGCGGGCGAGAGGACGTTGTTGTTGTCATACCCCCGTCTATCACAGACCCACATCTGCGACATTGGGGCGCGTTCAATCTGCGAAATCTGCGTAGTCCGCGGACAACTACCTGGGTGCCAGCGCCGCTTGAAGGGGACACGGAGGTCACGGATTGCGACACTGTCGGCCGTTGCGATGGTTCGACGGAGCATCCCGATGGAGCTATCGGCTTCGTTTCCAAGATGTGTGAACGCGGTAGGGTCAAGCCCGAGGATGACGAAAATGGGCGATTTCCGGCCGTATGCGATTGCCCTCGTCCTGTCACCTTGGGCATGGTTTCAATTTGGGAATTCGATCACATAATTCTTGTTTTGTTCTCTTTTCTCTGCTACCATCATTCCGATGACCCGAGCAGCCCCGACCAGTCCGGCCTCCATGGAACCTCGCCCTATCCCGGGGCGTATTGGGGCTGTTCTTCATGTCCTCGCTGTTCTTATCGGCCATGCCCGGCAGTTCGCCGCGACCGCCGCCGCCCGCGCTTACGTCCCGGAATTCGCCAGTGCCGCCGCGGTTTTCGGCACCGAGCATCTGCCCACTATTCTGCACCGCATGCAGCGCGGCATGCTACGGGCGCTCGCGCTGCGGGACTATCTGGTCGCTCGGGCCGCCAGAGGGCGTAATCTGCGGTTCGCTTGGCCGCCGCGTGTGGAACTTCTGCCCCGGCATTGTCCTCCGGTTGGACCGGCGCGCCGGCCGCGTGCCGCGCCTCCGCTTCCGCGCCGTTACGATCCGGCGCTGCTGGATTCTGGCGATCCCGATGCGTCCCGCCTGCCCTCGCCCGAAGAACTCGCGGCGGAGGTGCGGCGCCGGCCGGTGGGGCGGACCATCGCTTATATTTGTTTGGACCTCGGGATCGCCCCCGGTCTCTGCGAGGGCGAATTCTGGAATAGGGTGGAAAAGACGCTGCGGCGCTATGGCGGTAGCCTGGGTCGGCTGTATCAGGTGCGCGCACGGCGAGAGGACGCCTTCCAGCGCGAACGCGACCGGCGTTCGGATACGTGGCACATCGACTGGCGGGACCTGCGCCCATCCACCGTGCGCTTGGCGCTCGGCTGTCTGATCGGGGAAACGCCGCCGGCCATTGTCCCGAGTTGATGCCGTTCGCCGGCCCAACCATCGCCGTCTTAGCGGTCGCGTGCCCTTTGCGCGCGGGCCGGCGCTTGCATGGGAGATTCCAGCCAGCCGGTCCGGGCGATTCGCCTATGGGGGATTTCCGCGCGATGCGTTCCTGGCCCCGTTGTTGGCGGAACCCGCTAAAGGCCATATGCGATAGCCCTACGACACTGGCCTTCCCCGCTTGCATCCGCCCGCACAATTCGCCAGCCTCCCAAAACGACCGGGACAACCCGGCGCCAAGGGAGGCCGCCATGAACAGAATTATAACAGCCGCGATCCTGCTCCTGCTCGCCAACGCCCTACCGGCGGCAGCGCAGAAACACGGCGGCATCCTGACCGTGCCGCATATCGACACGCCGCCCAGCCCCTCGATTCAAGAGGAAGGCACCGCCTCGGTTGTCATCCCCTTCATGCCGCTGTTCAACAATTTGGTGATTTTCGACCAGCACGTCCCCCGCCACAGCCTGGAGACGGTCGTCCCCGAGTTGGCGACGAAATGGACGTGGGGGCACGATGGGACGGAGCTGACCTTCGCACTGCGCAGCGGCGTCAAATGGCACGATGGCAAGCCGTTCACGTCGGCCGACGTGAAATGCACCTGGGACATGGTCTCCGGCCTGGTGCCCGGCAAAATCCGCAAAAGCCCACGGCAGGCTTGGTTCACCAACCTCAAGGAGATCACTGTCAAAGGCGATCATGAGGTCACGTTCCACCTCAAGCGGAAACAGCCATCGTTTATCGGGCTGCTCGCGTCCGGCTGGTCGCCGGTCTACCCCTGCCATGTGTCGTCCGCGACCATGCGCACCAAACCGGTCGGCACCGGCCCGTTCCGCTTCGTCGAATACCGCCTGAACGAGATCATCCGGATGGAGCGTAATCCCGACTACTGGAAGAAGGGCCTGCCGTACCTGGACGGCATCGAGTACCGGATCGTGCCCAACCGCTCCACCCGCACGTTGGGCTTCGTCGCCGGCAAGTTCGACATGACGTATCCCACCGACGTGACGCCGTCGCTGCTGAAGGACATCATGACGCAGGCGCCTGACACGCAGTGCAAAATGCGCCGCACCAACGTCAATACGAACCTGATCATCAACCGCGACGTGCCGCCGTTCGATAACCCCGATATCCGTAAGGCGCTCGCGCTGGCGCTGGACCGCAAGAGCTTCAACGACATTATCAATGAAGGTCAGGCCGGCATCGGTGCCGCCATGCTGCCCGCGCCGGACGGCGTCTGGGGCATGCCGCGGGAGGTACTCGATACTCTGACCGGCTACGGCCCCGACGTTGCCAAGAACCGCGAACAAGCCCGCGCCATCATGGCCAAGCTTGGGTATGGTCCGGACCACATGCTGAACACCCGCATCTTTACCCGCGACATCAACAATTTCCGCGACCCGGCGCTGATCCTGAACGACCAGCTCAAGACGATCTACATCAACGCCGAACTCGATGTCGTGGACACGCCCGTCTACTACAGCCGGGTGTTCAAGAAGGACTACACGATCGGCCTGAACCTGACCGGCAGCGCGCTGGACGACCCGGATCAGAATTTCTACGAAAACTACGCCTGCGGCTCGCTGCGCAACTACACCGCGTACTGCAACAAGGACCTGGAAAAGGACTTCGACGCGCAGTCGATGGAAACCGACCTGGCGAAGCGTAAGGCCATGGTGTGGGAGGTCGAGCGTAAACTCGCCGACGATGTGGTGCGTCCCATCATCTACCACGACGTCGGCGCGGCGTGCTGGCATCCCTACGTCAAGAACATGACGATCATGGTAAACAGCATCTACAACGGCTGGCGGTGGGAGGATGTTTGGTTGGACCGGTAAGGGGCTCGGGTCGGCCCCCTACCCCGCATCCTGCAAAATCATATCCGAAGCCTTCTCCGCGATCATGATCGTCGGCGCGTTCGTGTTCCCCGCGATAATCGCCGGCATCACCGACGCGTCCACCACCCGCAGCCCCGCGATCCCATGCACCCGTAACCGAGGGTCCACCACCGCCCCAGGCCCCTGCCCCATCCCGCAGCTTCCCACCGGATGCAGATTGGACACGCCGCGCTGGCGGATATCGGCGATCATGTCCTCCTCCGTCCGCACATGCACGCCGGGTGCGGTTTCCTCCACGGTCAGCTTTTGCATCGCCTGCTGGCGCACGATGGATCTGGCCGCGCGCATGCCGGCGATCAGCGCCTGGATGTCGTAGTCGGATTTCAGGAAGTTGAATTTTATCTCGGGCGGCGCCAGCGGATCGTTGCTCCGCAGCCGCACGCTGCCGCGCCCATCCGGCCGCAGATGCACCGGGCTGATGGAAATGCCCGGAAAAGGGTGCGAAATTATCCCGTCGCGCGTCCGGTCCACCGTGCTCCAGGCGGACATATTCAACTGGATATCCGGCCGTTCCAGCCGCTTGTCGGACCGGATCAGTGCGCCCACGTACATCCCGTTCCCCGACATCGGCCCGCTTTTGAGAAAAACGTATTTCGCCCCCGCGACCATCCGGTCGACGAAGCTGTAACTCAGGGAGTTCAGCGACAGGTTCCGCGAAATCCGGTATGTGCAGTACGTATTGAAATGATCCTGCAGGTTCGACCCCACGCCCGGCAGATCGTGCACCACGTCCACCGCCATCTCCTGCAAATGCGCCGCCGGCCCGACGCCGGACAGTTGCAAAAGCTGGGGCGAGCCGTAGGCACCGCCGGACACGATCGTCTCCCGCCCCGCCCGAGCCGTCCGCAACCCGCGGGGCGTCTGGTACTCGACGCCGACGGCGCGCTTGCCCTCGAACAATACCCGCGTCGCATGCGCCCGCGTGACGATGGTCAGGTTGGGCCGCTTCTTGGCCTCGGTCAGATAGGCCGCCGCCGCGCTCCAGCGTCGCTTGTCCTTGGTGGTGGTCTGGTAATACCCGCAGCCCTCCTGCGTCGCGCCGTTGAAATCCGGGTTGTACGGGATGCCGGCCTGCTGGCACGCAGCCAACAGAGCCTCGGCGATTTCCCATTTGTAGGGCTGGTTCGAAACCCGCAGCGGCCCGCCGGCGCCATGGAATTCGTTGGCGCCGTTTTCGTTGTCCTCGGCCTTGCGGAAATACGGCAGCACGGACTCGTAGTCCCAGCCCTCGTTCCCCAACTGCCGCCAATGGTCGTAATCGGCGCCGGTGCCGCGCATGTAGATCATGCCGTTGATGGACGACGTGCCGCCCAGCACCTTGCCCCGAGGCTGATACATCGTGCGGCCGTTCAGCTCCTTCTCCGGCTCGCTCTCGAACTTCCAGTTCACTTTCGGGTCCACGAAGGTCTTGGCGTAGCCCATGGGCACGTGGATCCAGAAGCTCTTGTCCTCCCCCCCGGCTTCCAGCAGCAGCACCTTGTAGCGGCCGTTTTCCGTCAGGCGCGCGGCCAGCACGCAGCCCGCCGATCCTGCCCCGGTCACGATGTAATCGTAGGTGTCCGCGTCGCCGGCCATGATTCGCTTCCTTTTTCGTCCCGTCGCGTGTAGGATCGGGGCGTCGGTCAAGGAACACAAGATGGGGAATTCTCGATCCTAGACGCCAGGAGACCGCCCCCCAATGGGTGACAACCGCACCGACTACGAACGCCTCGCCGAACTCAACATCACCTACATCGATGCCCTTCGCCACAGCGATGCCGGCTGGTTCGACGATCAGGTGGGGGAGGATTTCATCTGCTCCAACCCCGACGGCACGCTGTTCGCCAAGCGGGCGTTTCTGGCTCATGTCGCCAAGCCCTTCCCCGTGACCGAATACCAGGCCGAGGAAATCAAAATCCGCCCCTTCGCCGATTTCGCGATCATCCACGCCCGCACCCGCTTCAAAACCGCCGAGGGCAAGGTCAAGCGCGGGCGCACGACGCATGTCTGGGTCAAGCGGGACGGGCGCTGGATCGTGGCCGCGGCGCACGAGACACGGTAGGCAGGCGCCGCGAAGCCTGTATCATGCCGCGATGCACCACGAACCGGCCTCCCTGATCTATCCCTTCGCCCAGCCCCCCGCCTTTGGGGAGACGACCGAGGTCGCCCCCGGCGTGCTGTGGTTCCGCCTGAAGCTGCCGTTCCAGCTCAACCACATCAACCTCTACCTTATTGAGGACGATGGCGGCTGGATGGTGCTCGACACCGGCCTGGACACCGACGACTGCCGCGCGGGATGGGACGCGGTGCTGGACGGCCCGATGAAGGGGCAGCGGTTGAGCCGGATGCTGGCCACGCACTTCCACCCGGATCATGTCGGCCTCGCCGGCTGGCTGCACGAACGCTTCGGCCTGAAGCTGGCCATGCCCCGCACCGAATATCTGTTCAGCGTCACCGCCCGCATGGGCAGCGGCGATATGACCGGAGAGGCCCACCGCGCCTTCTACCACACCCACGGCCTGTCCCGCGAAAACACCGACGCCGTGCTCGGCCGAGGCCACCACTATCTGCGCCTGACCACCGGTGTGCCCCCGTCCTACACCCGCATCAAACACGGCGACGCACAGGCCATCGGCGGCCGCGACTTCCAGGTGCTGACCGGCGGTGGCCACGCGCTGGAGCAGGCGATGCTGTATCGCCCCGCCGACCGCCTGTTCTTCGCCGCGGATCAGGTGATCGCCCGCATTTCTCCGAACGTCGGCGTTCACCCGGTGGAACCGGATGAGGACCCGCTGGCGCTGTATCTGCAATCCCTGAAGGACCTGCGCGCCACCGTCGCGGACGACGTCCTGGTGCTGCCCGGTCACGGCCTGCCGTTCCTCGGCCTGCACACGCGCATCGACGAGCTGCTGTCCCACCACGACCAACGCTGCGGCGCGATCGTCGACGCCTGCGCCGACAAGCCGCTGTCGGTCGCCGAGCTGGTCCCCTGCCTGTTCGACCGCGCTTTGGACGCGCACCAAACCGGTTTCGCTTTTGGAGAGGTCCTCGCCCACGTCAACCTGATGCTCGGGCGCGGGGAACTGCGGCTGGAGACGGAGGATAAGGGGGTGCGGCGGTATCGGGGCGGGTAACGCCCCCTAACGCCCGAACGAGAACCGCCGCCGTTTCAGCATCGGCACACCGTCCGGCGTTTCCCCCACGATCTCATGCGTGGCGCCCGGCGGCAGCGCGCCGCCGGGGGGAACCCGCACCGCCTCCCCCCGCGCCACCAGGGCACGGACGAAGGACACCGCAGCGGGATCGTTGGGCACGATCGTATCCGCGTCGGGGGATTTGTCGGGTTCCTTTGCCATACCGCGACCCTACCGCGTCAGGCCGCAATCGAACAGGCAGCGATGCAGCCGGATCGCTCCGCCTTCGGCCACCAGCTTATGGCTGCGAAGCCGCTTGCCGTGGTTGAGGTGCGCCTTCGCCACATCGCCGTAGTGCACGCGGCCCCGCGTAAACAGGTCGTCCACATAAGCCCGAGCAGCGGTGGAGGAACTGGCGGGTTCGTGCGCTCCGTTGCCATGGGTGGCCGCCGAGGTCGCGACATAAGCCCGAGCGTGCGACGCCGCATGGACCAGCAAGGGCTTGGTCAACCCGTAATGGTCGGCGGACATGGCCAGACTGGAGAGTGATTCAGTCATCGGGATGGATTCCGTGGACGCCTGTAGGTTGGCCACGTTCGCCGCCGAATCCAGCGACAGAATGGCCCGCTGCACGAACGCCGCGCGCAGGACCGGTGTGTAGACGGTGTTGGTCGCGTCGGCCGCTTCCAGCATCCCGGCCGCGACCTGGGCGTAAAAATTCGGCACGACGGGGGCGTTTTGGACTCCCAAAATCAGGATATCCGCCATGTCGCTGGCCATCTGCGCCAGTTCTTCCTCGGTCGGTGCGTTTGCATCCGCCGCCCTGGCCGTCAGCATGCCCGACAGGCCATCGAAAAAGGCGCCGGTGAACACGCGGGAGAACGAATGCGCCTCGGACGACAACTGCGACGCCGGCGCCCGCTGCGGCAGATTGACCGGGTCTTGATAGCTGAACGAGTTGACCGCGTTCCGCAGGCAATCCGGGTCCACCAGATCCGGCCGCTGGGCACGGATCGCCGCCCCCAACTGCTCCGCCAGCCGCGACAAACGGGAACTTTGATCGAGCGACCCGCCGGTATCCGCCAAAATCGCCGACCGCAGGCTGGGCAGCTGCAATGCCGACAGTATGGCACTCATGTCGCCGAACGATTCATGGAACGCGGCTACCTCGTGGCTCGCGGCATTCCACAGCTCGGGCTTCACCGCATCCAGGATGGCGTGTCCCATCTCATGACACAGAACGTCCGCGCTTTCGCCGGAGTAGACGGTGTCGCCGTTCAGCGTGCCGTGAAAGAAGCTGATCGATGCACGATCGTAGAAGGCATTCAGGTCCTCGCCGGCGTCCAGAACGACCGGCAGCGACGCGCCCGGTTGCCATTGACCGCCCGGCACCCGCCGACCCCAGAAATCTGCCCCGCGGCGCAGCGCCTCGGCGGCGACCCAGAAACGGAACTCCGGCGTGCCCGGCTGGTATTCGGCGGCTTCCGGCTGAGGATCGGGGAATGTGTAGGCAAGCCATGCGGCGGTAAGGTCGGGCGCGGGGCGCGACACGAGCACGGCGGGTACGGGGTCGTCTTCCCAAACGGATACGGTGGGGTCGGCTGGCATGGTGATTGTCCTCCGGTTCGCGATTGTCGATAGCGACGCCGGTATGCATCCGACCGATATCCCAACCAGTGATCCAGTTCACCAAACCCGGACAACGACACAAAAATATCCGTGCCGTTACCCCGCCAGCATCCCCCGCAGTTCCTCCAGCTCCACCAGTACCTCCGCCAGCAGCCCGCGCAGGCGCTCCACCTCCGCATCCGCTTTCGAGCGGACCGGCTGCCGCTGCATACGAGGTTCGGCCAGAGATTCCGCCTCCAGCTCCAGCCCTGGGATCGGCAACTCCGGCTCCCGCGGGACGCCGGACCGCTCCGCCTCGGCTTCCAGACGTTCGGCCTCCGACGGCGGCGGGATATCGTCGGACAGCCGCCCCCCGCCTTCGCGCAGCAAACGCTGTACGCCTTTGATCGTATACCCTTGAATATAAAGCAAATCGGCGATGCGCCGCAGCAGGACGATATCGTCCGGCCGGTAATACCGACGCCCGCCGCCGCGCTTCAGCGGCTTCACCTGAGGAAACCGCGTTTCCCAGAAGCGCAGCACATGCTGCGGGATGTTCAGCTCGTCCGCGACCTCGCTGATCGTGCGGAAGGCGTTGGGCGCCTTCTTGGGCCGGCTTCGGCCGGACGCGAGGTCCAGCGCGTCATCGCCGGCCAGATCGCTCATTCGTCCTCATCCGGACCGGGGGTCAAACCGTTGATCCGGGCCTTCAACACATGGCTCGGCCGGAACACCAGAACCCGGCGCGGGAGGATCGGAACTTCCTCGCCGGTCTTCGGATTGCGGCCCACGCGGCGCCCTTTTTGTCTGACAGAAAAGGTTCCGAACCCGCTGATTTTAACGGATTCTCCGCTTTCCAATGTGGCGGTCATCCGATCCAGTACACTCTCCAGCAGCTCGGCGGATTCATTCCGCGACAAGCCGACTTCGGCGTAGATCATTTCAGCGAGATGGGCGCGTGTGACGGTTTGCATCCAGTCACGCTAGGCAGACCGAGCGGCGGCGTCAAGTTTGTAACGAGGAAAATCGACCAGGATCAGACGCTTGCACCGGAAACGGTCACATCCGTACGAGCGCCGAACCCCAAACCAGCCCGCCGCCCAGCGCTTCGAGCAGCACAAGCTCCCCGCGCTTGATGCGGCCGTCCTTCCACGCTTCATGCAGTGCCAACGGCACCGAGGCCGCGGACGTGTTGGCATGCTGCTCCACCGTCACCACGACCCGTTCGGCGGGCAGTCCCAGCTTGCGCCCCATCGCGTCGATAATCCGCCGGTTGGCCTGATGCGGCACCAGCCAATCGATGTCCGCCGCGGTCAGGTTGTTGGCGGTCAGCGCCTCTTCCACCGCCTCCGCCAGCCGGGTCACGGCGTGGCGGAACACCTCCCGCCCATGCATGACCAGATGGCCGGGCTTGTCGGGCTGGCCCACGGCGCCATCGACATAAAGGATATCGCCAAGCGTGCCTTGCGCGTGGATATGGGTGGACAGGATGCCTTGGTCGGTACCCGAACCTTCTCCGGCGGTCAGGAACACCGCGCCGGCGCCGTCGCCGAACAGCACGCAGGTGCCGCGGTCTTCCCAATTCAGGATGCGGGAATAAACCTCCGACCCGATCACCAGTACGCCGCGTGCCTGACCCGAGCGGATCATCGCGTCGGCGACCGACAGCGCGTAGATGAAACCGGCACAGGCCGCGGCGATATCGAAGCCGAACCCCTTGGTCACGCCCAAAGCCGCCTGCACGCGTACCGCGGTGGCGGGGAAGGCCTGATCGGGGGTGCTGGTCGCCAGAATGATGCCGTCCACGTCCGACGGAAGCGCGCCCGCGTCGGCCAGCGCGGCGCGCGCGGCCTCGGCGCCCATGAACGCGGCGGTTTCATGCTTGGCGGCGAAATGCCGCTGCGTGATGCCTGTCCGCTCGCGGATCCAGGCATCGGTCGTGTCCACCGTACGGGCCAATTCGTCGTTGGACACGATGCGTGCGGGCAGATAAGCGCCGATACCGGCAAGGATGGAGCGGGTGGGCATCGGCATTCCTGGTCAGCGGTGACGAATCAGACGGGGGCAAGCCCAGCCGTCGCGCCGTTCTTCTCCCGCGCGGTGCGCTTGTCCAGCCCGAGCCGAGCGAGATCGTCGCGAATAAGGTCGTTGAAGCGGTGAACCACCATGTCCATGGCCACATCGACCGCATGCGCGAAGCCTTGCGCGTCCGTGCCGCCATGCGACTTCACGACCACACCGTTCAAACCTACCATGACCGCGCCGTTGTATCTACGGGGATCGAGCCATTCGCGCAGCCGGTCCAAACCCGGCTTCGCCAGCAGGTAGGCCATTTTGGTGAAGAAATTGCGCTTGAACACTTCCCGCAGCATCCCGCCGATCAGCTTCAGCGCGCCCTCCGCGGTCTTCAGCGCGACGTTGCCGGTGAAACCGTCGGTCACGATCACGTCGGTGGTGCCGGCGGCGATGTCGTGCCCTTCCACGAACCCGTGGAACTGCGGGCCGATATGGCTGGCACGGAGAATTTCGGCCGCTTGGCGTACGGTGTCGTCGCCTTTCAGCTCCTCCGACCCGACGTTCAGCAAACCGATCGTGGGCGCCGGCAGACCCAGCACGCAACGCGCGAAGACGTCGCCCATGACAGCGAATTCCACGAGATTGCGGACATCGCACTGCACGTTGGCACCGAGGTCGAGCATGACCACATCGCCGCGCGCCGACGGGCCGATGGCGGCCATCGCGGGTCGATCGATCCCCGGAAGCGCCTTCAGGACGATTTTGGACAATGTCAGCAGCGCACCGGTATTGCCGGCGGACACGACGCCCGCCGCATCGCCCTTCGCCACCGCGTCGATCGCCAGGCGCATGGACGACGCCCGGCTGCGCAAAGCCTGGGTCGGTTTCATGTCGGCGCTGATGGCTTCGGCTGCGTGCAGGATCGTGCAGGCCGCGCGGGCACGACGCCGCGTCGACAGCAGCGCGGTCAGGACTTGCTCGTTGCCGACCAGCAGAAACCGGGCATGCGGATGCCGCTCAGCCGCGATTTCCAGCCCGTCGATCACCATGGCCGGCGCATGATCGCCGCCCATGGCATCGATTGCCAGCGCGTAAGTACCGGTCAAGGCCGGATCGGGAACACGCCGGTGTCCCGCGTCAGGCTCGGACGGCGCCCTTCAGCGCACTGCCGGCGGCCACGACTTCACGGCCATCGTAATGGCCGCAGTGGCTGCAAACATGGTGGGGGCGCTTCAGTTCCCCGCAGTTGCCGCATTCCGCATGTGCCTCACGCGTCAGCGCCTGATGGCTGCGGCGCATGCCAGCGCGGGAGGGGGACGTCTTTCTCTTCGGTACAGCCATGGGACAATGCCCCTTTTCTATCTCTAAGCCCGTTCGCGAACACAGCGCCGCGCACGACGGTCATCGCGTGAGCGGCGCCGTCTAGCAGAGCGTTCCGCGTGTCGCAAGGCATTCCGCGCGGCAAATTACGGTTGTGCGGCAATCGTCAGCCAAACGCTTTCGATCGCGGTGTCGCGCAGGATGCGCACCTCCACCTTGCCGCCGATCCGCCCGGCCTCCAGGAACGCCCGCAGCGCGTTTTGGCCGCTGGTATTGGTCCCGTCGATCGACAGCAGCACATCGCCGACTCGCAGCCCGGCATGGTCCGCCGGCCCGCCCGCGCTGACGCCCACCACCAGCCGCCCCGAGGGCTGGCCCGCCCGCCCAACCAGCGGCGCCGGCACGGTAATCGGCTGCAATGCCACGCCCAGCCAGCCACGCCGGCCGGCCGCGGCGGGCCGCACCACAGGCGCCGCGTGCCGCACCGGCTCCGGCGGCGGCGGCACGACACGGGGCCGTTCCTCCGGCTCGCTTGCGCGGGCCTGAACCCGCGGCGCGACCGAAACCGGAGCCGCGACCGGCGCGGACG
>CAITUP010000111.1 GCA_903895595.1 uncultured Acetobacteraceae bacterium | reverse complement strand
GTTGCCCGCATGCGGGCAACCCACCCCGGACCTCAGGCAGCAGCATGCATCGAAGGGGACATCTCTAATGTGGAGAACCAGGGGACATTTCTAATGTGGGCTAACAGGTTTGTAACCAGCCTCGACGGCGGCCCTCCGGCTAGGTATCCTCCGGCCAACCAACCCGAGGAACGCGCCCCATGTCCGACAAACCCGTCGTCCGCCTTGAAAAAGAAGGCGATATCGGTGTCATCATCGTCAACTACCCGCCTGTCAACGCGCTCGGGCCGGGCGTGGCGGACGGCATCATCGCCTGTGTGAACCAGGGCAACGCCGATCCATCCATCAAAGCCATGGTCCTCATGGGCGACGGCCGCAGCTTCATCGCGGGCGCCGACATCCGCGGCTTCGGCACCGGCCGCAAGCGCCCGCCGCTGGGTGAGCGCACCTACGACATCATGGATCGCAGTTCCAAACCGATCGTCGCGGCCATCCACGGCTTCGCGCTGGGCGGCGGGCTGGAAAACGCCATGGGCTGCCATTACCGCATCGCCGTTCCCTCCGCGAAGGTTGGCCTGCCGGAGGTGCTGATCGGCATTCTGCCCGGCGGCGGCGGCACGCAGCGGCTGCCGCGTCTGGCCGGCCCGCAAACGGCGCTGGAAATGATCGTCTCCGGCCGCCACGTGCCGGCTCCGGAAGCGTTGAAACTCGGCATCATCGACGAACTCGTCCCGGATGGAGTCACGCTGCGCGCCGCCGGCGTCGCGAAGGCGCGTGCGGTCGCCGATATTCGTCCTCTGCCCCGTGTGCGGGATCGCGAGGCCAAGGCCGATCCCGGCATTTTCGATGCGATGCGCAAATCCATCGCGCGCCGCGCCCGCAACCAGAAGGCGCCGTATAACTGCATCCTCGCGGTGGAAGCCGCCTGCACGCTGCCGTTCGAGCAAGGCATGGCACGCGAGCAGGAATTGTTCATGGAGCTGGAAAACGCCGACGAGGCGAAGGCTCTGCGCTATGCGTTCTTCGCCGAACGGGAAGTGGCGAAACTGCCGGATATGCCGGCGGACGTGAAACCGTACGATTTCTCGAAACCCGCGGTGATCGGGGCCGGAACGATGGGCGGCGGCATCGCCATGTCCTTCGCCGATTTCGGCTACGACGTGCGCATCATGGACGCGACCGAGGAAGGTTTGGCGCGCGGCATGGACCGCATCCGGTCCAATTACGCGACATCCGTGAAACGCGGCAGTCTGGCGCAGGATGAAATGGATCGTCGTTTGGCACGCATTCATGCTGTTGCCGGCTATGACGACATCGCCGATTGCGACGTGGTCGTGGAAGCGGTGTTCGAGCGGATGGACGTGAAGAAGCCGGTGTTCGCGAAACTCGACGAAGTCATGAACC
The DNA here is from genome assembly GCA_903895595.1 of uncultured Acetobacteraceae bacterium. GTDB lineage: Bacteria > Pseudomonadota > Alphaproteobacteria > Acetobacterales > Acetobacteraceae > Rhodopila. Next base: position 29,113 of record CAITUP010000111.1, on the reverse strand, counting down.
CCGACGCCTTCCTGTTCTCCAACAGCTCGGCTTTGGACCTGGAGGATCTGGCGACCGTTACGAAACGGCCGGACAAGGTCGCGGGGACGCATTTCTTCTCCCCGGCCAACGTGATGAAGCTGCTGGAGGTCGTGCGCCAGCCGGCGGCGTCGCCGGTCACGATGATGACCGCAATGGCGCTGGGGCGGAAGATCGGCAAAATGTCGGCGATGGCGGGCAACACCGACGGGTTCGTCGCCAACCGGTCGCGCGCGCCGTTCAACAGCGAAATGGTCATTCTGCTGGAGGAAGGTTGCCTGCCGGAGCAGGTCGATAAGGTGATGATCGATTTCGGCTATCCGATGGGGCCGTTCGCGGTGGGCGATCTGGCCGGGTTGGATATCGGGGCGGAAGGCCGCAAGCGGCGCGCGGCGGCGAACCCGAATTACCGGACGTTGCCGATTGCCGATAAGCTGGTGGAAATGGGCCGCTACGGGCAGAAGACCGGGGCAGGGTGGTATCGCTACGAAAAGGGCGACCGCACTCCGCATCCCGATCCGGAAGTCGCCGTCATCATCAAGCAGGTCGCCGCGGAGATGAAGGTACCGCAGCGGGTGTTCACCGATGAGGAGATTTTGCGCCGGCTGTTGTTCTCTTCCGTGAATGAGGCCTGCAAGATTCTGGAAGAGGGTAAGGCGTACCGCACCAGCGACGTCGATGTGATGTGGCTGCACGGTTTCGGCTTCCCGCGCTATCGCGGCGGGCTGTTCTTCTGGGCCGATGGGATCGGGGTGCGCGATGTCTACAACCAGATCGCCAATTGGCATCAGCAGTACGGGGAGCGTTGGGCGCCGTCGGCGCTGCTGCGGCAGTTGGCGGAAAGCGGGACCTCGTTCCGGGACGCCAAGCCGGCGCCGTTTGTTTAACCAGGTGAAAGGATTGCTCTCATGAGCGTTACCGATCTCGATTCCCTGACCGACGACGCATTTCGCGCGCATGTGCGGTCCTGGATTCAGGACAACTATCCGCCGGACATCCGCAATCCGCCGAAGCGGCTGCATTTTCATGAGAACAAGCCCTGGTACATGAAGCTTGCCGACCAGGGCTGGCTCGCGCCGAACTGGCCGAAGCAGTTTGGCGGCATGGGGATTTCCGCCTCCAAGCAGCTGATCTTCCTGGAGGAAAAGGAACGCCACGGCTGCGCCCGCCTGAACGATATGGGCATGACCATGATCGGCCCGCTGCTGATCAAGTTCGGCCGTCCCGAACAGCAGGAATATTTCCTGCCGAAGATTTTGAAGGGCGAGCATATCTGGTGCCAGGGATATTCCGAACCGAATGCGGGATCGGACCTCGCGTCGCTGCGCACGGAAGCAGTGCTGGATGGCGACCATTGGGTCGTGAACGGGCAGAAAATCTGGACCTCGTTGGCGATGGACGCCAATTGGATTTTCCTGTTGGTCCGGACCGACAAGCAGGCGAAGAAGCAGGAGGGTATTTCCTTCCTGCTGGTCCCCATGGACACGCCCGGCATCACCGTCCGCCCGATCACCAATATCGATATGGCGGATGAGTTCTGCGAGACGTTCTTCGATAACGTGCGGGTACCCAAAGACAATCTTGTTGGCCAGATCAACAAGGGTTGGACGATGGCGAAGGCCCTGCTGGGGTTCGAGCGAATCGGCTCCGGCTCCCCGCGCCAGTCTGCCTACGCGTTGAAGGCGCTGAAAGGCGTGGCGGAACGGATGGGGGTTTGGGAGGACGATCAGTTCCAGGACCGCTACACGAAGCTGCGGCTTGATCTGGAGGATCACAAGGACCTGTATGAAACTTTCGTCGACAAGGTGCGCCGTGGCGAGAGCCTCGGGCCGGACGTGTCGATGCTTAAAATCAACCAAACCGAGCTGTTTCAGCGGATAACGGAAACGGCGATGGAGATCGCGGGGGAATATGGGGGCGATCTGGGGCCGATGGACGGCAATCGGGAACTGAACCCAACGGGGCTGTTCCTGCAATCCCGTCCTTCGACGATTTATGCCGGGTCGAACGAGATTCAGCGGAACATTCTGGCGAAGAATGTACTGGAACTGCCGGGGTAACCGGGGGCGGCTTAGCGCCCCCGACCGCCGTTAAACTTTCAGCGCGCCGCGCAGATCATGAACGACTTTTGCCGCCGACCGTGTGCGCCAGCGGACGCGTTGTCCGATTGGGGTGTTTTCCACTTCCGGGAAAACTTTGCACGACACGAACACCGGCCCCGGCGCCGCCAGGATGCCGGGCAGGTCCCGCGTGAAAGCGTCGATGTCGGCGTAGTTCATCGCGCGCGGGTAGCCGGACGATTTGGCGATCCCGGCGTAATCCACGTTCTTCGCGTTCGGCACCGGTTGACCGCCGGTCGTCGCGTAGACTTCGTTATCCAAAATGAAATGGTAGAAGTTCGCGGGCGCCTGTTCGGCGATGGTCGGCAGCTGCCCCATGCTCATGAGGATGTCGCCCTCTGAGTCGAACAGCACTACTTTTTTGCCCGGCTGTGCCAGCGCGAGGCCGAGGCCGAACCCGGCGTGCCCGCCCATCGCCGGATCGCCCAGCGGCAGGTCCAGAACGCCGTCGGAATGGTTGACCCAATGCCGCCCGCCGCGGCCGGAAATCACGATCGCATCGCCACGGTGCGCGGCAAATGCCTTAATCAAATCGGCTGTGTGCATCATCGCTCGCGTCTCCTACCGATTGAACCCATGGAATTCGTCGCCCACCAGCACGACAACGGGTTGCTGCGTGCGTTCGGCGTCCTTGAAGGCGAGGGAAATACGATCCGCGTCGCCATCGTTCTCCACCAGGTAGAACGGAATATCGAACGCCATCAGGAAACGTTCGGTGTAGTGCGCGACGGTGTCGGTGATGACGCCATGGCGGGTGTAGCCGCGATAGCCGACCATCAGCACGATGGGGACGTTCAGGCCCATCAGCCAACCACGAATGGAATCGCCGGATTCCAGCATGCCGGTGTTCTGGATCAGCAGCATCGGCTTGCGCCCGCCGGCGAACAGCCCGGCGGCGATGGAACAGCCATGACCCTCCCGCGTGATGCCGATCAGGCGCAGATCGGGATCGGATTTCATCAGCAGATAGAGCCAGTTGGTTTCGCTGTCCGGCAGCCAGACGATGTCGGTGACACCGTTGTCTTTCATCTGCCGCATCACCGTTTCGGGGCTGAGCGCCGCCGCGGTACCCTCGGTCATCGGTTCCCTCCTTGGCCGCCGGGTTTGTCGGCGGTGTCGCGGCAGGCTACCATCGTCGCAGCGAAATCGACCAGAGGGGAGCCACCACCATGAGCCTGACATTCAAAGCCGGCGACATGACCGTCCACCGGATCATCGAGATGGAGTGCGGTTTCACCCCCGCGCTGGAATTCCTGCCGGGCCTGACCAAGGACGTGCTGGACGCCAACCGGTCCTGGTTGCAGCCGGCCGCCATGGATGCCAACGACAATCTGGTGCTGTGTTTCCAGGCCTATGTCGTGCAGACCGGCAAGCACAATATCCTTGTCGATAGCTGCATCGGCAACGATAAGGATCGCGCCGCTCGTCCCTTGTGGCACCATAAAAAGGACACTGCCTTCATGGATGGGCTGAAGCGGATCGGCCTGACTCCGAACGATATCCACTTCGTCATGTGCACCCATCTGCACGTCGATCATGTCGGCTGGAATACGAAACTGGAAAACGGCCGCTGGGTTCCGACCTTCCCCAACGCCCGCTATCTGTTTTCGAAAACCGAGCTGGATTTCTGGCTGAGCGAAAACGATCGCGCGTCGCTGCCGCCGATCGTCGATAGCGTCGTTCCGATTGTCGAAGCCAAGGCCTGCGATCTCGTCACCAGCGATTATGCGCTGAACGATCTGGTCACCCTTCTGCCCACACCCGGCCACACCATCGATCATTACGCTGTCACGCTCGGCAAGGGCGGTCGCGACGCGGTGATTACCGGCGATTTGATCCATTCTCCGATCCAGGCGCTGTATCCCGATCTGGCGATGCGCGTCGATTACGACGGCAAGCAGTCCTCGGCCACGCGGCACATGTTCCTGGAGAAATACGTCGATACATCGACCAAATGCTGCTTCGCGCATTTCCCCTCGCCGTCGGTCGGCTATGTGAAGCGCTGGGGCAACGGCTTCAAATGCGATTACATCACGGCATGATGTTCAGGGAACTGCATCCGGGCTTCGCGACGGAAGTCGTGGGCCTGGATATCGGCGTGCCGTTGCCCGACGCCACGATCGCGGCGTTGCAGGATGCGATCGACGCGGCCGGCGTGCTGGTGTTTCGCGGCCAGCATCTGGACGACGACACCCAGATCGCCTTCGCGCGTCGTTTCGGACAACCCGAGCGGTATGTGCTGTCGTACCGGCCCGGCATCAAGCTGCGGTTGGCGCAGGCGGAAATGGTGGATGTGTCCAACCTGGACGCCGCCACCGGGGCACCGCAGGCGCCGGACTCGCGGCACCGGATGGTGAATTTAGGCAACCGGTTGTGGCACACCGACAGCTCGTTCCGCTCCCCGCGCGGGGCGTTGTCGATGCTATTCGCACACGCGGTCCCGCCCGAGGGCGGGGAAACCGAGTTCGGGAATTGCCGCACCGCCTTCGACCGGCTGCCGGCGGCGATGAAACAACAGATCGAGACGCTGCAAGCCGAACACTCATTGATGCATTCCCGCGCCGTGCTTGGGTTTACCGATTTCTCGCCGGAGGAGCGCGCGGCTCTGCCGGCGGCGGTGCATCCGCTGGTGTCGGTCAATCCGAGGACCGGGCGGAAATCCGTCTACATCGCCTCCCATGCGTCGCACGTGTTGGGCATGCCGGTCGCCGAGGGCCGTCTTCTGCTGGCAGACTTGACCGAGGCCGCGACCCGTCCCGATCTGGTTTACCGGCATGAGTGGAAAGTCGGCGATCTGGTCATCTGGGACAACCGCTGTACCCTTCATCGCGGGCTGGCGTTCGATGAATCGTTTCCGCGCGATTTGCGCCGAGTCACGACGTCTGACCTTCTACCTGCGAGTGTTCAGTAATTCCAAATACCGCGTCATATGCGTCAGCTTGGGCGAGGCATTCCCCACCCCTCCGGCGAAATGCACCAGGCCCTTACCCACCGGCTCAGTCAGCGCCGACTGGCCGTTGATGCAAATCCGCACGAACCGTTCCAGCAGCCTGCCCTCGACGGCGCCGGCCTTGTATGCGACGTAATTAAAAATCGGCTGATCGCAATACTCGAACACATCGCGCCGGTCGGCGAATGCCGCAACGCGGTAGGCGGTGGCCACGATCGCCGCGAACAAGGCGCGTTGGCTCTCGGCATCGCGAAAGGCCAGCGTTCCGCTGGAGAAACCGGGTGCTGCGGGATCGAAGGCGACGCCATCCGCTTGCAGCAGCGATACGCCGTAGAAGTCGTCGGGATGCCCGATCGGCAACTCGGGACACGCATGCAACGCCGACGAGACAACAGCCGCACGGGTTAGCGCGTGCAACGGGGCGTCGCACACGATATCGGTATCGATGTACAGCAGCGGCTGATACGGCGCGGCCTCCGGCAGATCGGCGATCTTGTAGCGGGCCAGGGTATAATCCAGCACATCGTGCGCGGGCAGTAACGCGACGATGGTCCGTTCCCGCATCGGCTCGGGCAGGCGCGCCGGAAAGTCGCGGTGTGCCGCGTCGGTGATCAGCAGCACATCGCCATCCCATTGCCCGTGATCGAACAGGCTGCGGATCGCGAGTTCGGCGCTTTGGAAAATATCCTCCCGCCCATACGCAACGAGGTAAGCAAGCGGGCGGTAGAGAACGTAATGGCGGATTTTCCAGTCGTCATGACACAGGAACAAGGCCCGGGCTTGTGGCTCGTCTCCGGTCGCCAGAGTCCGTAGCGGCACGCAGACACCGTCGAACAGCACCGAGTACGGTTCGCCGCAGCGATATGTTGCCGGGTCGGTCGGCGCACCGCCGTGGCTGGGAAGCCAGCGATTGGTCAGGACAAAGATCAGCCGTCGCATATCCTGTTTCGGGATCGGCAGAAAGCTTTCCCAGTCCTTCGGCTTATTGCGCGACATCGCGATGGCACCGGAGGCCTCGGCGCACATGTAACGCCCGTTGGCGTGCAGCGCGATCGTGTCGGGGCCGACCGCTACGGTGTCCAACACGGCCGAACCGCCGGTTTCGGCGATGCCGCAGGCGTCCGGCCGGTAATCGTTCAGCGTTCGGCTCTCCGATCCGTCGTCGACTACCAACCCGGCCGCAGCGCCATCGCGGGTCAGAAAGACATTCGCATCGCACATCCCAACCGGCGCGTGACGAAGGGTCTGCGTCACGCGGTCGAAATGGACGACGGTACCGTGGAACGTGACCAGGGCGAAGCGCGGCGCCATGGCCATCGAACGCCTATTTCACCGAGGTGATGGCGTTGCGGTTCTGCGCCCACGCCTCGGCTCCCGACCCCGGATCGATCGGGCGGGATTTGCCGTAGCTGATCGTTTCCATGCGGGTCGCCGCGATCCCGTGCGCCATCAGATAGGCCTTGTCGGCGTTCGCGCGGCGCTGGCCGAGCGCGAGGTTGTATTCCTCGGTGCCGCGTTCGTCGCAGTTGCCGGCGACCCAGACCTGGACGCTGGGATTCTGCTGCAGCCAGCTCGCCTGTCGGTCCAAAGTACCGCGGGCCTGTTCGGTCAGGGTGTTGCGGTCGGTGTCGAAGAAGATCTTGTCGCCGGCGGACTGCACCAGGTCTTCCTGAGACCCGGGAGTCGCGCGCCCGCCGGCGCCGCCGGCTCCACCCGGGCCGCCAGCGCCGAACGCACCGCTGCCGCCAGCGCCGTTGGCGCCACCGGCTCCATTTTTATCCGCCGAACTATCGGAACCGCATGCCGTCAGCAGGGCGGCGGCAGCCAAACAGGCCATGGTCCAGGGCTTCATGACGATCTCCTCCGCTCCGAATCGGAGCATGATGCAAACCTGAATGTTTGGTAGCCCGTGGCGCCCGCGTCGCACAAATGAGAAACGCGTTAACTGCTGCCGATCAGCACGCCCGTGGCGAATACCAGTGCCCCGCCAAACGCAACCTGCATCGCGGCCGACAGCGGCGGCGTATCCATGTATTTCCAGCGGATCCAGGAGATCAGCCCGAGCTCCAACACCACGACGATCATCGCTACCACGGTCGCGGTGTAGAACGACGGGATCAGGAACGGCAGCGTATGCCCGATGCCGCCGGCCGTGGTCATCAGCCCGCAGATCAAACCGCGAATCCACGGGGCACCGCGGCCGGTGAGACTGCCATTATCGGACAGGGCCTCGGCGAATCCCATGGAGATTCCGGCGCCGATGGATGCCGCGAGGCCGATCACCAGCGCCTCCCGCGAACTGCCGGAGGCGAAAGCGGCGGCGAAAACCGGGGCCAGCGTGGACACGGACCCGTCCATCAGGCCCGCGAGACCCGGCTGGATCACGCGCAGGACAAACGACCGTTTGGCGTGATCGTCCTCATGCTCCCGCACGTCGTCGGGCAGGTTTTTTTCGCGGATGCCTTCGGCCATGTGCTCGTGCCGAACTTCCGCGTCGGCCAGATCGCCCAGCAGCTTACGGATGGACACATCCTCGCTGCGGGCGGCGGCCTTGCGATAGAATTGCTGGGTCTCGACCTCCATGCTTTCCGCCATCGCGCGGACGGCATCCAGTTGCAGCGGCTGGATCTGCCAGATCGGCTTGTGATGGATGAAGCCGCGTATGTCCTGGCGGCGGATCAGTGGGATGTGTTCGCCGTACTTCTCCCGGTAGAGATCGAGCAGCATGCGGCGGTGTTCGGCTTCCTCGGCCGCCATTTCGGTGAACATCCGGGCGCTGCCCGGGTAGTCACCGCGCAGGCCTTCGGCGATATCCACGTAGATGCGGCCGTCCTCTTCCTCATTGGCGATGGCGAGGGCGAGGATTTCGCGTTCGGTAAGGTCGGAGAAATTGCGCATGGACCCTATTTGGCATCTTGCTGCACCGCGTCAAGCAGTTTGGCCGGCCCCCGATTTGACACCGGCGCGATATCCCCGGACGCTGAGGGGGATGAGCGTCCAACCGTGAACCAAAAAACACCGTCCGCCCTGATCGCGCCGTTTCGCGTGCGCGGGTTTCTGCTGCAATGGCCGGCCGATCTGCTGACCAATTGCGGGATCGAGATGGAGATTCTTATCCTCGGCTGGTACATCCTGGTCGAGACCAAATCCGTCCTGCTGCTGACCCTGTTCGGGGCGCTGCGCTATCTCGGCACCCTGATCGCGCCGCTGTTCGGCATGGCCGGGGACAAATTCGGCCACCGCAATGTGCTGTGCGCCATGCGCGGCACTTACGCGACACTGGCCGTCATCATGACCTGCTTGGCCTTCGCCGGCCTGCTGACACCGGTCCCCGTCTTCATCGCCGCGACGCTCGCGGGTCTCGTGCGGCCGTCCGACCTCGCCATGCGCAACGCGCTGATCGCGGCGATCATGTCGGGGGAGGAACTGATGGGCGCGATGGGCGTCGCCCGCACCACCGCCGATTTCTCCCGCATTTTCGGCCCCCTGCTGGGCGCCGGGTTGATCGCGGTCAGCGGCATTGGCACGGCGTATCTGGCAATCACCGCCTGCTACGCCAGCGGCCTGATCCTCACGGCATTGGGCGGGGTGGGTCTGGTGCATCGTCGAGCGGCGGGGGTCGGCAACGCGTCCTTTGTGCGAGAGGTCGCCGAAGGGCTGCGCTTCGTCTGGAACACCCCCTGCGCCCATGCCGGCATGTGGCTCGCGGTGCTGGTCAACGCCACCGTTCTGCCGCTGACCGGCGGTCTGCTGCCTTATATCGCGCGCGATGTGTATCATCTCGACCGGATCGGGCTGGGGATGCTGGCGGCCTGCTACTCCTGCGGGTCGTTGCTGGGGTCGGTGCTGGTCACCCTGTTCGGGCGCCGAAACCCGGCGGCGCGGACGATGGTGCTGGCGACAGCGTTCTGGCACGTCATGGTGCTGCTGTTCGTGCTGATGCCGGGGCCGGTCAGCGGCGCCGTCATGCTGATCGCGTCGGGCGCGTCGCAAAGCTTTTGCATGGTGCCGCTGGCGGTGATGCTGCTGCGCGTCGCGGGCGAGCAGTACCGCGGCCGGGTCATGGGCGTGCGCATGTTCGCCATTTACGGATTGCCGATGGGGCTGCTGCTGGCCGGCGCGCTGATCGAGCAAATCGGCTTTACCGCCATGGCCGTGTTCTATTGCCTGTTCGGCATGGCGGCGACCGCCTTCATCGCGATCTGGTGGCGGGCTGCGATCTGGCCGCTGAGTGCCCAGGGGAATGCGCGTTGAGCTCGACGCTTCTCTCCCCCTTTCGCGTCCGAGCGTTCCTGCTGCAATGGCCCGCCGATCTGCTGGCATACTGCGCCATCGAGATGGAAATCCTGATGCTCGGCTGGTACATCCTGACAGAGACGAAATCCGTCCTGCTGCTGAGCATCTTCGGCGCGCTGCGCTACCTCGGCACACTGATCGCCCCGATGTTCGGGATGGCCGGGGATAAATTCGGGCACCGCAACGTGTTGTGCGCCATGCGGGCCCTGTTCGCGGTCCAGGCCATCGCCATGACGATCCTGACGTTCGCCGGGTGGCTCGGGCCGGTGCCGATTTTCATCGCCGCCACACTCGCCGGGCTGGTCAGGCCATCGGACCTCGCCATGCGCGGCGCGCTGATCGCCGCCATCATGCCGAAGGACGAGCTGATGGGCGCGATGGCGGTGGCGCAAACCACCTCCGACGGGTCCCGCATTCTGGGGCCGCTGTTGGGGGCGGCGCTGATCGCCGCGGCCGGGATGGGGCTGTCCTATCTCGCGATTTCGCTCTGCTACACCGTCGGGCTGATGCTGACGGCGCTGGGCGGCGCCGGATCGGTGCATCGGCGGGCGGGCGGCGTGGGGCATGCGTCCTTTACGCGCGAAGTGGTCGAGGGGCTGGGCTTCGTCTGGCGCACGCCCTGCCTGCATGCCGGTATGTGGCTGGCGGTGCTGGTCAACGCGACGGTGATCCCGCTGACCGGCGGCTTGATGCCCTATATCGCCCGCGACGTGTTCCATCTGGACCGCATGGGTTTGGGCGTGTTGCTGGCGTGCTTTTCGACCGGCGCCTTGATCGGTTCGGTGCTGGTCAATTTGATCGGACAGGGCCTTCCGGCAGCGCGGTTGCTGATCCTGGCGCCGCTGGTCTGGAGCATCATGGTGTTGGTGTTCGTCCTGATGCCGAACCCGTACGCGGCCGGGGTCATGCTGGTGGCCGCGGGCATATCCCAGAGCTTCTTCATGGTGCCCTTGGCGGTGATGCTGCTGCGGGTGTCGGGCGAGCAATACCGGGGTCGCGTCATGGGCGTACGGATGTTCGCCATTTACGGCCTGCCGCTCGGGTTGCTGCTGGCGGGCGTGCTGATCGAGCGGATCGGTTTCGACGCCATGGCGCGTTCGTATTGCGCGTTCGGCTTCGCCGCGACAGTGGGGATCGGCTGGTGGTGGTGGCGGGCGATGTGGCCTTTGGACGCGCAGGGGAACGCGCGTTAGGTGTTCAGCGCGGTCGCCAATCCATCCGGGGTGAGGCCGGCGTAGAATGTGCCGTCGGCTTTGACCAACTGGCGGTAGACCAGGGCGTGGGCCTCATCCAACCGAGCCTCTACCCAGCGCCAGGTGGCGGGTTTCCAGGCGCCCCAGGTGGCGACGCGGACCGTGTCGGTGTCGCCCAGGCCGGTATAATCGAAGGCGACGACGCAATGGCCGCCGACAGTGTCGCCGTCGTCGCCGGTGGTATCCCAAGGGCCGTCGCCGCCGAATGTCACCATATCCTGCGCCCGGAGGGTGATACCCCAGTAGCCAGCACCGAACCGGGCGATCGACAGTGCCAGAGCGGCGCGTTGGCGCGGCACCGTTCCGTAGAGCCCGACCAGTCGCTGCGGGCCGATGTCGAAGCCGAGGCTGGCCTGTTTATCCAGCACGTCGAGCAAGACCGCGCCGTGGGTGGATTCCAGATCGGGCGGGTTGCCGACGCATTCGCCGTAGAAGGCCAGCGGCTTGTCGGGGGCCACGACGAGCTGGTAGCCGTTCAGCGCGGTGACTGCCCTGGCGTAGTTCGCCAGACCGGCTGCCGAGCAATCTGGAAAGATACGGTTCCCGTACTCGCCGGGGGCGAAGTCGACACCGGACCGGTCCAGTACCGGCGGCGGGCTATCGGACCCGAACTGGTGGGCGGGGGCCGCGGCAAGCGCGACGGGATCGTGAGGCAGCCGGCCGAGGCGCATCTTATTGCGCGTATGCTGCGAAGGTGGCGCGCGCCTGATCGGCATTCTCGATCCCTGGGTGCGGGAACGGTGCGCGGGCAGCAACCTTCTTCGGGGAGTCGGGGGGCAGCAGGGAGTTCGCGTAGCTTTCCACGATCGGCGCCATGACGGCCAGCGCGGCGATCACTTTATCGTAAGGCGGCGGCAATTGTTGCCCATCGGCTGCGGTGCGCAGGATCGCGTTGAGGAAACCTTCGATCGTGGTGACATCGTTGATCATGGTCGGGCTGGCGGCGGCGAGGTTCTTCGCCAACGCGTTTCCGTCGTTAATATAGGGTGTGATTTTCGCGGCGAGGGACGGGTTTGCGCGGGCCAAGCCGGGCAGTTGCGCGGACAACGCGGCGAACGCGATCTTGATATCGGCGATCACCACAGCGGTTTTGACATTGCCGCAGGCGACGAGCGGGATCGAAAGCCCGAGGCAGGCAAGACCGAACGACCGGCGTAAAAGCGTCATGGAGCGCGTTCCAGTGCGTTAAAAAGCGTCAGTGCTTCGTTCGTTGGGTGGCAGAAGCGAGGTCGGAGTAATTATGTAACCGAACCGGCTGGCCAAGCAAGCGCGTTTTGGCCAGCCGCTGGGGCCGCTTGGTTCTACCCGACCGTTTTGTAAACGTCCCGCCAACGCCGGATGGCATCGATGTGCGCGTCCACCGTCGTCAGGTTCGCGTTCATCGTCACGACGGAGATGTGGCTGCCGCCGGCTTCCTTCCAGCCGGCGATGTCGCCGGGCCATTGGTTGTCGCCGCGATTGTATTGCTGAATGGCCTCGAACCCGAACGCACCAGCATCGCGGCCGAGTTCATGCAGGCGGGCGGTGATTTTCGCCTTGATGCGGACAGCCTCGGTCTGGGTGCGGCCGGCGAACATGAAGCCGTCGCCGATCTTGGCGGCACGCTCGTAAGCGGCGTCGCTGAAGCCGCCGAACCAGATGGGGATGCTGCGTTTCGGGCGCGGCAGGATGGCGGCGCGGTCGATGCGGTGGTCGGCGTCGGTGTGATCGACCAAGGGCTGCGTCCAGAGCTTGCGGAGCAGCTCGATCTGCAGCTCCTGCCGTTTGCCGCGGCGACGGAAATGGTTGGGCATTTCCAGGGCGTCGTATTCCACCCAATTCCAGCCCACGCCGACACCGAGGCGCAGGCGCCCGTCGGAGAACAGATCGACATCCGCCGCCTGTTTGGCGAACAAGGCCGTCTGGCGCTGCGGCAGGATGATGACGCCGGTCGCCAGTTCGATCGTCTTGGTGACGCCGGCGAGGTAGGCGTAGGTGACCAGCGGTTCGTGGAAGGGGTTTTTGTCCGTGTAGGGGCCGGTCAGTTTCGGCTCCCGGTTCGCGTGGTCGGCACCGATGACGTGGTCGTAGATGACGATGTGGTCGTAGCCGAGGTCCTCGGCCGCTTGGGCGAAGGCTTTGACCGCGCCGACGTCGCCGCCGAGTTCGATTTGCGGATAGATGACGCCTGTTCGCATTGTTCGGGTCCTTTTCGATTTTGGATTTACAGCAGCGCCCCGGCGACCGCCCCGCTCATGCACGTCGCAATGGTGCCGGACAGGATCGACCTCATGCCCAGCGCCACGATCTCGTGCCGCCGTGCCGGGATCATGGCACCGAGGCCGCCGATCATGATGCCCAGGCTGCCGAAATTGGCGAAACCGCAGAGCGCGTAGGTCAGGATCATGCGGGCGCGGGGGGAGAATGCGTCCGGGGGCAGTTGAGAGAAATTCAGATAGGCGACGAATTCGTTCAGCACCGTCTTGGTCGCCATCAGCGACGCGGCGGCGCCGGTTTCGGCCCAGGGCACGCCGATCAGCCACATGACCGGCTGGAACGGCAGCGCGAAGATTCGTTGCAGGGTGACGGGGGCGCCGGCCCACGCCGGCAGCAGCGCCAGCGCCATGTTCAGCAGGGCGACCATGGAGACGGTGACCAGCAGCGTCGCGATAATCGCCGCCAGGATGGGCACGCCGTCCATGGTGCCTTTGACCAGCGCGTCCATGGCGCTGACGGGTTTGTCGTGGATTTCCAGACGCCCTTCCGCGTCCTCGGGCGGGCCGAACGGGACCATAAGGGCCGCGACGGCAAGACCGGCGGGGGTGCTGATGACGGATGCGATCAGGATATTGCCGAGCGCGTTCGGAACGATTGCGTTTAGGAAGGCACCGTAGATGACCATGACGGTGCCGGCGACGCCGGCCATGCCGCAGGTCATCAGCGCGAACAATTCGCCGCGCTGCATGCGGGCGAGGTAGGGGCGCACCAGCAACGGGGCCTCGACCATACCAACGAAGATATGAACCGCGGCGCCGAGCGCGAGGGGGCCTCCGACGCCCATGGATCGTTTCAGGAGCCAGGCGAAGGCGCCGGTGATTCGTTGCAGGATGCCCCAATGGAACAGCAACGAGGCCAGCGCGCTGATGGTCAGCACCAGCGGGAGGGCCTGGAAGGCGAGAATGAAGCTGGCGCCGGGATGGGTTTCGGCGAAGGGCAGGGTGCCTCCGGCGAGGTAGCCGAACACGAAACCGGTGCCGGTCATGGTGGCGTGGTGCACCGCCTCGGCCGCGTCGTTCAGCAGGAACAGGGCTTTGTTCGCGACGGGGACGCCGATCAGCAGCACGGCGAAACCCAGTTGCAGCGCCACGCCGGCAATGACGGTGCGCCAGGGGATGCGGCGCCGGTCCTCGCTGCACGCCCATGCCAAGGCGAGCAGCACGACGAGTCCCAGCGCCGCATGCAGCATGGATCAGCCGCCCGGACGGATGTTGAACGGGTAGTACGGCGGGAATTCGCCGACGGCGGTCATATCGACCTCCACCATTGTCAGGCCTTTGATCGCGATCGCCTTGGCCATGGCGGCGCCGAAGTCTTCCGCGCGTTCGACCTTGAAATACGGAATGTCGGACATTGCCGCGACCTTCTCCAGCGCCGGTCCCTGCAGATCGGCGTAGTAGCGCCGGCCCTGCGCGGTGTGGTCCTGGATGCGCTTGATGACGCCGTAGCCGGCATCGTTCATCACCAGAACGACCAGATCGAGGTCTTCCTGCACCGCCGTCCAAAGCTCGCCGATGTTGAGGTAGAACCCGCCATCGCCGCTCATCATCACGGTTTTCTGGTTGGTCTGCATCGCGGCGGCGGCGGCGCCGATACCGAGGCACAGGCCCTGACCGATGCCGGCGCCCGTCGGGTAGACGTTCTGGTTGGGCGACGACAGCGGGAACACGCGGTTGCCCCAGGTGGTGTTGTTTTGGGTGATGTCGCGCGCCCAGATGCCGTCTTTCGGCATGACGTCGCGCAGTTGTTTGGAGAACGTTCCGTAGACGCCCAGCGTCCCCATGAAGTCTTTTTGCGCGGCGACTTTCAGCGCGGCGAATTCGGCGGGGTAGCCGGCCTCGATCTTCATTTTGCCTTCGATGCGGGCCAGCAGCCCCTCCAGCGTCGCTTTGGCGTCGCCGCAGACGAAGAAACTGTTCGGGTACGTGCGGCCGTTCGCCATCGGATCGGTGTCGATCTGGATCATCGGCGAGGGGATGGGAATGCCGAAATCCCCCGTCTCATGCCCGCGCATCCGGCAGCCGACAACCAGGCACAAATCCAGCGTCTTGTAGAAATCGGCGACGATGGGCAGGCCGTTGCCGGTCAGGCCGCCGAGGTTTTGCGGATGATCCTCCGGCACCGTTGCGCGGCCGTTCCAACTTGTGACCATCCCAAACCCGAGGTCCAGCAGGCGCTTCGCCGCCGAGCCGGCCTTGATCGCGCCGTGACCCAACCACAGCAACGGACGTTTCGCGGCCAGGACTCGGACGGCGAGATCGTCCAGTTCGGTGTCGGTGGGCAGGCGCGGCGGGGGCAGCGGCAGGACGAAATTGTCGAGCTCGCCGGGGCGGGCGATTTTGGCGCGTTGCAGATCGATGGGGATTTCGATGCTCACCGGCCCCATCGGGGCGCTCAGCGCGTCCACCGCCGCGCGTGTCAGCACGCCCATGGCCTGCTGGGCGGAGCGGATGCGGTAGGCGGATTTCCCCACCGATTTCATCATGCCGAGCTGATCGTAGGGATCGTGGACGGTGCCGAGTTCGCGGTCGGCGAAGCGGGTCGCGGTGTGGCCGGTGATGTGCAGGACGGGGGAGTGGGCGAAATGCGCCTCTATCAAGCCGCCGACGGTGTTCGCGGCGCCGGGGCCGGTGGAGGAAAAGAACACGCCCAACCCGCCGTTCACGCGCGCATAGCCGTCGGCCATGTGCAACCCGCCGAGTTCGCCGCGCGCCATCATGAAGCGGATGGTGTTGCGCCGGCCGATCGCGTCGAGCATCGGGATGTTGTGGATGGACGCGATGCCGAACGCGGTTGTCACGCCGCACGCGGACAGGAATTCGGCGACGAGATCGCCGACGGTGTAGTCGCTGGACACTGGTTGGTCTCCCCCTTGGGTTCCGGGGCAAGCTGAAACAGGGCGGGGGCGGGGTCAATGGGGCAACGTGCCGCTTGAAACCGACGGCGTGCGCATATGCCGGCATGGCTCAAGGCGAGCCCCGTGCCATCAGTATCGCTCGCGACGGTTGATGCCGCCGAAGTCACGCCGGATTTTGTTCCGCGTCCGATAAACGACGCGCACGTCGTGGAGGTGCGGGATCGCGGCGAATTGGTCGGCGGTTTCCTCTCGCGTCAGGAGCGGGAGCATGACCGGCACTTGGCGAACGGGGAGATCGAGATCTTCCGAAGCGGCCCATCCTGGTCGCCCTCACTCCGCCGCCCGCTTCACCGCGGCCTTCTTCGGCGCCGCCGTCTTCTTCGCCATCAAGCTTCCTTTGGGCCATCAAGCTTCCTTTGGCTGCGTTCCCGCGTTCATGACGGCGGGTGCGGTGTGCCTATAGCACGGTGCCCGGGAGTCGCCGGTGGGTTTCGTGCCTTCCGCGAACGCGATACCATGTCCGCCCTTAACCCGAGACACATCATGATCGTCGGTCTGACCATCCGCAATTTCAAAGGTATCCGAGAGATCGTGGACCTGCCGCTGCATCGGTTCCACGTCCTGGTGGGACCGAACGGATCGGGGAAGACATCGTTCCTGGATGCGGTGGATTTCGTGAGGGACTGTCTTTACGGCGGGCCGGCCTTCGCCCTGTTGCGCCGGAACATATCGGACTTCGACGACATCACATGGATGCGGCACGGGGGGCCGGTCATAATTGAATTTTGGCTCGATTTTGAAGAATCCCACCCCGATCTGTCGGAAAAACTGTTCCACTACCGATTGACTATCGAGAAGGACGACCGGCTGGGCGTGCAGGTCAAGGACGAGCTATTGGAACAGTACCCCCGAGCGGCATTGCGCATCGGCGATGAACTGCGGCTGGTGGCAAAAGCAAAATCTCGCCGCCTGTTGGGAAAAACCACGGAGGGAAGGGACTTCTATTCACGGGAGAAAGGCACCTACCAGGATGTATTCACATTTGGCCCAGATAGGCTGACCTTAGGGCAAACCCCACCGGATGAAGAACGATATCCAGCAGCGAACGCCGTCCGAGGATTTCTGACCCAAGGTGTCCGCCTTATTCAGCTCGACAGCCCAGCGATGCGTCTGCCTTGTCCGGCAGTTCGATCGACAGAATTGGAGTTGGATGGCACGAATCTCGCCCGTGTCGTCGGCAGGCTGATCGGACCGAGCAGCGGCCTCGGGCCTGTCTGGCCCGATGCTGCAAATCCTGTCTCGCTGTGGGCGCAACATCTCCGATATGCACTGCCGGATTTGGCTGCGATCGGATGGGCGCGACGTCAGGCCGACAACGCGGAGTACTTGGTCTTGCGGCACGATAACGGCCTAGAGGCGCCGAGTTGGCTCCTGAGCGATGGCACACTGCGTATGATGGCATTGACGATTCCCGCGTTTCTGCCGCCCGAGCCGGCTTTGTATATGGTGGAAGAACCTGAGAACGGCGTTCATCCAAAAGCGCTGGAGATCATATTGCAGTCGCTGCAATACATTCCGCGCGCCCAAATGCTGATCACCACGCATTCGCCCTATGTCGTGGCCCAGTGTGGCGTTGAACCGCTCCTTTGCTTTACGCGGGAGAATGGCGAGACCCGCATTACGCCGGGACTACGGCATCCCCATCTACAGGACTGGGACGGAACACCGGACCTCGGTCTGGTTTTCGCCACCGGTATCCTCGAATGATCGATCTTCTGCTCCACATTGCCGATGCCGAAATCGAAGGGTTCATGAAGGCGATCCTGGGACGACCGGTGCCCCTGGGAATACGCCCGATAACCTTCAAGATGCAGCGCAACCCCATGCGAGACTCCGGAGTCGTACGGAGTGGACCGGATTTGACCCGTACATTCAAAAGCACGCATCGACACGCTGTGCTGATTTGGGATCATCACGGATCGGGGCGGGAATTGAAGCAAACCCCACCCGATGTCGTCGCGGAAGTCAGCGCCAGAATGGACAGCGTGACCTGGACCGAGCGCCACGGCGCCATTGTCCTGGTTCCAGAGTTGGAGGAATGGCTATGGCACTGCGAGCCGGCCTTGAGGGCACATTTCAAGATCGACGAGAGCGATCTACAGCGCTGGTCCGAAGAATTCGCGCTTCTGCATAACCAGTCAGTCGCACAGACGAAGCGGGCAAAGCCGAAGGAGCTGTTTCACGACATCGTGCTCAAACGCCTGGGTAAGACCGTCTCCCCCCGAGACTTCGAACAGATCGGATCACGGGCAGGAATAGGCCGTTTGCTGCATTGTCCGTCGTTCGCCGCCCTCGCGAAGACGTTACGAGGCTGGTTTCCGCCGGAACCAGCCTGATCGCCCTCACTCCGCCGCGGCCTTCTTCGGCGCTGCCTTCTTCTTGGCCGGTGCCTTCTTGGCAGCCGCTTTCTTGGCCGGCGCGGCGGCCTTCTTCGCCGGAGCTTCCGGCCGAGCGGGATCGGCGGCTTTCTTGGCGGCCGCCTTTTTGGCGGGGGCGCCCTTGCGGCCGGCACCGCCGCGCGGTTTCAGCTGCTTGCCTTTTTCGGCCAGCATCGCCACCGCTTCGGCCAACGTCACATCTTCCATCGCAACGCCGCGCGGCAGGTTCGCCACCGTCATGCCGTGCTGCACGTACGGCCCGAAACGGCCCTTGCGAACGGAGACCGGGGCCTTGTCCGCCGGATGGTCCCCAATCGTCCGCACGCTCGCCATCTTCTTCGCCACGAGATCCACCGCTCGGTTCAGACCGATAGCGAGTACGTCATCGTCCTTGTCCAAGGACCCGAAGATCGCGCCCATCTTCACGTAGGGGCCGAAGCGGCCTATGCCGGCCTCGATCTTCTCCTGCGTCTCAGGGTGCAGACCGATCAGGCGGGGCAGCGACAGCAGGCCGACCGCCTGGTCCAGCGTGATGCTGTCGCCATCCATCCCGCGCGGGAGGGAGGTGCGCTTGGGTTTGGGGGCCTTCTTGTCCTCGACGGCTTCCCCCTGCTGCACGTAAAGGCCGTAGGGTCCGCGGCGGACGGTGATTTCCTCGCCGGTCTCCGGCGCGGTGCCGAGGGCGCGCATGCCTTCTTTAAGGGTGTCGCCGCTGCCGTCCTCGGCATTGTCGATCGCCAGACGGCGGGTGAACTGGCAGGTTGGGTAATTGGAGCAGCCGATGAAGCTGCCGTATTTCCCCAGCTTCAGCCCGAGCCGCCCCTTGCCGCAGGCGACGCAGACGCGCGGGTCGGACCCGTCGTCGCGCGCCGGGAAGAAGTGTGGGCCCAGATCCTCATCCAGCGCATTGATGACATCGGTGATTTTCAGTTCGCGGGTCTGCTCGACGGTCTTGGAAAACTCGTCCCAGAACGCATGCATCACCTTGCGCCAGTCGAGCTGACCGGCGGAGATTTCGTCGAGCTTTTCTTCCAAACCGGCGGTGAAGCCGGTGTCGACGTAGTGCTGGAAGAAGCTGACCAGGAAGGCGGTGACCAGCCGGCCGCGGTCTTCCGGGATGAAGCGGCGCTTGTCCAGGCGGACGTATTTGCGGTCCTGCAATACCGACAGGATGGAGGCGTAGGTGGAGGGGCGGCCGATGCCGAGTTCCTCCATCTTCTTGACCAGGCTGGCTTCCGAGTAGCGGGGCGGCGGCTGGGTGAAGTGCTGCAACGCGTTGACGTCGCCGCGCTTCAACCGGTCGTTCGCGGCCATTGGCGGCAGCATGCGGTTATCTTCTTCGGCGGCGGCGCCGGTCGTGTCCTCGTCGGTGTCCTCACGGTAGAGCTTCAGGAAGCCGTCGAACGCGACGATCGAGCCGTTGGCGCGGAGCGTCTGGCCCTTGCCGTCGGTCACGTCGACCACGACCTGATCGAGTTCGGCCGACTGCATCTGCGACGCGACGGCGCGCTTCCAGATCAGCTCGTACAGGCGACGCTGATCGCTGCTGAGGCCGTGCAGCACGCTGTCGGGAGTTCGCGAAACCTCGGTCGGGCGGATCGCCTCATGCGCTTCCTGGGCGTTTTTGACCTTGCTGACGTATTCGCGTGGCGCGGCCGGGATGTATTTCGACCCGTAGGCCTCCGTGACATGCTCGCGAATGGAGGTAACAGCCTCCCGAGCCATCTGGATGCCGTCGGTCCGCATGTAGGTGATGAGGCCGGTGGTCTCACCGTCGATGTCGATGCCCTCGTAGAGCTGCTGCGCCAAGCGCATGGTCTGCTGGGCGCCGAATCCCAGTTTTCGCGACGCTTCCTGTTGCAGGGTGGAGGTCGTGAAGGGGGCCGGCGGGTTGCGGCGGACGCGTTTGCGCTCGACCGTCGAAACCGTGAACTGGCCGGCTTCCACGGCCGCCTTGGCCAAAGCGGCGGCGGCTTGATTGGCCAGATCGAACTGATCGAGGCGCTTGCCCTGGAAATGCGTCAGACGCGCGACGAAGGGAGCGCCGGAAGGGGTGACGAACACTGCCTCCACCGTCCAGTATTCGCGGGTCTTGAAGACCTCGATTTCGGCTTCGCGGTCGCAGATCAGGCGGAGCGCGACGGATTGCACGCGGCCGGCGCTACGGCTGCCGGGCAGTTTTCTCCACAACACCGGCGAGAGGGTAAAGCCGACCAGATAATCCAGCGCTCGGCGGGCCATGTAGGCCTCGATCAATGGTTGATCGAGTTCGCGCGGGTGCTTGATGGCGTATTGGATGGCGTTGCGGGTGATCTCGTTGAACGTAATGCGGTGGACCGTGACGCCTTTCAGCAGGCGCTTGTCCTCCAGCATGGCGCGCACGTGCCAGGAGATTGCCTCGCCCTCGCGATCCGGGTCGGTGGCGAGATAGAGCGTCTTGGCGCCTTTCAGCGCCTTGGCGATGGCGGAGACCTGCTTCTCGCCGCGGGCGTCGGACTCCCAATCCATGGCGAAGTCCTGGTCCGGGCGGACACTGCCGTCCTTGGGCGGCAAATCGCGCACATGGCCGAAACTGGCCAAGACCGTGTAGCCACCCCCGAGGTAGCGGTTGATGGTCTTTGCCTTGGCGGGCGATTCAACGACGACAACGTCTGACATGAGAATCCGTATTCAAAAACCTACGATTCGGCATTCGGCGACAGCACGACCCGGTTCCCCGGCAACGCATCCACGGTGCCCGCGAGTTCCAATTCCAGCAGCGCCGCCATCACGGCGGAGGCAGAGAACTGGCAGCGCCGCAACAGGTCGTCAACCGCCGTGGGTTCCGGCCCCATCAAAGCGAGCAGGCTGGAGCGTGCGGAGGACAGGTCCGGTGCCGGTATTTCCGCCGGTACGGCCGGGCGTAACGGCAATGCCGGTTGTCGGGAAACCCCAGGTTGCAACGGCAGGTTCGCCAACACGTCGGCCGCGGTTTCAGTCAGGATGGCTCCTTGGCGCAGCAGATCGTTGGCGCCTCGGGACCGGGGATCGAGCGGCGATCCCGGCACCGCGAATATTTCACGGCCGGCGTCCTGGGCGATGCCGGCGGTGATCAAACTGCCGGAGCGGGGGGCAGCCTCGACCACCACGACGCCCAGCGAGAGGCCGGCGATGATGCGGTTGCGGCGGGGGAAATGGCGGGCCTGGGGTTCGGTGCCGGGTGGGGCCTCGGTGACGACGGCGCCGGCTTCCGCGATGCGGCGCTGCAAATCTTCGTGACCGGGGGGATAGACGACATCCAGGCCGCTGGCGATGGCGGCGACGGTTTTGCCGGTGGTCATGGCGCCCTTGTGTGCCGCCGCGTCGATGCCGCGGGCGAGGCCGGACACGACCACCACATGTTCGGCGAGGCCGATGGCCAGAGTTTCGGCCATGCGCTGGCCGTTCGCCGAGGCGTTGCGGCCGCCGACGATGGCCACCGAACGCGCCCGCAGCAAGCCAATGTCGCCTTGGACGGACAGGCAGGGCGGGGCGTCGTCCAGCATCGCCAGGAGCGGCGGATAGTCGGCGTCGCCGAGGAAGATCAGACGGCCGCCCAGTTTCGTCGTGCGCTCGATCTCCCGTTCCGCGGCGGCGGGTTCCGCGATCGCTGCCTTCGTTATGCCGGGCAAGGCGTCCAAAGCGGCGGCGGCGGAACCGTAGCGTTCGAGCAGGCGGCGAAAGGTGACGGGACCGACGCCCTCGGTGCGGACGAGGCGGAGTAAGGCGATGGTATCGGGGGGAGCGTGTTTTCGTTTGGCGGCACGCACGGCGGGGCTTCCTTCGCTGCCGCCGGCCTGGGTGCCGGCGGGTCCGCCTACGCCTTTTTGGTGCCGCCTCGGCCGATGCGGGGTTCGGTGCCGGCCAGGAGACGCCCGATATTGGCGTGGTGACGCGCACAAACAAGCACGGCAATGGTTAAGGAAAGGTAAACGACGGGCAAATCAGTCAGCCAAAATGCCAAAATCGGTGCGGCGACGCAGGTGACCAGGGCGGCGAGGGACGAAATTCTGAAAATCGCGGCTGTCGCGAGCCATACGACGGCCGCCAGCAGCGCGACCGGCCAAGCGACGGCGATCAGCACGCCGAACGCGGTGGCCACGCCCTTGCCGCCTTTGAACTTCAGCCAGATCGGGAACATATGGCCCAGGACGGCGCCCAGCGCGGCCCAGAGGCCGGCCTCGTGTCCGGCGGGGCCGAGCAACGCGCCATGCGCCAGCATGACGGCCACCGCGCCCTTCGCGCCGTCCAGGAACACCGTCGCGGCCGCCAGCTTCTTGTTTCCGGTCCGCAGCACGTTGGTGGCGCCGATGCTGCCGGAGCCGATGGTTCGAATATCCCCCAGGCCCGCGGCTTGCGTCAGGACCAAGCCGAAGGGGATGGAGCCGAAGATGTAGCCGAGGAGGATGAAGGCGAAGGGAAGCATGGATGGAAACCGCCGGAAGGGACAATGCGGCTTGTAGCCCAGGCTGGCGCGGCCGTCATGGCGGATGTTGTGGGCTATCGCATATGATCTTTGGCGCCGCTGCTCGTCATGGTCGGGCGTGACCATCTCCTGCGATTTTACGCACCATTGAAAAGGCGGGGTTTTTCGAACGGTGCCCCATTGGCGCGAGATGGTCGGGTCAGGCCCGACCATGACGGAGAGTGTCGGGAATCCGCCATATGCGATCCCCCTGGGCCGATGTTGTGGGGGGGTCACCGACTGGGCACTCGACCCGGGCATTAAACAGCGTCGCGCGTTCGGCGATCCGACCAACCGCCGCCCCACATTCCCCTTGACGCGCACTAACTAACTTACTAACATATCGAGTGTGGACATCGCGACAACACCCCTAGCCCGGCCGAACCCGACCGACCCAACCAAGGATCGCCCCGGCCAAACCGTGTCTGCCAAAACCATCCCGCAAAACCTCGCGGCCCTCCTTCAACTGGTCCAAATCCTCTTTGGCTACGGCCGTCACCTCGCGGAACTCACCGCCAGCGCCGCGCACCACGCAAATTCCCGCTTCACGACCGTCGCCGCGGTCTGCGGCACCCACGACCTCGTCCTCATCGCCGCCCGCATCCAGCGTGGCCTCCTCCGCCTGCTCGCGTTGGAAAACTACCTGCGAAAGCGCGCTGAAAAAGGCCGGGACATCGCGCACGCCGAACCGCGCGGCCGTGTCCCGGTGGCCCAGACAGAAACCCCGGCCGATCCCGAAAAATCCCCGCGCGCACGCCGTCCCGCCTACGAACCGGATTCCGCCACCATTCCCACGCTCGCGGAAATGGAAGCCGAGGTTCGCCGTGCGGGCATCGGCCGCACCATCACCCGGGTGTGTCTCGATCTCGGCATTGTCCCCGGCTTCTGCACCGGCGAGGTCTGGAGCGCGATCGACGCCACGCTGCGATACCGCGGCGGCAGCCTCCGCAAGCTGTATACCGTTAGAGCCAAACGCCAGGAAAACTTCCTGCGCGAACGCGACCGACATCCGGAAACCTGGGACTGGGTTTGGCACGACCTGCGAAAAACCACCGTACGCCAAGTGCTCGGCTGGTTGATCGGAGAGACCCCGTCCCACGACCCACCCGAGTGCCTCGCAGCCCTGGCCTGAACCGATTTTTTCCGAACGGACGGGGGCGCCGGCACGCGCCTCTATCGTATGGTTCGGTTCGAATTAACAAGCAGTTATTTACTATAACTTAATGATAAGGCCTGATCCGGCCATGACGGTCGGTGGGGGGTGCGTCACCCGAACACCCGGCGGCCGGCTTTCCAGGTGCCGATCACTTTGCCCTCCATCGGGCGGCCGTCGAACGGGGTGTTTTGAGCTTTGCCGGGGAGTTTGCCGGCTTCCACGCGCCAGACTCGGTCGGGGTGGAACAGGCAGAGATCGGCGGGGGCGTCTTTCGCGATCCTTCCACCTTCGGCGCCGAGCAGGCGGGCGGGGCGGGCGGTCAGGAGGTCTATGGCCTGGGCCATGGACAGATTGCCGTTGTGGACCTGCCCCAACGTAACGCCGAGCAGGGTGGCGAGACCGGCGCCGCCGGGGGGGGCGACGGCGTAGGGAAGACGGGTGTCGTCCGTGTCCCTCGGCTGGTGGTCGGATGCGATGGCGTCGATGGTGCCGTCGGCCAGAGCGGCGATCACGGCGCGCCGGTCCGCATCCTGGCGCAACGGCGGGGACAGTTTCTGGTAGGTGTAGAACTCGCCGATGGCTGTTTCGTTCAGGTCGAAATAGGGGGGCGCGGTGTCGCAGGTGACGTTCAGGCCGGCGTCCTTGGCTTGGCGTATCAGGTCCAGCGCTTCGCCGGTGGAGACATGGGCGAAGTGGACGGCGCCGCCGGTCAAGCGCGCGAGGCGGATATCGCGGGCGACCATGATCGCCTCGGCGGCGGCGGGGATGCCGGGCAGGCCGAGGCGTGTGGCCTGGGCGCCTTCGGTGGCGCAACCGCTGCCGGCGAGCGAGGGGTCCTCGGGGTGTTGCACGATGCGAGCGCCGAAACCGCGGGCGTAGGACAGGGCGACGCGCATCAGGCGGGCGGAGGCGATGGCCTTGGCACCGTCGGTGAAGGCGACCGCGCCGGCTTCGGTCAGCAGGCCGAGCTCGGCCATTTCCTCGCCGCGGCAACCGCGCGTCACGGCGCCGTAGGGCAGGATGGTCAGGGAGCCGGTTTCCTCGCCTTTGGTGCGCATCATGTGGATCAGCGCGGGGTCGTCGAGCGCCGGCATCGTGTCCGGCAAGCAGGCGAGCGTGGTGATGCCCCCGGCGGCGGCGGCCTGGGCGGCGGAGGCGATGGTTTCGCGGTATTCGAATCCCGGCTCGCCCAGCGACGCGCGCATGTCCACAAGACCGGGGCACAGAATGGCGCCGTCGCCGTTTATTTGCTCCGCGCCGTCGGGGCATCCGAGCGATGGACCGAAGTCCGCGATGAGGCCGTCTCGGATCAGCAGGTCGCCCGGTCGATCGAGGCCTTCGCTCAGCAAACGGACGTTATGGATCAGTACGTCAGACATCGTTGCGTCCGTCGCCGCGCGAGAGGGTATCCAGCACCGCCATGCGGACGGCGACGCCCATCTCCACCTGTTCCTTGATGACGCTGCGTTCGGGATGGTCGGCGATGGCGCTGTCGATCTCCACGCCGCGGTTCATCGGGCCGGGATGCATGATCAGCGCGTCGTCCTTGGCGTAGGCGAGCTTCTCGGCGTCCAGGCCCCAGAAGCGGAAATACTCGCGGGCGCTGGGGACCAGGCTGCGGGTCATGCGTTCCTTTTGCAGGCGCAGCATCATGACGATGTCGGCGTCCCGCAGGCCCGTTTTCATGTCGTGGAAGACGGTGACGCCGAAGCTGGCGATGTCCGCCGGCATCAAGGTGGGCGGGCCGACGACGCGGACTTCGCAGCCCATTGTTGTCAGCAGGTGAATGTTGGAACGGGCGACGCGGGAGTGCAGGACGTCGCCGCAGATGGCGATGGTCAGGCCGCCGATACGGCCCTTGCGGCGCTTGATGGTCAGCGCATCCAGCAGAGCCTGGGTCGGATGTTCGTGGGTGCCGTCGCCGGCGTTGATGACGGCGGCATCGACCTTGCGCGCCAGCAGATTGGGCGCGCCGGATTGGTCGTGGCGCACAACCAGCAGGTCGCATTGCATGGCGTTCAGGGTGGCGGCCGTGTCCAGCAGGGTCTCGCCCTTGTTCACCGACGACGTAGAGACCGACATGTTGATCACGTCGGCGCCCAGGCGCTTGCCGGCCAGCTCGAAGCTGGTGCGGGTGCGGGTGGAATCCTCGAAAAACAGATTGATTAGCGTGCGGCCCCGCAGGAGGTCGCGCTGGGTTTTGCCGGACCGGTTGAGCAGCACGTAGCTGTCGGCCAGTTCGAGCAGATGGCCGATCTCATCGGGCGCGAGGCCCTCGATCGCCAGGAGATGTTTTTGACGGTAGAACACGGGGGGAGTGGTGCCGGTTGGGGGGAGTCGCGTCAAGCGGGGGGTAATCCCGGGCGCCAGCGGCCCACCGCCGGCCGTCATGGTCGGGTCACGCCCGACCATGACGAGCGGGGGCGCCAAAGGTCATATGCGATAACCCTGGGATTTGGCCGAACGCCGCTATCGGGAATCGATGAAGGAGTTACGATGCGGGCGGCCGTGGCCGCTTGATATGCTCCTCCCGAGCGATTGGGACCCCGTTGGCATCGTCGAAGATTGCCTCAGACCGGGACCGAAATCCCCACCCGTTCCCGCTTGCTGTCCGTCTTCAACTGCCCGCAGGCCGCCGAAATGTCCCGCCCGCGCGGCGTCCGGACCGGCGCCGAAATCCCGGCATCGCTCACGATCCGAGCGAACTTCGCGACCGCGACCGGCGTGCTGGTCTCGTATTTGCTGCCGGGCCAGGGGTTGAACGGGATCAGGTTCACCTTGGCCGGCAGTCCCGCGATCAGGCGGACCAACTCGTGCGCCTCGGCTTCCGAGTCGTTGATGCCCTTCAGCATCACATACTCGAACGTGATGCGCCGAGCGTTGGACGATCCGGGATAGCGGCGGCAGGCGGCGATCAGTTCCTTGATCGGGTATTTGCGGTTCAGCGGCACCAGCTCGTCGCGCAGCTCGTCGCGCACGGCATGCAGCGACACCGCCAGATTGACGCCCAGCTCGGCCCCGGCGCGGTCCATCATCGGCACGACGCCGGAGGTGGACAGCGTGATGCGTCGGCGGGACAGGCCGATCCCCTCCCCGTCCATCACGATCCGCATCGCCTTGGCGACGTTGGCATAGTTGTACAGCGGCTCGCCCATGCCCATCAGCACGATGGTGGACAGAAGGCGGGGTGTTTCGCCTTTGGGGCTGGGCCATTCGCCGTAGGAATCCCGTGCCGCCATGAACTGGCCGACAATCTCCGGCGCGCCGAGGTTGCGGACCAGGGTCTGCGTGCCGGTGTGGCAAAAGCGGCAGGACAAGGTGCAGCCGACCTGTGACGAGATACAAACCGCGCCGCGGTCCTCGACCGGGTCGGGGATGTAGACGGTCTCAGCCTCCTGCCCGTCGCGGAAGCGGAACAGGAACTTGCGGGTGTCGTCGGTGCTGGTCTGCACCACCACCGGATCGGGCCGGCCGATCACGAACCGTTCGGCCAGTTTTTCCTGTAACGGCCGGGCGATGGAGGACATGCGGGCAAAATCGGTGACGCCCTGGTGGTAGATCCAGTGCCAGAGCTGCTTCACCCGGAACGGTTTTTCGCCGATCGCCGCCAGTTCCACGCCGAGTTCGTCGCGGTCCATCCCGACCAGATCGCGCCGTCCGTCGGCCAGAGCCGCATCCGGCGGATCGAACAGCGCCGACTTCGCGAGTATCCGTTCCCGCTCGGCTTTCGTCAGGTCGGTAATGGCGTTCACTTCGGGGGGCACGCCTTGTTGATCGCCGCGTAGGCCGGGGCAAAACCCTTCAGACTGAAGGTGTCCACGACCTCGGCATTATGCGGCCCTGGGGAGCGCGCGATGGCCTTCGAGCCTTTGGCGAACACCGTCGCCACGGCCTTGCCGTCGCGGGCGAAGGCGTTGCGTTTGTCAGTGTAGAAATCGAGCTTCGTCTGATCGACCTGCACCTTCACCGCCGCCTTGTCGGCGTAAGCGAACCCGGCCTCGATCGCCACCGCGTCGCGCAACGTCGGGCGCTGCGTGATGGTGATAATCACCGGCCCGCGCCCCGCCACGGACGGCGCCGAGCTTTGGACTCGCGTGAAGGCGTAGCAGACGGTGGTGCCGGATTCCTGGTGGGTGGCGGCTGTCCAGTCGTCGAACTTGCCGACCTGTTTGGGTCCGTTCGTCGGGGCGGCCGGCGCGGCGGGCTTGGCCGGTGCCGCAGGCGCCTTGGCCGGCGACGGTTTGGCGGTTTCCGCCGCGGCCGGTATCGCCAGCAGAACGGGCATCACGAGCGCGAGGAGCAGGCGGGAGGAATGGTTTGGCATAAGCGGACAGATACGGCCTGCCGCCACGCGCAACAAGCGCGACGTTGTCATGGCTTCTCCGTTTGTTTGTCTTGCTGCTCCCACGCCATCCAATCGGGCACCGTCTTGCGGAAGCGCGGCGTGCCGTGGCCGGTCCGTTCGGGTGCGTCCGCCGTGTCCCTCGGCCCGCCGGTGCCCACCGGCCGGTCGGCGAAACGCCCGTGCTGGAGCAGCCGGTCGTACAGCACCAACGCCCCCGCGACCGCCAGATTGAGCGCGAATCGCGTGGGGATGCGCACCACATGCTGGCACCGCGCCAGCAAATCCGGCGACAGGCCGGACCGTTCGGGTCCGAGGATATAGGCGGCGCTCAACGGGTGGCGGAACGACGGCAGATCGACGGCGTCGTCCAGCAGTTCGATCCCAACCAGCGCACAGCCGCGCGGCAACTGCATCGCGTCGAGCGTGGGAAAGCGCCACATCGGCACATGTAATGGTGTGTCGGCGGTATCGGCCTGACGGCCCTGGCGCGCATCCCAGCCGGTGCCGACCGTGAAGCAGAACGACGCCCCGAACGCGTGCGCGGTGCGCAGCAAGGCCCCGACATTGGCCGATTTCGACACGCCCTCGGCACCGATGCCGAAATAGCCACGCGGTCTTGAATCCATGGGGAACCTCTGGCCTCGCCCTTTCCGGCGGTCTGGAGCGCCTTCAGGCTGACCGTAAACGGTCGTCGCGCTCTATCGCTTCGTTCGATCGCGTGTTGCCACCTACGGCGATCACGCTCTATCGCTTCGTTCGATCGCGTGATTCACGCCTTCGCGTGTTGCCACCTACGGCGATCACGCTCTATCGCATCGCTTGATCGCGTGATTCACGCCTTCGCGTGTTGCCACCTACGGCGATCACGCTCTAAGCCCGCATCATGACCGATGCAACCGATGTCCAACTGGCCACGCAATATGAGTCCTACCCCTACCCCC
>CAITUP010000110.1 GCA_903895595.1 uncultured Acetobacteraceae bacterium | reverse complement strand
CCCTACGGGACGCCAAAGCCATTTCCCGTATCGGCCCTCATGCGCCGATAAGACCTAGGGCTGGATTTTCAGCGTAGTATTTCCTTCTGTATTTTTGAGTGGTTGAAGATGAGTGCGCTTTGCCAGATGCCTTACCAAGGCGTGGCAAGGCAAGGACATTTGGCACGAGCGTTCCGATCTCCTTCACCTTGCCAACGTCCTTTGGCGACGGGTCCTTCCAGGCAGTCGTTGTCGGGGGCAGGCCAGTTCAGGTTGCGTTCGATAGGGTTGGCGACATTCCATAGCGACCGGTGCATTAATCGGGCACTTATTCAATCCTGGTCATGGGGTAGATAGCGCCGCGACCGGCGGCATGCGGGAACTTTGTGCTCGTTTGCCGGAGGATGCCATCTCAGGGCGAGTCCAACTCAGCCAGCAAGCGCGCGATCACGGTGCGCAACTTGGGCAGTTCTTCCTGAACTGTATACCAGACACGGTAAACGTCGACCGTGGCGTAGCCATGAATCAGAAGATTTCGGAACGAAATCGCTCGACGGAAATCGGGGATACGTTCGGCCAGTGCCGGATCGCGTTTCGCCAGTTGGCTCATCGCTTCGCCGATAATTTCGAACTTTCGTTCTACCGCCGCGTGAACCAGCCGGTTTTCCAGGAAGGTCTCGACATCCAGTCCGGCGGTGAAGGCGACGACGTCCTCCCCGGCGTGCGCAATGTCCCACAAAAACGCTCGAACATCACGATCCATAGACAAGCTCACGTGCCCGGTCGATGCTGGCGCGGATATAGGGGTTGCGCACCGCACCGGGTTCGACCAGATCCACCGGCCGGCCCAGCGCCTGTTCAAGCGCCTCCGATAGATCGAAATATTGCCCGAGTGATCGCCGACCGCGATCAGGTAGGAATTCGACCAGGAAATCGGCGTCGCTGGTCTCCGGGTTGAAATCGGTTCCTCGCGCCGCGGAGCCGAACACCTCCAACCGCCGCACGCCAAAGCGGCGGCAGATGTCCGCGATTGCGTCGCGATGTTGTTCGATCATGCTGTGCATAGACGGACCTTACCATGATCCCCTCGCCGCGTGTATCCGCTAACAGGCGAGGCATCAGGCAATGGATGATTTGCGATCGGTGATTATCCCCGCCCCCGAAGCCGAACACCTCGGAAACCGTCCCATCCGGAATTCGGGACCATGACGAAATATGACCGTCCATATGCCATAAGTGGCGGGGCCTCCGTTTAAGCTACCCCCCTTGCGCGCCCCACCGAATTCAGGCGTCTCACCTGTCCCCCGCGCTATCGCCCCGACGACTCGGATCCCCATGCCCACGCCGTTCACGACCCTCGACCTCAGCCGCATCTTCGACGCCAGAGCGCTGACGCGCGGGCGGACGCTGGGGCTCGCCGGCGGGGTGGCGGTGCGGCTGGACGGCGACAGCATCGTCGGCACCGTCACCGAACGCACCACCGCCTACACAATCCGCATCACCCCCTCGGTGCTCGGGCGCCGGGTGATGTTCGACAACCAGTGCAGTTGCCGTTTCACCGGCTGCGTCCATCTGGCGGCCGCCGCCTGCGCCGCGCTGGATGCCTTCCCCGCTTTGCGCAAAGCCGAACAGCAGACCTTCCTGGATACACTGACGACGAAGCCGGCGGAGAAGGAGCGTCAACGGCTGGTCTTCGAACTCTCCGCTGCCGACCCGCCGGACGCCTGCACCGTCGCCACGCTGCTGATCGGCGAACGCAGCGGCACCATCGAACCCACCACGCCGCGCAAAATCGGGGCGGACGAGCAGGCCGACGCGAAACTCCGCGATGTCGCGTATCTGCTGGGGGAGGGGACCGACGCCCGCACGCAGGTCCCCGCCGGATCGGTCGTCGATCTGCTGGACGCCCTGATCGAGTCCGGCCAAGCACGCTGGCATGCCGGCGGCAAACGGCTGATCAAGGGCGAAACCCGCTTCTTCGCCTCCACCGCCGCCGCCGCATTACCGCCCCGCTCGGCGGTCATCGTCGCGGACACGGGCGCTTGGTACGTCGATGCCACGACCGGCGCCGTCGGCCGCGTCCGCATCCAGCCGAAAGCCGCGCCGCCGCCCCCGGTCTTCGTCGCCCCCGCTCCGCCGCCGCCTCCCCCGAAACGCCGGATCGAGCCAACCAGCGTCGCCGAACAGGTCATTGTCGACCGCCCGATGACGCCCGTCGTGCGCCTGACCCGCCTGCCATGCCCCGATGAATTCGGCCGCATGAAGCAATGCGACGCGCTGCTGCTGGAATTCGACTACGACGGCGCCAGCGTCCCCTTCGACGACGACCGCCAGTTCGTCCGCGTCAACACCGCCTACGGTCCCGTCTTCGCCCGCCGCGACAAAGCAGCCGAGACAGCTGCGTTGGACGCCATCCGCCAGGACGGGCTGGTGCAGATGCGCATCGCGACCGGTAAATCCGAAAAGGGCCGGATGGTGTTCGTCTACCGCGGCCCGGACTCCGCCGAGGCTTGGCAGGCGTTTATGGCCGAGCGCCTCGCCGCGTTGCAGGCCATGGGCTGGCGCAATCAGGTCGACAAGGATTTTGGCCCGCGCATGGTGGAAAGCGTCGGCCAGTACGACCTGAAGGTCTCCGACGCGTCGCAAGGCTCGTTCTCCCTGGATTTCGGAATCGAAATCGACGGCATCCGCCACCCGCTGCTGCCGATCCTGATGCGCCTGCACGAACGCGGCGGCATGGAGAACGCTCGCATTCTGAATGGCGAAGTCGTCGCCAGCCTCGACGACGGCCGTGTCCTGAAACTGCCGGCCGATCGCATCGCCCGCCTGCTGGCGGTGATCGAGGACATGATCGATTCCGCCAGCCGCACCACCGGCGACACGCTGGTCCTGGACGAAGGCGCCGCCCACAGCGCGCTCGATCTCGAGGACGTGCTGACCACGCGCTGGCAGGATGGATCCGCCATCGCCGCCAACGTCGCGCGCTTCCGAGCGGTGGCGGAAATGCCGGAAGCGATAGTCCCCGCAAGCTTCAAAGCCGAGCTGCGGCCCTACCAACAGCAGGGCGTGAACTGGTTGCAGCATCTGCGCGCCAACGATCTGGGCGGGCTGCTCGCCGACGACATGGGTCTCGGCAAAACCGCCCAAACCATCGCGCATCTGGCAATCGAGGAAGCAGCTGGCCGCCTGGACCGCCCGGCACTCGTGATCGTCCCGACCACCCTGGTCCCGAACTGGAGTGCCGAACTCGCGCGCTTCGCCCCGCATTTGCGGGTGGTCGTGCTGCACGGTCTGGACCGCCACGAACGCCGCCGCGACCTGACCGGCGTGCACGTCGTCATCACCACCTACACCGTGCTGACCCGCGATATCGAGGATATGGTCGCGCTGCCCTGGCACATGGTTGTGCTGGACGAAGCGCAGGCGATCAAAAGTGCCTCGTCCAAAGCCACCATCGCGGTGTGCCGCTTGGACACTCGCCATCGCCTCTGCCTGTCCGGCACACCCATCGAGAACCATCTCGGCGAGCTATGGTCGCAGTTCGCCTTCCTCATGCCGGGCCTGCTCGGCACGCGCAAAGCATTCAGCCGTCGCTTCCGCACGCCCATCGAGAAAGACGGCGACCCCGTCCGCCGCCGGCAGTTGGCGACGCGTATTCAACCGTTCATCCTGCGCCGCACGAAATCCGCTGTCGCCACCGAACTGCCGCCGAAACATACTATCCTGCGGCGCATCACATTGGCGCCGGAGCAACGTGAACTATACGAAACAATCCGAGCGGCGATGCATGCCAAGGTGGCCGACGGCATCGCGGCGCGCGGGGTGGGGCAGAGCCATATTCTGGTGCTCGATGCGCTGTTGAAACTGCGTCAGGTTTGTTGCGACCCGCGCCTGTTGAAACTGCCGACCGGTGCGCCGGGTTCCAGCAAGCTGGACGACCTCCTGGAAATGGTCACCGAAATGATCGCGGAGGGACGGCGCATTCTGCTGTTCTCGCAGTTCACCTCGATGCTGGACCTGATGAAGCCAGCGTTGACCGAGGCCGGCGTGCCATTCGTCGAACTCCGCGGCGACACCGCCGATCGTGCCGAACCGGTGCGTTCGTTCGAGGCCGGGGAGGTGCCGCTGTTCCTGATCAGCCTGAAAGCCGGCGGGCGCGGGCTGAACCTGACGTCCGCCGATACGGTGATCCATTACGACCCCTGGTGGAACCCGGCAGTGGAGGATCAGGCGTCCGATCGCGCGCACCGCATTGGGCAAACGAAATCGGTGTTCGTTTACAAGCTGATCGCAGCCGATACGGTGGAGGAGCGGATCGTCGATCTGCAGGAACGCAAGGCGGCGCTGGCGACTCTGGCGCTCAGTGCCGACGGCATGGCGCTGCCGGCGATGGACGCCGACGACATCGATTTCCTGTTCGGCGGCACGCCGGATCTGCTGGCGGCGTAGGCTCGGTTAATCGGGCTGGAAATCCGGATCCAGGATTTCGTTCATCGTCCACGGACAGGCCTCCGGAAAATCTTCGATGCTGGTTTCCTCGAAGGCCTTGGCCTTCGCGTCCGACCACGCATCCTGCAACCATTCCGGGTCGGCGAGACTGGCCTTCAAGCTCGGGGTTTTCGCAACCCGCCGCTCGATCATCCGGCGCTGTTCCCGCAAGGTGCCCTGCCAGCTTTTCCCACGCCGCTCGGGTTGCGCCTGCCATTTGAGCAAGTGTGCCAGAAGCACAGCCATCCTGTTGGCCAGTTCGCGCTGTTCGCTTTTGCCCACGTCTTCGACCTCATCGGCGATATGTTCGATGTCGAGCTGCGAGAATTGGCCGGACCGGAGCAGCGCGGCTTGCTGGCTGGCCCAAGCGACAATGTCGGTTTCGTACGTGGCCTTCATCGCGACCTCCGGTGTCGGCATGCTGCCCGCTATCTGGTGGGTCGGCCAGCGCTTCGTCAAGGTTTTCCCGAACCTGCCACGCTGGACGGGTCACCCCCGACCGGACAATATCCCGCCACCAACCGGGAGCGTTCCATGCCAGACCCCAAAACCGGCGGCTGCCTGTGCGGCGCCATCCGCTACGAATGCGTGGGGGAGCCTGTCTTCACCCTCCGCTGCCACTGTCGCGACTGCCAGAAGCAAAGCGGCGCCGCGCATGTCCCGGCCGCCCGCATGCCCAGCGCCGGTTTCCGCATCCTGAAGGGCACCCCGAAGCGCTACGTCGCCAAGGCCGACAGCGGCAACGATATTTCCCGCATTTTCTGCGGCGATTGCGGCACCCCGATCTACGTCCAGGTCGCGACCAAACCCGACATTGTTGGGTTGCGCGTCTGCACCCTCGACGACGCCAGCTGGTTTAAGCCGGACGCCGACATTTTCATGCAAAGCGCCCAACCCTGGGATCACGTCGATGCCCCGCGCTTCGACACCTACCCGACCGGACAGGCCTACCCCGTAGGAGAGAGGAAATGAGCACCCATCGAGGCGGCTGCCACTGCGGCAATCTGCGTCTGACGTTGCGTCTGACCCAATCCCCCGATCGGGTGCGGCTGCGGGCCTGCGGATGTTCGTTCTGTCGAGCTAACAAAACCCGTACGGCGAGCGACCCGAACGGCGCCGTCGAGATATGGGCGGATAATTGGGACGACGTGTCGGATTACCGATTCGGTACCGCCACAGCGGATTTCGTGATCTGCCGCCGTTGCGGGATTTATCTGGGCGCGAAATGCGAAACGCCGGAGGGCACGCGCATGGTGGTCAACACCAACTGCCTGGAAGACCGCGCAGCGTTTAGCGGCGCGCCGGCGCCGACCGATCACGATGGGGAAAGCGTGGAATCCCGTATCGCGCGTCGTGCCGCCAATTGGACGCCGACGGTGGTGCATCGCTGATTTCGATCGCAAAGGACCCAAAGACTCACCGAGTATGCACAAAGGTTTCGTGCATACTCGGTGGCCCTTCCTGCCCTTTGCGGTGAAAAATCGCGGTCTCTCCGCCCGACGGAACGGTGCAAATAAAAAAGGAATAAGACCATGACGGAGAAAGTCGGTTTCGTAGGCCTCGGCAACATGGGTGGCCCCATGGCTCGCAACCTGTTGAAAGCGGGCGTCAAACTCGTCGTCCACGACCTCGACCCCCGCAAGGTGCAAAGCCTTGCCGAGGCCGGCGCCGAAGTCGCCCCCTCCGCCCAGGCCGTCGCGCGCGAAACCACGATCTCCATCTGCATGGTCGAAACCACCGCGCAGGCGGAGGCGGTCATTACCGGTGAAACCGGCTTCATCCAAACCGCGAAACCCGGCCACATCGTCATTTGCATGAGCACCGCCGATCCCTTCGAACTGAAGAAAATGGCTGCGAAACTGGCAACGAAAAACATCGCCGTCATCGACGCCCCCGTCAGCGGCGGCACCAAAGGCGCGGCCGAAGCGACGTTGTCGATTATTGTCGGCGGCGACAAAGCGGCGTTCGAGGCCTGCAAACCTCTGTTCGACGCCATGGGCGGCAACGTCTTCCATGCCGGCGGGCTCGGCAACGGCATCGCCATGAAGCTGATCAACAACATGCTGCTCCAGGTCACCACCGTCGCCATCGCCGAGGGCCTGGTCATGGGCACCAAAGCCGGCCTCGATATCGAGCAGCTATACCAAATGCTGACAGTCAGCTCCGGCGACTCCTTCGCCCTGCGCATGCGCGGCCGGCGCATGATCGACCGCAATTTCGCGCCGTCGGGCACGGTCGATATTTCATATAAGGATCAAGAACTCGAAACCGCTTTCGCCAAGCAATTGGGTGTACCGGTGTTGCTGGCGAACGTGTCGCAGCAAGCTTACCAGATGGCCCGCGCCGCCGGCTTGAACAAGGAAGAAGGCTCCGCGGTGGTGAAAGTCTACGAACGCATGACCGGCATCGTGGTGGGACAGGGAGAGCGCACATGAACGATTTCATCTGGTACGACGTCATGGTCCCCGATACCGAGGCCGGCCGCGCCTTCTATCGCGCCGTGTTCGGCTGGGACATGACGGACAGCGGCGTGCCCGGCCACGACTATACAATCCTCGCGGCTGGCGAAACGATGGTCGGCGGCCTGATGCCGTTGACGCCGGAAACGGCCGCGATGGGCGTGCCGCCCTGCTGGACCGGCTACATCGGTGTTGCCGACGTCGATGCCTCGCTCGCGCGGCTGCTCGCGGCGGGTGGCGCCCTCCGCCGGCCGGTCGAGGACATCCCCGGCGTCGGCCGCTTCGCCGTGGTCGCCGACCCGCAAGGCGCGGTGTTCATCCTGTTCAAACCCAATGGGGAAGCACCGCCCGGCCCGCCGCCCCCGGCGGATGCACCGGGCCATTTCGGCTGGCGCGAACTGATGGCCGGCGACGGCGACACGGCATTCGATTTCTACGCCGCGCTATTCGGCTGGACCAAGGCTGAGGCCATCGATATGGGCCCAATGGGCGTCTACCAATTATTCGCCATCGACGGCACGACCCGCGGCGGCATGATGACCAAGCCGCCGCAATGCCCCAGCCCCTGCTGGCAGTTCTACGTCAACGTCCCCGCCATCGACGCGGCTGTCGAACGGGTCACGAAAAACGGAGGCAAACTCGCCAACGGCCCGATGCAGGTGCCGGGCGGCCAATGGGTCGCGCAATGCTTCGACCCGCAGGGCGCGTTCTTCGGCATGGTGGCGCCGGTCCGTTAGGGCGCTACCAGGGCAGCACCTCATTCCGGTAATCCACGAACGCCACCCCGCCGCTGCCCGCCCGAGCGGCGATCGTGTCCGCCAACCCGCGCACGCTGGTCTCGATATCCAGCGGCGCGGTCGGCCCGCCCATCGACGTCCGCACCACACCAGGATGCAACGCCAGCACGGTGCAATCCAGATCCTTCCGTCGCCCTCGGAAGCTCAAAATCAGCGAATTCAGCGCGGCCTTGCTGGCGCGATACAGTTCCACCCGCCCGTCGTCGTTCAGCGCCATGCTGCCGAGGATCGAGGTCATGAACGCAATCGTTCCCCCCGGCGCCACGCACCCGATCAGCGCATCCGCGACCCGGATCGGTGCGGCCGCGTTCACCAGCATAATGTTCGAAATATCGGCGTCGGGAATGTCGGACACCGTCTTCCCGCGCCCCGCCATGATGCCGGGGTTCAAAAATACCAGATCGAATGTCTGACCGCTCAACCGCCCCGCCAAAGCCGCGATCCCCGCCGGGTCCGTCACATCCACCGTCTCCAGCGTTAGCCGGTCGGACGCCAGCGCGCTTAGCTCCGGCGACGGCGTGCGAAACGTCGCCGTCACATGCCATCCGCGCGCCAGATGCTCCTTCGCCAGCCCCAGGCCCAGCCCGCGAGAACCGCCAACGATCAACGCTCGTTTCATCGCCTTATGACTCCCGCTTGAACGTCACCACCAACACATCCCGGAACCCGACTTCCCCAGGATCGACCGGCTCCACCGGGGTGACACCGTGCATCACCCGCGTATCGTCCACCAGAGCCGCGTCCAGCGGTTGCGCCAATGTGAAACTGCCCAGGGGCCGCCCGGTCAGATCATGGACGGATGTCTCCCCGCTGCGCACGTTCCGCCGCCCGATCAGCAGCACCAGCACATGATCCACCCCATCCCGGTGCATCCCCTCCGGCGTCGGTTTTCCATCCACCCCCGCTCGGGCTTCGATCCGAAACTGGTGCATCTCCGCGAACCACGCCCGCGTCGGCGTCAGCGATCCGAACAACGACGAGCAGAAGCGGAACACGGCGGTCATGGTGGGGCCGGAGGCGACAGCGGGCAGCACCGGCTGGAACCACCGCTCGATCCCGCCGTTCAATTGGTTGTAGTCGCGGCTTTGATAATGCGGCTGCGGCGGCAGGCGCTCCAGCGCGTCCGCGTACACCCGGAATGCCGCGTGCCGCCGTTTCCGGTAGCGCCCGCCATCGGCCATGTAGGTGTCCGTCCCCAGATCGTCCCAGCTCGCGGCGAAAGCCTCCCAATCGGTCAGCGGACCGCCGGCCTCCAACAGCGCGCGCATCGCGTCCGCATGCACGAACGCGAAGCCGGTGGAGCGGATGGTCTCGGTCAGATCGATCATGCGATGGCTACTCGGTGAAGTGGACGGGTTCGGCGAAGAAGCGGATGCCCGCTTCCTTGAACCGCAGCTTGATGCGCCGGTTAACCTCCCGTTGCACGGACCAACGGCCGGAATCGGAGCAGGCCACCTGCCCGGTAATGGTCACCCCCTCAGCATCGATCCTGTCGACCCCGAACGGCTTGAAGTCGGAGGTGATTTTCGGTGCGAACTCCGCTTCCTCCCGCATCGCGACGACGATGGCGGCGATCGTCGCGATCACGTTGTCCGGGTCCGCGTCGTAGCTGACGGTCACGCGGACATCGGCATTCCCCACGCCGCGCGTATGGTTGGTGACGCTGGCGACCGAACTGAAGGGGATGATGTGTACTGCCCCATCCAGCGCCCGCAGCCGGATGGTGCGGACCGACAACCCCTCCACCTTGCCGGACAGCCCGGCGACGTTGACCTGATCGCCGACCTGCAAGGCGTTTTCCAGCAGCAGGAAGATGCCGGTGATCAGGTCCTGCACCAGTTTCTGCGACCCGAAACCGATGGCCACGCCCAGGATGCCGGCGCCGGCCAGCAGCGGCGCGATGTTCACCCCCAGCTCGCTGAGGACCATCAGCACGGCCACGACGATAATGACGATCAGCAGCATGGTGCGCAGCAGCGGCAGCAATGTGCGCAGCCGTGCCGAACGGGCGACCTGCGCGTCCTGCATCAGATGGTCCAGATGCCGTTGGATGGAGGCGTTGACGATTTCCCACACCGCGACCGACGCCACGATCGTCAGGCCCAGGGTGATCGCCCCGGAAACGGCGCGCTGACCGGCCGGGGCCGACAGCAGCCATGTCACGATCCCCGTGCCGTAAACCTGCAGCAAAGCCAGCACCGTCACGCCATGCACCAGCAGTCGCGCCACGAGCGCCATCGCTGGATGATAGATCGTCAGCCGCCCGCCCAGGCCGGTCATCGTGCCGGTCTCGTTCCCCATTGCCGCCGGCAGACGGTCGATTGCGCCCAGCAGGCCGATCATGGCGAGGCGGGCGACGGCGAGGACCAGGACCGTCAAGCCCACCATCCGGACGGCTGTTTGGCCGGTGATCCCGACATCCAAGGCCCAACCGCTCCAGATCGCCGCGAGGGCCAGCAGCGCGATCCAGTGCCAGGCGACGGCGCAGCCATTGCGAATGGCGGCGACGGTGCCGGTCGCACCCTCCGGCGCGTGCAGGACATCGCGCACGGCGCGCCGCCGGCTCACGATGATCCTGGCAATGCCGAGGGTCAGGATCAGGCTCACGGTGTGGACGATTGCGTCGTGGGTCACGTCGGACAGGCCCAGCGCAGCCGCGAAATCGGCGATTGCGACGCCGTAGACCCCGATCTCGATCAGTCCCCGCAGCCAGCGCGTGGCATAGCGGGCGGCTTCGTCGTGCAGCGGCACCAGCCGCAGCCGCTCCGACCCGGGTTCCAGGACGATCCGCACGCCGGCGGTCAGGGCGGTCACCAGCGCGAAGGCGGTCAGGACGATCGCGATCGGCATCGCGCGTTCGGCCCGCTCGCCGCCCAGCAGGCCGGCCAGGACGTGGCCCGTGACCAACAGCCCGAGCGGCGGGACCAGTGCCAGCCCGAAGCGACCCAGCGCGAAACAGGCCCGTTGGCCAAACAGACGCAGGATGGTCCAGCGATCCGGGGCAGGGGGCGATTCCAGATCACCCTGTTCCGCGCGGTCCTCGGGATCGAGCGGGATTGGCGCCACGGCCAGCGCCGCCTTCCGCAGCCGGTCCGCCGGCCGCCGCAGCGCTCGGTTCAGGCTCCAGAAAACGGCTGCCGCCGCGACCAGCGCCACCAACAGGCGCCACGCGACACCGGCGATCAGTTCCTGCCCCAGCGGATTGGTGGCCATGACCAGCAGCCAGCCCCACAGCAAAGACAGGCTTTCCGCGGTGCGCACTGCCGCGATCGCGCGCTGTCCGATGCGTTCCAGAAGGCCGGTGGCCGCGGAAAGCGGTTGAGCGACCGGTGGATTCGCCTCCGCCGGCGGCGTGGGTGGCGTTGCGGCCGCTTCCGGTGCCGGTGCGGGCTGGGTCTTCAGGATCGCCTGCAAGGTCGCCGCCACGGCCGCACGTTTGGCGGGGTCGTTCAGCACGTCCAGCGCCGCGCGCGCCTGATCCGGCGTCAGTGCCGATGTGGGCGCCGGTGTGGGCGCCGGAGCGGCCAAAGCGGGTGCCGATAACAGGAGGGCGAGCAGAAGAAGCAGCGTGCGAATCATCGCGAGGGTCCAGGAATCAGGGTGCGCGGCGGGCGCAATATACCTATCATGCGGCGATGCACACGTTCCTGAACATTCTCGTGGGGTTGGCGCTGCTGTCGGTGCTGGGCGTGCTGGGTGCCGGCATGATCGGTATGGCGCGGGACGACGGTAACCCGAGGCGCGCCAACAAGCTGATGCAATGGCGCGTCGTGCTGCAAGGCGCGGCGCTGATCCTGATCGTCCTGCTCATGAGCCTGCTGCGCGGCTGACCGTCGCCAGTTCCGAGCGGAGCTGCCCGATTTCCGCTTCCAGCGCGTCGATCCGGGCTTCCCGCTTCGCCAGTTCCTGAGCGACGGTCTCGGCGTCGAACCGCAGCGGGATATGCTTCGGGCAGTTCGTGTCCCATGCCTCGACATGGAACAGGATCGTCTGTTCCGGGCGGGCTTTGTAGTCCGGCGGCATCAGGCTGGCGGTCAGGGCCGGATCGTCCTCGACGACGCGCGCAGTGCCCCAGAGCTTCACCCGCCGCTGATGGACGTAGTCGATCAGGAAGATGTACGCCTTGGGGTTATCCACCAGGTTGCCCTGGGTGATGAATTGCCGGTTGCCCTTGTAGTCCGCGAAAGCCAGCGTCCGGTCGTCGAGCACCCGCAGAAACCCGGCCGGTCCGCCGCGGTGCTGAATGTAGGGTTGCCCCTGGGCGTTCGCCGTCGCCAGGAAGAAGCTGATCTGTTCGCCGATAAACCCCGCCAGGTCCGGCGTAATCGCGACCCGCCAGCCGCCGCGATCCTCCATCTGCGCGTAACCGTCGCGGGAGCCTTTGCGGGATTGGATGGCCTTCACGGTCGGCGTGAAGGCGATGTCGCTGGAAAACGAAAGCGGCGCGTCCATGTGCAATCCTCCAATGAGGGTTCAAAGTCCCAGGTCGGAAAGCCCCGGATGATCGTCCGGCCGGCGTCCGAGCGGCCAGCGAAACAGCCGGTCCGCTTCCGCGATCGGCAGATCGTTGATGCTGGCGAACCGGGCCTGCATCAGGCCGTCGGCGTCGAACGCCCAGTTCTCGTTGCCGTAGCTGCGGAACCAATGGCCGCTGTCGTCGCGCCATTCATAGGCGAAGCGCACCGCGATCCGATCGGCGTGAAACGCCCAGACTTCCTTGATCAGCCGGTAATCCAGTTCCCGCGCCCACTTCCGCGCCAAAAACGCCTCGATGTCCGCCCGCCCGTTCACAAACTCCGCTCGGTTGCGCCAGCGGCTGTCAGGCGTGTAGGCCAGAGCGACACGAGCAGGGTCGCGGCTGTTCCACGCGTCTTCGGCCATGCGGGCTTTCTGGGCGGCGGTTTCGGCGGTGAACGGCGGAAGCGGCGGGCGAGACATCGGTTGCGTCCTTCGTTGGATCAGGCGGCGTGCGCCAGGGGGGCGGCGAGCGGGAAGTCGATCTCGGTCTGGAAGACCTCATTGACGTAGTTCGTCAGCGTGTTGAGCGCGACATGCGTCACGATCTCCACGATCTGGCCGTCGGTGTAGCCGGCATCCTTGACCGCCTGCACATCCGCCGCCGCGACATGGCCGCGTGCCGCGACGATTTGCGCCGCGAAACGCACCGCCGCGTCGGCTTTCGCATCGGTCGAACGGCCATGCCGGTTGGCGGCGATTTCGACCTCGTCCAGCTTCGCCATGTTCTTGCCGATGTAGCTGTGCGCGGCGAGGCAATAGCCGCACCCGTTGGCCTCGGCGACCGCCAGAGCGATCCGCTCCCGCGTGCGGGCATCGAGCGCGCCATGGCCCAATGGTTCGCCGAAGCCGAGATAGGCCTGCAGCGCGGCCGGGCTGTTGGCGATCAGGCGGTGCAGGTTGGGGACAATGCCGATCTTGGCTTTGACGGCCGTCAGCGAGGCTTGCGCGGCGGTCGGGGCGGCTTCGATGGTGGCGGGGGTGGGGATGCGGGACATGGGGGAAACTCCTGTTGGCCGGGGATGTTGTCCGGTGACCCCGATATGGACTTTTCCCGCCTGAACGATAATTCTGTCATTCGGAACAGATTAATTGCGTTCGGAGCAATAATCCCATGGACCGCTTCGACTCCATCGCCGCCTTCGTCGCCGTGGCGGACAAAAACGGCTTTTCCCCCGCCGCCCGCGCGCTGGGCGTGTCGCCATCGGCGGTGACCCGGCTGGTGGCCGCGCTCGAAGAGCATCTGGGCGTGCGGTTACTGCAACGCACCACCCGCTCCGTCCGCCTGACCGACTCCGGCGAACGCTTCCTGCAACGCGCACGCCGGATCATGGACGATCTGGGGGAGGCCGAACGCATCGCGGAAGGCGAGCGCGGCGTCCCCACCGGCCGGCTGGCGGTGTCCGCCCCGCTGATGTTCGGACGGCTGCACATCGGGCCGCTGGTCTGCCGTTACATGCAGCTTTACCCCGAGGTATCGGTCGAACTGCAACTGGCCGACCGTATGGTCAACCTGATCGATGAGGGCGTCGATATCGCCCTGCGCATCGGTCGCCTCACGGATTCAAGCCTCGTCGCCCGGCGCATGGGCGCGACAAGGCGGGTCGTGGTCGGTTCCCCCGCCTATCTGCGCGACCATCCGCCCCCGGTGACCCCGGCCGATCTGGGCCAACACCGCATCATCGCCAGCACCGCGACCGCCCCGGAACGCCGCTGGCGGTTCGCGCGCGACGGGGAAGCATGCGAGCAGGAGGTCGCGCCTTCCTACGTCACCAACAGCGCCGAAGCCGCCATCTGGCACGCCGCGCGCGACGGCGGGCTGACCCAGGTGCTGGGCTATCAGGTGATCGATCAGGTCCGGTCCGGCGCCCTGGCGGTGGTGCTGGCCGAGTACGAGTCGCCAGCCTTTCCCATCCATTTCGTCTACCCGACCTCCCGCCTGCTGTCCGCGAAGGTGCGGACACTGATCGACACAGCCGCTGCCGAGGACTGGAACTTCACCGCCTTCTGACGCCATGAGCCAGCGGCGCGGCTGCCAGCCGTTTCACCGGTTTGACACGTGCCGGCCCGCTGTGCATACCGTCCGCCCGCTCTGTTGCAGGTGCGAAGGCGCCAACCCAGGCGCACGCCCACGTGTTTTTCCACCCACAGGAAACGGTTCGGATTCCCATGAAAATCCTCGTCCCCGTCAAGCGGGTCGTTGACTACAACGTCAAGGTCCGCGTGAAGACCGACGGCACCGGCATCGAGACCGCCGGGGTCAAAATGTCCATGAACCCGTTCGATGAGATCGCGGTCGAGGAAGCTGGGCGCCTGAAGGAAAAAGGCGTCGCGACCGAGATCGTCGCCATCTCCATGGGCGTGGCGCAATGCGCCGAGACCATCCGCACCGCGCTCGCCATGGGCGCCGATCGCGGCATCCTGGTCGAAAGCACCGAGGACCTGCAGCCGCTGGCCGTCGCCAAGCTGCTCAAGGCCATCGCCGACGCGGAAAAACCCGGCCTCATCATCCTGGGCAAGCAGGCCATCGACGACGACATGTCGGCGACCGGCCAGATGCTCGCCGCCCTGCTCGGCTGGTCGCAAGGCACTTTCGCCAGCAAGCTGGAATTCGCCGGGGAGACGATGACCGTCACCCGCGAAGTCGACGGCGGTCTGGAAACGGTGGCGCTGCAGCTGCCGTCGATCGTCACGACCGACCTGCGGTTGAACGAGCCGCGCTACGCGTCGCTGCCGAACATCATGAAGGCGCGCAAGAAGCCCATCGAGAACAAGAAGCCGGCCGATTACGGCGTGGACGTCACGCCGCGCCTGACGATCGTGCGCGTGGATGAGCCGGCGAAGCGCAAGGCCGGCCAGAAGGTCGGCTCCGTGGCCGAACTCGTGAGCAAACTCCGCACCGAAGCGAAGGTGATCTGATCATGACCGCTCTTGTCCTTCTCGAATTCGACGCCACCGGGATCAAGCAGCCGTCGCGCAGCGCCGTTGCTGCCGCCACGGCGTTGGGCGAAGTCCATGCGCTGGTGGCTGGTACGAACCTGAGCCATGCCGCCGCCGCCGCCGCGAAACTGCCGGGCGTGTCCAAGGTGCTGGTCGCCGACTCGGCCGCGCTGGACCATCTGATGGCCGAGCAGACCTCGGCGCTGCTGTTGGCGCTGGCGCCGCATTATTCGCACATCCTCGCCGCGACCACGGCGGTGGGCAAAAACATCATGCCGCGCGTCGCCGCGC
Organism: uncultured Acetobacteraceae bacterium; assembly: GCA_903895595.1. Taxonomy (GTDB): domain Bacteria; phylum Pseudomonadota; class Alphaproteobacteria; order Acetobacterales; family Acetobacteraceae; genus Rhodopila. The sequence continues at coordinate 36,131 of CAITUP010000110.1, read as the reverse complement.
TGCTGGATGTGCAGCCGATCAGCGATATCGCGGGTGTCGTCGATGCCGACACGTTCGTCCGCCCGATCTATGCCGGCAACGGCATGGCGACGGTGAAGTCGTCCGACACCAAGAAGATCATCACCGTCCGTGCCGCCAGCTTCGATCCGGTCGCGGCCGAAGGCGGCAGCGCTGCCACCGAAGCGGTGGCGGTCGGCGATCTCCCCGGAATCTCCAAATTCGTGTCCGCGGAGCTTTCCAAGAGCGAGCGGCCGGAGCTGACCGCGGCCCGCATCGTGATTTCCGGCGGCCGGGGCATGCAAAATGGCGATAATTTCTCGCTTTTGGACCCGATCGCCGATAAGCTTGGTGCCGCTGTCGGCGCCTCGCGCGCCGCTGTCGATGCCGGGTTCGTGCCCAACGAATTCCAAGTCGGACAAACCGGCAAGATCGTCGCGCCTGAGTTGTACATCGCTGTCGGTATTTCGGGGGCCATCCAGCACCTCGCCGGCATGAAGGACAGCAAGGTGATCGTGGCGATCAACAAGGATGAGGAAGCGCCCATCTTCCAGGTCGCCGATTATGGCCTGGTGGCTGACCTTTTCACCGCGCTGCCCGAGCTGGCGGCGGAACTGGAGCGCTCCTGAATGAACGTCGACGTCGCCACGAGTTTCGGATCGGCCGCCATGGACGTGGCCCCGCCTGACATCCAGCAAGTCGGGATTATCGGTGCGGGGCAGATGGGCAGCGGTATCGCCCATGTTTGCGCCCTGGCGGGCTTCCCCGTGACGGTCGTCGACATCAAACAGGACGCGTTGGACAAGGCCATCGCGGTCATGGCCCGTAATATGGAGCGGCAGGTCAACCGCTCCGTCATTACGTCCGACGACCGCGATGCCGCTTTGGCCCGTATCGTGACATCCACCGATTACGGTGCCTTCGCGAACGCCGATCTGGTGATCGAGGCAGCGACGGAAAAGGAAGACATCAAGCGCAGCATCTACAAGGCGCTGACGCCGAGCCTGAAGCCGTCCTGCGTGGTGGCGTCGAACACATCGTCGATTTCGATCACGCGTCTGGGCGCGTCCACCGACCGGCCGGAAAAATTCATCGGCATGCACTTCATGAACCCGGTGCCGGTGATGAAACTGGTGGAGGTCATTCGCGGCATCGCCACCGACGAACCCACCTTCCAAGCCGTGCAGACCATGGCCCGCAAGCTGGGCAAGATTACCGCGGTATCGGAAGATTTCCCGGCCTTCATCGTTAACCGCATCCTGGTGCCGATGATCAATGAGGCCGTCTACGCTTTGTACGAAGGCGTGGGTTCGGTGTCGGCGATCGATACCTCGATGCGGTTGGGCGCGAACCATCCCATGGGTCCGCTGGAACTCGGCGATTTCATTGGGTTGGATACGTGTTTGTCGATCATGCAGGTGCTGTACGAGGGCCTGTCCGACAGCAAATACCGCCCGTGCCCGCTGCTGGTAAAATACGTGGAAGCCGGTTGGCTCGGCCGGAAGTCCGGGCGCGGATTCTACGATTACACGCAAAGCCCGCCGCGTCCGACGCGGTAAGCTATAGCCGGTCTCGCTGCTGACCGGGGCCGAAGACGCGGACGACCAAGACGTCACCGGCGGTGCGATTGTCGCCGGTGTCGGGCGCTACTCTGTAAACCACGACATGTCGTTCGACGATCATCTGGCGCATGCCCGCTCGGGGACCAATGGGATAACGGCAGGGGTGGTTTACCAGGGCCTCTATTGCCTGGACGATCTTGTCGGCGCGCCGCCGCCCTGGGTCGCCTGAGCCGTATTGCGTTTGCCAAGCCCGCATCTCGCGGAGGTCGTCGATCACGCGCGGTGCGAGGTCGAGACGTCTCATTGCTCGTTAAGGTCGGCGGATCAGGAAGGGCGAACTGGTCGGGGGGGGGGCAGCTCGTGGTCGGTATCCCAGCTGGCGACCCAGGCTTTCACTGCTGCGAACGGCACAACGCCTTCGGTTTCAACGGAGGTCAGGGATTCGTCGATCATCTCGTCTTCCCACACGAGGCGGGCCTGCCGTTCGGCAGGAGACTCCAGCATTTGGTCGTGAAGCAGATTGTCCATACCGTGTCTTTTAGCATCCGATTGATGGCGATGCGACGATAATCGGTGCCGGGGGTTGAGGCGGGATCAGACCCTGGATGACCCAGAGGCTTTGATCCAGACCGTGGGCACTACCCCATCGCGGCAACCATGTCGGCCGGTGTTTCGTCGAAATCCGGCGCCATCCAAATCTGGCCCTTCAGCGCCCCCAGTTTCCGCCGTTGTGGCTGGACGGCTACCCCCCACACCCCAACGATCTGCCGCAAATTCCCCGCCACCAGATGCACCTCGCCCTCCGGCATCGCATCCATCGCGATCTCCACCCGCACCCCATCCCCGGAGCGCACCGACCGCATCCGGTCCGGGATCAAATCCCGCTTGGCGAAAGGTTGTAAAACGCGCGGCAACAGCCCAGGCGACGCATCGGCGTCAAGTACAAAACACACAGCAACTGACATGGAACGGAACTCCGGAACCCAAACACGAAAATAAGCGGCGACGCCCGGCTGCTCAGGCAGCCGGGTGGCTAATTCGCGCGATGGTGTTCGAACGGAAGTTCATGACCCGACCCTAACCCTCGCCGCCGGCCGAATGCAAGCCAATCGTTGACTCCCGCCGTCGGCACCGTCATAAGCCCGTCATCCGGCACAGTCTGACTGTCCGGTCCCCGCCGAACGCGGGGGCTACGCCGCTCCGCGAGTGTTCGCGCAGCGGCGCGTTCTTCGTTGTGGGTTAGGGGTCGCATCCGTGTTCGAAGCACTTTCGGACAAACTTTCGGGCGTTTTCGATAAGCTGCGCCGCCGTGGCGCGCTGAACGAAGCCGATGTGGGCGAAGCGCTGCGCGAAGTCCGCCTCGCGTTGCTGGATGCCGACGTCGCGCTGCCGGTGGTCCGCGACTTCATCCTAAAAGTGCGGGAACGTGCGATCGGCGCCGAGGTTCTGTCCTCGGTCACCCCCGGCCAGCAGGTCGTCAAGATTGTCAACGACGTCCTGATCGAATCCCTGGGCGGCGAAGGCGCGGTCCCCATCAACCTGAACGCTGCCGCGCCCGTTCCTATCCTGATGGTGGGTCTGCAAGGCTCCGGCAAAACCACGACATCGGGCAAGCTGGCGCTGCGCTTCCGCGACCGGCTGAAGAAGAAAGTACTGCTGGCCAGCCTGGATACCCAGCGCCCGGCCGCGCAATTGCAGTTGGCGCAGTTGGCCGAACAGGCGCAGGTCCCCAGCCTGGAGATCGTCCCCGGTCAGACGCCGGTGCAAATCGCCAATCGCGCCATGGACACCGCGCGGCGCGAAGGCTTCGACATCGTCATCCTCGACACCGCCGGCCGGTTGTCGATCGACGAAGTCCTGATGGAGGAAGTCAAGGCGGTCCGGGCCGCGACCCGGCCGGCGGAAACGCTGCTGGTCGTCGATGCCATGACCGGCCAGGACGCCGTCAACACCGCGAAAGCCTTCAACGACGCGTTGGGCATCACCGGCATCGTCATGACCCGCATGGACGGCGACGCCCGCGGCGGCGCGGCGCTGTCGATGCGCTTCGTCACCGGCGCCCCGATCAAGCTGGTCGGCGTCGGCGAAAAGCAGGACGCGCTGGAGGATTTCCACCCCGAACGCGTCGCTGGCCGCATCCTCGGCATGGGCGACATCGTCGGCCTCGTCGAAAAAGTTTCCGAGAACGTCGATCAGGCGGAGGCGGAACGTCTCGCCAAGCGCATGACCTCGGGAAAATTCGATCTGGAGGACTTCGCCAACCAGCTCAAACAAATCAGCAAAATGGGCAGTCTCACCGGTCTGCTCGGCATGCTGCCCGGCGTCGGGAAAATCAAGCAACAGCTTGAAGACGCCAATATCGACAACAAGATCCTCAAGCGCCAAGCGGCGATTATCTCATCGATGACGATGAAGGAACGCAAGGCGCCGGATATCATCAAAGCCAGCCGCAAAAAGCGTATTGCGGCCGGATCGGGTGTAACGGTGCAGGATGTCAACAAACTGCTCAAGCAGTTCGACGACATGACCACCATGATGAAACGCATGAACAAGCTCGGGCAGAAAGGCCTGATGCGCCAGGGCATCGGTGCCCTGATGCCTCAACGCCAAATGCCCGGCAACCGCAGACCATTCTGAATAATCAAGGAGTATCGATACGATGGGTATCAAAATCCGGCTGGCACGCGCCGGCGCCAAAAAGCGCCCCTACTATCACATCGTGATCGCGGACAGCCGCAGCCCGCGCGATGGCCGCTTTATCGAGCGTGTCGGCAGCTACAACCCGATGCTGCCCGCCGAACACGCCGATCGCGTGCGTCTGGTGAACGAACGTATCGCGCACTGGATCGAGCACGGCGCCGTGGCGACCGACCGCGTCGCGCGCTTCCTGGGCAAGGCGGGGATCATCCCCATGCCGACCTGGAACGAACAGCCGCACCAGTCCGCGCCGAAGAAAAAGGCGCAGGAACGGGCCAAGGAAGCCGCTGCCGCGGCGGCTGGCTAATACCTGAATGCCCGACAACCGCATCCTGTTGGGCGTGATCGGCCGGCCGCATGGCGTTAGCGGCCGGGTACATGTGACCAGTCACACCGCCGATCCCGCCGATCTGACCGCGTATGGACCCTTGTCCAGCGCGGATGGGCGGTTGTTTGCCGTGCGTTGGACCAGCGATGGCATCGCGGAACTTCGCGAAGTCATCGACGGAACCCCGGTCAAAGTCGCCAACCGCACCGCCGCGGAAAAGCTGACGAACGTGGAACTCTTCATCGACCGGTCGCTTCTGCCGCCGCCGGATGAGGACGAATTCTACCTCGCCGATCTGGTCGGGCTGACCGCCGTCGATGCCGCCGGGGAAACCCTGGGCACCGTCGCGACCGTACACGACTACGGCGCCGGCGCCAGCCTGGAGATCGAAGGCCCCAAGCCCGCGATCGTGCCGTTCACCCGCGCCTGCGTGCCGGAAGTCGATATCCCGGCGCGCCGGATCGTCGTCGCTCTGCCGGAAGAAGTGCTCGTTACCGCCGAAGGGGCGGCAGCCGCATGAGCTGGCGCGCCTCCGTCCTGACGCTGTTCCCCGACATGTTCCCGGGTTCGCTCGGCCAGTCCCTGGCCGGCCGAGCTATGGACGGCGGCATCTGGTCGCTGGATGTCACCGATATTCGCGATTTCGGCCAAGGTCGCCACCGGAAGGTGGACGACACCCCGTTCGGGGGCGGCGCCGGTATGGTGATGCGGCCGGATGTGGTGGATGCCGCCCTGGCATCCGTCGCGGACGGGCGACCGCTGATCTACCTCAGCCCGCGCGGCCGGCGCTTTACGCAACCGGAGGCGAAACGCTTCGCGGCCGGCGACGGTGTAATTCTGCTGTGCGGGCGCTACGAGGGCCTCGATCAACGGGTCATCGACGCGCGCGGCATGGATGAAATCTCCATCGGCGACTACGTGCTGTCGGGCGGGGAACTGGCGGCACTTGTGCTGCTGGATGCCGTCGTCCGGCTGCTGCCGGGGGTCATGGGCGCGGCGGACAGCGCCGAGGAGGAAAGCTTCTCGGCCGGGCTGCTGGAATATCCGCATTACACGCGGCCGGCCGAATGGGCCGGCAGAGCGGTGCCGGACGTGCTTCTGTCCGGTCACCACGCCGCCGTCGCCGCATGGCGTCAGGCGGAATCCGAACACATCACCCAACTCCGCCGCCCCGACCTTTGGGCCGCGCGGCGCACCCACCAAGACACAAGGATCAATCAGCGATGAACATCATCCAGCAATTCGAAGCCGAACAGATGCAGAAGCTGGTCGCCGGCCGCCCGGTGCCGGAATTCGGCGCCGGCGATACGGTTCGCGTTTCGGTCAAGGTCATCGAAGGCGACCGGTCCCGCATCCAGGCGTTCGAGGGCGTGTGCATCGCGCGTTCGAACAAGGGCCTGAACAGCAATTTCACCATTCGCAAGATCAGCTACGGCGAAGGCGTGGAGCGTGTGTTCCCGCTGTACGCGCCGACGATCGCCGATATCACCGTGGTTCGCCGCGGCGATGTCCGTCGCGCGAAGCTGTATTACCTGCGTGGCCGCAGCGGCAAATCGGCGCGTATCGCCGAGAAGGCGCGCGTGATCGCCGTCGCGCCGGCGGTTGCGCCGGCAGCGGCGGCCGAACCGGCGGCGTAAGGCAGCACTGATGGCGGGTGAATGGGCAGGTCACGATTTGCTTCACCCGCCCCGCGGCGAATGGTAAGAGAACGCCAGCACGGGAGCGTTCCGATGACCAGAGTCAGTCCGATGTCGATTCTCGATCTACCCCAGGATGACGCTTCGGAGGCGATCGCAGACGCGGAAGCCGACGCTGAAATCGAAGCTGGGTTTGGCATTCCGCACGAACGAGTGCGGGAATGGCTGCTGAAGCTGGCGGCGGGCGAGCAGGTCCCACCACCGGTCGCTTGAGCGTGTTGGTTATATGGTCCCCTCGCGCCTTGCGTGAAGTCGCGAAGGCGACGGCGTACTTGATGGACTTCAATCCGCGGGCTGCGATGGTCTTGGCTGCGGGGTTGGTTGAGGCGGGCGACAGCTTGTCGCATTTCCCGCATCGTGGGCGGCCCATACCGAACACCACTATGCGCGAACTGGTTACCGCATATCCGTATATTATTCGATACCGGATCGTGCGTCAGAAAGAGGTTCGGATACTGCGTGTACGGCATATGGCACGGCGACCGACCAAGAGGACGTAGCCGACCAGTCCCCCGGTAACCAAAACCTTTGGGGCCCGGGTGGGTACATACCGAGGGGTCATGACACGAGTGTCAGGAGCCTTGCTTCTATTTTTGCTTGTAAATCCCGGAGACCTTGGTCGCTATTGACGTATTCTACAAAATGTAGGTGCCGCAGGTCGAAGGGGACGTCGGCCTCGCTCTGCGCGATTAAAATAACCTCGCGCCCTAAGGTGTGTGCGATACCGATCTCATAAAACACATTAGGGTTTTTGCCGGTACAGTCGCAGATGACGACACGGGATCTGTCGATAAGAGCGATCACATCGGCAATAACTGAATGGTGTTCCCAAAATTCGTCGGCGCGACGGCACGAAAGTCCTACGGCCGAAGCGGCATCCGTCAGGGTATCGAATACCGGATTAAACTTCGAATCGAAGGGTATCATGGCCGAGGCTAGCGTTTGGTCGATGGTCTCATGATCAGGGATCGTGAAGACGGTTGGATGCTGGCGGGGCGGCTTTGATTCGCGAAGCAGCACCCGGAACAGGTCGATGTCCTTGACGGCCCAATATGTATGGGAGAACTCCCAATCGATGCCACGCCTGGCGCGTGCCATCCCAAATTGCTGCCGCTTTGCCATGATATCGCTGTTCAGCAGCGACCCGATGCCAGTTGCGTATGTGTATTCAAGAGACACATCGCCACCAATGACGCTTGCGCGGTTGATCCACCCGACCTGGGCGATTTCCGCACCCTGGCCTTCCTACATGAACAAACAGGGGAGTTTGATCAGTTCATCGAATATCGGATCGGTGCCCTTTTGGAAGCACGCACTGACCGCTGGATCTGTAAATTCGAACATACGGTCTTTGGGAAACGTACCATGCCCATTGCCCCAAAGGCTGGCGCGCATCAACAGATTGAACAACTGTGTCCTCCGATAATATACGATGTCGTATCTTTTATCGGGCGGGCGCCCGAATACCGTGTGTTCAGCACTAAAGTCGCTCGGTCTGGAACTGGGCGCAGCCGCGAAACGCCGCCTACGTCCCGCAGAACGTCTGCCGCACCCGCTCCGACTCCAGCGGCGGCTCCATATACCGTTCCGCACCCGGCCGATCGTCGTAGGGCCGCGACAACACGCCCAGCATCTCCTCGAACGGGCCGAAATCCCCGTGTGCGATCGCCGCGTTCAGCGCGGCCTCCACCAAGTGGTTCCGAGGAATAAACGCCGGGTTGATCCCCCGCATCGCCGTGCGCCGAACCTCCGCCGGCACGGTCTCGGCGGCAAGCCGCTCCAACCAACGCCGGTGCCACGCGTCGAACGCGGCCGGATCCATAAACTGCTCCCGCGCCACCGACCCGTCGCCTTCCCCCAGGCGCCGGAACGTCAGCGTGAAGTCGGCATTGTTCCCCATCATCAGCTTCAGCAGGTCCTGCGCCAGATCGTCATCGCCCTCCCGCGCCTCCGCCAACCCGATCTTCCGGCGCAGCAAACCCGCATATTCCGCATGGAAGCGCGGCCCATAGACGCCCAGCACCTCTTTCGCCGCCTCCAGCGCCTTCGCCTGATCGACATCGATCAGCGGCAACAGCGTCTCCGCCAGCCGGCTCACATTCCACAGCCCGATGCTCGGCTGGTTGCCATAAGCATACCGTGCATTCTGATCGATGGAGCTGAACACCGTCCCCGGGTGATACTCGTCCATGAACGCGCACGGTCCGTAATCGATGGTTTCCCCGGCGACGGAGCAATTATCGGTGTTCATCACCCCATGGATGAACCCGATCGACAGCCAGCGCGCGATCAGCGTCGCCTGCCGTTCGGCGACGGCGCCCAGAAACGCCAGATACGGGCTCTCCGCCTCCGCTGCCTCCGGATAATGCCGAGCGATGGCATGGTCCGCGAGCAGCCGCACCGCCTCCATATCTTCCCGCGCGGCGAAATACTGGAATGTCCCGACCCGGATATGGCTGCTGGCAACCCGTGTCAGCACCCCACCCGGCAGCATGGTCTCCCGCACGACCTCTTCCCCGGTGGTTACGGCCGCCAACGCCCGCGTGGTCGGCAGCCCGAGTGCGGCCATCGCCTCGCTGACCAGGTATTCCCGCAGCACCGGCCCCAGCGCCGCGCGCCCGTCGCCGCGGCGGGAAAATGGCGTCGGTCCGGCGCCTTTCAATTGAATGTCCCGACGCAACCCGTCGCGCCCCACGACCTCGCCCAGCAGAATCGCCCGCCCGTCGCCGAGCTGCGGATTGAAATGCCCGAACTGGTGACCGGCATAGGCCAGCGCGACCGAGGCGGCGCCATCGGGCACAAGGTTGCCCGAAAGCACCGACACGCCCTCCTCGCTGGCCAGCCAGTCGGCATCCAGCCCCAGCTGTTCGGCGAGCGCCGTGTTGATCCGGATCAGCTTGGGCCGCGCGACCGGAGTCGGCGGCAATGGCGCGTAGAAACGCTCCGGCAGACGGGCGTAGCTGTTGTCGAAGGCGAACTGGACGGTCATGGCCTGGATTCCTGTGGCACGCAGCCGGGGCCACTCATATAGCGTGCCGCGCCGCCGGTAACATCTGCTTCCGAACATGCTCGCCGACGGTGTATGTGTCGCGAAGATGTCCTACCCCTCGCTCTCGCTGCCCGCCCGTATTCGGGTCGTGGGCGATGTCCACGGCGACACCGCCGCGTTCCGCTATGCGGCCGCCACCGACCGTTTCGTCATTCAGCTCGGCGATCTCGTGGATAACGGGCCGGACAGCGCCGGCACCCTGCGGATCATGTTCGATCTGATCGACCGGGGCAGGGGCCTGTTCATCCTGGGCAACCACGATTTCCGTCTGGCGCGTGCCTTGGCCGGCCAGATCGCCGATCCCGGCCCGACTCTGAACAGAACGATCGCACAACTGGACGAAGACGCCCGCACCCGAATCGGGATCGAGGCGACCCGCGCCCCCTTCTGGTTGCGGATGGGGGAGGCGTTGTTCGTGCACGGCGGTTTCCACCCCGCCATGCTGGAACAGCCCTCGCCCGAACACGGGCTGGACCGACCGACCGGTGCGGTATCCCGAGCACTGTATGGAGAACCGACAGGTCGCACCCAGCCCGACGGATACCCGGAACGCAGCCTCGCCTGGGTCGACAAAATCCCGACCGGTGTGGAAGTCTATTGCGGGCACGACCGGCGCAGCACCGATGGACGCCCCTACCGCCGGCAGGGTCGTGCCGGCGGCGTGGCGACATTTCTCGACACGGGCGCGGGCAAAGGTGGGCATTTATCCTGGATCGATCTCGATCTGCCCGAGCGTAAAACCCTTGGCGGTCGGGGGACGGAGCCTGTAATAGTATAGCAACAACGTATCGCGACGCGGCAATCGGATCAGACCTCTGTCCAAGATCTCCACCTTCATCAGCGCGCTGACCAACCCCGGGCCCAAGGTCCCGCACGGTCGGCTGGAGCAGTTGAACCGTACCCACAGGCGCCGGATCGACGACATCATCGAAGACGCGTTTCAACACGCCTGTATCAACGGCGACCTCGAAACCGCCGTCGAGTTGGTGGGCGTACTGGACCGCAAGCTGGCACGTTGGCTCGCGGCGCATGGCGCCGACAACCGCAGAGGCTCGGCGCAACTGGCCCGCATGCGCCAGGAAGTGGACCGCCGGACCGCCGCCCAGGCGGAGGGGACGCCGGCCGACGATAGCTCGCCCTATCGCTGACCGCGAAGCAAAGCGGGACAACGCCCGCGCGTCGTGGCAGAGTGCCATCCCATGCGACAGCTCCTTCTTTTACGCCACGCGAAATCCTCCTGGGACGCCGCCGATCTTCCGGATCGCGACCGTCCGCTCAACGCGCGCGGCCGCCGCGCCGCCGGCCTTATGCGACAGGCGATGCGCGATCTCGGGCTCGAACCGGACATTGTCCTGGTGTCCTCCGCGCGCCGCACGCAGGAGACTTTGGCCCTGCTGGAGCCTTGGAACGAGACTCCGCTGATCGAGTCGCTGGACGCGCTGTATCTGGCCGCGCCCGAGCAACTGTTCGCCACCCTCCATGGCGTGGCGGAAACCGCCCGGTCCGTGATGGTGGTCGGGCACAATCCCGGTCTGCATGAACTGGCATTATCGCTGATCGGCCCCGCCGGGTTGCGGGATCAAGACACCGCCTATCGCGAACCGGTCGGTGAAATCGTCCGCGGCTTCCCCAGCGGCGCGCTGGCGGAGTTTTCGATTGCCGGCCCATGGTCCCGTCTGGGCGAAGGCGGCGGCAGGTTGGAGCGTTTTCTGACTCCGCACGGTCTCGAAGGGACCGGCTGACCCCGATGCTGATGGAATTCGCCCTCCACCCCAGCGATGGCGAGCGACTGCCACGATCGAAGCTTTTCACGCGCGGCCGGCCCCGGTACCGCCAGACAAGGCTGGTTTGGCACGATACCGCCGACCGGGCGCTGCAATCGCAGGGGCTGATCCTGGAGGAACGGCGCGGCCAGTGGGTGCTGGCGCGGTTGTTTCCGGGCGCCGCGGAATGGCTGCCGGCCCTGGCACCCCCCGTCATCGCGCAAAGCGCGCTGCTGTCCGAGCTGACCCACCTGGTGCCCGAGGGCACGGCCCCGCGGGCGGTGTTCGAGGGTAAGACCGCCACCTACGCCGTGACGACCGAGGCCGGGGCCATGTCCATGACCCTGCTGCGAGGTGCGGTCGGCGACACGCCCGTGTGCCGCTTGACCCTGGACGGCGCGGACGCCGCGGTCCGCGACCTGGCGGGCCTGTTGGCGGGCGCGTTCCAATGCGCCGTGCCCCTGGCCAGCCTCGCGGCCGAAGCAATCGGGATCGTGGACGGTCAGCCGCCGGTGCCGCGCCGCCTCGGTCCGCCCAGGCCGGCGTTGGATCGTTCCGTCGCCGGCGCCTTCGCCCATACGATCGGGCATCTGACCGATGTGCTGCTGCACTACGGGCCCTTGGCGGCGACGCAGGGACCGGACATCGAACCCGTGCATCAGATGCGCGTGGCGGTCCGCCGAGCGCGGTCGGCGATCGCGGTGTTTCGGCATGGTCTGGACTGCCCCGATGTGGCGGCCGCCAATCGCGACCTGAAAGCGCTGGGCGCGGTCCTCGGCCCGACCCGCGATTGGGACGTGTTCGTCACCGAGACCCTGCCGCGGATCGAGGCAGCCTTCCCCGACGACAAGCGCTTGCAGCGGCTGGGCAAAGCCTCGCAAGCCTGCCGAACTGCGTGTCACACCGCCTTGAACGCCTACCTGACCTCCCCCGCGTTCCGCCGGCTCGGCGTCGAACTGGCGTGGCTGTGTGGGAGCGACCTCTGGCTGGAGACCCTGGGGCCGGACGCGCGCTTGGCCGCCGCGTTGCCGCCGGCCGAGTTCGCCGCCCATGTCCTGCAACGCCGCTGGCGGAAGGTCATGGCGACCGGCAAGGCCATCGCCGATTTGGATGTGCCGGCGCTGCACGGTTTACGTCTGCGCGCCAAACAGGCCCGCTACGCGATGGAGATTTTTCGTTCGGCCGACCGTGCAAAGGCAACCGAACGCCTGATCCGCCGCCTCAGCCGGTTGCAGGAACAACTGGGCGTGCTCAACGACGGTGCGGTCGCGGGCGGGCTGCTCGACGAACTGGGCGGCGCGGGCGGTCGGCATGGCTATGCAGCCGGTTTGATCATGGGGTTTCTCGGCGCATCTGCAGTCGGCCAGCGGCCCCGCATTCTGCGGGCTTGGGAGAAGTTCCGGCGTACCCCGCGTTTCTGGACCTGACCCCGCGGGAGAGCAATGATGAACGCCGAATGGCGTCCTTTCGCGCGGACGCAATGACGATGCGAATTCCAAGGGGTACACGAAATATTGTGTCGCGCAATCGGAGGCGAACGAAACGGGCCAACGGGGCAAAAAGGCGGGCACATCGCCGAGACTGATGTTTAACCACATTCCGGTTAATTCTTAATTTTGCGTTGCAACATCAGGCAAGTCTGTGCACTGACTTGCCTCGCGTGGCTACGCGTGGCACCTCTCCGTCATGAACTCGGCATAGGCGCCACCAAAAACAGGCGAGGATAACGGGCATGGCACAGGCGGAAACCCGGAAACGCGGGAAGGCCAAGGAACCGGCGGTCAATCAGCCGGACCTCATGGAGGCCTACCGGACGATGCTCTTGATCCGGCGGTTCGAGGAAAAGGCCGGCCAGCTCTATGGCATGGGTCTGATCGGCGGCTTCTGCCACTTGTATATCGGCCAGGAAGCGGTCGTGACCGGCATGCAGATGGCAGCCGGGGAAGGCGATGAGGTCATCACCTCCTACCGCGACCACGGCCATATGCTGGCGGCCGGCATGGAAGCGCGCGGCGTGATGGCGGAGCTGACGGGGCGGTCCGGCGGATATTCCCGCGGCAAGGGCGGCTCCATGCACATGTTCAGCAAGGAAAAGAACTTCTTCGGCGGCCATGGCATCGTGGGCGCGCAGGTCAGCCTGGGCAACGGGCTGGCGTTCAGCAACTGGTACCGCGGCAACGACCGGGTCAGCCTGACCTATTTCGGCGACGGCGCGTCCAACCAGGGGCAGGTGTTCGAGAGCTTCAACCTCGCCGCGATGCTCAAGCTGCCGGTCGTTTTCATCATCGAGAACAACAAGTACGGCATGGGGACGGCGGTCGACCGGGCCTCGGCCTCGCACGATTTGTCGAAGAACGGTGCGCCCTGGGGCATTCCCGGCATGAAGGTCGACGGGATGGATGTCGTTGCCGTGCGCGAGGCCGCGGAAATCGCGATCGGGGCGTGCCGAGCGGGGAAGGGGCCGTATTTGCTGGAGGTGGAGACGTATCGGTATCGCGGGCATTCGATGTCCGATCCGGCGCGCTACCGCACGCGCGAAGAAGTCCAGGCCATGCGCACCCAACACGACTGCATCGAAAGCGCTCGGCATAAGCTGGAAGGGCTGGGGGTGGAGGAAGCGGCGTTTCGGGCCATCGACGATGAAGTGAAGGGAATCGTGCAGGACGCGGCGGACTTCGCCCAGACCAGTCCGGAACCCGATGTCGCCGAACTTTGGACCGATATCCTGGTGGAGGGCTGAACGGTGGCGACTCAGATACTGATGCCGGCGCTGTCGCCGACCATGACCGAGGGCAAGCTCGCCCGCTGGCTGAAGAATGTCGGCGACGACATCAAATCCGGCGACATTATTGCCGAGATCGAGACCGATAAGGCGACGATGGAAGTGGAAGCCGCCGATGAAGGCAAGCTGTCCGCCATTCTGGTGCCCGAGGGGACCGAGGGCGTGGCGGTGAACACGCCCATCGCGGTGTTGTCGGTGAACGGGGAAGCGTTCACGTCGGCTCCCGTTGCGGCTCCCGTTGCGGCTCCGGCGCCTGTCGCTGCAGTCGCGGCTGCCCCTGTGGTCGTGCCGGTCGTCGCGGCGCCGGTCGCCGACAAGGATTGGGGGCCGACCAAGCCGACCACCGTCCGCGAAGCCCTGCGCGACGCGATGGCGCTGGAAATGCGGCGCGATGGCGACGTGTTCCTGCTGGGCGAGGAAGTCGCCCAGTATCAAGGCGCCTACAAGATCAGCCAGGGGTTGCTGGAGGAATTCGGACCGCGCCGGGTCATCGACACGCCCATCACCGAACATGGTTTCACGGGCATGGCGGTCGGCGCGGCACTGAACGGTCTGCGGCCCATTGTCGAATTCATGACGTTCAACTTCGCCATGCAGGCGATGGACCAGATCATCAACAGTGCCGCCAAGACGCTGTACATGTCGGGCGGTCAGATGGGCTGCCCCATCGTGTTCCGCGGCCCGAACGGGGCGGCGTCGCGCGTCGGGGCGCAGCACTCGCAGTGCTACGCCAGCTGGTACGCCCATGTGCCGGGGCTGAAAGTGGTCGCGCCCTGGTCGTCCGCCGATGCCAAGGGCCTGCTGCGGGCGTCGATCCGCGACCCTAACCCGGTCGTGTTTCTGGAAAACGAAATCCTGTATGGCCAGACCTTCGACTGCCCGGAGGATGAGGATTTCATCCTCCCCATCGGCAAGGCGAAGATCGAACGCGCCGGCTCGCATGTGACCATCGTCGCTTTCTCGATCATGGTCGGCGTCGCCCTGGAAGCGGCCAAGCAACTGGCGGAGCAGGGGATCGAGGCCGAGGTGATCAACCTCCGCACCTTGCGCCCGCTGGACACTGCCACGGTGGTGGAAAGCGTGAAGAAGACCAACCGGTTGGTCGTCGTCGAGGAAGGCTGGCCCTTCGCCGGCATCGGCGCCGAGGTCGCCATGCAGATCATCGAGCACGCGTTCGACTGGCTCGATGCGCCGCCAATGCGGGTGCATGGCAAGGATGTGCCGCTGCCCTACGCCGCCAATCTGGAAAAACTGGCGTTGCCGCAGCCATCCTGGGTTGTCGACGCCGTGAAAAAGATCGTCTGAAAGGGGTTTCGGATCATGGCCACCAATATTCTGATGCCCGCTTTGAGCCCGACGATGACCGAGGGCACGCTGGCCCGCTGGCTCAAGAAAGAAGGCGACACCATCAAGGCCGGCGACGTGATCGCCGAGATCGAGACCGACAAGGCCACCATGGAGGTGGAAGCGGTCGATGAAGGCGTGCTGGGTAAAATCCTGGTCGCCGATGGAACCGAGGGCGTGAAGGTAAACGCGCCCATCGCCGTGCTGGTCGATGCGGGGGAAGCGATGCCGACCGGCGCCGCGCCTGCCGTGGCGGCACCCGTGGCCGCTCAGGCTGCTGCCGCGGCCCCGGTGGTTGTCGCGGCGGCGCCGGTTCCACGGGCGGCGGGGGAGCGGGTTGTCGCTTCGCCTTTGGCGCGCCGGATGGCATCGCAGGCGGGCGTCGATCTTGCCGCTTTAACCGGGTCCGGTCCCGGCGGACGGATCGTGCGGGCGGATATCGAGTCTGCCCTGAACAAGGCCCCGCCGGTTGCCGCTGCGCCTGTGGCCGTTGCCCCGGCGCCCACCCCGGTTGCGAAGCCGTTGGCGCCCGCGCCGGTTTTCACCGCGCCGCACCGCATCGTCCCGCATAGCTCCATCCGCAAAGTCATCGCGCGCCGGTTGACCGAGGCCAAATCGACGATCCCGCATTTCTACGTCTCGATGGACGTGGAACTGGACGCGATGATCGACATCATGAACCAGTTGAATGCCAAGTCTCCGCCGCGCGAGCATCCGGACTGGCACTTCATCACCATCAACGATCTGGTGATCAAAGCCTCGGCCGCCACGTTGCGGAAGGTGCCGATGGTGAACGCCAGTTGGACCGACGACGGCATGATTTTCTACGACGACGTCGATATCAGCGTCGCCGTGGCGATCCCCGACGGGCTGATCACGCCGATCGTGCGCAAGGCCGACCAAAAGGGCCTGCTGACGATCAGCCGGGAGATGAAGGATCTCGCCGGCCGGGCGAAAGCCGGCAAGCTGCGGCCGGAGGAATTCCAGGGCGGCGGGTTCTCGATCTCCAACATGGGCATGTTCGGCGTGACGTCGTTCAGCGCCATCATCAACCCGCCCCAATCGGCGATCCTGGCGGTGGGTGCCGGGGCGAAACGGCCGGTGGTGAAGAACGACGCGCTGGCGATCGCGACAGTGATGACGGTGACGCTCAGCGTCGATCACCGCGTCGTCGACGGCGCGCTGGCCGCGACCTGGCTGAAGGCGTTCAAGGGGATCGTCGAGGATCCCTTGAGCTTGATGCTGTGATTTTTCCTCCCCCGTCATGGTCTGGCTTGACCCGACCACCCCAGGCCAACGGGATAAAGGTGGTCGGGTCAGGCCCGACCATGACGGTGTAAAATGGCATTCACGCCGCGCGACGCCACCCCAGCCGACATCCAGGACGTGCTGCGTCTGGTGCGCGGTCTCGCGGAATACGAACGTATGTTGCCGCGCTTCACCGCGACCGAGGCCGATTTCCAACGCCTGCTGTTCGGACCCGCCCCAGCCGCGCATGCCGTCCTGATCGGTCCTGCCGATGGAAAACCCGTCGGCGTCGCCCTGTTCTACTACAAGGTTTTCACCTTCTCCGCGTCCTACGGCATCTTCCTGGAAGACCTGTTCGTCGAACCGGAACACCGCGGTGCCGGATACGGTCTGGCCCTGCTGCGCCACCTCGCCGCCCGAGCGAAAGCCGAAAACTGTAGTTTGATCGAATGGCATGTTCTGAACTGGAACCAACCCTCGATCGATTTCTACGAACGCATCGGCGCCAAGATGGTCGAAGATTGGCAAGTACGACAACTCACCGGCGAGGCGCTGACCGCGCTGGCGCAAGGAGCACCCTGACATGGCCGACCAAACTTTCGACCTGATCGTCCTCGGCGGCGGCCCCGGCGGTTACGTCGCCGCCATTCGCGCTGCCCAACTCGGGATGAAAACCGCGCTGGTGGAGCGTGAGCACCTCGGCGGCATTTGCCTGAACTGGGGTTGCATCCCGACGAAAGCGCTGCTGCGCACGTCGGAAATCAATCATTTGCTGCACCACATCCAGGATTTCGGTTTTTCGCCGGTCACGCCGCAATTCGATCTCGACAAGGTCGTGAAACGGTCGCGCGGCGTGGCGAAGCAGCTGTCGCAGGGCGTGGCGCATCTGTTGCGGAAAAACAAAGTGACGGTGTACGACGGCGCCGGCGCGCTGGCCGGCAAGGGCACGCTGTCCGTCACGAAAGACGGCAAACCCGTCGCCAGCCTGAAATCCCCGCACATCATCCTCGCGACGGGCGCCCGAGCGCGGGTGCTGCCGGGGATCGAGCCGGATGGGAAACTGATCTGGTCCTACAAGGAGGCCATGGTCCCCACGTCCATGCCGAAATCCTTTGTCGTGATCGGCTCCGGCGCCATTGGCATCGAATTCGCCAGCTTCTACCGCAACATGGGCGCCGAGGTGACCGTCGTCGAAGCGCTCGACCGCGTGCTGCCGGTGGAGGACGCGGAGATTTCCGGCCTCGCCCATAAAGCCTTCGAAAAACAGGGCATGAAAATCCTGACCTCGGCGTCGGTCAAAGGCGTGAAAAAGGGCGCCGACAGCGTCACCGTCACGGTGGAGGCCGGCGGTAAAACGCAGGAAATCGTCGTCGAGCGCGTCATTTCCGCCGTCGGCATCGTCGGGAACACCGAAAACCTGGGCCTCGAAGGCACTGGCGTGAAGGTGGACCGCACGCATGTGGTGATCGACGAATACTGCCGCACCGGCGAACCCGGCGTCTACGCGATCGGCGACCTCGCCGGCCCGCCCTGGCTGGCACACAAGGCCAGCCATGAGGGCGTGATGTGCGTGGAACACATCGCTGGGCTGAAAAACGTCCACCCGATGGACCCGCTGAACATCCCGGGTTGCACCTATTGCCGTCCGCAGGTCGCCTCCGTCGGCTTGACCGAGGCGCGTGCGAAAGCCGCCGGCCACGAAATCCGCGTTGGGCGCTTCCCCTTCATCGGCAACGGCAAAGCCATCGCGATGGGCGAACCCGAAGGCCTGGTCAAAACCATCTTCGACGCCAAAACCGGCGAACTTCTCGGCGCCCACATGATCGGCGCCGAGGTAACCGAAATGATCCAGGGCTACGTCATCGCCCGCACGCTGGAAACGACCGAGGCGGAACTGATGAACACCGTCTTCCCGCACCCGACGATCAGTGAATCCATGCATGAATCGGTCCTTGACGCTTACAAGCGGGTTATCCACTTCTAGGTCATGACCACCACCCGCATCGCCATCGACCACCGCCACCCGGAAAAGGCGCACCGGCCCGACAACCCGATCCAGCGCAAACCCGCCTGGATTCGGGTGAAGGCGCCCGGCCACCCGGTCTATCGCGAAACGCGCGACCTGATGCGCGCCAACGGCCTGACGACGGTGTGCGAGGAAGCCGCGTGCCCCAACATCGGCGAGTGTTGGTCGCAGCGCCACGCCACCATGATGATCATGGGCGACACCTGCACCCGAGCATGCTCGTTCTGCAACGTCCGCACCGGCATGCCGGCGGCGCTGGATGCGTCCGAACCCGCCCGCGTCGCCGATGCGGTTGCGAAGCTGGGGCTGCGGCATGTCGTGATCACCTCGGTCGATCGCGACGATCTGAGCGATGGCGGCGCCGCCCATTTCGCAGCCACGATCGCCGCGATCCGAACGGCATCGCCCGGCACGACCATCGAGGTTCTGACGCCGGATTTCCTGCGCAAACCAAGCGGCGGCGATGTGGTCGCCGATGCGCGCCCGGACGTGTTCAACCACAATCTGGAAACCGTGCCGCGGCTGTATCCCTCGATCCGGCCCGGTGCCCGCTATTACCAGTCGTTGCGCCTGCTGGATTCCGTTAAACAGCGGGCACCCGGCATATTTACCAAATCCGGCCTGATGGTCGGATTGGGCGAAACGAAGGCGGAAATCATGCAGGTCATGGACGATCTGCGCGTCGCGGACGTCGATTTCCTCACGATTGGGCAATATCTACAGCCCAGCGTCAAACACGCCGCCATCTCTGCCTTCATTACGCCCGAGGAATTCGAGGAATACGCTGTTCTGGCACGTGCGAAAGGCTTTCTGCTGGTGTCGGCGACTCCGCTGACTCGGAGTTCCTACCACGCCGACAGCGATTTCGCGGCATTGTCGGCGGCCAGGAACAAAGCGTAATGCCGACGCATGCGGAACGGCAGATCGT
Source organism: uncultured Acetobacteraceae bacterium (assembly GCA_903895595.1). Lineage (GTDB taxonomy): Bacteria > Pseudomonadota > Alphaproteobacteria > Acetobacterales > Acetobacteraceae > Rhodopila. The sequence continues at coordinate 16,710 of CAITUP010000110.1, read as the reverse complement.
TCCCTACAGCCCGGAGCAACTGTTCGATATCGTTGCCGATGTCGCGTCCTACCCGAAATTTCTGCCGTGGTGCGTGGGCGCCCGTATCCGCACGCGGTCGGAAACCGAACTGGTCGCCGATCTGACCATCGGCTTCGGTCCGTTTCGCGAAACCTTCACCAGCCGCGTGTCGCTGGAACGGCCCGAACGGATCAAGGTCGTGTACGAAAATGGCCCGTTTCGGTATTTGAACAACCAATGGGTGTTCCGGCCGCACGAGCAGGGCACGGAACTCGATTTCTTCGTCGATTTCGAATTCCGCAGCCGTATCCTGCAAGCCGCCATCGGCGTGGTGTTCAATGAGGCGGTGCGCCGCATGGTTGGGGCGTTTCACAAGCGGGCGCGGGATTTGTACCGGGGGACTGCCCAGTAACCCTACCGCGGCCGAAACACCCGCCAAATCCCGTCCACCGCCACCACATCACGATCCCCCACCGCGATCAGCCCGCGCACGAACACCATCGACCCGCTGGCGCGCGTGACCTCCCCGCGCAGTTCCAGAAAATCCCCCGGCTTCACCGCCGACAGGAAATGCGTGTTCAACTGAATCGTAACGTTATCGGCGCGATCGGCCGCTTCCCACACATACAACCCCAACACATGATCGGCGAAGCACATCAGAATGCCGCCATGCACCGCCCCGGCGGGGTTCATGTGGTCGGGCCTTGTGACCAGCCCATAGCGCCACCCATCCGGAAACCGTTTCGCGTAGGCGACCCCGAGGCCCCCCGGCATCGGTCCGTCGTGCATCGGCTTCCAGCCGTCCGCCACGGGGTCGTAACCGCTCATGCCAGCCGCTCCAGCGCATCCGCCAGACCGTGCAGAGTCCGCAACCGCAGATGCGCCTGTTCGATCTCCGGCCGTTCCTCATGCATCCAACCCCACGGCCCTCGGCGCAGGAACACCGCTGTCATGCCGGCCGCTCGGCTGGGGATCACGTCGTTGTCCACGCGATCCCCCACGTAGGCGATCTGATCGGCCGGTACGCCCGCGGCTTCCCGCACCTTGTCGAAGAACCGAGGGTCGGGTTTGGACACGCCCCAGCCGCCGGAGCTGGCGATGTAATCCGCCGGGACGCCGAGGCGGGTCAGCGCATCCTCCGAAGCCTCCGGCTGGTTCCCCGCGATCAGCACGCGATACCCGCGCGCCCGCAGTTCGGTCAGGGCCGGAATCGCATCCGGATACAGGTCCGAATGGATAAAATCGTAGCGGTAGCCGGTCTTCGCCCGTTCCGCTCGCACGGTTTTCACGTCCAGGTCCGGGCGGAAAATCTCGAACACGCGGCGCAGCGATTCGCCGCGCGCCATGGCGACGCCAATGGCGGTGAACAGGGTCAGACGCGGGACGCCGAGGAACTCGGCCCAGTCGTCCCAATGGCGGGTTTCGTCGATCAGGGTTTCCCCGACGTCGAAGCAAACGGCTTTAATTGGCATGACGCCAGTGTCGGGGAACGCCGCCGGTTTGACAATCCGTGGCCCGCACGGACTATGCCCCCATGACCCGCCTGACCGATCTTTCGACCTTCGCCGACGCCCAGCGCCACTTCAGCGGCGCCGGCCTGTGGGCGCTGTTCGATGGCGACCGGGAACACCTGAATATCGCCCACGAATGCGTCGACCGCTGGGCCGCCGGCCCCGACCGTACCGCGATTCGGCTGGCCTACGGCGACGGCACAACCGAGGAATTCGGCTTCCACGCGCTGTCTGCCTGGTCGTCCCGCTTCGCCCACTGGCTCGTCGCCCGAGGCATTGCCCCCGGGGACCGCGTCGCGATCATGCTGGAACCGTCGCTGCCGTTCTACGCGGCCTTGTTCGGTGCCATGAAAGCCGGCGCCGTCGCGGTCCCGCTGTTCACGCTGTTCGGCCCCGACGGCGTGCGCCTGCGCGTGGACGACTGCACCCCGCGCCTGCTGCTGACCAACGCCGAGAAAGCCGCGACCACCGGGGATATCCAAAGCGTCGAGACTATTGTCGCCGACGACGCCTTCATGGAGGCACTGCGACCATACCCCGACCGGTTCGAGGCCGACACACGCGCCGACGCGATGGCGATGTATCAATACACCTCCGGCACCACCCGCGACCTGCCGGAGGCGATCAAGCACACCCACCGCGCCGTCGTGGTCGTTGCGAACGCCGCGCTGTACGGGACCGGCGTCCGGCCGGGAGACCGGTATTTCTGCCCTTCCTCCCCCGCCTGGGGCCACGGGCTATGGCACGGCACGCTGGCGCCCCTGGGTCTGGGCGTGGAGACCGGCACGTTCTCCGGCCGCTTCGATCCGGCCTTGCTGCTTAAAGCGCTGTCGGATTTCGGCATCACCAACCTGTCCGCCGCTGCCACCCACTATCGCATGATGAAGAACGCCGGCGCGGCGAGTCGCTGGACTTACGGCATTCGCAAAATGTCGTTCACCGGTGAACCGGTGGACAGTGATTCCCTCACGTTCGCCGAGGCCACCTTCGGCACCCGGCTGTGCAGCATGTACGGCACCACCGAGGTCGGCGTGATCCTCGCCGACTACCCCGGCGCCGACGATTTCCCCGGTCGCCCCGGCTCGCTCGGCAAACCGGTCCCAGGCGTGCGGGTCGCCGTCATCGCCCCCGATGGCAGCGAATGCCCACCCGGCGTATCCGGGGAGATAAAGGTCTGGCGCCATAACGCCTGGTTCCCCACCAAGGACCGAGGCACCGTCGATGAAGACGGCTATTTCTGGCACGGTGGCCGCGCCGACGATGTCATCATTTCCGCCGGTTGGACCATCGGCGCGACGGAGGTGGAAAACGCACTGCTGAAACACCCTTCGGTGCGCGAGGCCGCCGTCATCGGCGTCCCCGATCCGGTGCGCGGGCATGTGATCAAGGCGTTCCTGGTCGTGGCCGAACCCGTTCCGGTCGCGGAGGTGCAGGATTTCGTCCGCACCCGCCTCAGCCAGCACGAATATCCCCGTATCGTGGAATTCGTTTTCGAATTGCCGAAAACCCCGGCGGGCAAAGTCAACCGTAAAACATTGCGCGACCGCGAAGCGGCGCGGGAGGCGTCATGACCGAAGTTAAATTCCCCAAAATCACCGATCGCGGCATGGACGCGTTGCGCGGCCGGATCGGCGTGCCGATCGAAAACACGCTCGAACCCTGGTGCCATGAGGCCACGCGCGACAACATCCGACATTATGCGCACGGCATCGGCGACGATAACCCGCTGTGGTGCGATCCGGGGTATGCGGCCAATACCGATTTCGGCACCGTTGTCGCGCTGCCCAGCTTCCTGTTCGCCACCAGCCGTATCGTGTCCGGCTACGTCGGCGGCCTGCCGGGCGTGCACGCGATGTGGGCGGGCGCCGATTGGAATTGGCACAAGCCCGTGCTGCGCAACGACGAAATTACCACCGAGGCGTGGCTGAAAGACCTGATCGAACACGACACGAAATTCGCAGGCCGTGCCGTCCAGCAGGTCTACCACGTTAATTTCTTCAACCAGCACGGCGATAAAGTCGCCGAAGCCGACAGCTGGTGTTTCCGCACCGATCGCGACATGGCGCGCGAATCCGGCACGAAATACGCCGACGTCAAAGCCCGCCCGCAGCAGCGCTACACGGAAGCCGAGCTGGCGGACATCTATAAACATTACCATACGGAAGAAATCCGCGGCGCCATCCCGCGCTACTGGGAAGACGTGGCAGTGGATGAAAAACTGCCCACCATGGTCAAAGGCCCGATGACTGTCACCGGTTTCATCGCCTACGCGCAGGGCTGGGGCGGTTTGTATATTCGTGCCAACAAGCTGGCCTGGAAACAAATCCATGCCCATCCCGGTCTGGGCATCCCCAACCGTTTCGGCATTCCCGATTGCCCCGAACGCGTCCACTGGGAACCCGAATTCGCCCTGATGGTCGGCGCGCCCGGCGCATACGACTACGGCCCGGAACGGTGTTCCTGGCTGACCCACCAACTGACCAACTGGATGGGCGACGCCGGTTTCCTCCGCAAAGCCAGCTGCAAAATCCGCCGGCACAACCCGGAGGGCGATGCGCTGTTCTTCTCCGCCAAGGTCGTCCGCAAATACGTCGAAGACGGTCGCCATCTGGTCGAAATCGCCCAGGAGGCTCGGACTCAAACGGACGAACTGTCCGTGCTGGGATCTGGGGTCGTGGAACTGCCGTCGCGGGGCTAATTTCCCGTCATGGTCGGGTTAAACCCGACCATGACGGAGGTGTAATCAGCCTACACCCACTGCACCACATTCTCCGTCCCAATCAGATGTCGCCCGACCATTTCCACATGGGCATTCATTCCCTGTAGATGCTGGCTGGCACTCATCGCATCGCGGAACCGCCGCTCGAACGGCGCCGAGTCCAAAATCGCGGTTGTCCCGGCGCCGCGATAGCAGGCGACCGAAACATCCGTCGCCTCCTGCATCGCGTGCGTCGTCGCCAGCCGCAGCCGCATACGCAGATCCAACCCCAGCGTCCCCGCTGCCGCCGCGTCGTAAGCCTGCGTCGCGGCCTCATGCACAAACGCCCGCGCGGCAGATAACCGAGCTTCCAACTTCCCAATATCCAACTGCACCACATGATTCCGCGCCATCGGCGTTATCCCCGCTCGGCTTTGTTTTCCTCGCGCAAGGGATGTGTATTCCTCCAGCAGCCGCCGCGCGATCCCGAGCGTCACACCGCAGAACCCGGTCGCATACAGCAGGTTCGAAATAATGACATACAGCGGACCTTTTTCCCGCCGTTCCTCCGCCGCTTCGCGGGCTGGCGCGTGCTCGTCGGGGATGAACAAATCCTCCACCGAGTACGTATCGCTCCCCGTCCCGCGCAAACCGAGCACCTGCCAGTCGTCGATTTCCGTCGCCTTTTCTTTCAGGAACAGGAACGTGCGGTCGTCCGGCCGCCCGTAACGCATATGCGGGCTGCCATCGGGGTTCTGCACCGCGCTATGGGCGCCGATCCAGGTCGTGTGGCGCATACCGCTGCCGTAGCTCCAGGTTCCCGTCAGGCGGTAGCCGCCCGCCACCCGGATGGCTTTGCTGTTGCCGTTCTTGGAACCCCAGGCCAGACCGGTTCGCGGCCCGTTGAAGATCGCGGCAGCCGCCGCATGCGGCATCGCGGCGGCGGAGGTCGCGACGCAGACGTTGGACTGGTTCACGAACCATCCAATGCTGCCATCGGCCCAACCCACGGCCTCGGTCGTTTTGCAGAAATCGACAAGGTGGATTTCCTGCCCGCCGAGGCTTTTCGGCAGCAGCAGGCGCATCAGGTCCTCCTGAAACAACCCCTCCACAACCTCCGGAGTCGCCTCCCGCCGCCGGTCCATTTCCGCGCCGTGCGCGTCGATCAACGGTTGCAGCGCGCGCGCCCGTTCGGGGGCGGATGCGTTCAGGTGGGCCTGCATGTCCATGGCGTGGTTTCCCCGCGAGAGTGTTCGGGGCAACCATGACGGGGCCGGCAAGGCTGGCTTTGCGCTGGATCAATCAATCCTGTATCGTGACGGAGTTACCGCCACGCGGCATGCTCCCCGATCCTGAACAAGCCCAGCGCGGCGGCCTCCCCGTCGTGCCGTTCGGCATAGCCGCCGCACGCCGCGATTGCGGTCGCATACAGCGCCGCAAGGTCCGGGTTGCCGATCACATGCACTACCGCACCTGCGGCACCAGCCAAAGCGGCGGAGACCTCGTGCCCGATCAGAATACCGGACAGGTAAGCCGCGGCATCGGTCTCGGCCAAAGCCCCGGTCAGTGTCTGCGCCCGCACCCCGAAGATATGATGCAAGAGCCCACCCGGTTCCGCCGCTCGGCGCACCCCAGCCTCGAACGGGGCGCCGGCCGACGGACCGTCCCGCATAGTGCGGCCGAGGATCGTGTGGCCCCGCAAGGCCGCGAAAACCTCCCCGGTCATGTGCGTGGTGAACGACACGATGCGCCCGCCCTCCACCCGCGCCCATTTGGAATGCGTGCCCGGCAGGCAAGCGATGCCGCCGGATTCCATCAGCGTGGGCACCCCGACGATCTGCGCCTCCTCGCCGCGCATCACCTCCGCCACCCCCTGCGCATCCGAACCGGACAGGCCGGGCACCAGCTTCACCTGCGCCCATTCGAAGGCGATGTCGGTCAGCGCCGCGGCGATATCGGCCGGCGCGGCGGGGCAGGGGAGGTAGGGGGCCTCTTTCCAGCCCTGCCGGCTGCCGATCATGCCGGACAGCAGCACGCGGTCTTCGCCCAAAGCGAGCCAGGGGCCGATTTCCTCCCGCAGCGTATCGCCGAAGCGGGCATCGGGCACGTTCATGATGCCGCGCGGGCTGGACCGGCGGTCGCGGATGGTGCCGTCGCGGGCGATGCGGAAGGCGCGAAAGCTGGTCGTGCCCCAGTCGATGCCGATCATCCGATGTCCTCCCGTATGGCGGTGGAAGGCAGTCTAACGCACGCCGGGGCTATCGCCGCAATGCCGTGCGCGATGGCTCAAGCCGCGGGTTTCGGTGCGGTCGCGCTGCCGCCGCCGGTATTTGGGGGAGTTGAAGGCGAGATTCTGAGTTTGGGAGCTACCTCGCCCCATGCCCGCGGCCCGAGGCGAGGTAGCTCCCAAACTCAGAATCTCGCCTTCAACCCCCCAAAAATTACTCGGCCCCCGCGACCGCCCAGACCCTGCGACCCAAGGCACGCACAACCCCCCACCGCCGCCGGTTGACACAACCCGGCCCTTCCCGCCTTAACCGGACCATTCCCGCAGGAGGCCCCAGACATGCCCGATAACCCCACCCCGCGCAGCCGCGAAGTGACAATCCTCAACGGCCCCAACCTCAATCTCCTCGGCAAGCGCCAGCCGCACATCTACGGGCATGAGACCCTCGCGGATGTGGAAGCCGCCTGCCGCAAACTCGGCGCCGAGCTGGGCCTGGCGATCCGGTTCCACCAGAGCAACCGGGAATACGAAATCATCGACTGGATCCATGAGGTCCGGGAAACCGCCGGCGCCATTATCATCAACCCCGCCGCCTTCACCCACACCTCGGTCGCGATCCTGGACGCCCTGGCAACCTGCGAGTGCCCGATCCTGGAAGTCCACATTTCCAACGTCCACCGGCGGGAGGCATTTCGCCACCATTCCTACGTGTCGGCCGTGGCGACCACGGTGATGGCGGGTGCCGGCACGCATGGCTACCAACTGGCGCTGCGCCACGTCGCGCATTTGATGGGGTAACCCCCGTCACTCGACGAAGTTCACCGTCGTGGTGGCGGAGAACGTCCCGTCCGGCGGCGGCCCCGGCCGCGCTGCCCGGACCATCCGCACGGCCGTCGAATCCAACTCCCGCCGGCCGGACGAACGGACGACATGGACGTCCGTCATCTCCCCGAACGCGTCGATGCTGAACGCCACCCCGACGGAACCGGTGCCGGTCGTCGAGATCCGGTGCGCCCGGATCTCCTGCAATACCTTCGCGGCATAGGTTGCCTTGGCCTGAGCCGCCAGCGCCGCTGCCTCGGGCGCGCCGGTCCGCGTCGGCGGCGCCGCCGCCTCGGGCGGTTTCTCCACCGGCCGGGGCAACGGCGGCTTGGGCTTGGGCGGCGGCGGCAGGGCCGGCGCGCTGACCACCTCCCGCTTCGGCGGTGCCGGCGGCTCCGGCAGCGGTTCGGGTGGCGGCGCCTCCGGAGGCGGGGGCGGAGGCGGCTCCACGACTGGCGGTGGCGGCTCGGGCGGTGGCTCCGGTGGCGGTTCCGGCGGAGGCGGTGGCGGCTCGGGTTCCGGCTCCGGCGGCTTCGGCGGCTCCGGTTCCGGCATGCCCTGCGCGATTGTGATCTCCACCGTGTCGTCCACGCCCAGCGGATCGGTGCGGTGGATCGCTACCAGCGAAATCGCCGCGACATGCACGGCCGCCACCGCCGCCAGCGCACCGGGACGTAGCCAGGATGGCCGTATCGTGCCCCCAGACACCGCGATCATTTCGAGGCTGTGTCCCCGCGGGGTTTCGGATCGGAGATCAGTGCGATGTGTACCAGCCCGTTCGACGCCATTTCGTCGATCAGCCCGACAACCGCGCCATATGTTACGGACCGGTCCGACCGGATCTGAATAATCCGTGTCGCATCGTCGCCGGTCGCCTTCCGCAGCGCCGCGATCAGCTCGGGCAGCGCCATCGGCTGGGTGCCGAGCGCATAGGCGCCCTCGGCGGTGACCGAAACGACGACGGGGTCCTTGGGATTGACCGGCTGCGACGTCTTGGCCTGCGGCAGATCGACCTTCAACCCGGTCGCCAGCATCGGCGCCGTGACCATGAAGACGATCAACAGCACCAGCATCACGTCGACCAGCGGGGTGACGTTGATGTCGGACAGAGGCCGGTGCAGCCCGCCGCCGCCCAAAGGACGATTGGCCATCGCCATCACACGACCTCTTTCAAGGCGGTGCGCTTGGTGGCCGGGGTAACAGCGTTCAGCGCCTCTTCCTCGATCAACCCGGCCAGATCCTGCGTCGCGGCCCCGATCGACGCGCCGATACGGGTGTAGCCGATCGAGGCCGGGATGGCCGCGGCCAGCCCGATGGCGGTGGTCGCCAGGGCCTCGGCGATGCCCGGCGCGACGACCGCGAGCGAAGTGTCTTTAGCGGCCGCGATAGCCGTGAAGCTGGCCATGATGCCCCAAACTGTGCCGAACAGGCCGATAAACGGCGCGACGGACGCGATGACGGCGAGGTTGGCCAATCCGCCCTCGACACCCGCGATAACCCCGCGTGCCTGGCGGTTCATGGCTTCGATGATGCGGGTGCGGGTGTCGCCGATCCCCTCGGCCGGAAGGCGCAACGCCGCCGCTTTCTGTCCGGCTCCGGCCACCGCCGCCAGCAACGGATCGGGCTGGCCCGCCCGCCAGCGCCGCAGCGCGCCTTTGAAACGAACGGCGCCAACGATCCCCTCGACGATCAGGACCCAGCACCAGACCGATGCCAGCAGCAACACGATCAGAACGGATTTGCCGACGCTGCCGGCCATCAGGAAGAACTCGATCGGGGACAGGCTCATGAACGATGCCTTCTTTAAGAACGGAAAAAGGAGGGGACCCGGCGAACGCCGACCCCCCTCCCGCATGCAACGCTGGGTGTTAGAAGCTGATACCCACGCTGCCCATGATCGTGCGACCCGGCAGGAAGCTGTAGGTGATCTTGGTGTTGTTCAGGCTGTTCACGCCCGTGGGGTCGCCGGCGGCTTCGACCGTGTTGCGGTGATCGAAGATGTTGTAGATGCCGAGCCGAATTTTCATCTGGTTGTTCAGGCCGAAATCGTGCCGCGGGCTGGTGCGGAACCCGATCACGAGGTCGGTGGTGTTGTAGCTCTTGACGAAGTTCAGCGCCGAAGCGGTCGTGGCCGAGTTGGCCTTCTGGCCGTTGTTGCCATAAGAGTCGCCGATGAAACGCTGCATCAGTGATCCGAAGAACATGCCGTCGTCGTAGACCGCACCGAAAGTCGCCGTGTAATCCGGTGCGTCGCCGACCCGCATGCCGGTGAACTGGCCCTGGATGTATTTCGCGCTGATCAGCGCCGCGCTGCCGTAAACCGACCATCCGTTCATAACGGCGTAGGTGCCCTCGGCCTCCACGCCGCGGTACTGCGCGGTGCCGCCATTCTGGTAGATTTGCTGCCCGGACGCCAGGTTTGTCACGATCGGGAAATTCGACGCGGTGATGATGTAAGCGTCGGCATCGGCCGTGATTTTGCCGTTCTTGTAGACCGCGCCCGCCTGGAAATTGGTTGTCCGTTGCGGCTGAATGCCGCCCTGGGCCGGGTTGAAGACATAAAGGGCCGATACCGTCGGTGCCAGGAAGCCTTCGGATGCCTGGGCGTAGACCGTGACCTCATCGCTGACCTTGTATTTCACCGCAAGGAAAGGAAGCGCCGCGTTATAGGTCGCGGAATAGTTCAGTGGCTGCAACGTTGTCTGGTTCACCAGCGCGTTGTGGTCGCGGGTGAAGGATTCGTATTTGAAGCCCGGCGTGATCGTCAGGCCCTCGATCGGACGCCAGTCGTATTCCACGAAGGGTTGGATGTTGGTGATATGCGATGACAGATTGAGCTTATAGGACGTTGTAGGTCCGTTCCCGAGGGAAGGGAAAGTCCGGTACGTCGTGTAGTCGATGTATTCTTGTAGCCGGGTGTTGTCGACATGCTCGACCCAAAGGCCGGCACGGAGCGTGCCGCTGAACATGCCCGCGTCGAAATCGTGTTCGCCTTTGAAGATGTTGCCATAGGCACGATAGTTGTTGTTCTTGATGAAGCCGACGACGTCCGTGCTGGCGACACCCAGGACTGCCGTCTTGGTGCTCGGTTTGGGGTTGGTAAGCGTTGGGACGGTAACCCCGGTCACCGCGCCGTTGGTCGCCGTGATCAGACCCTCGACGGTCTGGTCGTTGCCGTTGTTCTGCAGCTGCGGATACCAATAGGAGTACGTATACAACGTGTTGTCGAAGCGCCAGCTGCCGAAATCCCCTTCCAGCTTGACATATTCCATGTCGGTCGCTTTTTGGGAATTGTTGAAGTCGGCGAACTGCTGTGTCAGCGGGTTGGCGTTAACCGCGCCATAGCGCTTGCCATATTGTTGCAACTGCGGATAGGTGATGCCGGTGACGTTGTTGTACTGCTCCTGCCCGTAGCTGGCGAACACCGTCAGCTTGAAGTTGCCGACCTTTTCTTCGACCTTACCCAGGAACTGATCCTGGTTCACCTTGCCGTAAAGCTGCGCGCCGCTGGTGTTCGCGTGCGAATACTGGATCAGCCCGCGCACGCCGGTGCCGGCGATCAAGCCGGTTTGCATCGTCAGGGCGGAGCTGAAGGTGTTGAACGAACCGTAAGACGTCTCGATGCTGCCACCGAACTTATCGCTGAGGTCGAGCGAACGCAGCGCCATTGTGCCGCCGTACGTCGCATAACCGACCTGCGATGCCGCGCCTGGGCCACGATCGACGATCACGCTGCCCAGGAAGGCGCGCGGGAAATAGGCGGCCGAGTGGTGGGTCGGATCGTTGGCATCGCCAAACGGGATGCCATCGAAGGTTATGTTGAACTGCCCATCCTGATAGCCGCGCCAGCCGCTCTTGCTGTCGCCAAGCAGTCCGTTGGGATTGTTGGACAGGAAGCCAGGGGTGTATTTCGCGGTTTCGTTGTAATCCGAGCTGGACGGGATCAAATCCTGGATCACCTTGTCGCTGACGATCGATCCCGGCTGAAACGCCTCCAGCGATCCTTGCGAAGGCGACAGCGCCGGTGCCGAGCCCGGGGGGGCCTTGCTGCCGACTGCGGCCGGAGCGGAAACCGGCGGCAGGCCATTGCCCTGGTTCTTCACGTCGACCGTTCCGATATCGGCGGACTGCGCGACCGCCGCGCCACTGGCCCAAATCATCGGAATAATGAATGTCGATGCCAAAAGCATGGCGCGCCGCGTTACCGTCCGTTCCGTAACCATTTGTATCCGCTCCTGACAATCACGAGCGGTGGCCGCCCGATATCGCGGGGGGGGAATAGCAGCGAGAGCGAGACCATGTGTTACAGAACGGCACTAACGAGATGACAAATCTGTTAAAATGAACATTTATTCATTCGCGCGGATTCCGGTCCGGGCGGTCAAGATGCCGAAATGTCCATACAGGTATGCGGATGGAGCGTGCGGATGGGCGGGTAAGCCGTTACGCCGCCATCTCTAAAATCTCCCGCACCTGCGCCGGGCCGTCGATCTTCCGCGGATTACGCGGAATCCACGGCGTGCCCATCGCCTGCTCGGATATCCGCGTATAGGCATCCGCACCCACATGCACCGCACCCAGGCTGCGAGGCATTCCGAGACCGCCGATGAACCGGTCGAGCACGTCCCCGGCGTCCTCCCCCGGATGCCCCATCGCCGCAGCGATCTCCGCCTGACGGTCCGCGTTGGCGGATTTGTTCCAGCGCATGACCGCCGGCAGCATGATGCAGGACGTATGCCCGTGCGGGATGTCGTGCACCGCGCCCAGCACGTAGCCGATTCCATGGCTCGCCCCCATCGGCACGCCGCTCGCCAGCGGCCCCATCGAAAGCCACGACCCGATCTGGCAGTCGAGCCGAGCCTGGATGTCGGAGGGATCGGCCTTCACACGCGCCAGCCCGCGGGTCAGCAGCGTCAGGCCGCGCAGCGCCTGGGCGTCGGCGTAGGGATTGGCCTCCAGCGAGCAGAACCCCTCCACGCAGTGATCCACCGCGCGAATGCCGGTGGACAGGAACAGCCACTCCGGCGTGTGGCGGGTGATCGACGGGTCCAGGATCACGGTGCGCGGGATCACGGTCGGGTGGGCGAACAGCTCCTTCACTCGTGTCCGCTCATCGGTGACGCCCGCCAGCGCGCTGAACTCCCCGGCCGACAGGGTGGTGGGCACGCTGATCTGGCGCACCTCCGGCGGCTTGATCCCTGGCTGAGACGGACGGATTGAATCCAGTGCCTCGGCCGTACGGATGTCGTTGGCGAGGCAGAGTTGCACGGTCTTGGCGCCATCGGTGATGGAACCGCCGCCAATAGTGACGATCAGATCGGCCCCGGCCTCCCGCGCTTGATTGGCGGCGGCGACCACGGCCTGACGCGGCGTATGCGCCGGCATCTTGTCGAACACCCCGGCGCACAGATTGCCCAGCGCCGCCCGCACACGCGCGATCTCATCCGTTTCCCGGTTCAGCGTGCCGCTGACCATCAGGAACACCCGAGTCGCTCCCAAATCCCGCGCCTGCTGCGCCACCGCGTCGGCGGCGGACACGCCGAACAGCACCTCTTCCATCTTGCCGAAGGCGACGCGACCGGATTGGACCATGGATGTTCTCCCATTGGAAAAGAGTTGCCCCAGACTACCCCTGGGGGAGTGGAATCGGAAGCACGGCACCGCACATTGGGATCGACAGCAACCCAGGAACAGTCCCATGGCAGCGACCCGTATCGAGACCGACAGCCTCGGCAGCATCGAAATCGCCGCCGACCGCTACTGGGGCCCGCAAACCGAGCGCGCTCGTCTGCTGTTTCAGATTGGGACGGAGCAGTTCCCGCCGGATCTTATCCACGCCCTCGGCCTCCAGAAGCAGGCGGCGGCGGAGGCCAACCAGCAACTGGGCGAACTGCCGGCCGCCCTCGCCGCAGCGATTGCCGCCGCCGCCCGGGAGATCGCCGAGGGCCGAATGGACACCGAGTTTCCCCTGCCGGTCTGGCAAACCGGCTCCGGTACCCAAACCAACATGAACGCCAATGAGGTCATCGCCAATCGCGCCAACCAGATGCTCGGCCAACCGCTCGGCATCCACGCGCCGGTGCATCCGAACGACCACGTGAACCGCGGCCAGTCGTCGAACGACAGCTTTCCCACTGTCATGCACATCGCCGCCGCCCGCGCGGTGCGGCGCCTGGTGCCGGCTCTGGGCATGTTGCACACCGCCCTCATGGGGCAGGCCGATGCGTTCAAGGACATCGTCAAAGTCGGTCGCACCCATATGATGGACGCCGTCCCGGTCACCCTGGGGCAGGAGTTTGGGGCCTGGGCGCGGCAGGTCGAACTGGGTCTCGACCGGCTGCGGGACGCCGAACCGCGGCTGCTGTCGCTCGCGCAAGGGGGCACCGCCGTGGGCACCGGCCTGAACTGCCACCCGGACTTCGATCGCGTATTCTGCGAACGCATCGGTGCCCTGACCGGTCTGCCCTTCACCGCCAACCCGAACAAGTTCGAGGGCATGGGCGCCCATGACGCGCTGGTCGAGCTGTCCGGCGTGTTCAACACCGTCGCCGTTTCGCTCAATAAGATCGGCAACGAGATCCGCTTGCTGGGATCGGGACCGCGCGCGGGGCTGGGCGAGCTGATCGTGCCGGCGGACGGGCTGTCCAGCTCCATCATGCCGGGCAAAACCAACCCGACCCAGTGCGAGGCGTTGACCATGGTCGCGGCCCAGGTCATGGGCAATCATGTCACCGTGACCATCGCCGCCGCGCAAAGCTTCCTGGAATTGAACGTGTTCAAGCCGGTCATCATTTACAACGTGCTGCAATCCTGCCGCCTGCTGACCGACGCCGCGGCCAGCTTCGCCGCCAATATGGTCGACCGGCTGGAGCCGAACCGAACGCATATCGCGGAGAATCTTGGGAAATCGCTCATGCTGGTGACGGCGCTCAACCCGCGAATCGGCTACGACAAGGCCGTGCAAATCGGCAAACTGGCCCTGACGGCGGACATCACCCTGAAACAGGCGGCCACTCAACTGGGCTTCGTCGACCCGGCGGATTTCGACCGTTGGGTCGTCCCTGCCGCCATGACCGTCCCTGGCGCGACGTTGGGGGGCAACGGATGAGCGGGCTGGTCAAACGCAGTTTCTCCCTCGCGGGCCATCGCACCAGCGTGGCGCTGGAGGCCGAGTTCTGGGACGCCCTGGCGTCCATGGCGACGGAGGCGGGGCAATCTTTGTCCGCCCTGGTCGCCGCCGCCGACGCCGCCCGCGCGGCGGATCGGCCGTTAGCGTCGGCCCTGCGGGTGGCGGCGCTGCTCGCCGCGAAAAAAATCGCATGACCGGCGTTTTTTCGGGCCGGCGTTAACCTTTTCTTTACGAATACCGTCGCATGCTCCCGCCCGGCACAGAACCGCCAGGCAGAGGAACCCCACAATGACCCAACTCGAACTCTCACCCGCTCGGCCGCAGGTCAGCCCGCTTGTTTTGTCCGATCGTCTGATTCGATTGGCGGAAGCCGCGGATCGCGCGGGATTTTCCGGAACGGCCGAACAATTGGTGACGCTGGCCCACTCGGTTTTCGATGAGGTGCTGGACGCCCGGCATTGAGGAATGGTGGGCGCGACAGGGATTGAACCTGTGACCCCCTCCGTGTCAGGGAGGTGCTCTCCCGCTGAGCTACGCGCCCTCCGGCGTCGGGAGCGGCGCTTCTAGCGCCACTTGCCGGGGGTGCGCAAGATGCTTTCGGCGGCATCGTGGTCGGACTCCTCTCCCCCTAAGCCGGCGCGTTCCACGCCAAATCCGGATCGAGCGGAAAGATCGGCCGCCGCACGTCGCGGAACGTCAGCTGATCGTATTCCGACGTGCAAACCCCCACGCCCGCGCACTCCACGATCTCCCGCGCGATTCGGCCGAGGTCGGCCCGCCAGTGTACCCGGCTCTTGATCGCCAGATATTTCACCGTGGTCGGCTCGATCCCCAGCACCCGCAGCATCTCCTGCGCTGTCGGCTCGATATGCCGGCTGAGCAGCACGATCTGCACCTTGCCGGTATCCAGCACCACGGTCGTGCCCATCGCGATCTTCAACCCCGGCGAAAGACCGCCGGTCGAAGTGTAGTACCCCGCCGACACCGTGCGCACCCGCCCGGTCACGCGCAACGGCGCGCTGGCCACCGGCAACTGGGGCATCGGCAGCTTGGCGCCGATCTCCAGGGTAATCTCATTCCCGATTCCCGCCGCGACGCAGGCTTGCACGGCCTCTGGGTCGTAGATGCCGAAGAACACCACGTCCTCCAGCCCCTGGCGCATAATCTCCCGCAGCACGTCGGTCGTATCCATCGTGCCGCCGGAGGAGCAGTTGTCGTAGTGATCCAGCATCACCACCGGTCCCGGCGCGCCGCCGAGCGCTTTGGCTCGGGTGACGGAGGTCTCCAGCGGCTCGACGTCGAACATGAAGTCCCGCCGCGCGTTCCAGGCGAAGCCGAGCAGTTCGTCCACCATGCGTTGGGCGTCGTCGGGGTTGTTGTCGGTGACGACGACGGCGGACAGGCCGGCCATGTTCACATCCGCATGCGGGAACCCCACGAACAGGCTGGCGGCCAGCGCGCGCCCGCTGTCTTCCCACGCCGCACACATCGCTTGAATTTCCTTGTTGTGGAACTGGTGGGTGCCTTGCGCCATGACATGCGGCAGCATCGGCGACGCGCCCCAGGCGGATACCGGTTTCACCTCCCCTCGCATCGCCCGCAGTAAAACCCGAGCGGCGCGTTCGGCGGTCTGCCGCATGTCGATATGGGGATAGGTATGGTACCCCGTGACCACCTGCGCGGTCCCGACCATGTCGTCGTAGACGTTGGCGTGCATGTCGTAGGCCACGCACAGCGGCGTAACCGCATCCACCGCCCGGATGCGGCGCAGCAACTCGCCTTCCCCGTCCTCGATCCCCTCGACCGCCATCGCGCCGTGCAGATCGAGCCAGATCCCATCCAGCCCACCCCGGCGCACGCCATCGACAATCAACTTGCAAAACGTCTCGAACGCCTCCCGGTCCACCCGTCCGCTTGGCGGAGCGCTGGCGGCGACCGGCAGCACGATCTCGGCGCCCGCTTCCTCCGCCACCGCGATGTAGCCGCCCATGCAGGTGGCGGTGCCGCGATAGAAGGCGATGGCCGCCTGGCCGGTCAGCAGCGTTTTCCCGTCGCGACAGAACCGCTCCAGCTTGCTGGGGACCGGTGAGAACGTGTTGGTTTCGTGCGACATGGTCGCGAGCAGCAGGCGCATGGCGTCGGTTTCTCCCTGAGACCCAGGAAGAATGCGCCCGCGGGCGGTTTCCGGGAAGATCGGCCCGTGACAGCGGGCGCCAGCTTGGGTTGAATAGGCGGATGGACGCTGTCGTGACGCCAAACCTGCCGCTGGAAACCGATACTGTCGTGGTCGCCCGCCCGGTGCACCAGACAACGCCGGTCGTTT
>CAITUP010000109.1 GCA_903895595.1 uncultured Acetobacteraceae bacterium | reverse complement strand
TGAAAAGCCGCCTGATCGATCGCCCGATCCGCCCGCTGGTCCCCGAGGGCTTCCGCAATGAGGTCCAGATTGTCGCCACCGTGCTGAGCCACGATATGGAGAACGACCCCGACGTCGTCGCCATGATCGGCTGCTCCGCCGCGCTGACGCTGTCCGGCATCCCCTTCTTCGGCCCCGTCGCCGCCGCCCGCGTCGGCTTCAAGAACGGCGCTTACGTGCTGAACCCGACGCTCGCCGAGACCAAGGAAAGCGACCTGGAACTCGTCCTCGCCGGCACCAGCGAAGGCGTTCTCATGGTCGAATCCGAGGCCAACGAACTCTCGGAAGAAATTATGCTCGGCGCCGTGAGCTTCGGCCACGCCGCGTTCCAGCCGGTGATCCAGGCGATTATCGAATTGGCCGAACACGCCGCGAAAGAGCCCTGGGCGCTGACCGAAAAATCCGCCGAGGAACTGGCCCTGAAAGCCCGCGCCGACGCCATCGGCCGCGCCTCCATCGCCGAAGCCTATCAGGAGCGGGTCAAGCAGGTCCGTTACAATAAAGTCGGCGCCGCGAAGAAGGCCGCGACGGCCGCTCTGGCCGCCGAAGGCCTGGACGTGTCCAAGGCCGGCGCGATCCTGCACGACCTGGAAGCCGACATCGTCCGCAACGCCATCCTGGACACCGGCATCCGCATCGACGGCCGCGACACCCGCACGGTGCGCCCGATCATGGCGGAAGTCGGCATCCTGCCGCGCGCGCACGGTTCTTCGCTGTTCACCCGCGGCGAAACGCAGGCGTTCTGCGTTGCCACCCTGGGCACCGGCCAGGATGAGCAGGTGATCGACGCGCTGGAAGGCGAATACCGCTCCAACTTCATGCTGCATTACAACTTCCCTCCGTACTCCGTGGGTGAAGCCGGCCGCATGGGCTCGCCGGGGCGTCGCGAGATCGGCCATGGCAAGCTGGCGTGGCGCGCGATCCATCCGCTGCTGCCGGCGAAGGACGTGTTCCCCTACACCCTGCGCATCGTGTCGGAGATCACCGAATCCAACGGTTCGTCCTCTATGGCGACCGTTTGCGGCTCGTCCTTGGCGCTGATGGATGCCGGCGTTCCCCTGAAGCGGCCGGTGGCGGGCATCGCCATGGGCCTGATCAAGGAAGACAAAGGTTTCGCCGTGCTGTCCGACATCCTCGGCGATGAGGATCACCTCGGCGACATGGACTTCAAGGTGGCCGGGACGGAAATGGGCGTCACCAGCCTGCAGATGGACATCAAGATCACGTCCATCACCTTCGACATCATGAAAACCGCGCTGGAGCAGGCCAAAGACGGCCGCCTGCACATCCTGGGCGAGATGGCCAAGGCGCTGACCGGCGCCCGTGGCGATGTCGCGACGACCGCGCCGCGCATCACCGTGATCAACGTGCCGAAGGAAAAAATCCGCGAAGTCATCGGCACCGGCGGCAAGGTGATCCGCGAGATCGTCGAAGCCACCAAGTGCAAGATCGACATCAACGACGACGGCACCATCAAGATCGCCGCCACCGACAACGAGCAGGCGCAGAAGGCGATCGACTGGATCAGGGGCATCGTCGCGGAGCCGGAGATCGGCGTGATCTACACCGGCAAAGTGGTGAAAACCGCCGAGTTCGGCGCGTTTGTGAACTTCCTCGGCTCCAAAGACGGGCTGGTTCACATCAGCGAACTGCAACAGGGCCGGGTCAACAAGACCACCGATGTCGTCAAGGACGGCGACCAGGTCAAGGTGAAGGTCATCGGCTTCGACGATCGCGGCAAGGTGAAGCTGTCGATGCGGGTGGTCGATCAGGCGACCGGCGCCGACATCACCGAACAGGTCGGCGCCAAGCCGGCCCGTGGCGAAGGTGGCGGCGAACGTCCGGAACGCAGCGACCGTCCGGATCGCGGGCCGCGCCGCGAATACCGCGAGCGTACGCCGCGCGAAGGCTCCGACCAGCCTTAATCTCGATTGGCGCCTGTCATCGGATGGCAATATATTGCCACCCATGACAGGCGCCGTATCGGTGTCTCCTTCACGGTGCGAGGCAGCGGCCTGGCAAGGGATTCGGGTCCATGCAAGCGATCAATGCGATCAGAATGGGCGGCTTCGAGGTCCTCCCCCTCGTTGAGGGTGGGAAGGGCGTCGCCATTTCCAACGGCATCACCGCCGGCCATTGGTCCAAGGCGGGCGGCGTCGGCACGATCAGTGCCGTGAACGCCGACAGCTACGACGCCGACGGCAACCCGATCCCACAAATCTATCACAGCCGCACACGGCGGGAACGCCATGAAGAGCTGATCGACTACGCCATCAAAGGCGCCGTGACGCAGGCCAAGCGCGCCTGGGACATCACCGGTGGCAAAGGGCGCATCCACGTCAATATCCTCTGGGAAATGGGCGGCGCCGAACGCATCGTCGATGAGGTGCTGCAACAGGCCAAAGGCCTGATCCACGGCATTACCTGCGGCGCCGGCATGCCGTATCGCCTGTCCGACATCGCCTCCAAATTCAACGTGCACTACTACCCGATTATCTCCTCGGCCCGAGCGTTCAACGCGCTGTGGCGGCGGGCGTATTCGAAGGCGGCGTCGCTGCTCGGCGGGGTGGTGTACGAGGACCCCTGGCTCGCGGGCGGCCACAACGGCCTGTCCAACAGCGAAGACCCCAACAAGCCGGAAGACCCGTTCCCCCGCGTGCTGGCGCTGCGCAAGCAGATGGCGGCTTACGGGCTGCACGACACTCCGATCATCATGGCCGGCGGCGTCTGGTGGCTGGAGGAATGGGAACACTGGATCGGCAACCCCGACCTCGGCCCCATCGCGTTCCAGTTCGGCACCCGCCCGCTGCTGACGCAGGAAAGCCCGATCGGCGACGCTTGGAAGCAGAAGCTGCTGACCCTGAAGGAGGGCGACGTCTTCCTGAACCGCTTCAGCCCGACCGGGTTCTATTCCAGCGCCATCAACAACGGCTTCATCCAGGAACTGCGCGCTCGCTCGGATCGGCAGATCGCCTACTCCCCCGAACCGGTGGGTGAGCACACCGCCGAATACGGCGTCGGGCCGCGCCGCCGGTTGGTCTATGTCACCCCCGTCGACCGCGACCACGCGATGGCCTGGGAAGCCCAGGGCTTTACCAGCACTTTGCGCACCCCGGATTCCACCCTGGTGTTCGTGACGCCCAACAAGGCCGAGGAAATCCTCAAGGACCAGGCCGATTGCATGGGCTGCCTGAGTACCTGCCGCTTTTCCAACTGGTCGCAGCATGAGGCCGATTTCAGCACCGGCAAGCGCGCCGATCCGCGCAGCTTCTGCATCCAGAAAACGTTGCAGGCAGCGGCGCATGAAAGCGGCCGAGCCGAACCGCTGGAGAACAATCTGGTGTTCAGCGGGCATAATGCATACCGGTTCGCGAGCGACCCGTTCTACTCGAACGGGTTCATTCCGACGGTAAAGCAACTGGTGGAGCGGATCGCTACGGGGCGGTAGGCCCCGTAGAGCGACTCCTGTCTACGCCGCCGCGAGCAGCGGATACCGGGCCTGTCCCGCGACGTAGAGATCGATCGTGTCCGCACCGGTCAGCAGTTCCGACGGCAACGACGCGTCGCCGTTGGTCCAGCGGAAACCATTATCCGGTTCGTAGCCATGGAACCCGTCACCCAGTAGCGTGTTGTCGGCCTCGATCACCGTCGGGAAGCGGCCGCGCCACGTCACGATCTGGCGAAGCGCCACGCCCAGAACCCGGGGGTCGCGGGACAGGCCGAGCTCTTCCGGTGCGCCTGCGCGAGATACAATGTGAACGTCGCCGGCCAAAGCGGGCAGGCGGAAGGTCAGGCCGCCACCAGCCAAAGGCGCGCCATCGACGCGATTGCCGTCGACGACCAAATGCAAATCCGGCTCTTCCGTCAGCGGCAATCCCGGCCGAGGCCCCGCCAGTGTCAAAAGCCGCGCCCACACGGCATCGACAATCGGGCCGCCGGTCAGCACCGGGGCGCAAGGCGATTTAGCGGGCTGATCCCACCCGGTGTTGCCGTTACGGAACAACCACCGATTGCCATCGTCGCGGTAGCTTTCCGCCGGCGCGCCATTAGCCAGCAGCACGTCGTGCCGCTCCAGCTCGATGTGATAGACCGTGACCTCTTGCGCCCGGTCATCCCACTGGATGGAGCGGTGATTGACCAAAAACTCCGCCGGAATCAGGACATTGTCGACATAAAGCGCATGGCCCTTGGTAATATACAAATCACGGTTCGGACAATTATCCCCCAACGCGCCCTTGCGCACGATGACGGGTGTCGCGGCACTGCGGCGACCGCGCGTGGCCAGCGCCGCGCCTTGACCGATCCAGGAGATCGGCTTGCTCTCGCCCCGCTGCGTCAGCACGAGGTCGCCGACTTTCAGTTCCTGCACCTGCACCTCGCCCCGGGGCGTCGCGATTCGCGTGCCTGGCAGGAAACAGGCCAGCGTGTAACCGAGGACGTTCAGTTCCTGCAGATCGGTGGCGGAAACAGGGGACGGTGCGCCGGTCGGACCGTCGCCGAATGCGTCGAAGCCGGCCGATGGCGCCCAATCCGCGACATCGGAACCAGCCGCGACGTCATTCGGCGTCTCGAACAGCAGGGTGTTGGTTGTGCCGTTGTAGGAAAAATAGGACGGTGCGTTAGCGTTATAGCCGCCGACGAACGGCTCATCCCGCACACCCGCGGCTGCGCCGATGGCGTTGCTGTCCAAGCCGTTGGCCGCGGTGTATCGGAAAAGATCGAGCTCCCGGTATTGGCCGTTGGCACCGCTGGTTGCGATGCGCCCCATCACCTCCGAGATTTCGTGTTCGAAGACACTGACGGCGTCCACACTGTCGGCGCTGTATGTCCCACCGACCCAGGTCCAGTTTGTGCCGGTTGCGTCGAGCCCGACACCGCCGTCGTTCGTGCTGGATGTCGCCCCGCCGGACGTAATGCCCAACGCCAACTGTTGGGCGAAGTTGATTTTGAAACCTGCTCCGCCCGTGGGATCGGTCAGGGGCAACGACGCGAGAGCCGCTGTCTGAACCGCTGATGTCGTGAGGGTGGATTGGAGCCCCGCGAGCAGGTCGGCATAGGTGAAAGTATTAAAAACAGAACTGCTTTGGCCCGCGGCACCGGCGCCGATCGGCGAACCACCGGCCTCGCCCCACCCGAAATTGATGTTGAGGGTGATGTTGTTGGCGATGTTGGTCTGGAAGAAATTCACCGCTGCCTGCACGGCAGTCGTATATTCCGAGTACAAAGTTGCGTTGGTACCTGCCAGCGAGGTTACGCTGGAATCGTACGACACATTGATTGTCAGGCCCACGGCACGCCCCTCACCGAACAAGGCCCGAGACTACCTCTTTCCCGCCGAAGCGGAAAAGAGGCTTTCGCGAAGTTTATGCGTCGATCCGCGCCGTCGCCGACCCGGACACGACTTCCTTGCCGTCCTGGTTGACTGTGGACAGCTTCAGATCGGCCAGCATCTGCCCGCCTTCCTCGCGGATGGCTTCTACCGTGGCGGTGGACGTCAGGGTGTCGCCCGGCCACACCTGATTGGTAAAGCGGACGCCGAACTTGGTCAGACGGCCGTCGCCGACATAGTTCGTCAGCATCTTGCTCGTCAGACCCATCGTCAGCATCCCGTGCGCGAAAACGCTCGGGTAGCCGGCCACTTGGGTCGTGTACACTTCGTCGGTGTGCAGCGGGTTGTAGTCGCCGGAAACCCCGGCGTACTGCACGATCTGCGTGCGAGACAGGTTTTCCACCACGCATTCGCTGTGGGAATCGCCAACCTTCAAGGCGGATGCTTTCAGTGCCATGGTCTTGCTCCTCCTCAACCCTGGTCCACGGGACGTTCGGTCGTCACGCCGACGCCGCGCGCGATCATCACCAGTTCGCCGTTCTGGTCGCGGTATTCGGTGACACGCTCCCGGAAGGTCAGCTTGCCGGCGCGCTTGCTTTCGCGTTCCCACACTTTGCCGGGGTTGGTTTCCGCGGTCAGCACATCGCCAGGGCGCAGCGGGCGGATGTACTCGTAGTGCTGTTCGGCATGCAGGCCGCCGGACGAGGCCGGTTTGCCCTCGACGCCGGACGGGGTTTTGCCCGATCCGAACCACTTCTGGCCGGGCTTCGGGCGCAGGTGGTATTCGGGGTCGAACTGCGCGACCGCCTGGGCGAAGCTGGGCGGGGCGATGACGCCGCCGACTTCGGATTTCTTAGCTGCCTCCGCGTCGTGGTAGACGGGGTTGGTGTCGCCGATCGCGCGCGCGAACATCATGATGTGGGTCGCTTCGACGGGGAATGTGATTTTGGCCAACGGTTTCCTCCGGTACTGGTTGCCGGGACAACGTAGCAGGATGGCGGAAAAGAGAAACAGGGGCACCGCTGTCCGATGAGACGCCCGATTCGCAACCGCCGCGCGGCCATGGACGCCGCCGCCGTACCCACATGGACCGGGCCGCGCGCGGTCGCCGACTCGGCGGCGGCGATCCGGTTTCTACAGGCCCCCGGCGTTCTGCCGCGCGGGCGCCGGGTTTATGCCGTGGGCGATGTACACGGGTATCCCGACAAGCTCCGTCGTGTGCATGCCGCCATCGCCGCCGACTTGATGGCTCGGCCGACGATTTCGGCGCTGCTGGTGCATCTGGGGGATTACATCGATCAGGGGCCGGACAGCGCCGGCGTGGTCGCACTGCTGGCGGCCGGAGATCCCGTGGCCGGCGTACGCACGATCAACCTGATGGGCGATCACGAACGCATGCTGCTCGACGCCCTGAACGGCGACCGAGCGGCGGCGACCGATTGGCTGTGGGCCGGCGGGCGGGAGACTTTGGCCAGTTGGGGCTTGAGCCCGGATCTGCCTCGGGAAGCGTGGGAGGCCGCGCTGCCCCCCGCGCATGTCGCATTCCTGCGTGGGTTGGATCTGTGGCATCGCGAGGGCGATTATCTGTTCGTGCATGCCGGTATCCGCCCCGGCGTTCCGCTCGGGCACCAGACGGCCGACGATCTGGTGACAATGCGTCAGCCGTTTCTGTGGTCGGAGGACGATTTCGGCTTCATCGTCGTGCACGGCCATTCCTCGACGCCGAGCGTGGTGATCGCGAAGAACCGGATCGCGCTGGATACCGGGGCCGGGCTGGGGGAAAAACTCAGTTGCGCCGTGTTGGAAGACGATGTGATTGGGTTGATTGGGGTTTGAGCGGTAAGAAGGTGCAACATCCATCACTGGAAACTGTCCCATGATCCCCATCACCCGCCGCGGCGTCCTGACCGCCGTCCCGCTTCTCGCTGCCTCCACCCAAGCCCGCGCGGACCTCGGCGCGTTGGAGGAAGCCGCTCGGAAGGAAGGCGGCCTGACTTGGTACACCGCGCAAAACAGCGGCGAAAACGCGGAAAATATCGGCCGTGCCTTCACCGCACGCTATCCCGGCATCAAGGTCACGGTCGTCCGCACCACCGCTCAGGTCGCCTACGAACGCATCGGGCAGGAATTCAAGAACAAGACGCTGCAATGCGACGTGTTCAGTTCCACCGATCCCAGCCACGATGAGGCGTTGAAGCAAAAGGGCCTGCTGGCGCGTTACGTGCCGCAAAACGATGCGGCGCTGACCCCGTCGTTCCGCGCGTTCGACAAGGACGGGTATTATCACACCACGGCCGGCGGGCTCGTGCTGATTGCCTACAACACCAACAAGGTGAAGCCGGAAGACGCCCCCAGGAATTGGCCCGATCTGTTGGCGCCGAAGTGGAACCGCCAGATCGCCGTCGGTCACCCTGCGTTCAGCGGCTTCGTCGGGACCTGGGTGCTGGCGATGCGCAAGCTCTACGGCTGGCAATATTTCGAGAAGCTGGAGAAATCCAGCCCGCAGATCGGGCGCTCCATCATCGACACCACGACGGTGCTGACCGCCGGGGAACGGTCGATCGGGGCGAGTTCCTCGACCACCACGCTGCATGCGGCCGATCAGGGCAATCCGCTGGCGGTCATGTATCCCACCGATGGGGCGTTGCTGATCGTCTCGGCGTCCGCCATTCCCGCCGCGGCCCCGCATCCCAACGCCGCACGCCTGTTCATGGAGTTCCTGCAAAGCGAGGACGTCGCCCGCATCGCGGTAAAGGAACGCGCGGAATCGCTGCGGCCGGAGGTTACGCCGCTGCCGGGCGCCAAACCGTTCACCGAATTCAAGACCTTTCAGCTGACAGCGGCGGAAATGCTGAAAGGCATCCCGGAGGTGATCGAGCAGTGGCGCGACACGTTCGGCGGGTGAACGCCCGATAGCGCGGTGGCGACGGTGCTGGCATAATCGCGGAGATGATCGAACATTTACCTCCCACCCCGGCCGAAGCCGCCATCGCCGCGACCGTCAATCAGGCGGCTGCGGCGCGGGAGCCGCTGCGCGTGCAGGGCCACGGCACCAAGTCCGCTATGCTGCGGCCGGTGCAAGCCGAGCGCGTGCTGTCGACCGAGGGGCTGAGCGGGATTACGCTGTATTCGCCGAGCGAGCTGATTATCTCGGCGCTGGCCGGCACGCCGTTGCCGGAGATCGAGGCTGCGTTGGCCGCGAAAGGCCAGCAGCTAACGGCGGAACCCCCTGATTACGCCCGGTTGCTGGGTTCATCCGGCAGGCCTCAGACGCTCGGCGGCATCGCTGCCACCAACCTGTCCGGCCCGCGCCGTGTCGCCTGGGGGGCGATGCGTGACCACGTCATGGGCATTCGGGCCGTGACCGGCCGGGGCGAGGTTATTCATTCCGGTGGGCGGGTGCTTAAGAACGTGACCGGCCTGGACCTGTGCAAGCTTCTGACTGGCAGTCACGGCACGCTGGGCGTGATCACCGAAATTACCCTGAAGGTACTGCCCGCCTCGGAGACCAGCGCCACGCTGGTGTTGCCGATCGCTGGCGCCACCGCTGCCGTTGCCGCGCTGTCGGCAGCGCTAGGTTCGCCATTCGGCGTGTCGGGGGCGGCGTGGCTGCCAGCGGGATCATTGTTTCCGCACGCCGTGGCGTTGATACGGATCGAGGACTTCGCGGCATCGGTGAAATATCGTACCGAGAAGCTGGCGAAAGAACTGGCTATACCGGGAACGACGATTTTGGATGCCCCGGCATCTCAGGCCGCCTGGGCCGGGGTTCGCGATGCGACGCCTTTGCCGCTCGGCGACGCCGTTTGGCGCGTGTCGGTGCGGCCGTCCGCGGGGCCGGATGTGCTGCGGGATGCAGGTATGGACGGTTTCCTGGACTGGGGCGGCGGGCTGGTTTGGCTGACCGGGCCGGCGAGCCAGGAGGCGCACCGCCGTGTGGAAACGGCTGCCAACGCGGCGGGAGGAACCTGGACGCTGATGCGGGCACCCGACGATTTGCGCCTGGCGGCGCATGTCGTTCCACCCGAGGTGCCGGCGTTGGCCGCGATCGCCCGACGAGTCAAAGCGTCGATGGACCCGTTCGGCATTCTCAACCCCGGCCGCATGTACGCGGGTCTGTAAGGAGGACGCGATGTATATTCCCACCTGGGTCGATGTGCCGCTGCTGATCGCGACTTTCATGATTCTGTATGAGATTATCCGTAAGGACTCCGGGTTTCAGTCGATAAAGGATCCACGGACGATCCTGATGGCTGTTAGTTTGGCGTGGGCGATGTTCACGATCTTCGGAAACCGGGCGGGGCCGTGGTCGGTCGCTTGTTTGGTGGGGTCGCTGTTCTGTCTCGGGGGAGCGATTTATTTTCGTCTGGTCGCGCCGCCGAAGCTGCCCAATGAACCGTCGATCGACTGATGCAAACCAATTTCACCACGGAACAGCTGCACGATCCGGATATCGCGGCCTCCAATCAGGTCTTGCGCACCTGCGTCCATTGCGGGTTCTGCACCGCGACCTGCCCGACATTTCTGCTGCTGGGGGACGAACTCGATAGCCCGCGCGGACGCATTTACCTGATCAAAGACATGCTGGAGACCGGACGTCCGGCGACCGAGGAAGTCGTGCGGCACGTGGATCGTTGTCTGTCCTGCCTGTCCTGCATGACAACCTGCCCGTCGGGTGTGAACTACATGCACCTGGTGGATCACGCGCGCGCTTATGTCGAAAATACCTACAAACGCCCCCTGACGGAACGGTTGCTGCGTGCGATGCTGGGGGCCGTCATTCCGCGTCCTGGGTTGTTTCGTTTCGCCTTGATGGGAGCGGCGCTTGCCCGCCCCCTCGCCGGTTTGATCCCGGGGAAGACGATGCTGGCGCAACGCCTGCGTGCCATGCTGCGTTTGGCACCGCCGAACCTGCCGGGGCCCAGTGCGGTGGAAGCCCCAGGCGTCCACGCGGCCAACGGCGAGCGCAAGGCGCGCGTGGTCCTGCTGGCCGGATGCGCGCAACAGGTGCTGGCACCGTCCATCAACGAAGCGACCATCCGGCTGCTGACCCGCCTGGGCGTGGATGTCGTCGTTGCCAGCGAAGCCGGCTGCTGCGGCTCCCTAAACCACCACATGGGCCAGCACGACGCAGCCATGGCTCGGGCCCGCGCCAATATCGCGGCCTGGACGCGGGAAATCGAGGCGGGCGGTCTGGACGCGATCATCGTCAATGCATCCGGCTGCGGCACCACGATCAAGGACTACGGGTTTATGTTCCGCGATCAACTGGAAAAGGACGCGGCGTCGCGTGTTGCGGGATTGGCGAAGGACGTCACGGAATTCCTGACCGCGTTCGGCTATGCGCCCGTGCGGGAAGCGCCGGGATTGAAGGTCGCATATCATTCCGCATGCAGCCTACAGCACGGCCAGCAGGTGACCACCGCGCCGAAGACCTTGCTGACCCGCGCCGGCTTTCGCGTGGCGGAACCGGCCGAGGGCCATATTTGCTGCGGCTCCGCCGGCACCTACAACATGTTGCAGCCGGAAATCGCCGGGCGTCTGCGCGAACGGAAACTCGGCAATATTCGCGCGACGAAACCCGATCTGATCGCGGCGGGGAATATCGGGTGTCTGACACAGCTGTCGGCCGGCGAATTCCCGGTCGTGCATACGATCGAGCTGCTGGACTGGATGGCGGGCGGACCGAAACCGTCTTCCGTCCCCTGACCGATGCGTTGGTTTTACCTGCTTCCGTTGCTGCCGGGGTTGGCAATGGCACAAACCCCGGCGGAAAAGCGGGCGCAGGCGGACAAGCTGCTGACCGACCTGCGGCAGGCCGCATCGCCGGAGGTCGCGGCGACGTTGGAACAGGCCATTCAGCAATTATGGACCGATAGCGGTACGGCCTCGGTCACGCTGCTGATGCATCGCGGGCTGCGGGAACTCCAGGCGGAATCGAACAATGCCGCGATCGATACGTTCAGCGATGCGATCCTGCTCGATCCGAACTTGGCGGCCGCATGGCACCGACGCGGGGTCGCGCGCTTTGCAATCGGCGAGACCGCCGGCGCGGTCAGCGATTTTCAAGAGGCGGTGGCGCTGGAGCCGCGAAATTTCGCTGTCTGGCGCACATTGGCCGATATAGCGGCGCAGCGCGAAGATTGGCGCGCAGCATACGGCGCATGGCAAAAAGTGATGGAAATCGATCCGAAAACCCCCGACGGCGATAAGCGTTTGCGCGAACTCAAACGCCAAGCCATCGGGGAGGATACGTAACCGTCAGGCGACTTCGTTCGCCAACCGGTGCAGGTAATACGCGGGGTCGCCGAACAGGCGTTCGATGACCATGCAGCGCCGGAAATAGTGGCCGACCGCGTATTCCTCGGTCATGCCGATACCGCCATGCATCTGCACCGCGCTTTGCGACACGTAGCGTCCGGCCTGACCGACACCGACTTTGGCCATGGCCAGATCGTGCGCGCGCTCCACCGGGTCGGCGTTGTCCAGGCTCATGGTCGCCAGCATCGCCATGCTGCGGCCCTGTTCCTGGGTCATGAACATGTCAGCGAGCCGGTGCTGCACGACCTGATACGTGCCGATCGGCTGGCCGAACTGGACGCGGGTTTTGCTGTATTCCAGCGTCATGTCGTTCATCGCCTCCATCGCGCCGACCGTTTCGGCCGCGGTGGCGGCGATACCGGCTTCGACGATCTTTTCGACGATGGCGAGGCCCTTGCCGACTTCGCCCAACACTTCGGTCACACGCACATTGGACAGCGAGATATCCGCCGCGCGGGTTTCGTCGCGGGTGATGTAGCCACGACGAGCAACGCCTTGCGCGTTCGTATCCACCAGGAACAGCGTGATCCCTTCGACATCGTAGCGGTCGCCGGAGGTGCGGGCGCTGACGACCAGCTTATCCGCGGAGTCGCCATGCGCGACAACGGTTTTGGAGCCGTCGAGGACCCACGCGCTGCCGTCCTTCTTCGCTGTCGTCACGACGTCGTTCAGGTCGTAGCGCGCTTGCCGCTCGGCATGCGCGAACGCCATTTTCAGGCTGCCTTCCGCGATGGCCGGCAATATGGCCTGCTTCTGCGCATCGGTCCCCGCGATCATGATCGCGGTGCCGCCCAGTACGACGGTGGGGAAAAACGGTTCCACCACCAGGGCTTTGCCGAACGCCTGCATCACCAGCATGGTTTCCTGCGCGCCGCCGCCGTAGCCGCCGTATTGTTCCGGGAACGGCAGGCCGAGCAGGCCGAGTTCGGCGAATTGGGACCAGATCGCGGGGCTCCAGCCCTCGGGCTGGGCGATGTAGGTTTTGCGTTGGGCAAAATTGTAATTGTCCGCCAGCATGCGGCTGACGGATTCCAGCAGCAGGCGCTGGTCGTCGGAGGGTTCGAAATCCATCAGAGCCCCAACACGGCTTTAGTGAGAATATTTTTCTGAATCTCGTTCGTGCCGCCGTAAATCGACGCCGCCCGCAGAAACAGATACGAACCGACCGAGGCGGACGAGGCTTCCAGCATATCGTCGGACTCGTTCAGTGCCGCCAATTCCTGTGCCCAGATCGGCGTTGCCATCGGGCCGGCCACATCGATCGCGAGTTCGGTCGTGGCTTGCAACAACTCGGTGCCTTTGACCTTCAGCACGGACGACAACGGATCGGGTCGCCCGCCGCCGGCTTTGTCGTGGGCGGATACGACGCGATACTGGGTGATTTCCAGCGCCTTCATGTCCACCTGCAGTTGCGCGACGCGCTGGCGGAACGTCGGGTCCTCGATCAGCGGACGGCCGTTGGCGTTGACCTGCTTGGCCATGTCGATCGAGGCGATCACGCGTTCCTTGGATTTGCCCAGGCGCGCGATGCCGGTGCGTTCGTTGCCCAGCAGGAATTTCGCGACGTCCCAGCCTTTGTTTTCCTGATGGACGAGCTGGTCTTTCGGCACTTTTACGTCGTCGAAAAACACCTCATTCAAATGGTGGCTGCCGTCGATGGAGATAATCGGCCGTACCGTGATGCCCGGCGTCTTCATGTCCACCAGCAGGAAGGAAATACCCTCCTGCCGCTTGCGGGCGTTTGGATTGGTGCGCACCAGCAGGAAGCACCAGTCGGCGTGATGCGCCGTCGAGGTCCAGATTTTCTGGCCGTTGACGACGTAATGATCGCCTTCCAGCTTCGCCGAGGTCTTCAGCGACGCAAGGTCGGAACCGGCGCCCGGCTCACTGAACCCCTGGCACCACCAATCGTCGATGTTCGCGGCGCGGGGGAGGAAGCGCTTCTTCTGCTCCTCGGTCCCGAACTGGATCAAGACTGGGCCGATCATCGTGATGTTGAACGATGACAGTTCCGGCGCCGGTGCGACCTGGTTTTCTTCCAGGAAGATCATCTTCTGGATCGCGGTCCATCCGGTGCCGCCCCATTCCTTCGGCCAGGACAGGCCGGCCCATCCCTTGGCGTTCAGGATACGCTGCCAACGCACCGTATCTTCCTTGTTGGGGTGGTGGCCGAGTTTCATCTTGGCGTGGATGTCGGCCGGCAGGTTTTCGCGGATGAAGGTTCGGACTTCCTCGCGGAAGGCGATTTCCTCGGGGGTGAAGCGCAGATCCATGAGTTTGGGTTCCCTCCTACTGGCGGGTAGCTTAGGCGAGGGGTGGGGTGGGTGCAACGGGGTGTTGTCGTCGGCGACCGCGTTCGGCAGTTCGATAATGAGGCCGACAAACGCGATCCCCGGCATGTCGATGGGCGGGACTTGGAATATATCTTTGCAAACTCCAAGCCCTGGTGGCCGACTGTTGGGAGGCGATCGAGGCATGGAGGTCGAAATGAGCTGATCGTGCGCCACCATGCCCGTCGGCCACCCGCGTAATCGGCCAACTACCGCCCGATAATCCGACGAGCAATCGCCATCCGATGCACCTCCGACGGGCCTTCGTAAACCCGCATTGTCCGCACCTTCTGCGCCATCAGCTGCAACGGCAGTTCCTTTGCGACACCCATCGCCCCGAACGACTGCTGTGCGTGATCGATGATTTCCGTCGCCATTTCGGTGCCGTACAGCTTCACCATCGAAGCCTCCATCCGCACGTCCTTGCCGGCATCGGCCTTGAACGCCGCATCGTAAACCATCAGCCGCTGCGCATGGATTTTAATCGCCGCGTCGGCGATCCACCATTGAATCGCCTGCCGGTCGGCCAGCCGTTGCCCGAAGGTGACGCGCTGCTTGGTATGTTCCACCATCATATCCAACGCCCGCCGAGCCATGCCGACGCACCAGGCGCCCATTTGCAGGCGGCGGACGGTCAGGCGCAACTGCATCGGCGCGTAGCCTTTGCCCTCGACACCCAGGATTTGCGAGGCGGGGATGCGGCAATCCTCGAAAATCAGTTCGTAGGTGCGCTGCCCGCCCACCATCGGAATTTCACGTTCGATGATGAACCCCGGCGTGCCTTTTTCGACGATAAAGGCCGTGACTCCGTCAGCGCGCTTGCCCTCTCCGGTCCGCGCCATCACGATCACGAAATCGGCGTAGGGCACGCGGCTGACCCAGATCTTGCGACCGTTGATGACCCAGTGGTTGCCATCCTTCACAGCCCGCGTCGTCATCCCCGCCGGATCGCCGCCGGCGCCGGGTTCGGAAATGGCGATGGCGGAGTGTGCCTCGCCCCGGGCGTAGGGATCGAGGTATTTGCGCTTCTGCTCCTCATCCGCGACGGCGATCAGCATGTGCAGATTGGGGCTGTCGGGCGGGAAGGTGAAGGGCACGCAGGTGCGGCCCTGTTCCTCGTACACACCGACCAATGCCGCGTAGGGCAGGTTGGCGCCGCCGTATTCTTCGGGCACGTCCAGGCCCCACAGTCCCAATTCCTTGCACTTGGCGAGCAACACCGCTTCCTCGTCCGGCGGCAGACCGGATTTTTGGCCGGACGCCTCGCGGGCGAGGGTCGCTTTTTCCAGGGGCATGACGTCGCGATCGATGAACTTCGCGACCAGCTCCTGGAGCATGCGGTGTTCTTCAGGCAGTTCGAACATAAAACAATCCTCTGTTACGGGCTAACGTGGCCGATGAATTTTTCCGGGGGCCGGTCGCCCCATTGCGAGCGCAGGCCTTCCTCGGCCGAAACCAGATTGCCGCCGTTCGCGGTGTTAAGCCGGTCGGTATCGGCCCAATGTTCGTGCACGCGGCCCCAGGGATCGGACCAATAGTCGTATACCTGAGAACCGAGCAGATGGCGGCCGATGCCCCACATATGCTCGAATTTTCCGGTGCCTTTCAGATGCTCGTGCCCCATGAACACGTCGTCGATGTCCTGCACCTCGAACGAGAAATGGTTTAGCCCCGCGCGTGCATTTTTCATGCAGAAGAACGCGTGGTGATCGACGTACTCGGCATCGGCATCGATCCGGCTGAACTGGCCGATGATGTTGTCGGCCTGACCGGCGTAAATGTCGTCCGACTGTACCAAGCCCAGGACGTCGCGAAACCATTGCACGGTTTCGACGTTTTTCGGCGTGCCCATCACGGCATGGCCGATCCGTTTCACGCTGGACGGGCCTTGCCGAAAGCGAATGACCTCCCCGGCGCGATTCAGCGGCGCGGTACCGGAATTGATCGCTTGGCGTTCCACCGGAATCGCCGCGACCGGCGCGACGCCGTGCACGACTTCGATGGTATAGCCGTTCGGTTCGGCGATGCGCACGCGCTTGCCGCCGCCGGGTTCGTCGATGTTTTCGATCCCCGACGCGCCGGGGTGTTTCGCCAGGGTCTTCAACAAATCCCCGTCCGCGACGGCCCAGGCGAAGCCGATGAAGCCGGCGGTGTCGCCCTTTTCCGTGACGTGGATGTGATGCACCGGGTCCGTGCCGCGCATGTACAGCGCCGTGGCCGTGCGTTCCACGCGCACCATGCCGAATGCGGTAAGGAATTCCTCCTCCGCATCCAAATCCGGCGCGCGCAGCCGCCCGTAGGCGAGGTCTCTGACTTTAATGACTGGCATTGTCCTCGCACTCCTTAGGATGATTTCGGCCAAACCATGGTCGATAGCGCCATGGACGGAGGGTAGACCGGCACCGGCCGGCCCTTCTGGAACTGCACGATGCTGATATCGGCGCCGCGACGCCGGCCACGCTCATCGTACGCCAGCCGCCCGTCAGGGAAAAGGGTTGCCGGACCGGTCGTGATGTCCATCGTGTGCAGCATCGCCGCGACCTTGTGCCGGTCGGGGGAGGCCGCCCGCTCGATGGCTTCCGCCATGATGCGGACATGCGCGTAGGCGAAAATGGAATCGTGTCCGAACCAGGGTTCCCCGGTCCGCGCCATGAAGCGCTTTTCCACGTCGGCGGCGGCCTTGCCGGGCCAGTTCGCGACCTCGACGATCATGCCTTCCAGGTTTTCCGGCGCGGTCAGCTTCATCAATTCGGGCACGCACCAGTGACCGCCATTGCCGACCAGCGGCATTTTCTTCGGGCTGAGGCCGAATTCCGCGAACTTATCCAGCAGCAGCTTGTCGTCGCTGACATTGGTGGACTGCATCAACACGAAATCGGGTTTTCCCGCGCGCAGCTTCTGCACAATCGAGGTCGCGTCGGCCAATGGCGGCGTGTAGATTTCGTCCGCCACCAGTGTCAGGCCCAAGTCTTTCAGCACATGTGCGCGAATGGGCTTCAAAAAACTGACAACGGATGCGGAATTATCTCCGACAATCGCGACCTTGGTCGGCCGGTGCCCGATCGCCTTGGTCGCAAGATCGACGATAATCGGCAACGTTTTCTCCGCCTGGGTGTCGGCCGTGGCGGAACTCTGGAAAATGTATTTGAAGCCGCGGCTCGTGAGCAGATCGGAATAGCCCTGCGTCAGCCAGGGGAGTTCGGCGCGTTCGGTCACCTCGCTGATCGCCAGCACGAAGCTGGACAACCAGCCGCCGAAACCCACGGCAAGGTCGGGTTCCTGCGCCAGCATGCGGATCGCGGCGTCCTTGGCCTTCTCCGTGCTGTCGCCGGCATCGAATTCCACCATGGTCAGGCGCGCGCCACCCAGGGATTTGATCCCGCCGGCGGCGTTGACCTCGTCGACCGCCATGCGGGCGCCCATCTGCTCCAGCACGCCGCTGCGCGCCCAGGGGCCGGACAGTGGCATGATCATCGCGACTTTGACGTCGTTCGCGGCTCGGCCGCCGCGCGGCAGCGCCGTCGATCCGGCCAGTGCCAACGCGGCGCGCCGGCCGAGTTTTCCGATTTGAGCCATCGGTGGTCCACTCCCTTCTTGCAGTGGTCAGGTTAGGCGATCATCCCGCCATTGTCAGCAAGGCGTCGGCGACCGTTAGGCCGGAGCCGTCGGCGTGCAGGATCACGGGGTTCAGCTCGAACTCCGCCACTTGGTGTCCGAGCGTCAGCGCCGCGCGCGACAGTGCCGCGACCAGTTCGGCGACGGGTTTCAGATCGATCGGCGCCGACCCGCGAAATCCCGTCAACAGGCGGGACGATTTCAGGGAACGGATCATCCGTTCCGCTTCCGTTGTGTCGATCGGCGCGGGACCATGGACGACATCGCCGAACAGTTCGACGGTGACGCCGCCCATGCCGACCATGACGATCGGGCCGAACGTGGGGTCGTTGACCATGCCGATCACCAGCTCGTGGCCTTTGGGCGCCATTTTCTGCACCAGTACGCCGTCGATTTTCGCATGCGGCGCGTGTTGGGCGACGTCGGTCAGCATGGCGTCGTAAGCGGCGGCGACGGCGGAACGGTCGTGCAGGTTCAGGCGGACGCCACCGGCCTCGGTCTTGTGCGGCAGATCCGACGATTGCACTTTCAGCACGACGGGTAAGCCCAGCGTGGCGGCGGCTTCCGCGGCGGCGTCGGCGGAGGTTACCAGTTTTTCGCGCGCCTCCGGCAGCCAGGCCGCCAGGATTTTTTTCGCCTGGTATTCCGGCACGATACGCGGCAGGCCAGGATACAACGACCCCGGAACGGGTGTGAACGGTTCGGGCAACGGGCGCGCGATGGCCTCGGCGTAGTTTGCGAGCTTGCCGAACGCCAGACCGCAGGCGCGTAGATCGCTATGCACGAACAACCCGCAGCCGGCGGCGGCTTGGCGGCCGAACTCCGATGGCAGCGTGTAGGTCCAGACCGTCATCGGCTTGCGGCAGCGGGCGGCCACGGCCTTGATCCGTTCCGCGTCCAGCGACGCCCGCGTGGTGCTCGCCAGCGAACTGACCAGCACCAACATGTCGATCTCATCGCTGTCGGCGAGGTGTTCCATGACCGTCATCATTGCCGGGCCGGTGTTCGACCCTTGCGCGGTGACATCGACCGGATTGCCGGACGCGCCATACGACGGCATCAGCGGCCGCAAACCGGCCTGAGTCGCATCGGACAATCGCGGCACGACCAGCCCATGCTGCGTCATCGTATCCGCCATCCACGCGCCCCCGCCGCCGGAGACCGTGACGATCCCGACCCGCCGCCCCTTCGGCAGCGGGCAGGTCAGCATAACACCCGCCATGGCAACGGCTTCGTCCGCATCCTCGGCTTCGATCACGCCGTACCGTTCGAAGATGGCTTTGTAGGCCGTATAAGAACCCGACAGCGACGCGGTGTGCGACGCGGTGGCGCGTCCGCCGGCATCGGTTTTGCCGACCTTGATCGCGATGACCGGTTTGCCCAGGCGGCGGGCTTTTTCCAGGCCCGCGACGAATTCCGGGCCTTTGCGGATGGCCTCGCAGAACAGCAGGACGGCATGGGTGTGGGGGTCCTCGATCATGTAATCCAGGAAATCCGCCATCCCCAGATCGGCCTCGTTGCCGGTGGAAATCACGTAGCTGAACGCCAACCCCGCCGCCTTGCCACGATTGAACAGAGCGAACCCGACGCCGCCGGATTGCGCGATCACACCGATCCGCCGGTCCGACACATAAACCGCGTTCGGGTCCGCCTGCGTTTCCACGGTCGGGCTGAACGTCGTCGCGACGCGGCCGAGCGCGTTGAAATACCCCTCGCAATTCGGTCCGCAGGCGCGGATTCCCGTGCGTTGCGCGATCGCCACCAGTTCCGCCTGCATATCCAACGCGGCGCCGCCCTCTTCGGCGAATCCCGACGATATGATCAGCGTGTTTTTCACCCCCGCCGCGGCGCACTCGGCGACCGCCGCCGAGACGCCGGCCGCGGGGATGGCGATCAGCGCAAGATCGATCGCCCCCCCCACGGCCCCGACCGACGGGAAGCATGTCAGCCCACCGATCTCCCCGTAGCTCGGGTTGATCGGCAGGATTCGGCCGGGGAAGCCATTCTCGCGCAACTGGTGCAGCAGCCGCCCGCGGATGCGGTGCAGGTCGGGAGACGCGCCCAGCACCGCAATGGATTCCGGCCAGAAGAAACTATGCAGAGGATGCGGAGCCAAAGGCTCGCTCGGTGCCGGTCCGGTCATCGCACTTTCCCCCATTCCATTATCCCCATAAGGTGCCACGCAGCGAGGAACCGCGAAAGTACAGGAAAGCCCAACCCATGTCTCACCCAGCCTACGAACACATCGCCGTCTCCGAATCCGGCAACATCGGCACCATCGAGGTCACACGCGGCCCGAACAACTTCATCGACACCGACATGGTGGGCGAAATCGCCGACGCGCTGGAGCTATGGGATCGCGACACCGACATCCGCGCCATCGTGCTGTGCGCCGAAGGCAAGCACTTCTGCGCCGGCGCCGATTTCGGCAGCCGCGGCGCGGACGGCGTGGCGAAAGCGACCAAGCGTGGCCGGCATCTGTATAAGGAAGCGCAGCGTCTGTGGCGCACGCATAAGCCCATCGTGGCGGCGGTGCAGGGCGCGGCGGTCGGTGCCGGCGTCGGCCTCGCGGTCGCGGCGGATTTCCGCGTGACCTGCCCCGAGGCGCGCTGGTCCACCAACTTCACCCGCATGAACTACCACCCCGGCTTCGGCCTGACCTGCACGCTGCCGTTGCTGATCGGCGCGCAGAAGGCGTCGCTGATGATGTATACCGGCCGCCGCTATACCGGTGACGAAGCGCTCGCCATGGGGCTTGCCGACTATTGCGTGCCGCAGGATCAGATTCGCGCGAAGGCCATCGAACTGGCGACCGAGATCGCGCAGTCGGGCCCGCTGGCGATCCAGGCGACTCGCGAAACCCTCCGCCGCGATCTGGCCGTCGCCGTCGCGCGCGCGACCGAACGCGAGTACGAGGAACAGGATTGGCTGCGCAACACCGCCGACTTCCGTGAAGGCACCAAGGCGATGGGCGAGCGCCGCCTGCCGAATTTCCAGGCGAAGTAGGTATCGGACGGCGGCGAAAGTTTTTTCGCCGCCGTTAACTTTTCCTTAACCTCTCTTTGTCACGATGGGCCGTCCCGCAACGGAGGCCCCTCGTGAGTCAGTCCATCGGCGCCCATACCCATTGGGGCGCGCCAACCGGTTTCGCCCAGCTGCGCCGCCGAGTCCGGTTGGTGCTGTGGTGGACGGTCACGTTCCAGCTGTTCACCCAGTTCGGCTTTTGGCTGCGGGCGCGTCGGTCCCGGGCTGCCGCGCCGAGCGGGGCTCTGCCGGAATTGATCGGTTCGGCTAGCGCGGAAGAGATCGAAGTCCCGTTCTCGGCCGCGCCGTTGGTGTCCGTGATTGTCCCCACGCACGGGAAGGTCGATTTCACATTGCGCTGTTTGGCCGCGATCGCCGCGCGCCCGCCCGATGCCACGATCGAGATCATCGTCATCGACGATGCCGGCCCCCCCGAGGAAACCGCCAGCCTGACGCAGGTGCGCGGCGTCCGGCTGCTGCGCAACCACGTGAATCTGGGTTTCATCGGCTCCTGCAATGCCGCGTCGCGCATGGCGAAGGGGCAGTTCCTGCTGTTCCTCAACAACGATACGCAGGTGCTGCCCGGCTGGCTCGACACGATGCTGATCCCGTTCCAAACACGGGACGGCGTGGGCGCCGTGGGGTCCAAGCTGCTTTATCCCGACGGGCGCCTGCAGGAGGCTGGATGCATCGTCTGGTCGGACGCATCCGCTTGGAATTACGGGCGGAACGAAGACCCAACGCGGCCCGAATACAACTACCAGCGGGAGTCCGATTACTGTTCGGCGGCGTCGTTGCTGGTTTCCCGGGTAGCGTTCGAGCGTGCGGGCCGCTTCGATATCGCCTATGCGCCCGCTTATTACGAGGACACCGACCTGTGCTTCCGGCTGCGGGCGGACGGGCTGAAGACGATCTACCAGCCGCGATCCCGCGTCGTGCATTTCGAGGGGGTGTCGCACGGGCGGGATGTCGCGGTCGGGCTGAAATCGCACCAGGTCGTCAACCGCAAAACCTTCCGCCGCCGTTGGAAGGATGCGCTCGCTCGGGAGCATTTCGACAACGGTACCCACGTCATGCGGGCGCGGGACCGAGCGCAGGGGCGGATGACGGTTCTGGTCGTGGATCACAAGATGCCGGAGCCCGATCGCGATGCCGGGTCGAACGCTATCCTGTGTTGCTTGCAGGCGCTGCTGGACGCCGGGTTCGCGGTCAAGTTCTGGCCGCACAACATGTGCTATGTCCCGGGGTACACCGAAGCATTGCAGGACATGGGCATAGAAGTCTTCCACGGCGCGGCGCACGAATCGTTCGATTCGTGGATGCACGAAAACGGCGCCGATCTGGATTACGCGATCCTGAGCCGCCCGGACGTCGCCGACACCTTTCTCCCCGCCGTCCGTCAGCACAGTGTCGCTCGGGTTATCTATTACGGGCACGATCTGCATTTCAGCCGCCTGTCGCGCGGCGCGGCGGCGATGCAGGCGCGGGAACGCGCGATTTGGCGGGCGGTGGATGTATCGGTCTACCTGTCGGATGAGGAAGCCCAGGCTGCAGCCGTGCTGGAACCGGGGGCCGACATACGCGCCGTGGTGCCCTATGCCTTCACCCGGTTCGGGCGCCCGCGACCGGCACCTTCCCGCGCCGATATTCTGTTCGTGGCCGGTTTCGGGCATCCCCCCAATGAGGACGCCGCCTGCTGGTTCGTGGCCGAGGTCTTGCCGTCGATCCGGGATCGCGTGCCGGCGGCGCGGTTGTCGATCGTGGGGTCTCATCCTTCGGCCCGCGTGCGGGCATTGGCCGGTCCGCATGTGGACGTAACCGGGGCCGTCAGCCACGACGCTCTTCGGCGTCACTACGCCACCGCGCGTGTGGCGGCGGTGCCGCTTCGGGTCGGGGCTGGAGTGAAACTGAAAGTCGTGGAGGCGCTGGTCGAGGGATTGCCGTTGGTCACCACGCCGGTCGGCACGCAAGGGCTGGCCGGGTTGGGCGAAGCCGCCAGCATCGCCGACGATTCCGAGGATTTCGCGGATGCCGTCGTCGCGCTGCTGACCGACGATGCGCTGTGGGACATGCGTGCGGCCTCGGGCATTGCCTACGCATCGTCGCGATACCGTCCGGCGCAACTGCGGGAGTCACTGTTGGACGCCATCGCGCCCAAGCCGACGGAGGCCTCGGCGTTGCACGCCGCGTAAACCCATGGCTGTATCCGGTGCGAACGACCGAACCGGGGAAATGCCATGACCGAACGCCTTCCGTTTCACCATCCGCGCGTGCGGCCCGATTGGCTGGCGATGCTGCGGGAGGAGATTCTCGATCCCGAGCAGCCGATCATCGATCCGCATCATCATCTTTGGAAAGCGCGGCCGGACCGGTATTTGCTGGAAGACCTCGTGGCCGACGTGTCCACCGGGCACAACGTGAAATCGACGGTGTTCATTCAATGCGGCTCCGCCTATCGCAAGGACGGGCCGCAGGCGTTGAAGCCGGTAGGCGAAACCGAATTCGTGGCCGCCATGGCGGCGGAGAGCGAGACCGGCAAATACGGCGCCTTTCGCGCCTGCCCGGGGATCGTCGGTCAGGCCGATTGCCTGCTGGGGGACGCGGTCGACGAAACCCTGGAAGCCCATGCCGCGGCCGGCGGCGGGCGGTTCAAGGGCATCCGCCATTCCGGCACCTTCGACCCCGGCATCGCCCCCACCGCGCCCCCCGGCGCGCCCGAGGGTCTGTATCGCGACGCCACCTTCCAGCGCGGTGTCAGCCGGTTGGCCAAGTACGACATGACGTTCGAAGCGTGGTTGTATCACCCGCAGCTCGGCGATCTCGCGGATTTGTTGCGGACCTGCACGACCCAGAAAATCGTGTTGGATCATTTCGGCGGCCCGCTCGGCGTTGGCCACTACGAGGGCAAGCGCGACGAAGTGTTCGCGCAATGGTCCGCCAGCATCAGGGAACTGGCGAAGGCGCCCAACCTGTTCATCAAGCTCGGCGGGCTGGCGATGAACGTAAACGGCTTCGGCTACCACCATCAGCCGCTGCCGCCCTCATCGGGCGAGATGGCCGCCGCCTGGAAACCCTACATGGAAACGGCCATCGAAGCCTTCGGCGCGGATCGCTGCATGTTCGAGAGCAATTTCCCCGTCGATAAGGGCATGTGTTCGTATCCCGTGCTGTGGAACGCGTTCAAGCGCATCGCGGCGGGGTGTTCGGCGGACGAGAAAGCGGCGTTGTTCCATCGGACGGCGGCCCGTTTCTATTCGCTGCCGGCGGTCGGGTGATGCGTCGGCGCGCGTTTCTGGGGGCGTCGGCCACCGCGCTGGCAGCACCTTCGCTGGCGCTTGCCGCGCGCGCCGATACGCTGCGGTTCATTCCGCAATCCGACGTGACGACGCTGGACCCGCATGTGTCCACGACCTACGTCACTCGCAACCACGCGTTGCTGATTTTCGATACGCTGTACGGTTTCGGTGCCGATTACAAAACCACGCCGCAAATGGCGGCCGGGCATGTCACGGACAACGACGGCAAGCGCTGGACCATTACGCTGCGCGATGGGCTGAAATTCCACGACGGGGAGAAGGTTCTCGCGCGCGACTGTGTCGCTTCGATCAAACGCTGGTGGCAGCGCGATGCGATTGGCACCGCGTTGCGGGATTATACCGAGGACCTCAGCGCGCCGGACGACAAAACAATTGTGTTCCGGTTGAAGAAACCTTTTCCGCTCCTGGATGTCGTGCTCGGCAAGTCCTCCACCCCCGTGGCGGCGATGATGCCGGAGCGGTTGGCGCGGACGGAGATTTCCAAGCCGCTGAATGAAATGGTCGGATCGGGTCCGTATCGCTGGAAAGCCGACGAACGCGTGGTGGGCGCGCGCGCCGTGTACGAGCGGAATCCGGATTACGTGCCGAACCCCAACGGTAAGCCCGGCTGGATCGCCGGCCCGAAGGTGGCGCATTTCGAACGGGTGGAATGGGTGGTGATCCCCGACGAAAGCACCGCCGCGAGTGCCTTGCAGACCGGCGAGGTCGATTGGTGGGAATGGGCCTCGGCCGATCTGATCCCGGTGCTGAAGAAAAACAGCAAGCTGGCGGTGGAGATCAAGGAACCCACCGGCATGATCGGGCATTTGCGGCTGAACCATTTGCATCCGCCGTTCGACAACCCGGCGGTGCGGCGCGTGGTGCAGGCGGCGGTCAAGCAGGAGGATTACGTCCAGGCCATCGTCGGCGACAACACCGCGATGGGACGTGGCGGCGTGGGCCTGTTCACCCCCGGCAGCGCCTTGGCCAGCACCGTGGACATGGATGTCTACAACGGCCCGCGCGATCCCGCCCGTATCCGGCAGATGTTGAAGGAGTCCGGCTACAGCGGAGAGAAAGTCGTGCTGATCGGCGCCACCGATGTGCCGTTCCGCAAAGCGATGGCCGAGGTGACGTTCGGCATGCTGCGCGACGCCGGCTTCAACGCGGAGCTGCAAACCCTCGATTGGGGCGCGATGACGCAACGGCGGGAGAATAAGGGCCCGATCGACAAAGGCGGCTGGAACATTGCGCCGGCGAACACGGGGGGCATCGATCTGATCAATCCGGCCGGGCATGTGTATCGCACGAACGGCGAAAAGGCCTGGTTCGGTTGGCCGACTTCGGAGAAGATCGAGGGGCTGCGCGGTGCCTGGATCGATGCGGTGGATGTGCCGGCGCAGAAGAAAATCGCCGATGAGATGCAGCGGGAATGGTTCCAGTACGTGCCGATGGTGCAAACCGGGCAGTGGATGCAGCCGACGGCGTACCGGAACGATTTGACCGATGTGCTGCCGGGGTTCGCGGTGTTCTGGAATGTGCGACGGGCGGGGTGAGGTTCACCAAGCGGATTTACCGTTCTTTCGCCTCCGATATGTCCCGTGCAGCGTCCAGCAGCGAAGCCCACTCGTTCGGCGGATTGCCGCTCCCGAGCATGCGGGCAAAGACCGCATAGGGATCGCTCGCGGACCCGGCTTTTCGTAGCGTGTCGCGATCGTTCACCCAACCGTAAACCACGATCCTGGATGCGGAATCGGCACGGTAGAACAACCGAAAACGGTTGCCGCCGAACTTCGCCCGAAACCAGTGCCGGTGCTCGGGGCCAAGTGTATTGCCCTGACGGAAAGCGGCCGCGAGAGGGTCGCGCGGCACCCGGTCGAACATCAGGTCGCGCAGTGTGGCCAGCAATTTGACGTTGGCGTTGCCTCGCCACCCCTCGGGATCCGCACGCTTGGCACGCTCCGCCGCGACATTAAGTTTATCGAGCTGATCGAGGACCAACGGATGAGCGAACAACCGCCAGCCGTGCTGTGTGACCATCGCCGGTTACAATACGACCTCGCCGACGATAGGATCGTCGGGATCGACCGTCACCCCCTCGGTCGCGGCACTCATACGCGTGAGCAATGCATCGGTCATCGGTGTCAGCGCTTCTGGCCGTTCCACGATATCGGCTGTGAGAAGCGCCAAAAATGGCGCGAGCGCGGGATCGTCCTCCGGTTCCTCCACGGCATGCAGGCTGACAACGCCATCCATGACGCGAAACGCGATACGACTGCCGCTGCCGACACCGAGGGCCTTGCGGATGGCCTTGGGAACCGTTGTCTGGCCCTTGGCGGTGATGGTGCAGACTTCTTCGATGACGAGCATGCAGGTGGCTCCTTCCAGGCGGAATGTAAGGCATTTGCCTTACCGCGGCCACCATTTTCGTCCGGCTGGCTACCGCACCACCGCCGCGATGTCGTGAAACAGCCGCGCCGGCAACCCGCCGCCCTGCACGTTCTTCATCGGCCGGTTGTCGTCATTCCCCAGCCACACCCCGATCATCGTCCCATCCACCCACCCCACGAACCAGGCATCGCGGAAATCGGACGTTGTGCCGGTCTTCCCCGCGACGGCCCGTCCGCCGACCGCCGCCGCCTTGCCGGTACCGTGTGCCACCACCGCCGTCATCATCCGCGCCATCATCGCCGCGAGGTTCGGGTCCACCGCTTGCTCGGGCGGCGGGTGCGCCCCTCGTTCGATGGCATAAGGCACGATCCGCCGCCCGCCATTGAAGAACGTGGCGTAGGCGCCGGTCAGTTCCAGCAGCCCGACCTCCCCGGTGCCGAGCGCCAAAGACGCGTCGTTCGGCAGCTTGTCCGCTATCCCCAACCGAGCGGCGGTCGATGCCACGGCGCGGGGACCACCGTATTGCACCAGAAGGCGCGCGGCGACGGTGTTGATGGATTCGGCCAGGGCTTCTTCCAGCGAGACCTCTCCCATGAACCGGCGTTCGAAGTTCTGCGGGCTCCAGTTGCCGATGCGGACCGGCGCATCCACCACCGTATCGTCGGGCCGCGCTCCGCCTTCCAGCGCGGTCAGCCAAGTAAACGGTTTGAAAGCCGAACCCGGCTGCCGGCGCGACAGCACGGCCCTGTTATAGGGGCTGGTCCGATAATCGCGCCCGCCGACCATGGCCCGCACCGCGCCCGAGACCGGATCGAGCACCACCACTGCCCCCTGCGTCACCCCCGCTAAGGCCCCCGGACCATCCAGTAGCGCGGCCAACCGTGTTTCAGCGACTTCCTGAATTCGCCGGTCGAGCGTCGTGCGCAGCGTCGCGTCGGCGTTCTCCGGCAACACGCCGGTCGCCTGTTCGGCGGTCCAGTCGGCGAACCAGCCGGGGGCGATAGTGGGCGTGGGCGGCAGCGCGATCTGCGCGATGGCCTCCTGTGCCTGCGCCGCCGAGATCGCTCCGGTATCGGCCATCGCGGCAAGAACCTCCTTCGCGCGGGCGATGGCGCCGGCGGGGTTGGTGCGTGGGTTGATGCGAGACGGCGCCCGAGGCAGGCCGGCCAGCATTGCCGATTGCCACAGATTGGCCTTGCGCGCCGACACCCCGAAATACATCCGCGATGCCGCGTCCACGCCCCAAGCGCCGGA
The DNA here is from genome assembly GCA_903895595.1 of uncultured Acetobacteraceae bacterium. Lineage (GTDB taxonomy): Bacteria > Pseudomonadota > Alphaproteobacteria > Acetobacterales > Acetobacteraceae > Rhodopila. Next base: position 40,850 of record CAITUP010000109.1, on the reverse strand, counting down.
GCCGAGGTAGACCCGGTTTAGATAGATCTCCAGAATCTCCTGTTTGCTGAAACTGCGGGACAGCCAGATCGTCAGCAGCAGCTCCTGCACTTTGCGCCGGACGGTGCGGGCGTTGGTCAGAAACAGCGTCTTGGCGACCTGTTGCGTGATGGTGGACCCGCCCTGCACCAGCCGCCCGCTGGTCACGTTCACGTAGGCGGCGCGGGCCAGCCCGATCGGATCGATGCCGGGGTGATGCCAGAAGCGCCGGTCCTCCACCGCGATCAGCGCGGCGGGCAGAGCAGGGGGCATATCCTTCAGCCGCAGCGAATCCCCCACCACATCCCCGAACGTCGCGAAAATCTGGCCGGATCGATCCTGCAGCGTCAGGCTCGGCCGACGCACCGCATCCAGTGCGGATTCCGGGCGAGGCAGATCGCGGGCGAACCACAGCACAACCCCTGTCAACGCGAGCGAACCCCAAATCGCGAGGATAACGCCCCATTTGGCCACCGCCCCGAACCAGCGGCGGCGTTTGGGCGCCGGCACAGGCGCGGGCGGACGCCGCTTCCCCTCCGGCGGCTTGGCAGACGGCGGGGCAACACGGGGCGGGACGCGAACCGCGGAAGGGGGGCGAGGCGCTCGGGACATCCGTGGCTCTATCGCAAGCTTGGCCGCGCGCCGGTAGGGGGCCGGCTCACGCGGGCATCCACGCTTTCCCCAGCTTCAATGCCTCCCCCACCAGCGCCGCGGTCAACGGAGTCATGGGTTCGCGGCGTGGATACACCAGCCCGACGGTCGGTGCCGGTTCGGGATCGGCGATGGGAATAGCTCGGATCGGATCCCCCAGGCCCATGGTCTCCGCCAGGACGGCGGGCATCACGCTCGCCCATTGACCGGTCCGCACGTGGGAGAACAACACGACCATCGAGTTCGATTGCAATGTGGGCGCGGGATCGACCCCCGCATCTGCCAGACGCCGGTCGATGATCCGGCGGTTCTGCATGTCCGGTGTCAGCAAACAAAGCGGAATACCGCCGACCTCCGCCCAGGTAACGCTGTCGCGCGTGCCCAGCGGATGATCCGCCGCCACCAGCAGCCGGTAATGTTCGAAATACAGCGGCACCGACCGCACCGGGCCGAGCGGTTCGTTGTCGACATAGGTGAGCCCGGCATCGACCTCCAGATTGTCGAGCAGGCTGAGCACCTCGATCGACGTACGGGACAGGATGGTAAACACAATCTCCGGGTGGCCAACATGCAACGGCGTGGTCAGAGCGGCGACGATCGGCAGCGCCGTGGGGATCGCCGCGATCCGCAGATGCCCGGCCAGGCCGCGTTGCAGTGCGCGGATTTCCTGCCGCATGGCACGGGTGTCGCCGACGATGCGTCTGGCCCAATCCAGCACGCGGACACCCTCGGGCGTGAAGCCCAGGAAGCGGGACCGGCGGCGGACCAGCAGAACGCCCAGGCTTTCCTCCAGCTGTTTCAGGCCGGCCGACAGCGTGGGCTGGGTGATCCCGCACGCCTCCGCTGCTCGTCCGAAATGCTGTTCGCGGGCGAGCGCCAGCATCATTTCCAGTTTATCGATCATGCTGCGATGGGGGGCCGCACAGGCGGCGGTGTCAACCGAGGAGTCTGGGGGCAGGCCGGCCCGTCAAAGACGGACCGGCCCTTCGCCCTACCGCTTCTTCACGATGATCTTGACTTTGACCTCAATGATCACGATTATCAGCGGCAGGACAAAGAGATGTTCCACCATCTCGCACCTCCTTGGTTAAGCCGGCGGGCCAATTCCCGCCGGCGATCCATCCTTCCGAAAAAATGTTAAGAAAGAGTTAACGCGGGCAAAGAAATTTGCGCCCCCGTTACACCCCGTCGTAGGGCACATGCTCCTCCGCCAGCGCCCACAGCGTGCGGGCCGTCGGCATTTCCATCTCCTCCAGAATATGGCCCGGCAAACCGCCGCAGCGGGACACAACCGCGATGGCGCGCATGATCTCCGCGGGGATGCCGATCTCCAGCATCAGCGATCCGATCGCGCCGGTGGCGTTGATGGTCAGATGCCGGCCGTATTCGCGGTCGACGGCGGCGCTCAACCGGTGCAGCAAGTCCACGTATTTCCCGCGCAGACCGACCTCGGCCGCGACCTCGAACAGGCGCACCGAGCGGGGATCGTCCGGCTTGTGGAAGGGGTGGCCGAAGCCGGGCATGGCTTTGCGGGCGGCGCGATGTTCCTTCACCACCTGCGTGCAATAGGCATCCAGATCGCCCCCGGCCTCGATCCCGGCCTGCAGGATTTTGGCGCAGCCTTCCATGGTGCCGACGAACACGCCGCCGATGGTCAGCAGCCCCGCCGCCATCGCCACCTGCACCTGATCCGGGACGCTGTCGTGCACCATGCGCGCGACCAGAGACGACGGGGTGAACCCGTGCTCCATCAGCGTCACCAAACACGCGTCCAGCACCCGAGTCTCCGCCGCGGTCGGTGGGCGGTGCTTGATGAGAAAGTACATCGTCTCGGTGAACGACAGCTTGCCGATCAGATCGTCCATCAGGCTCTTGCCGCGGATGGTGACGGTGGTTTCGTCGGAGTGGGCGATGCGAGTTTTCGGGGCGGGTTTGGCCATGGGGTTCGATCCTCCTGTTTGGGACGCCGACCTTATCACCGCCGTCCGCCCGGTCTAACCTGGGGGCAACCGATCCAAGGAACCCTTTGACATGAACCTCCCCGCCCTCTGCCTCATCGCCGTCCCCGGCCGCCGCCGCCGCACGCTGGAACTGGCCCGCGAGGTCGAAAAGCGCGGCTTCGCCGGCATTTTCTCCCCCAGCCCCTTCGGCAATATGTCGTTGTGCGAGGCGCTGTCGTGGCAGACGGAAACCATCGCGTTCGGCACCGCCATCGCGCCCATCTACCAGCGCACCGTCACCGACTTCGCCCAGAGCGCGGCGGTGATGCATGAGGTCTCGGGCGGCCGCTTCCGCCTGGGCATCGGCGTCGCCCACGGCCCCTCCCACGTCCGCATGGGCGTCACCCCCGGCAAGCCGCTCGGCGATATCCGGTCGTTCGTGGAACGGTTTCGCGCGCAGGAAGGCCTCGGCACGTTGCCGCCGATCATCATCGCGGCGCTGCGCAAGCGCATGGTCGCACTGGCCGGCGAAATCGCGGAAGGCGTGGTGTTCGCCAACGCGTCCCTGTCGCACATGGGCACGTCCCTGGCGGCGCTGCCGGAGGCCAAGCGCAACGACCCCGACTTCTTTATCGGCAACATGATCCCGACCTGCATCAGCGACGATGTGGAAGCCGCCAAAGCAGTGAACCGCCGCACCCTGACGAGCTACGGGTTCCTGCCGAACTACCGCAATTACTGGAAGGAAGCCGGCTATGAGGCGGAAATGGCGGCCATCGAAAAAGCCATCGCCGAGGGCCGCAACGCCGACGTGCCCGGCTGCTTCAGCGACAAATGGCTGGAGGACAACTCCCTGTTCGGCCCCGCCGCCAAGGTCCGCGACGGCGTGAAGGCTTGGCAGGCTGCGGGCGTGAAGGATTTGATCATCGTCCCGTCCTCGGCGGCGGGGAACCAATTGAAGGCCATCGAGGAAGTGTTCGCGACGTTCGGGTGAACGCGGGCGGGGGGAGCGAGGCAAAACCCCGCTTCCCCCGACTCCCCGCACCCCGCTAGACTCCCCGCATGCCCCACGCAGATTTCATCCACCTCCGCGCCCATTCCGCCTACTCCCTCAGCGAGGGTGCCATTCGCGTGGACAAGCTCGCGGCTTTGGCGAAAGACGCCCATATGCCGGCGGTCGCCATCACCGACTCCGGCAACCTGTTCGGCGCCCTCGAATTCTCCCAATACTGCTCGGGCAAGGGTATCCAACCGATCATCGGGTGCCAGATCGCGCTGACCCGCGCCGACAATGCTCGGCTGAACCCGGACCCGATCGTGCTGCTGGCGCAAAACGCGGAAGGCCTCGCCAATCTCCAGCGGCTGTCCAGCCAGGGCTTCCTCGACACGGACCCGAGCCTGAAACCGCAACAGACGTGGGACCGGATCGCGGCGCATGCCGGGGGGTTGATTTTGCTGACCGGCGGCACGACCGGTCCGATCGGGCGCCTGTTGCAGGAAGGCCAGATGCCGGAGGCCGAGCGGCTGCTGGCGATGATGCTGGAAGCCTTCCCCGGCCGCACCATGATGGAACTGCACCGTCACGGCCTGGAAATCGATCGTGCCATCGAACCCGGCATGATTGCGCTGGCCGATGCCCGCGGCCTGCCGCTGGTCGCCACCAACGACTGCATGTTCGCCACCCCCGGCATGCACGAAGCCCATGACGCCTTGCTGTGCATCGCCGAGGGAAGGCTGCTGTCGGAACAGGATCGCCGCCGCGTCACCCCCGAGCATTGGTTCAAATCCGCACCGGTCATGCGCGCGCTGTTCGCCGACCTGCCCGAGGCATGCGACAACACCGTCGCCATCGCCAAAAGCTGCGCGATCATGGCGGAAACCCGCAAGCCGCTGCTGCCGACCTGCCCCAAGGTCAACGAAGGCGCGACCGAGGAACAAACCGTCCGCGCCATGGCCATTGAGGGCCTGACGCGCCGCATGGACGACGTCAAAGCCGACGAGGCCAAGCGCCAGAAATACCGCGAACGCCTGGATTACGAGCTGGACGTCATCGCGAACATGGGCTTCTCCGGTTATTTTCTCATTGTTGCCGACTTCATCCAGTGGTCGAAGGCGAACAACATCCCCGTCGGCCCCGGCCGCGGATCGGGGGCCGGTTCGGTTGCTGCCTGGGCGTTGACGATCACCGATTTGGACCCGCTGCAATTCAATCTGCTGTTCGAACGATTCCTCAACCCGGAACGCGTGTCGATGCCCGATTTCGATATCGATTTCTGTCAGGAGGGGCGGGATCGCGTCATCGAATATGTACGCAACGAATACGGCGGCGACCGGGTGGCGCAGATCATCACCTTCGGTAAGCTGCAAGCCCGCGCAGCGGTGCGCGATGTCGGGCGGGTTCTGGGGCTGCCGTATGGGCAGGTAAATAAAGTCGCCGAGCTGATCCCCAACAATCCCGCGAAACCGGTGACATTGGCGCAAGCGGTCGAGGGCGAACCGCGGCTGCAAGCGTTGCGCGATGAGGACGAAGGCATCGGACGCCTGATCGAAATCGCGTTGCAGGTGGAGGGCCTGTACCGCCACGCCTCCACTCATGCCGCCGGTGTCGTGATCGGCGACCGGCCGTTGGTGGAACTGGTGCCGCTGTACAAGGACCCGAAATCCGACTTCCTGGTCACGCAATATTCCATGAAATACGTGGAACAGGCGGGGCTGGTGAAATTCGACTTTTTGGGCCTGACGACGCTGACGATTCTCGATCGCGCCAAAGGCTATCTGACGAAACTCGGCGTCAGTGTCGATCTGGATCATCTGCCGCTGGACGACAAGAAAACCTACGAGATGCTGGCGCGGGGCGAGGCCGGCGGGGTGTTCCAGATGGAAGGCCAGGGCATGCGCGACACGTTGCGCCAGATGCGCCCCGACCGTTTCGAGGATCTCATTGCCGCCGTCGCGCTGTATCGTCCCGGCCCGATGGCCAATATTCCCGATTACTGCCGCCGCAAGCACGGGGAAAAATGGGAGCCGCCGCATCCCGAATTGGCGGAAATCCTGGGCGAGACTTACGGGATCATGGTCTACCAGGAACAGGTGATGCAGATCTCGCAGAAGATGGCGGGGTACAGCCTGGGCGGCGCCGATCTGCTGCGTCGCGCGATGGGCAAGAAAATCGCCGCCGAAATGGAACAGCAGCGGGCCATTTTCCAAAAAGGTGCCACCGAACGCGGCATTACGCCGGAGAAAGCCACCGAGGTGTTCGACCTCATGGCCAAGTTCGCCGATTACGGCTTCAACAAATCCCACGCCGCCGCCTATGCGTTGGTCGCTTATCAAACCGCGTGGCTGAAAGCGAACCACCCGGAAGTGTTCATCGCGGCGTGCATGAGCCTCGCGCTGAACAACACCGACCGGCTGGCGGCGTTGAAGCAGGAAGCGGAACGGTCGCACATCAGAATCCTGCCGCCTGACATCAACGCCTCGGAAGCCGACTATACGGTGGAACGGACGGACGACGGCAAGCTGGCGATCCGTTACGCGCTGGCGGCGGTGAAGCGCGTGGGTTTCGCGGCCATGGAATCGTTGGTCGCCGCGCGAGGCGCGCAAAAATTCGCCGATTGCGCCGACCTCGCCAGCCGCGTCGATCCGCGCCAAATCAACAAGGCGCAGCTTGAAAACCTGATCCGCGCCGGAGCCTTCGACAGCATCGACAACAACCGCGCACGGTTGTTCGCGGTGGCGGAGACGATTTTAAGGCGGGCGCAGGCCAACCAGGAGGAAAAGGCCAGCGGCCAGATCGGGTTGTTCGGTGGCCCTTCCGCCTCCACCGCCGAACCGCTGCGGCTGCCGAACATCCAGGACTGGCCGTCGCTGGAACGGCTGGCATTCGAATCCGATGCCGTCGGTTTTCACCTCACGGCCCATCCGCTGGACGCCTACACCCAGGCGCTGCGCCGCCTTGGCGTCGTGCGTGCGGCCGACGCGGAAACCCAGGCGAAGAACGGGCTGCGGACCGTCAAGCTGGCCGGCACCGTGGTCGCCAGCAAGGAGCGGATCACCCGCACCGGCAGCCGCATGGCCTGGGTGCGGATTTCCGACGCCTCGGGCTCCATCGAAGTCACTTGTTTCAGTGAGGTCCTGGCCAAATCCCGCGACATCCTAACGCAGGGCACCAATGTTCTGGTGACAGCGGAGCTCAAGCTGGAAGGTGAGGCGATGCGGGTCACCGCGAACAATGTCGAAGCGCTGGATAAGGCGGCTGCCAATGCCGGGGCGTCGATCCGCATCTGGCTGGGCGAAACCGCCGCCGTGCCGCATATCCGCGACCTTCTGACGCGGGAGAGCGGCGGCAAGGGCCGCATCACGTTGGTGCCGCGCCTCGGCACCGATCAGAGCGTCGAGATCGCGCTGCCCGGCGGTTACAACGTCACCCCGCGCCTCGCGCAGGCCCTGAAGGTGCTTCAGGGGGTGGAGCAGGTCGAAGAGGTCTGACTACTGCTCTTCCAGGGCGCAATGGCCGATGGCGATGCCGAGCGGCACGGATGCCAGGACCCACAGCAGAAGCGGGCCCCTGATGTCGGTCGGCAAGCGCTGCACCGCATACGCGGCCAGTGCGACCGCCAGCAGCGCGGCAGCCCATAACAGGCTGGTAGGACGCTCCTTCATCCACGGCATGTCTGTTGCTCCCCAATCGGGTTGTGTCGCGCCGTTTCCCCAAACGGCCGGCCTTACCATGCAAATCTTGTGCTAGCTGCGAAAAATGCGGCGGTACAAGCGACTGAAACCACGGTTCCGTATCGGATATCCGCGTGCTGTAAAGTTTCCCGACAAAACACGACAATAGAACATTGAATGAACGCATGCCGCTTTGCGCCTTATGCGCGGTGCCTGTATAAGCACGCTGCACTTCATGAGACGGACCAGCGATGGCCAGCCCAGCCCACGAACCGACCCACAGCGACCACCATGCCGATGCCCGCAAGCACATGGTGGACAGTCAAATTCGCCCCAACAAGGTGACCGATCCCCGAATCCTGGCCGCGATGCGCCATTTACCGCGGGAGCGTTTTTTGCCCGCGTCCCTCGGTGCGCTCGCGTACGCGGATGAGGACGTGCCCCTGGGAAATGGGCGCTATCTGCTGGAGCCCATGGTCATGGCGCGCCTGCTGCAAATCGCGGCCCCGCGCGAAGGCGAACGCGCATTGGTCGTCGCCGCCGGCTCCGGCTACGGCGCCGCCGTGCTGTCGCAATGCGGCCCCCGTGTGACAGCAGTCGAAGACGATACCGCCTTGCTCGCGCTCGCTCGGGACGCCCTCGCCGCCGAGGCGCCGAGCGTCAATCTGGTCGCTGGGCCTCTGGCAGCGGGCTGGCCGGCCGGTGCGCCCTACGACATCATCGTGATCGAAGGCGCGGTGCGGGAGATTCCCCCGGCCATCGCGAAACAGTTGAAGACCGATGGCGGCCGTCTGGTGACGGTGATTGCCGGTCCCGGCCGGACCAATCAGGCTGTCCTCGCCGAGGCCACCCCGGCGGGGCTGCGCGCTCAACCGGTGTTCGATTGCGGCACGCCGGCGCTGCCATCCTTGCTGCCGGCATCGGAATTCGTGTTCTGACGAACACCGACCCGGCCGGCACGCCGCGTCGGAATGGTGGCGTGCGCGGCCCGTTTGTGGCACATAAGACGCGCACGATTGGGAAGTGGGGTTAAGGCATGGGTCAGCGTTTCGGTTTGCTCCCGGGCTTGGTGTTCGCAGTGTCAGGCCTCGCCATGACGGCGTTGCCCGCGTTCGCGGACACGGTCCCGGCGTCGCCTGCCGCCCCCGCGTCCAAGGTTGCGGCCCCCCCTGCGCGCACGGCGCAGAAAAAGGCGGCGCCAGTTCGTTCCCCCGGCGATGGGCCCCGCACTCTGAATGAAGCCTTGGCTCAAACCTATACGACCCAGCCTGCGCTGCTCGCGGAACGGGCGAAGCTGCGCGCGACCGATGAAGGCGTGGCGCAGGCGTTGGGCGGATGGCGGCCGACCGTGGTGCTCGGCGGCACCGTCGGCACCGGCGATGGCTTATCGCGCTCGTTGTCGTCCGCAAGCGGAAGATGGATCAATACCCAGGCCAAGCGCACCTTCGCGACAGCCCAAACGACCTTGACCCAGAACCTGTACACCTCCGGTAAGGTGCAGTCGCAGGTCAACCGATCGAAAAACCAGGTGATGGCCGAGCGTGCGACGTTGCTCGCGCAGGAACAGACCAGCCTGCTGGCGACGGTGAACGCTTACGTGGGTGTTATCCAGGCCCGTCAACTTCTGGAACTGCAACAGAACAACGTGCAGGTTCTGGCGAAACAGTTGCAAGCAACCAACGACCGGTTCCGCGTCGGCGAAATCACCCGCACCGACGTCGCGCAGGCGGAAGCCGCGCATGCCGGCGCGCAGGCGCAGTTGGAAACCGCTCGGGGCAACCTCGCGATCGCCCGTGGGACGTTCCAGCAGGTCGTTGGCGTGCAGCCGCCGGAAGACATGTTGGAACCGCAGCCTTTGGCGCTTCCGGTTAAAGACGAGCGTGAAGCCGCGGCGATGGCGTCGACCAACAATCCGAACGTGATCGCGGCCATGTTTACCGATGCCGCCAACAAGGACGCGGTCGATACCGCGCTCGCGGCACTCGGGCCTCAGATCGGCTTGCAGGGCCAGGCGTTCCAGCAACAGAATTCCGGCGTTCAAGGTACCGCGTCGAACGGCTATCAGTTCGGCGTCCAGCTATCGATGCCGATCTATCAGGGTGGTTCGGAATACGCGGCGGTCCGTGCGGCACGGCAGACGCAGCAGCAATCGCTGCGTCAGGTGGACGATGCGAAACGCACGGCCGTGCAGAACGCGGTGCAATCGCTGTCGACATTGCAAGGTGCGCGCGCCGCCGCCGCGAGCACACGGGCGCAGATTCGCGCCAATGAAGTTGCCTTGGAAGGTGTCACACGGGAAGCCATCGTGGGCAGCCGTACGACGCTGGATGTGCTGAACGCGCAACAGGCGCTTTTGAATTCGCGCACGACGCTGGTGCAGAATCTGACGCAGCTGATCGGTGCATCCTTCCAGGTCGCGCAGGCGATCGGTCATCTCACCGCGCGCGATCTGCGCCTGCCGGTGCCGCTGTACGACGAAACAGCGTATTATCAGGCGGTGAAAGATCGCTGGGTCGGGTTGGGCGATTATGCCACCGAACAGCCGGCACGCTGAGCGACAATGAGCGGCACAACCCCACCGGCGGGAACCCAGGGCGCCGCGGCTGCCGGCGATCCGTCGATGGAAGATATCCTTGCGTCCATCCGTCGAATCCTGAGCGACGATGAGGCGAAGCCGGAAGAATCCGCCGCATCACCTGCCGCCCCGGCGGTCGCCGATGCGAATGAGGACGATGCGTTACTGCTGGAGCCGTCGATGATGGTTTCGGACACACCGGCCGTGGAACCCGCGCCTGTTCCGCCGCCAGTCGCGATAGTCGCGCCGCCCCTCGCGACACTTGTGGCGCCGGAAGCCGCCGCGGCGGCCGCGTCCAGCGTCGACAATCTGGTGCGGACATTATCCACCGAACGGTCGATGCTGGTCACCAGCATGGGCCCCACCATCGAAGACATCGTCCGTCAGGAAATCCGGCCGCTGCTGAAGGCGTGGCTCGACGTCAATCTGCCGCCTTTGGTCGAACGCCTGGTACGCACCGAAATCGAACGCGTCGTCGGCCGAGCCGCGACCTGACTTAACCGCCTTGAGCGGCCTCCCGCGGTTTTCGCCCGAGGCCGCGGGAGAGACCCGACATGCTCGACAAGACCTTTGCCCCCGCCGAAGCCGAAACCCGCATTTACGAGGGATGGGAAGAGCAAGGCGCCTTCGCGTGCGACCCGGCGTCCAGCGCCGATCCCTTCACCATCATGATCCCGCCACCGAACGTCACCGGCAGCCTGCACATGGGGCACGCGCTGACGTTCACCGTGCAGGACACGCTGATTCGCTGGAACCGCATGCGCGGCAAGGACGCGCTGTGGCAGCCGGGCACCGATCATGCCGGGATCGCTACGCAGATGGTGGTGGAACGCCTGCTGGCGGCCGAGGGGATCGACCGCCGCGACATGGGCCGGGACAAGTTCCTGGAACGGGTCTGGCAGTGGAAGGCCGAATCCGGCGGCACGATCACGCGTCAGTTGCGCCGATTGGGCGCGTCGTTGGACTGGCCGCGCGAGCGCTTCACCATGGACGACGGGCTGTCCGCGGCGGTGCGGGAGGTGTTTGTGACCCTGTATCGCCAGGGCCTGATCTACCGCGACCGGAGGCTGGTGAACTGGGATCCCAAGCTGCAAACCGCGATCTCCGACCTCGAGGTCGAGAACCGGGAAATGAAGGGGTCGTTGTGGTATTTGAACTATCCCATCGAGGGAGAACCCGGTGAGTTCATCACCGTGGCGACGACACGGCCGGAGACAATGCTCGGCGATACCGCCGTTGCGGTGAATCCCGCGCACCCAACATTGGCTCGGTTGATCGGTAAATTCGCGATTTTGCCGTTGGTGGGGCGCCGCATTCCCATCGTCGGCGACGAGTATGCCGATCCGGAAAAAGGCACCGGCGCGGTGAAAATCACGCCCGCGCACGATTTTAACGATTTCGAGGTCGGGCGCCGGCACGGGCTGCCGATGCCGTCGGTGCTGGACCGGCAGGCGCGTGTGACGCTGGAGGAAATCGGCGCCGAGCTGGCGGACGATTCATTCGTATGCGGCCTGCAAGGGATGGACCGTTTCGCTGCCCGCAAGGCGATTGTCGCCGAACTGGAACGGCTGGAGCTGCTGGTCAAGATCGAGCCGCATACGAACCAGATCCCTCACGGCGATCGCGGCGGCGTACCGGTGGAGCCGCTGCTGACGACCCAGTGGTATTGCAATGCCGGCGTGCTGGCGAAACCGGCGATCGAAGCGGTGGAAACCGGCAAAACCGTGTTCGTGCCGAAGCAATGGGAAAATACCTTTTTCGCCTGGATGCGGGATATTCAGCCTTGGTGCATTTCCCGGCAGTTGTGGTGGGGGCACCGTATCCCGGCTTGGTACGGGCCGGACGGCGAGGTGTTCGTTGCTAAAACCGCCGAGGAAGCGGCTGCTTTGGCGCGCGAGCATTACGGTACGGAAATCGCCGTGACGCAGGATGAGGACGTGCTGGACACGTGGTTCAGCTCCGCATTGTGGCCGTTCTCGACACTGGGCTGGCCGGAGAAGGTGCCGGAAGTCGCGCGCTATTATCCCGGCGACGTGCTGGTCACCGGTTTCGACATCATCTTCTTCTGGGTCGCCCGCATGATGATGATGGGCATCCATTTCATGGGCGATGTGCCGTTCAAGACGGTTTACATCCACGGTCTGGTCCGCGACGAAAAGGGCCAGAAAATGTCGAAATCCAAGGGGAATATCATCGATCCCTTGGAACTGATCGACAGTTTCGGCACCGATGCGCTGCGGTTCACGATCTGCTCGCTGACGGGTCCCGGACGCGACGTAAAGCTGGGTTCCAGTCGGGTGCAGGATTATCGCGGGTTCATCACCAAGCTGTGGAACGCCGCGCGGTTCTGCGAAATGAACGGGGTGGCGATCGATCCTTCGTTCGATCCGGCGGCGGCTAAATTGCCGTTGACGCGCTGGCTGCTGGACGCCGCGAACGCCGCCGTGGCCGAGGCAACCGCCGCTTTGGAAGTCTATCGTTTCGACGAATACGCCGCCGCCGGCTACCGTTTCGTATGGAACACCTATTGCGATTGGTTCCTGGAATTCGCCAAGCCGGCACTGGCGGAAGGTGCCGACCCGGTTGCCGCCGCCGAGGTGCGGGCGACCGCCGCCCACGTGCTGGGGATTATTCTGCGCATGCTGCACCCAGCGATCCCCTACGTGACCGAGGAATTGTGGGACCGTTTCGGCTACGGTGCCGAATGCAGCCTGATCGGCGAATCCTGGCCTGTTTCGGTGCCGGTGACCGATGCCGCTGCCGCGCGGGCGGAATTGGATTGGGTGGTGCGGCTGATTGGTTTGGTGCGGTCGGTGCGTACCGAAATGAACGTACCCCCCAGCCAGCCCAGCCCGATCCTGCTGCGCGATGCCACGGCCGAGACGTTGGCTCGGGCCGATCGGTGGATCGACGCCATCAAGCGTCTGGCGCGTGCGTCGGAAGTGCGAGCGTTGAACGGCGATCTGCCGAAAGGTTCCGCGCAGGCAGTGCTGGACGAGGCGACCGTGGTTCTGCCGCTGGAAGGAATTATCGACCTGAAGGCGGAACGGACGCGCCTGGGTAAGGATCGCGACAAGGCGGCCGCCGAGGCGCGGAAATTCGAACAGAAATTGGCGAACGCCGATTTCATCAAGCGTGCACCGGAGGAAATCGTCGAAGAAAACCGCGCCCGCGTGGTGGCTTATCTGGCGGAGGTCGCTCGGTTGGAAGCGGCGATGGAACGGATTCAGTAGGAAATCAGGGACGAACGGCGGGCGTTTCGATCTTTAAGCCCGCCGCCCGTGCCGCCAAAAACAAAGCCAGCGCCGTCATTTCCGCCGAGTCTGGCGGAAATGGTTCGGCGCGAACGCCCACCATGCAATTGCGGATGCGGCGGGTGAGCGACCCCATGGTTTGCCATTCCAGCCGATACTCCGGATAACCGTTCGGATGCCCTTGCGGAATGACGGCACCGGCCAGCTTCATGCCGGCCCGTTCGTCGTGGCATTGCGCGCAGGACAGGTTCAATTGCCCCATGCGCGTGTTGAACAGCGTCCGCCCCGTTTCGTAGAACGGCCGCATCGGCCCATCGGTTGAGACCTGCAATGGCATCCCCCGCGATTGCAGCCCGATATACGCGCTGAGACCCAAAGCAGCATCGCTCTCCGGCGTGAAAGGTTCGGCATGCTGCCGTTCGGTGCGGCATTGCGCGATCCGTTGGTCGAGCGTGATGGGGCGGTTCAGCGCCGCATCGTATGCCGGATAGCGGGCCGCTACGCCGCGCATCGAGACACGAGCATCGCCGTGGCAGGCAGCACAAGCTTTGCCAGACCATTGCGCCTCCCCCTCCCGCACCCACAGAAAGCCGGGGTTGGCGCTGTCGTCGTCCTGCATCGCGCGTGTTTCGGGGCTGGCGTCGTCGTAACCGGAATGAATGTCTCCGGCGGCGGCGGTCAGTAATAACGCCAGGACCAGCAGGCGCTTCACACGACCTCCACCGTTGCTGTTTCGCTTTGCGTGACGCCGTGATCGTCGGTGAACGTAATCGACAAGGTGCCGCTGGCGACCGCTGTCATGGAAAACGCCAGGAAGGGATTGGCGGCGATGGCGGGGAACAAGTCCATCCGCAGGACTTCTTCGTTCCCGTACGTTACGACGAGCAGATTGATAATATCGCGCGGAATCGCCAGCCCGACCGCGTCGCGGCGTTGGCCGCTTTCCATGGGATGGGAAATCAGCAGCTTCACGTCGAACGGCTCATTCCTGCGGACTTGTCTCGGCACGTTCAGCAGGACGCGGACCATGGTGCCCCCTTAATCGATACAGGCAGCGAGGGTGACCAGCAGTTCCACGCTGTCCTGCCAGAACGTGCCGTCGTGCATTTGCGCGATTGCGGTAACGGTCTGCGAGGTCGCGAGGCGTATGCGGGTTTGGATGCGGGGCACGCCGGCCCGCGGGCCGAAACGAATGTGGCAGACTTCCGGTAAAGGATTGGCCTCGGCATAAACGTGCAGCGAATGCACGGCGCCGGGCGGTGCATCGACCGAAACGGTCATGCCGACCGTATTGCCGTTTTCCACCAGGACGGGAAGGTCGAGTTTCACCCGCCCTTCCGCCAACTTGGCGTCGCCGACCAGTTGCCGGATCAGAACGGCCACCTGCACATGCGAGGCGGTCGCGGCCACCGGCAACACCGTGCCCGCCGCCGCCGTCAGCACGAAACGCCGGCGGGCGATCATGGCGCCCGCAACGTGGAAAGAAACGCCACCACATCGTCGATTTGCGTCGGCGTCAGCACCGGTTTTCCCACCCATGGCTGACCGACGCGGTTCAATCCGGCCGTGGCGGCATAGGACGGCATGATGCTGTCCTTGCCGGGGTCGGTCAGGCGTTGGCGCAGTTCCGCCGCCGTCAGCCGCGATCCGACGCCTGTCAGCGCCGGCGCGAGGTTTCCTTGCAAATGCGGATCGGGGATCGGGCCGGAATGGCACAGCAGACAGGCGCTGACCTGCCGGTTCGCGACGATGGCGCGACCGGACCCGGGATCGCCCGCGGCCATCGTCAGCAACGCCGCCACCCCGAGGCTAACCGAACGCTTCATGGGTAATCGTGCGGAACCACGCGTCGGCATTGGCCGCCTCCTGAGCACGAAACGAATCCGGGGCGTCCAGCGGACTGGTGCCGCCTGCATCCGGTATATCCGTTAACAACCCCTTCGCAGGCCGGTAGATGCCGGCGACGGAGATGCCGTAATGCGGCGCCAGCAGGGAATAGCAGGTGTTGATCAGCCGGGGATCGTCCGGTGTACCGCCTTCCAGCAGACGGGCGATCGCCAAAGCGCAGACTTTGGCTTGCGCGTTGGCGGCAAAGGCCGATTTCGGCATGGCGCCGGCAATGGCCGCGTCGCCGATGACGTGAACGCCGGGCACCAGCCGCGATTCGAACGTAACCGGATCGATCGGGCACCAACCGGTTTTGTCCGCCACGCCTGCCACCGCCGCGATGCGCCCCGCCTTTTGCGGCGGAATCACGTTGGCAACATCGGCTTTGTGAGATCCGAAATCGGTCGCAAACGTCAGCGTTGCCGGATCGACGCGCGTGACCGTTCCGCCATCGGACGCCGACACCCATTTCAGAATACCGGGATACAGCTTCGCCCAGCCCGCCTGGAACAATTTCTGCTTGGAGAAAGCATCCTTCGCGTCCAACACCAGCAGTTTCGAGCGTGGTTTGTGGGTCTTCAAATACCACGCGATCAGACTGGCACGCTCGTAAGGACCGGGTGGGCAACGGTAGGGATTGGCGGGTACCGACATGACAACGGTGCCGCCATCCTTCATGGCCGCCAACTGCTTCCGCAGTAGCAGCGTCTGGGCGCCGGCCTTCCAGGCGTGGGGCATCCGTTCGCTGGCGGCTTCGTCGTAACCCGGCAGCTTGTCCCAGGCAATGTCGATGCCGGGCGACAGGATCAGGCGGTCGTAGGCCAACACCGTCCCATTGTTCAGCGTCACGCGGCGGGCAGTGGCATCGACTCCCGTCGCCTCGGCATGCACGACCTTCGTGCCGACCGATTTGTAGCCGAACCGTTGCGCCGCGATGTCGCGCAGACCGGCAATGACATGGTTGCTAAAGGGGCATGCGGTGAAGGTGGCGTTGGCCTCCACCAGTGTCACGTCCACGCCGGGTGCGTAACGGCCCAACGCCCGAGCGGCGGAGGCTCCGCCGAATCCGCCGCCGATGACGACGACGCGGGGGGAACCGGCGGCACGCGCCGCGAACGGCAGCGCCAGACCGCCGGCGACAACGGAACGCCGTGTTACGCTCATGGTTTTTGCCCCGCCCACCACGTCGCGATGGCCTGGGTTTCCTCGGGCGAGAATCCTTTCGCGATGCGGCCCATCACGGTCGCGGGTTTGGCGCCGGACCGAAACGCTTCCAACGCCGCGACGGTGTTCGCCGCCGGCCGTCCCGCCAATACATGACAGCCGGAACAACTGGTCGCCCCCGGCGGCGGGGCAGCAGCGCCCAGCAGCACCATCGCCAGGGCCGCCCGCCCGATCATGCGTGCGAAAGGTCGTGATGCGTCAGCGGCAAGGTGCGGATGCGCTTGCCGGTCGCGGCGAAGATCGCGTTCAGCACTGCCGGCGGTGCCACGGCGATGGTCGGCTCGCCCACCCCGCCCCAGAACCCGCCCGACGGCACCAAAACCGTTTCCACCTTCGGCATGGATGCCAACCGCATCACCTGGTAGCTATCGAAATTCGTTTCGACCGCTCGGCCTTTCTCGATGGTGATTTCGCTGGTCAGCAGTGCGCTCAGGCCGAACACGAACGATCCTTCGACCTGCGCCGCCACCTGATCCGGGTTCACAACATAACCGCAGTCGGTGCCGGCGACGATGCGATGGATCGTCAGCTCGCCCTTGGGGGAAACCGAAACCTCCGCCACCGCGGCAACGTAGCTGCCGAAACCGGCGTTCTGCGCGATGCCGCGATAGACACCCTTCGGCAACGGTGTGCCCCAGCCGGCGCGTTCGGCGACGGCGTTCAAAACCGCCAGATGCTTGGGGTTTTTCGCCATCAGCGTGCGGCGGAATTCCAGCGGGTCCTTGCCGGCGGCGTGCGCGACTTCGTCGATGAAGCATTCCATGTAGATAGAGTTTTGGTTGGTGTTCACACCGCGCCAGAACCCAACGGGCACATGCGTGTTGCGCACGGCGTGATCGATCCGCAGATTGGGGATCGCCATGTAGCCGAACTCTTCCTTGGTCCAGCCCTGGAACGCGATCATATCCACGCCGTTTTCCATCCGTTGCGGCATCAGATAGGCCAGGATGGACTGTCCTGACAGGCGGGCGTGAAGCGCCGTAACATTGCCCTGCGCGTCAAGCCCGGCCGACATTTTCGCCTGGGTGATCGGGCGGTAGAACCCGTGAGTCATATCCTCCTCACGGGTCCAGATCAGCTTGATCGGGCGCCCCGGCACCTGTTTCGCGATCAGCACGGCTTGCTTGACGTAATCCTGCTGCCCGCGCCGGCCGAACCCGCCGCCGAGATGATGCTTGTGTACCTTCACATCCGCCAGCTTCACGCCGCCGGCCTCGGCCGCCGCCGCCAACGATGCGTCGCCATTTTGGCTGGATACCCAGACTTCCACCTTGCCATCGGCGAATTTCGCCGTGCAGTTCATCGGCTCCAGCGTCGCGTGATGCAGGAACGGGGTGCCGTAGACGGATTCCACCTTCTTGGCGGCGCCGGCCAGAGCCGCTGTTACGTCGCCATGTTCCTGCGCCAGGGCCGCTTCCTTGGCGTCCAAGCCCTCCTTCAAAAAGGCGGCGATCTGGGCGCTGTCGACGTTGCCGTTCTTGCCCTCATCCCAAACGACCGGCAGAGCGGCCAGGGCTGTTTTGGCCTGGTACCATTTATCCGCGACGACCGCGACAGCGTTGTCGTCCACCGGCACCACGAAGCGCACGCCCGGCATGGATTTGATCTTGGCGGCGTCGAAGGATTTCAGCTTGCCGCCGAACACCGGGCTTTGCGCGATGGCGGCGTTCAGCATGTCCGGCAGCTGCACGTCGATCGCATATGTCAGCTTGCCGTTCAGCTTGTCCACCGTGTCCAGCCGCTTCACGCCGCGGCCGATCAGCTTCCATTCTGCTGGCGTCTTGACCTTGATGTCGTCGGGTACTGGCAGTTTCGCGGCCTCGGCGGCGATTTCGCCGTAGCGCAGGGTGCGGCCCGTGGGTTTGTGGGTGACGACGCTCATGCCGGTGGAACATTCCGTCGCCGGCACAGCCCATTTCGCCGCCGCCGCCTGGATCAGCATTGCGCGCCCGGCCGCGCCGCCCTTGCGGACGTACTCGACGGACGCCCGAATGCCGCGGCTGCCGCCGGTGGACATGTCGCCCCAGGCGCGTTTGTTGGCCAGATTGACCTCGGGCGCCACGTATTCCGCTTTGACGAAGCGCCAGTCGGCATCGAGCTCATCGGCGACCAGCTGCGCGAGACCGGTCAGTGTGCCCTGGCCCATTTCCGACCGAGCGATACGGACAACTACGGTGTCGTCGGGATGGATCACGGCCCAGATGCCGAGTTCGGCCCCCGCGGTGTCGGCGGCAGAGGCCGGCGCGGTCCATCCAAGAGAAAGCCCGCCGCCGGCCACGGCCGAAGCGGTCAGGAAGAAACGGCGGCTGAGTTTCATAACGTGGGTCATGGTGCCGCTCCTACGCTTTGCCGCCGGCGGGGATGGTCAATTCGGCGGCTGTGTGAATGGCCGCCTTGATCCGCTGATAGGTGCCGCAGCGGCAGATATTGGTGACCATATCGGCGATGTCCGCGTCGGTCGGATTCGGTTTCGCGGCCAGCAGCGCGGCGGAGGCCATGATCTGGCCGGACTGACAGTAGCCGCATTGCGGCACTTCGTGTTGCAGCCACGCGACTTGGATCGGGTGGCTCATGCCGTCGGGCGACAGGCCTTCGATGGTGGTAATTTTCGATGCGTCAACCGACCCGACCGGCAATGAGCAGGACCGCGTGGCCACACCGTCCACATGCACGGTGCAGGCGCCGCATTGCGCGACGCCGCAGCCGTACTTGGTTCCGGTCATGCCCAGCCATTCGCGGAGGACCCAGAGCAATGGCGTTTCCGGATCGACGTCGACCTCCCGGCTTTGGCCGTTGATGGAAAGTTTGAGCATCGCCATGGCTTTGTCCTTATCGTCATGGTCGGGCCTGACCCGACCAACTCAGGCGAATGGGGAAAAGACGGTCGAGTCAGGCCCGACCATGACGGGTTAAACCGGCCGGTCGCCCGCCACCGTGACCCGGAAGCCGGACCGCGTGTTGGGCCAGTAATCCCACATCGCGCGATGCTGGACGCAGCGGTTATCCCAGAACGCCACGGAATTTTCCTGCCAGCGGAACCGGCATTGGAACAGCGGATTTTCCGAGTGCGTGTAGAGGTAATTCAGGATCGCGTAGCTCTCGTCGCGCGGCACGCCGATAATGCGGCGTGTAAAGCCGCGGTTCACATACAGCGCCTTTTTGCCGGTCACCGGGTGCGTGCGCACGATCGGATGTTCGGCTTTCGGATATTCCGCCTTATCCGCGATGCCGAAATTTTTGTAGGTGCCGCGATAGTTTTCCTCCCCGTCGTGGAGGGCGGTCATGCCTTCGAGGTAGGATTTCATCTTGTCCGACAGCGCCTCATACGCGGCATACATGCTGGCGAACAGCGTGTCGCCGCCCTTGGGCGGGCAGGTCTTGATATACAGGATGCTGCCCATCGGCGGTGCCGTGTCGCACGACACATCGCTGTGCCAGCCTTCGCCGTTGGCGCGCGGGCTGTTCTTGTCGGCGTGGATGATCATTAATTCATCGTGGCCGGGCGCGTGCGGCGCGGCGGGGTGAATGTGCAGCTCTCCGAAGTTGCGGCCGAACGCCAGATGCTGCTCCTGCGTCATGTCCTGATCGCGGAAGAAAATCACCGAATTTTCCGCCAACGCGCGATGGATTTCGTCCATCTGCCGGTTGGAGATCGTGCCCGCCAGGTTCACCCCGGCGATTTCCGCGCCGATGATCGGCGTCAGTTTATCCACGGCAATCGTCTCGTACGGCGCCGATTCATCCGCCACATGCTTGTAGCGGGGGCCGTTGTTGCCACGCATCGGGTCCATCATTGTCAGGTTCCTCCTTTAACCGCGTTGCACGTTGGCGCTGCGCACGGGGATGCCGGTCTGTTCATAACAAACTTGCGCGAACGCCGCGACACCTTCCTCGATCACTTTCTTGCTCGGCATCGCGAAACACAGCCGCAGATGCGAGGTCGAATTGTCCGGACTGACCGCCCAGGCCGGGCCTTCGTTGAAGACGATTCCCGCCGCCGCCGCCGGTTTCAGCAGTTTGCGGGTGTCGATCCCATCCGGCAGCTTGATCCACAGAAAGATGCCGCCTTTCGGTTGCCAGCATTCGGCCGACGCCCCGAATTCGCGCTCCACAGCTTCGACCATCGTCTTGAGCTTGTCGTGCAGCACGCCATTCAAATGAGTCAGATGCTTATCGAAGTTTTTCGAGAAGTATTCCGCGACCACCATCTGATCCAGCGCGCCGGTCCCGCTGTCGCCTTTCAACGGCAGCAGCCGGCGCATGATTTCCCATTCGGCGACGACGTAGCCGAGCCGAAGCGCCGGGGCCAACGACTTGGAGAACGAGCCGAGGTGAATGACGCAGCCGGGATCGAGCGCATATAGAGCGGGCGGCGCGGTGATGCCGCCCCAGAGAAGGTCGGCGTAACACTCGTCCTCGAAAATCGCGACGTTGTATTCCCGCGCCAGTTTGATCAGGGCCAAGCGGCGATCCAACGGCAGGATGGACGCGGTCGGGTTCTGGATCGTGGGGATCGTGTAGATGAATTTCGGCGTGATGCCCTTGGCCTTCAATTCCGCCAATTGTGCCGCGAGCGCGTCGATGACGATGCCGTCTTCGTCGAGCTTCATGCCCTCCACCTTCGCGCCGATTTTGCGGAAGCGGTTGATGGCGCCCTGGTAGCAATATTCCTCGCACAGCACGGTGTCGCCGGGGTTGACCAGCAGCTTGCTGATCATGTCCAGGCCCTGGCCCGATCCGGTGGTGATCAGGATGTCGTCGAGGCCGATCTTGAAGCCACGATGGGAGTTGGCTTTGTCGGCGACGAACTGGCGCAGACCGGGATAGCCCTGCGGGCCGAGACCGAGGTTGTAGATTGCGAGTTTCGAACCCTCCCGCCGGAGGACCGATGCGGCGGCTTCGATCAGCCCCTCGATGGGGATTTCCTCGGGGTCGTTGTTGCCGCCCACGAAGTAGTAGGGGGGAAACGGCGCCCATTTGCCGGCGGGATCGGGCAGCCCGTCGCTGTAGAGCTTGCTGTAATCGAATGTCATGGTCGGTTCCCTCCGGTCTGATTGGACCGGAGGTTAGCGCGTTTGGCGGGGACTGCCAGCCCTACCCCCGCCGTACCCCGGTAAACTGGATCAACCCCTTCTGCATCCCATGCAAATCGGTCTTGAAAGCCGTCGGCTGGAAATAGGAGCCCAAAGGCAAATAGGGTACGTCGCTCAGGGCCTGTGCCTGAATTTCGCGTGCCAGGGCGATTTGTGCCACCTTGTCTTCGCTGGCGAGAAAAGCATCGCGCAATGCTTCCAATTTCGGCAATTGGGGCCAGCCATTATAGGCGCCATTGCCATTGCCGCGTAGCAATTGGGCAGTGGCGGGCGTGCTCATGTCCAAACCGCTGGTAAAAGCGGCGAACATGTTCCAGCCGCCCTGATCCAACGGCTTGTGGCTAACCGAACGCTGCACCGCCGTGCCCCAATCGGTCGAGATTTCGTCGACCTTCATGCCGATCCTGCGGAGCATGTCCGACCCGACCTGCGCGATCGCGGCAATGCGCGGCACATCCGTGGGAGACAAGTAGACGACGCGTTCACCCTTGTATCCGGCTTTTTCCAGGTCCCGTTTGATCTCGTCCACCGTCGCGGTGCCCGACAACGCCTCCATCCCCGCGTCGTTGGCAAGAGCCGAACCGCGCGGGAAAATGCCGCAATGATCGTCAAAGGTGCCGCCGGCGCCGACCACCGCATCCATGAAGCTGTTCTGATTCACCGCTTTCAACACCGCTCGTCGGATCGCGGGATTATCGAATGGCGGATACAGGAAATTGAAACGGAGGAACCCGATCAGCCCCTTGGTTTCCATAACCTCCAGTGCCAAGCCGCGCTTTTTCCGAAGTGTCGGGACAAGGTCCATTAAGGGCTGTTCGACCCAATCGACCTCGCCGGCCTCCAGCGCCGCGACCTGGGTCGCGGGATCCGGAGTGGTCAGCCACTCCACGCGGTCGAAATACGCGACCCGCGGCCCAGCGCAGAAACTCGGCGCTCCCGACGGGCGTGGCCGATAATGTTCGAACTTCGCGTAGATGTTGCGCGCGCCGGGCACGCGTTCGGCGGCGAGGTAGCGGAACGGGCCGCTGCCGACAATCTCGGTTAATTTCACGTTGGCGGGTGTGTTCGCCAAGCGCTCCGGCATGATCGCGGCCATGGTGTTGGTGGGATGCGCCAAGGCATCGGGCAGCAGATGGAAGCGGCGTCTGAGGCGGAATACGATATGTTTGTCGGTGGGCGCGCTGACATCGTCGGTGGCTGCGGCCAGGGCCTGGCCGAAGGCGTCGTTGACCCACCAGCGCTTGATGCTCGCCACCGCGTCGCGCGCCAGAACCGGCGTGCCGTCGTGAAAACGCAGCCCGTCCCGCAGCGTCAGGGTCCAGGTCAGGCCGTCGGGTTCGGTCGTATACCCCTCCAGCATTTGCGGCTGCGCGACCCCGTTTTCGTCCATCGCGAACAGGGTCTCGAACACCATCAGCACGTGATTGCGGGTGATGAAGGCGCTGACGGTGGGGTCGAGCAGTGCCAAGTCGGCGTAGGGGATGAATTTCAGCGTGGTCGCCGCTTCCGCTCTGACGAGGGAGGGTCGCATTAAGGCGGCGGTCGCCGCCAGGCCGGAGGTCAGAATGCCGCGTCGTCG
This sequence comes from uncultured Acetobacteraceae bacterium, assembly GCA_903895595.1. Lineage (GTDB taxonomy): Bacteria > Pseudomonadota > Alphaproteobacteria > Acetobacterales > Acetobacteraceae > Rhodopila. Next base: position 17,958 of record CAITUP010000109.1, on the reverse strand, counting down.
CATTGCCATTCTCCAATGTTGCCAAGGATACAAAGCAATTCTCGAGCCAGGGCGCTTGGAAGAATGGCGGCGGTGCCGCACACTGGCGGTCGCTATATAAGGACACCTCGCATGATCCCGCCCCGCGACAAGCTGACAATCTGCTTTGCCCACGCCGCCTATCAGATGAAAACCTGCTTCGACGCCCTGAACACCGGCATCGCCAGTTTCGAGGTGCGGGATCGTGCGGAGTTGGATCGCCGAGCGCATGAGGCGGACGTGATTGTGGCGTCGGGCATGTGGCACAATGGCTTGATCGAAACCGCGTCGAAGCTGAGTTTCATTCAGTCCATCAGCTCCGGCACCGACCAGTACGACAAGACCGCGCTGGCCGCGCGCGGTATCCGGCTGGCGAGTGCCGCCGGGGTGAACGCTCGTGCCGTCGCCGAACACGCGATCGGTCTGATCCTGGCGATGGCGCGCCGGCTGCCGGAGGCGCGGGACAATCAGGCACAGCGCGTCTGGCGCGGCATGATCGGCGATTTGGCTCAGCGAGAGGACGAGCTGGGCGGGAAGACGCTTATTATAGTCGGCCTGGGGCGCATCGGCGGGCGGCTGGCGCGGCTGGCGAAGGCGTTCGACATGCACGTGATCGGTTTCCGGCGGGACCCGGCGGCGGGGGCGGGCGATGCCGATTCGGTGCATGGGTTGGGTGCGCTGGCCGAGCACCTGCCGAAAGCGGATTTCGTGGCGCTGACCTGTCCGCTGACGCCGGAAACGCGGCATGTCATCGATGCCGCCGCGCTCGGGCGCATGAAGCGGTCCGCCTATCTGGTGAATGTGGCGCGTGGCGGCTGCGTGGACGAAGCGGCGCTGATCGCGGCGCTTCAGGCCGGCGCGATCGCGGGCGCGGCACTGGATTGCACCGACCCCGAGCCTCCGGCGGCCGATTCGCCGCTATGGGCGATGGCAAACGTGCTGATCACCCCGCACACCGGCGGGGAGACCACGCAGTACGAGAACAACGTCAATGCCATCCTGATGGAAAACCTGGAGCGCCTCTGGCGGAATGAGACCGCGTTGCGCAACCAGATCGTCTGATCTCAGGCGAGGCCCAACGCCTTCTTCATCGCCCGCAGATTGCCGCGCAGGCTTCTGGTGTAGCGGGCGACGATGTCCTCGTCCGTCAGACCCTCGGACGGTTCCAGGTGCACGATGAGCGTGATGCGGGTGTTGTTCGCATCCAGCGGAATGGCCGCGACGGTGGAGCGGTAGGTCGCCATCTCCGGCCGGCCGAGCATGGTGTAGGTGTAGGCGTATTGGGATTGGGCGGCGAGGAGTTCGCGGACGACGCGGCCCTCCGGCATGTTCAGGGTGCGGACTTTGCCTTCGGGCGTGTCCTCCACGGATTCCTTTTCGACCAGCACGGCCCATTTACGGATGCCGGCGAAGTCGCCGATCGTGCCCCAGACTTTATCGGCGGGGAGGTTGACGTCCTCGAAGGTGGATACGTCGGCCATGGCGTGGTTTCCTTCCGTTGTTTGGCGAGAGTTTGGCGCGGGGCCGGGCGGGAGGCAAATCTGCGTCCTTGCGCAGGTGGGGAGGCGATCGCATATAGTGGCGGTGTCAACGCATGCTGTCCTCAGGAGCCCCGACGATGGCCGAACTGCCCCGCGCCGCATTGATCGATATCGCCCGCGCCAATCAAAGCCTCGTTGGCGTCGCCAACAGTTTGGTTCGGACAGCGTTGAAGAGCGACGATACGAAGCTCGATGCGAGTCAGATCAAGGAGTGTGTCGACAGCTTGGTGGAAATCGCACGACGGATCAACGTCGCCGTAGAACAGGCGCATTGAAGCCAGGATGGCGTCGGAGCCACGTGCCTCGGCGGAACAAGAGGCACAATCGGTGACGGCCGATCGTGAGGCATTGATCGCGTTGGCTGCCCCGAAATCGGATCTCGGCAGCGTCACGGAGAACGCTGGAGCGCTGGTCAGCAGGATAGAGCGCACGGCCGATCAGGATGACCGAAAATGGATCGTCAGAACTGTTATGCCTGTCTACGGCATAGCGATCCTGGTTTACCTGGGCGCGCAGCTTTATCTTGGGCGATATAACGAGGCGGCCGATGTTATTAAAACCGCTGTACTCCCCGTTGTGACCCTGGTATTGGGGTATTATTGTGCAAGACCCGAGCGCCGTTAGACAGTGAGCCGACCGCAATGAAAAGGCCCGTCCGATGATCCGTCTACCCGACCCGAAGTCTCATGTCCTCGCCCGCCGCGACGCCATCGCCGCCGGGTTGCGCGCCCTGTTGCCGGAAAGCGGTCTGATCTCCGACCCGTTGCTGTTGAAGCCGTATGAGACCGATGGGCTGTCAGCCTACCGCCAGATGCCGCTGGCGGTCGCGCTGCCGGAAACCACCGAACAGGTCGCGGACGTGCTGCGATACTGCCATCGGAATGGGGTGCGGGTGGTGCCTCGGGGCGCCGGAACGTCCCTGTCCGGCGGCGCGTTGCCGATGGAGGACGCAGTGGTCGTCGGGTTGATGCGGATGAACCGCATCCTGGACATCGACTACGCGGACCGCGTCGCCACGGTGCAGGCGGGGGTGACCAATATCGGGATCACCAACGCCGTCGCCGGCAACGGGTTCTTCTACGCGCCCGATCCGTCTTCCCAGCTGGCGTGCATGATCGGCGGCAACGTCAACATGAACTCCGGCGGGGCGCACTGCCTGAAATACGGCGTGACCGCCAACAATCTGTTGGGGTTGAAGATCGTTACCATCGACGGCGAAATCCTGGACATCGGCGGTGCCCACCTGGACGCCGCCGGCTACGACTGGCTCGGGTTGCTGACGGGGTCCGAGGGGATGCTGGCGATCGTGACCGAGGTGCAGGTGCGCATTCTGCGCTCGCCCGAGGGGGCGCGCGCGATGCTGGCGGCGTTCTCGTCCAACGAAATCGCTGGGCAGTGCGTCGATGCCATCATCGGGTCGGGGATCATTCCGGTGGCGCTGGAATTCATGGACCGCCCGGCGATCCACGCCTGCGAGGCGTTTGCCCACGCCGGCTACCCGCTGGACGCGGAAGCCATGCTGATTATCGAGGTCGAAGGATCGGTCGTCGAACAGGACGATCTGCTCGGGCGGTTGAAGGAGATTTGCCAGCGATTCGATCCGATCAGCCTGAAGGTTTCCCAGTCGGCGGAGGAGTCCGCGGCGATCTGGAAGGGCCGAAAAGGCGCGTTCGGCGCAATCGGGCGGATCAGCCCGGATTATCTGTGCATGGACGGGACGATCCCGACGTCTCAGCTGCCGTATGTGCTGCGGCGGATTGGGGAGATGTCGGACGCGTATGGGCTGAAGGTGGCGAACATCTTCCATGCCGGGGATGGGAATTTGCATCCGCTGATCATGTTCGATGCGAATGACCCCGCCAGTTTCCACAAGGCAGAGACGTTCGGGGCGGATATTCTGAAGCTGTGCGTGGAGGTCGGGGGGTGCCTGACCGGGGAGCATGGCGTCGGGGTGGAGAAGCGGGATTTAATGCCGGTGCAGTTCGCCGAGCACGAGCTGGCGCAGCAGCGGGGGATCAAGTCGGCGTTCGATCCAGAGTGGCTTCTTAATCCGAGTAAGGTTTTTCCGTTGGTGGAGGGGGTGGAGGAGCGGGTGGCGGCGTAGGGCGTATCGCGAGACGATTGCCACGCGGCCTTTCGCAGGTGCCGAAGAAGGAATGCGGACAGGTCGCCCGCACTGACCAAAGCCAGACGGAGCGCCTGTTATGGCCTCACCGATCAGGTGATCGGAAATGTCCCCTCAAGCCTTATCCAAATCCCACTCCTCGGCCGAGGCCCCCGCCAGCGACTGGATCAGCGCCTCATCCGCCGCCAGCGCTGCCGCCGGGCCGTGGTGCACCACCACGCCGTGGTCCAGCACATAGGCGGTATCGGCGATCTCCAGCGTCATGCGGACGTTCTGTTCGACGATCAGGACGGAGATACCCTCGGCTTTCATGCTGGTCACGATGCGGAACACGTCCTTCACGATCAGCGGCGCGAGACCCTGCGACGGCTCATCCAGGATCAGCACTTTCGGGTTCAGCAGCAAAGCGCGGGCGATGGACAGCATTTCCTGCTCGCCGCCGGACAACTGGCGGCCGAGGTTCATCTTCCGCTCCTCCAGCCGGGGGAACAGGCCGTAGATGCGGGGGATGTCGAACGGGCCGGTCTCGCCTTGCGGGACCTTGAGGTTGTCTTCCACGGTCAGGTTCGGGAACACGCGGCGGCCCTCGGGCACGTAGCCGACGCCCAGGCGCGCGACCTGGTACGGGGCCATTTTCGTGCTGTCCTTGCCGAACACTTTCACGGATCCGGACCGTGCCGGCGTCAGGCCCATGATGCTGCGCATGGTGGTGGACTTGCCCGCGCCGTTGCGGCCCAGCAGGGTTGTGACGCTCCCCTCGGCGGCAAACAGGGAAACGTCGTGCAGGATGTGGCTCTTGCCGTAGAAGGTATTGAGCCCGCTGACCTCGATCGCGTTCATTCGGCTTTTCCCAGATAGGCGTTCTGCACGTGCTCGTTCGCGGCGATTTCGGCGGGGGTACCCTCGGCCAGGAGCTTGCCCTCGGCCAGGACCGAAATGCGGTCGGCGAGGTGGAAGACCACGCGCATGTCGTGCTCGATCAGCACGATGGTGTATTTCGAATCGCGGTGCAGGCGGCGGATCAGGCCGGTGACCTGATAGGTTTCCTCATCGCCCATGCCGGCAGTGGGTTCGTCCAGCAGCAGCAGCGTGGGCTTCAGCGCGAGCGCCATGGCGATCTCGGCGGATCGCTGGTCGCCGTGCGACAATTCGCCCACGAGACGGTCGGCCTTGGCGGTGAGGTTGGCCATCGTCATGACTTCGTCGGACGCGTCGCGCACGCGCTTTTCGTCGGCACCGGTCAGCCAGCCGCGCAGGCTGAATCCCAGACCGGTTTCCACCGCTATGCGGGCGTTTTCGCGCACCGTCAGCTCCGGAAAGATTTCCGTGATCTGAAAGGTTCGGCCCATGCCGAGCTTCACGCGGCCCGCGGCGGGGATGCTGTTGATGTTCTGGCCATCCAGCAGGATGTCGCCCGAGGTCGGTGGGAAGAAGCCGGTGATCAGGTTGAAGAACGTCGTCTTGCCGGCGCCGTTGGGGCCGATGACGGCGCGCAGTTCGCCCGGCATGACGCGCATCGACACGTCGGACACGGCCACCAGAGAGCCGAACTGCTTGGTGGCGCCTTTGACTTCGAGCTTGGGAACGGTGCTCATGTGCCGGCCCTTTTCTGTAGCATGCCCATCAGGCCGCGGGGGAAGAACAGCACGACGGCGACGAAGGTCAGGCCGACGAAGAACATCCAGTTGGTGGTCATCGAGGACACGTAGTCCTGCAGCGCCACGAACAGCACGGCGCCGACCAACGGGCCCCAGAATGTCCGCATACCGCCCATGACGGTGATCATCACGATGTTGCCGGACATGATGTAGTTCAGGCCCAGCGGGTCGGCGAAGTTGTTCAGCAGCGCGTACAGGCTCCCCGCCAACGCGGTGAAGAAGCAGGAGATCGAAAACGCCAGCCAGATATGCTTTTCGATGGGAATGCCGAGGAAGCGGGCGCGCCGCTCGTTCTCCCGGATCGCCAGCATGGTGCGGCCGAACGGCGATTTCAGGATCAGTGCCTGCAAGCCCACGGCGAGGCCGAAGATGGCCACCACGAAATAGTAAAACGCGTTGTTGCTGGCCGCGATATCCAGCTTGAAAATCCCGAAATCGATCGGCGCTCGGGCGAAGCCGCGCAGGCCGTCGTAGCCGCCGGTGAACTCATCCCATTTATAGGCGATGTAGAAGCAGACCTGCCCGAAGGCGATGGTCACCATCGCGAAGTAGACGCCGCGGCGGCGCACCAGCAGCAGGCCGAATAAGGTGCCGGCGATGCCGCCCACCAGCGTGCCGGCGAGCACGCCGAGCAAGGTCGAGGCCGTCACGAACTTCATGAACAACCCGCAGCCATAGGCACCGAGGCCGAAATAGGCGGCGTGGCCGAAGCTCATGATGCCGGTGAAGCCCAGCAGCAAATTGAAGCTCATGGCTGCCAAGGCGAAGACGACGACGCGGCCGGCGAGCGCGGTGTAACCCCCCAGCATCGGGAGCCAGAATGGCACCGTCAGCAGCAGCGCCCAGACGATCAGAAGCTGGCGGTGTCGGGACAGAAAATTCTCGTTCATGTCAGCATTCCTTCCTCGCCAAGCAATCCGCGAGGACGGATCAGCAGCACGATCGCCATGATGACGTAGATCACCGCCTCGGCGCCGGCGGGGTAGAAGACGGTGGTCAGGGCCGCCGCGACGCCGATCAATAGACCGCCCAGCAGCGTGCCGGTCAGGCTGCCGACGCCGCCCACGATGATGGCGATGAAGCTGGGCATGATCAGATCGTCGCCCATGTTCGGGTTCAGCCCGATTTGCCCGGCCGCGAGCACGCCCGCGAGGCCGGCGAGGAAGCTGCCGACGGCGAAGTTATAGGATCGCAGCGCGGCGACGTTCACGCCGAGCGCCGATACGGTGTCGAGGTCCAGCGTGCCGGCCCTGATCCGCATGCCGACGCGGGTGAAGCGCAGGAACGCGAACAGGCCGGACACCGCGACGATGACCACGGCGACCATGAACACGCGGTACCAAGTGATGAAGAACAGCTCTTCGGTGATCGGCAGCGACAATATGTCCGGAATGCCCAATGGCAGCGGGCTCGGGCCCCAGATGAACCGGCACACATCCTGCAGGATGAAGCCGAGGCCGAAGGTCAGCAGCAGGCTGTAGATGTGGTTACGGGCATAGACGTGGCGGATCAGCACCTGCTCGATGAAATAGCCGAACACGGCAGTCAGCAGGGGTGATACCAGCAATGCGCCCCAGAAGCCGATATAGGGCGTCAGGGTGAAAGCAAGGTAGCCGCCGATGGCCAGGAAGTTGCCGTGGGCGAAATTGACGACGTTGCTGAGATTGATGATCAGCGACAGGCCCAACGCCATCAGCACGTAGAAGGCGCCGACGATCAGGCCGTTGGCCAGGTTGAATAAAACGAGTTCCATGATGGGCCCGATCTGGAAATTAAAACGTCATGGCCGGGCTTGACCCGGCCACCTTTTGCCAACTGGCCAGAGATGGTCGGGTTAAACCCGACCATGACGGTGACGGATTACGCCGGCCAAGCGATTTTGCAGCCGGTGGCTTCGGCCGGGCCGGCCGCGTCTTCGCCCGTGACCGTTTGCCCGATCGTGAACAGATCGTCTGCCCCACCGGGGCCCGGCGGATGCATCTCCCCGACGTAGATGTCGCTCATGAGCTGATGGTCGCCGGCGCGGTAACGGACTTTGCCGGGCATCAGCGAGACCTCGGGCGGCAGTTCCAGGTCTTCCAGCGCATGCGCCATTTTCACGGCGTCCAGCGATTTCGCTTTTTCCGCCGCCAGCCGCGCCGCGTGCAGCGAGACATAGGCCATCCAATGCCGCGCCGTCGGCATCTTGCCGCCCAGCACCGGGGAGATGGCATCGACGAATTTCTTGACCGCGGGCACGCTCGGCTGGTTCCAGTACCACTCCATCGCGAACCAGCCGGACTGCGCCTCTTTCGGCACCGACCGAACGGACTCGATCTCATACAAGGCGCCGCCGAGCGCCATCTGCTTGTTGAGGCCGAATTGGATGAACTGCTTCATGCAGTTGATCTGCGCCGAACCGCCCATGAGGTTCAAAAGCACGTCCGGCTTGTAGCCCTTCGCCTTGATCAGCGTGGCCGAGAAATCGGAGTTCGCGATCGGCAGCATGTCGCCCTGCCATGTGCCGCCCAACGCTTCGAGGTTGCGGACGAAATTGGCTTGCAGCGTCTGGCCGTAGGCATAGTCGGGCGTGACGAAAAACCATTTTTTGCCGAACTTGCTGACCAGCGTCTTGGTCATGGCGGCGGCGTCCATCGCCGTCGTGTTGCAGGTCCGGAACGTATTCCACTTGCAGTCTTTGCCGGTGATGGGGTCCGTGTGCCCGCCGGGGACGATGTGGAACACCCGCTTCTCGGCGGTGACGCCCATGATCGCGTAGGCAATGCCGGAGTTCACGTCGCCCAGGATCATGTCGACGTTGTCGCGCTCGATCAGCTTATGGGCTTTCTGCACGCCGGTGCCGGTGTCGTTGGCGCTGTCTTCGATCAGCAGTTCGACGGGCCGGCCGAGGATGCCGCCGTTCTTGTTCATCTGCTCGACGGTCCACTTGGCGCTTTCGACCTCGGTAACGGCCAGCGCGGACAGGCTGCCGGTGATCGGGTCGATGAAGCCGATTTTCACCGGGGTTTCGCCGCGCGCCTTGATGATGAACGGGCTGGCGAGCTGCAATCCGCCGATGGCGGCAGTGGCTTGCAGAAGGCCGCGGCGTCGCGTGTGTCCGGTTCCGATAAGCTGGCTCATGTTCCGTTGCTCCCTTTTTTCATGGGGGAGCATGCCGGATGCCTCTGCCGCATCGCCCCACCGCTCGGCGGACCTAGGCGATTGTGCGGTGGGAGGCAAGCCGGAAACGCATGGCGTGGTAGCGATAACCAAGCGGGATTGCTGCCTTCGGGCCGGTGCCTCTCCTGTATGCGACATTTGGGTCGTGGGAGCCGGGCCTTCCGCGGCGGAGGGCAACAGTGCCATGTCCAGCGTTACAACAATCGCGCCCGCTGTTCGGGGGTGAGAAGTGCGCAGTGCGCGACCCGACCGAACCAGCGGTAGCGATGGCGCGCCACGATTGTATAGGCGGCATCGCGCCAGTCTTCGGGCAGGATCGCGGCCAGCCGCAAACAATGCCATGCACCGCCGAGGATGGCGCACAGCCGCAGATAACCCGCGCTTGCCGTGTAGGCGCGGCCCTCCGCGATCAGCAGGTAAGTCTCGTTCCAATCGACGGCGTAGTGGGCGTAGAGCGCTTGGCCGAGCGGCGATCGGGCGGGCGTGAAATTCATCCGCGCGTGCCGGTCGTGGCGCATGAGGAAGGCGGCGCCGCCGGAGCACAGGACGCACACGCCGTCGAAGACGAACAGCGCGGTGCTGTCGTCGAACGCCGGAACGGCCGGATCGTCCCTGTAGCTGTAGGGGGCGCGGCGCAATTCAGGCATCGGCGCGGTCCGCGTGCACCGAAATATCGAGACCTTTCAGTGCGCCAAGATAGTCGTCCAACGCGATCAAATCGAGGCACGGCGTGGCGCCCCTGACGGCGATCTCACCGCGTGCCAGACGCTTCGCGAGCAGGATCGCCGGCATGCATGGAATGTACGGGCCGTGTCCCGAGCGGGCGACGATGAAGAAGCGGACGCGTTTCGGGCGGCCGTCGTGGCCCTCCCCGGACAGGAACATGTGGAACCCCGACCGGCTCGATCCGAAGCGGTCGAACAGGAAGGCGAGTTTCAGCAGGCGTTCCGCGTGCGCGTCGAGAGAGCGGATCAGGCCGATCCGCACCAGCCAGCCGAGCGCCCAGGTGCCCGCGTGCAGGATTTTCAGCTCATGCCCGGCGGCGAAGCGGATGTCGCGCAAATCCGGATAGCGCCGCGGAAACAGGTCCAGATCGGGGATGTCGCAGTTCCCGAACAGGCGAAGGCCCAATTCCGGGTAACGGACAGCGTGCGTGTTCTGCCAGCCGAACACGCGTCGCATCCGGCCCTCGCGCAGCCGCGGCAGCGGTTTGCCGACGTAGCTCAAGACCGCCGATGTGGTCGCGAGGCCGCGGTTGGTCTGTTGCGCGGCGCTAATGCCGTAATCGGCGGTGTCGAGCCGCGCGAAACCGGGGCGATAATGGTCGATCGCCGCGGCGGTGAGGCATGGGACCGAACTGGCGCCGCTGACGACGAGGACTCCGCGTGCGCGGGCGGCGGCGTCGAGTTCGCCGATCGAGATGACGAAGCGGCGCGCATCCGCGAGGTCCATGTAATGGCAACCTTGGCCAATACAGGCTCGGGCGACCCGGTAGTCCTGATTCTGGAACGGGCCGGTGGTGTGCACGACGATATCGGGCCGGATGCGCGCGAACGCGGCGGCGAGGTCTCCGCCGATGTCGATCGCATGCCCCTCCGCCGGGTTGGCGGCGGCGAGTCGGGCGGCGAAGATCGTCGCTTTCGGCTGCGACCGCCCGCCGATCAGGAGTTGGATTTCCGGGTCCGGCGCGAGCGATTTGGCGATGTAGCTGCCGAAATTGCCGTAGCCGCCGATGATGAGGACGCGGGCTACCATGAGGGTTTCGCCACCATGAGGTAAAACACCGCGATAAGCCCGCCGAACGCCGGCCAGCCGAGCACGAACCACCAGCGGAACAGGCGCGACAGTCGCGCGACGTCGAGGATGCCGGTGGCTGCTTCGGCGTCGAGGAGTGCCTTCATCCGCATTTGAATCCCTACGACCGGTATCCAGCAGACTCCGGCAACCAAATAGAGCACGTAGGTGACGACGAGCCACCGGTCGGACCAGTCGAATTCGCCGCTCCATACAAGCCAGGCGCCGCTGAGCGGTTGGACGATGACGGCGGGGAGCGTGAAGAGGAAGTCGGCGCGGACTGTCGCGGCGGCGGCGAAGCGGCGGGCGGCCGGGATGCCGCTCAGGTATCCCTGGAGCATGAAAAAGGCGATGCCGGCCCCGGTGCCGAACAGCACGGTGGCGCTCAGGATGTGTAGGGTTTTGACGATAAAATACAAATCCACGCTCGGGTTCCTGTTTGGGTCCACGGCAAACAGGTTGCGATACCAGCGGACCTTACCATTGACACCTCGGCGCGTGGTAAATCGTCATGCCGACCAGCGTCGGCATGACGATGTGGCGAATTCCAGTGCGTCAGTGGCTAGTTCGGTTGGTATGACTTCAATTGGTATCATGGCTGCGTTCGGTCATTGCATCAAGCTGTTGACCTTTCATAGTGCCCCTATATATGGTGGCACATGCTGCGAGTAGTCCTCGATACCGACGTTGTTTTATCCGCATTCATTTCCCCCGAAGGCGCGTCACGGCAACTGCTGCTGGATGCCCTCGACGGCCGGTTTCGCCTCTTGCTGACGACCTCTCTGTTGCTGGAATACGACGCGGTTCTGCGGCGCCGACAGCACCTGGACCGGGCCGGAGCAACCGAAGGGGAAGTGGAGGAGCTTCTCGATGCCCTGGCAGGCGTGTGCGTGCCGGTCGTTTTCGATTTCCATTGGCGCCCGACCGGCGCCCATGCGGACGACGAGTTGGTCGTGGAAACGGCCATTAACGGAAATGCCGATGCCATCGCGACGTTCAATTTGAAACACATGCGTGACGCCGCGGCATATTTCGGCATTCATGCCCAACGCCCTGGCCCGCTGTTACGAAGGATCAGACTATGAGCTACGTCAAAATCCAGCTCCGCCTGCCCGAAAATATGCGCGATGCGATCATGCGGCAGGCAGCCGAAGCAGGGATCAGCATGAACCTCTTCGTGGCCACGGCAGTCGCCGCACGCCTCGGTGCGCGTGCCGAAGCCGAACGCTATTTTACCGCGCGTGGGGCTCGGTCGACTCCCGCGCGTGCCAAGGCGTTACTACAGCGCTTTGGAACGGCCGGGGCCGTTCGCGACGACGACCGGATCGACGCCTCCGACGAGATTTGACGCGAACGCCGCCTACTTCCCGAACCCAGCCACCATCTGCCGGATCGCCTCCGGGTCCGACTGCTCCATCACCTTCCGCGCGAATCGAGCACAGGCGTCGATTTCGACGGAGCGGACGACCTGCTTCACCCGAGGCACGGCCGAGGCGTTCATGCTGAACGACCGCAGCCCCAGCCCCATCAGCAGCGGGATCAGTGCCGGGTTGCCGCCCATTTCCCCGCACACCGACACCGGCATGCGCATGCGCAGCGCCGCCTCGGTCGCGAACTGGATCAGGCGCAGCACCGCCGGGTGCAGGGGATCGTAGAGTTCCGCGACGTCGCTTTCGCCCCGGTCCACGGCCAGGGTGTAGGCGGTCAGGTCGTTGGTGCCGATGGCGAAGAAATCCGCCTCCAACGCCAGGGCATCGGCGGACAGGGCGGCGCCGGGGGTTTCGATCATGATCCCCAGCGGGGGCAGTTTCTCCGGCAGCCGTTCGCCGCGGCGGCGCAGGCGGCGGGCGACGCGTTCGTAGATTTCGCGGGCTTCGCGGACCTCGGCGACGTTGGTGACCATCGGGAGCATCACCCGCACGGGTCCGACCGAGGCGGCGCGCAAGATCGCGGCCAGTTGGGTCTCGAACAACTCGGGGCGCCGCAGCAACAGGCGGATGCCGCGCATGCCCAGCGCCGGGTTGGTGTCGGCGTAATCGGGCACGATGCCGGCGGCGGACAGAGCCTCGATTTCCTTCTCGCCGCCCCAGTCCAGCACGCGGATGGTGACGGGGTCGCCGTTCATGGCTTCCACGACCGAACGATAGACCTCCGCTTGGCTGTTCTCGTCCGGGACGGTTTCGCGGTTCATGAACAGGAATTCGGTGCGCAGCAGGCCTATGCCGACCGCGCCGGACTGGGCGATCAGCGGCAGTTCGAGCGGCAATTCCAAGTTAGCCTGGAGTTCGACCGACTCCCCATCCTCGGTTTCCGCCGGCAGGCGCCGCAACCGGGCGAAGCGCTGACGCTCCCGCGCGAAGGCGGTGACGGCGCGGCGGGCGGCGGCCAAGGTGGCGGCAGAGGGATTCAGGACCACCGTGCCCGCCCCGCCGTCGACAATCGCCAATTCGCCCGGCTTGATCGCGTGCCCGATGCCTGCCGCCCCGAGCACCGCGGGGACCCCCAAGGCGCGCAGCATCACAGCGGTATGCCCGTCGGTGCCGCCTTCTTCCGTCGCGACCCCCGCTAATCGGGACGGATCGAGCAAGGCGGCATCCGCGGGCCGCAGGGACTCGCTGTATAGGATCGCACCATCGGGCAGGCCGGCGAAACTGCGGAACGGCGCGCGGGTCAGGTTGCGCACCAGCCGGCGGCCGATTTCGCGCACTTCCTCGGCTTGACGCCGCAGCCCGGCGCGGTCCTCCGCACTGGCCCCGGCTTCGGAGTGACCGACAATTTGCGCTGCGATGGCATCGGCCTCCGCCACTACCGCCGCCTCGGCCGACATCAGCCCTTCCTCGATTCGGCGCTTGACCCCGCGCACGAGGCGGGAGGGACCGAGCATACGGACGTAGGCGTCGATCAGCGGCGCGATCTCGGCTTGGCTTTCCTCGGGCAGCACCGTCAGCCGGATGCGCAGCTTGCCGAGCTGCTTGCGCGACTGGGCGATGGCGGCTTCGAGGCGGGCGCCTTCGGCCGCGATGTCGGCGGCGTGGATCTTTAAGCGGGTGATTTCGGCCTTGGGCTCGGACGTACCGAAGACCGGCCCGATCGCGACGCCGGGGGAAACCGGGATTCCGACAAACACACGCTCCACCACCGGTCGCGGCACCCGGCGGGGCGGTGCTTCAGTCGGATTCATGGAAGCCGGCCTCGACCAAGGCCGCCAGGGCGTCCAGCGCCTCTTTCGCGTCCCAGCCTTCGGCTCGGAGTTCGATGCTCGATCCGCGGCCGGCGCCCAGCATCATCAGGCCCATGATGGAGCGCGCGTTGACGTTTTGCCCGTCGCGCACGACCTCGACGCAGGCGCCGAAGGTCTCGGCCAGAGTGACGAATTTGGCGGCGGCGCGGGCGTGCAGGCCGCGCTTGTTGACGATCGTGACATCGCGGCTGAGGACGGCGGCGTCGGACCCGCTCATCCGCAGGCGGTTCCGGTGCGGCGGCAGCCGTGCAGCACGTGGGACGCGGAGGCGATGTATTTCCGCCCGGCTTCCTCGGCGCAGATGACCGCGTCGGCGAGTGGCTGGCTGGAGCGGATTTTGGCGAGTTTGACCAGCATCGGCAGGTTGACGCCGGCGATGACCTCCACCCCGCCACGCTCCATCATGGAGATCGCGAGGTTGGATGGGGTGCCGCCGAACATGTCCGTCAGCAGGACGACTCCGTCGCCGGTGTCGCAGCGGCCGATGCATTGCTCGATATCGCAGCGACGGGATTCCATATCGTCATCGGGACCGATGCAGATCGTATCGACGTTTCGCTGCGCGCCCACCACATGCTCCATGGCGGATCGCAATTCCTCGGCCAGACGGCCGTGGGTGACCAGGATGAGTCCGATCATCGGCGTGCCATGATGTCCCTACCGGCTCCCGCGACGGGAAGCCCACTGTCTTTATGGGTGATCATCGGTTCGGCTCAGGCCTCCACGCCTGACAGCGGGCGGGAAGCAGGTCCCACCCGGTCGTCTTTACCATCTCGAGCAAGTTCGCGGTGCGACACATGCAGCCGCCAGCCAAGTCCTGTTTCGGCGTTTGCCGCGTTGGTGGCAAGCCGCCGTGCCAAAAGTTCGACCAGATAGACGGAGCGATGCCGCCCCCCGGTGCACCCGATGGCGACCGTGATGTATTTTTTGCCCTCTTGTACGAACCTCGGCAAGAGCATCTCGACCAATTCCGCCACCTTGACGAAAAATAACTTGAAATCCGGGTCCGCCGCCACATAGGCGCCGACCTCCGGGTCCAGTCCGGTGCGAGGCCTCAAGATGGGGTCGTAGTGCGGGTTCCGCAGGAAGCGTGCGTCGAATACCAGATCCGCGTCCGGCGGCAGGCCATGGGGATAGCCGAAGGACACCAGGGAAACCGCCAAGCCGCGGCCGTCCTGGTCTGGGCCGGCGCCGAACCGGCGCTCGATTTCGCGGCGCAGATCGGCGATCGGGCGGTCGGTGGTGTCGATGGTCAGGTCGGCGGCTGCCCGCAGTCCGGCGGTGATCGCGCGTTCGGCGGCGATTCCCTCCGACACCACGCCTTGCGGCGCCAGCGGGTGGCGGCGGCGGCTTTCGGTGTAGCGGCGCAGCAGCGTCGTCTCATCCGCGCTGACATAGACAAGTTCAGGGTAGAGCGCCGGGTTGGCGCGCAGGCGATCGAGGGCGGCGAGGACTTCGTTCGAGTCGAAGCCGCGGGTGCGAGCATCCACACCGATGGCCAACCTACCGCCGCCGCGGGCGACCATGTCCTCGATCATGCCGAGCGGGGGGTTGTCGACGGCGTCGTATCCGGCGTCTTCGAGGGCGTGGAGGACGGATGCCTTGCCGGCGCCGGACAGGCCGGTGACCAGCACGATGCGCTGGCGGTCCGGGGCGTCGGTCATGCCGCGAAGGCTCCGGCGATTTGCGTGACGCGGCCGAGGGCGCAGTCGAGCGCCAACGCGATCCGGTCGGGGGCGGAGGCAGCGGCGGCGTCGATGCGGATCAGCGGCACGCCCAGTTCGGCGTGCGTCTCCGGTTCCGGCAACCGCTCGGCGCGTTCCGACAGGTCGGCGACCAGAGCGAGGCGGGCGGAGGCGACGGCGGGCAGGCGTACGATGCCGAGGCCGCGCACCTCCAGCAGGCCGAACAAGGCCGCCGGTGCGCTGACTGTACCGTCCTGGATGTAAACCCGATCGTCCGCCACGAGTTGGAAACCCCGTCCCAGCAGTCGCAACACCAAATCGGACTTGCCCGAACCCGGGGGGCCGATCAACAGCACAGCCTGCCCGTCCCGGGACGCGCAACTGCCGTGCATACGGTGCGAGGTCTGCATGAGGCCGCAATCTGGCCTGAATCGGTTTGGAAAGAAAGCGGGGAGTGGGGAAAGGGTCGGGGCGATCGCATATGACCTTTGGCGGCCCCGCTCGTCATGGTCGGGCGTGACCCGACCATCTCCCGCGATTTTACGCACCGTTGAAAAGGCAGGGTTTTTCGAACGGTGCCCCATTGGCGTGAGATGGTCGGATCAGGCCCGACCATGACGGGAAACGCGGGAAACCGCCATATGCGATTACCCGTCCGCCGGACGGTGGCCGGAGAAGTCCACGAAATACCGACACGTAAGTCGATAGGAGCCGCCCCCTTCTGTCTTCTTGTACACTCATCCCATTCATCTACCCGGCTCTGCCGGTTGAGCCGATACCGGGTTGTGACGCGGCCGCTGGCGTGCCAGCGTCCGGTGCATCATGACAAACCGCTCCGCCATCGCCGCCGCTGCCCGCCGGATCGCACCCTATGTGCGCCACACCCCTATTCTACGCTTGGGCGAAGCCGCGTTCGGCGTCCCGGTAACGCTGAAGCTGGAGCTGTTGCAACACACCGGCAGCTTTAAGCCGCGTGGCGCGTTCAACCGGCTGCTGACCGCCGATCTGCCGGCGGGCGGGGTGATCGCGGCCTCCGGCGGGAATCATGGGGCCGCCGTCGCGTATGCGGCGCGTGAATTGGGTGTGACGGCGGAGATTTTCGTCCCGGCGACCACGCCCAAGACCAAAACCGACCGTATCGCGAGCTATGGCGCGCGCGTGGTTCAAGGTGGGGCGGCCTATGCCGAGGCTCTGGCGGCGTCGCGGGTGCGGCAGGCCCAGACCGGCGCTTTGGAAGTGCATGCCTACGACCATGAGGCCGTGCTCGCGGGCCAGGGTACCGTCGGACGGGAGTTCGAGACCGATGCCCCGGACCTGACCCACATCCTGGTGGCGACCGGCGGCGGCGGCCTGATCGGCGGTGTTGCCGCGTGGTACGCCGGGTCGGCTGCCGTGATCAGCGTGGAACCCGAGGGATGCCCCGGCTTGCACAACGCTCTGGCTGCCGGCCAGCCGGTGGATGCACCGGTCGGGGGCCTCGCCGCCGATGCGCTGGGGGCGCGTCAGGTCGGACGGCTGATGTTCCCGGTTGCCCAAGCCCATGTCGCGGCCGCGGTGCTGGTTGATGACGCCGCCATCGCCGCGGCCCAACGCTGGTTGTGGGAGCAATGCCGCCTGATCGCCGAACCCGGCGGCGCGACGGCACTCGCCGCGCTGCTCTCCGGCCGTTTCGTTCCGCCCGAGGGCGCCCGCGTCGGCGTGGTGGTCTGCGGCGGCAATACCGATCCTTCGAAGGTGGTTTGAATGACCGACAATATCGTTCTGTTGAATATCGACGCCCGCGGCGTGGCGACCGTGACGCTCAACCGGCCGGAGGTCGGGAACGCCTATAACGCCGACATGTTGGCGGCACTGATCGACGGATTGCCGCAGCTGGCGGCCGATCCCGCCGTGCGCTGTCTGGTGGTGCGCGGGGCCGGCAAGCATTTCCAGGCGGGCGCGGATATCCGCTGGCTGAACCAGGTCGCGGATTATCCGCCGGAGGAAAACCTCGCGGCATCCGTCGCGACCACGCGGGCGATGCAGCTGCTGAACGAGTTTCCGAAACCGACCATCGCGGTGATCCACGGCGCCTGCTTCGGCGGCGGGGTCGGCATCGCCTGCTGCGTGGATGTGGCCTTCGCCACCCCGGACGCGCTGTTCGGCATCACCGAGGTCCGGGTCGGGGTCTCACCCACCCCGATCTCCACCTACATGATCGGCGCCATCGGGCTGCGGCACACCCGGCGTTACGCTCTGACCGGGGAACGTTTCGGAGCCGAGGAAGCGATGCGGATCGGGCTGGTGCACGAGGTCGTGGCGGCGGACGCGATGGAAGCCAAACTCGCCTCGGTGATCGACGCGGTGTTCCTCAGCGGGCCGAGCGCGATGGCGATCACGAAAAAAAGCTTCCTGGGCGCCAACGGGCTACTGCTGGACGAACGCCAAGTCACCATGCTCGCCCATGAGGGTTGGATGGCTCGGGCCTCAGCCGAGGGGCATGAGGGGACGGCGGCGTTTCGGGAGAAGCGGGTGCCGGCGTGGTATCGGGGGGCTGGGGCGTAAACGCGGCGGATTTATCCGCTGTCGCCGCATGACACCATTTTTATACCGTCATCGGCAGTTCTCATTATGGCGGTCGTCACCTCTTCATCGTCATGGTCGGGCTTGACCCGACCAACTCTGGCGATTTGAGGCGCGTTGAAATTGCGAGGTTTTTTTGGCGGTACCCCATTGGCCTGAGTTGGTCGGGTCAAGC
>CAITUP010000108.1 GCA_903895595.1 uncultured Acetobacteraceae bacterium | reverse complement strand
GCGAAGATGCCGTAAGCGGTTGGGTTCGGGCCGTGGCGCGAGGTTTGTTGTTTTTACACAGATGAACAGGATGAACTTGATGGAAGGTGCCCGTGGTGCGGCCGGCGCGCACGGGCAACAGCGGGGGAACGGCGCCGGGCAAGCGCTCCGTCGGTCGCGGCCACCGCTCCGGCGGCGCCTTGCGCCCCCAACAGCCGAGCGGCCCGCGCGCCGGTTTCGGATTGGCGCGGGATTGGGGGCGGGGTATGGAACGGGACATGAACAGCAGGCGCGTTGGGGGCTCGGGTGGTTCGGTTGTCCGGTTCGATGCCGAGGGGGCGGTCGGTATGTTTTGCGCGCGAAGACCTCATGCACCGTGAGCCGTGTGGCTGTGGCGGGGTTTGTCTGGTGGGGGGGGATTTGGGGCGCGGTTGTGGGACAGGATCGTGGGCGGAGATTTTGTCTCGGTGAATAACCGTTTGAGACGGATATGAGAACGCGGCCGACGGCGGCCCGGGTTCGTGGCGCTCCCGCTTATGCGATGGCGGTGCCTCGGGCTGGCGGGGGGTGGTCCGGGAACGGGGGAAACACCCTATGCACCGTGAGGGGTGCGGGATGCGGTTGGGTTGGGGCGTGACCCGACCATCTTCTGCGATTTTACGCACCATTGAAAAGGCAGGGTTTTTCGAACGGTGCCCCATTGGCCTGAGATGGTCGGGTCAGGCCCGACCATGACGGAAAATGTCGGAAATCCACCATGTGCGATCCCCCTGGGCGTTCGGCGCGGGTGCCGTTGGCGGTTCTCGGGTCAGGCCCGACCATGACGGATTTTCTTGGGGGGAGCTTTTGGCCCCCGCCATCCTCCCAGCAACACCCCTTGCACCGTGAACGGCTGGCAGAGCGGACGGCGCGCCGGTTTCGGATTGGCGTGGGAGACGGTCGGTTCCGGCCCCGGGGCCACCGAGGTCACGCCCAAGCCGCGGCCCCAAAGCGGCTACCGCGCGGGGGCGCCGTCGGCGTTGTCGTCGCGGCGGAGGGAGTCCATTTTGACCGAGCCGTCGATGTTGAACTCCCGGATTTGGAGCTGCGTCCGCCCTTTCTTGACGGCTTCCCGGATGGCCTGCGCCATCAGTTCCTGGCGCAGGGTTTCCCGCGCCTGCGACAGGCTGGGGGGGGCGACCAGACGCCGTTCCTCGACTTTGACGACATGCCAGCCGAACTCATTGCGCACCGGCGTTGGCCCGATCTCTCCGGGTTGGAGGGAGAACGCCACATCCGCGAAGCTGGGCCATACCTGCTCCCGGCGGAAGAAGCCGAGATCGCCGCCGTGCCTGGCATCGGGGTCTCGGCTGCGGGCCACGGCGAGCGCGGCGAAGTCCCCGCCTTCGCGCAGCAGGCGCAGAATGTCCTTCGCCTCGGTCTCCGTCGGCACCAGGATGTGGCGGGCGCGCACTTCCTCGGTGGCCGGGCGGTTGGCGAATTCGAGGTTATACCGTTGCTGGATGGCCTGATCGGTGACCGCGGCGGCGGTTTCGCGGCGGAGGTAGGCGGCTTCCAGAATGCGGTCGGTGGCGGCTTCGATGTCGCGCTTGATGGCAGGGGTTTCGTCCATCCCCTGCCGGCGCGCCATCATCGCAAGCACCTGATGATCGATGACCCGTTGCAGCAGCGCGGGATAGAGCGTGTCGAACGGCATTTCCCGGAGGGTTTCAGGCAACGTGTCGCTGGCCTTTCCCAGCGCGCCGAGATGGATGGGATGACCATCGACGATGGCGACGACCGGGTCCTCCTCGGCCTGATTCTTTCCGCCCAACGACACGACCTCTCCGGCGCGCGGTGCGGGCGCGGCGGGTTCGGCGACGGGAGGCGCGGGAACGGGGGCAGCCGCGACGGGAGGCGCGGGCGGCTTGGGATCCGCCGCCTGCGCCGCACCGGTTCCCAGGATCAGTGCCACGGCCATCGTCGGCCCGTATAAAGCCCCGATTCCAGCCTTGCAGAGCTTGCGTCGCGCCATACACACCCCAACTAAGCGTCTCGCGCCGGCAACCGGCGGCACGGAACCGTCTGACATACATAAGACTCATGCCGCCATCGTTGACCAGGGGGCGGGCGGGTCCTATCTGAACCCCGTCCATCCGGCCGATCCGGATCGGGCAGCCCCGACCGGGGTCACCTCGCTGGAAGGTCCGCATGTTCGCCACGATTGCACGAGCCATTTTCGGCTCCGCCAACGACCGCTCGCTGAAATCGTATCAGCGCCGGGTGCCCGCGATCAACGCGCTGGAACCGACGATGCAAGCTTTGTCCGATGACGCGCTGCGCGGCAAGACGCAGGCGTTCCGGGACCGCATCGCGGCCGGTGCGACGCTGGATTCGCTGCTGCCGGAAGCGTTCGCCGTGGTGCGGGAGGCCGGGAAACGCGTTCTGGGCCAGCGGCACTTCGACGTGCAGATGGTCGGCGGCATGGTGCTGCACGACGGCAAGATTTCCGAGATGAAGACCGGCGAAGGCAAGACGCTTGTCGCCACCCTGCCCGTCTACCTGAACGCGCTCGCCGGCAAGGGCGTGCACGTGGTCACGGTGAACGACTATCTGGCCCGCCGCGACGCGGATTGGATGGGGCAGATCTACAACTTCCTCGGCATGACCGTCGGCGTGGTGGTGCATGGACTGGACGACGACTCCAAGCGCGCCCAGTACCAAGCCGACATCACCTACGGCACGAACAACGAATTCGGCTTCGACTACCTGCGCGACAACATGAAGTACCGGCTGGAGGACATGGTCCAGCGCGACTTCTTCTTCGGCATCGTGGATGAGGTCGACTCGATCCTGATCGACGAGGCGCGCACGCCGCTGATCATCTCCGGCCCGGCCGAGGACAGCTCCACCCTCTATCGCAGCGTCGACGACGTGGTGAAGGAGCTGGTGAAGGACCCGGAGACATACGACAAGGACGAGAAATTCCGCACCGTGTCGCTGACCGAGGCCGGGTCGCAGACGGTGGAAGACATGCTGAAGGCGGCCGGCGTGCTGACCGAAGGCAACCTGTACGACATCTTCAACGTATCCGTCATTCATCACGTGCAGCAGTCGCTGCGCGCCAACACTTTGTTCGCTCGCGACGTGGACTACATCGTCCGCAACGACGAGGTGGTGATCATCGATGAGTTCACGGGCCGCATGATGCAGGGTCGCCGCTACTCCGAAGGTCTGCACCAGGCGCTGGAGGCCAAGGAACACGTCACGGTCCAGCCGGAAAACCAGACGCTCGCCAGCATCACCTTTCAGAACTATTTCCGCCTCTATCCCAAGCTGGCCGGGATGACCGGCACGGCGATGACCGAAGCCGACGAGTTCGCCGAAATCTACAAGCTGGACGTGATCGAGATTCCGACCAACGTGCCGGTGTCCCGCAAGGACGAAGACGATGAGGTCTACCGCACCGCCGCCGAGAAATACGAGGCCGTCGCGGTCCTGATCGCCGAGGCTCGCAAGGAAGGCCAGCCGGTACTGATCGGCACCACCTCGATCGAAAAAAGCGAGGCCATCAGCGAGCTGCTGAAAAAGAAGAAAGTGCCGCACGCGGTGCTGAACGCCCGCTTCCACGAACAGGAAGCCGAGATCGTCGCCCAAGCCGGTGCCCCCGGCGCCGTGACCATCGCCACCAACATGGCGGGCCGCGGCACCGACATTAAACTCGGCGGCAACCTGGAAATGCGGTTGGCCAAGGAAATGGCGGGCATTACCGATCCGGCCAAGGAGGCTCGGGTGCGCGCCGAGATCGCCGAAGCGCACGACAAGGTGAAACAGGCCGGCGGGCTGTTCGTGATCGGCACCGAACGCCACGAAAGCCGGCGCGTCGACAACCAGCTGCGGGGACGCTCGGGACGCCAGGGCGATCCGGGCCGGTCCCGCTTCTTCCTGTCGCTGGAAGACGATCTGATGCGCATCTTCGGCTCCGACCGGATGGGCGGGCTGCTGCAGAAGCTGGGCCTGAAGGACGGAGAGGCGATCGTTCATCCCTGGATCAACAAGGCGCTGGAAAAGGCGCAGAAAAAGGTCGAGGCGCGCAACTTCGACACCCGCAAGAACGTGCTGAAATACGACGACGTCATGAACGCCCAGCGCAAGGAGGTTTATGCCCAGCGCAAGGAATTCATGCGCCTGGACGACGTGAACGAGGCCGTCGCCGAAATGCGCCACGAGGTGCTGGAGGCGATGGTCGCCCTGCGCATCCCCGAAAAGGCCTTCCACGAGCAATGGCAGCTGGCCGAACTGGCGGCGGACGTGCGGCGGGTGCTGAACGTGGAACTGCCGATCGAGGATTGGGGCCGCGAGGAAGGCATCGACGAATCGCATATGCGCGAACGCATCGTTCAGGAGGGCGACCGGATCATGGCCGCCAAGGCCGCGAATTTCGGCCCCGACCTGATGCGCTTCATCGAGAAAAGCCTGCTGATCCAAACCCTGGACGCGGTTTGGAAAGAGCATCTTTACGCGCTGGATCACCTCCGCCAGGGCATCGGCCTGCGCGCTTACGGGCAGCGCGACCCGTTGAACGAATACAAGTCCGAGGCCTTCGCGCTGTTCAACGCGATGCTGGACGAGCTGAAGGAACGTGTGACCGCCATGCTGGCGCGCGTGGAACTCGGTGCCGATCCGCCGCCGATGCCGATGTTCGACCCCGACTCCCCGCTGTTCAGCGAAAACCATCCGCAACCGGACTCCGCTTACGGGGACCTCGGTGCGCTGGCGCCGGCCGAACTTTCGGCGGCCCCGGTGCAGTACATGGGTGAACGCATTCGCGCGGACGAGGTCGATCCGGACGATCCGTCCACGTGGCGGAACGCCGGCCGCAATGCCGCCTGCCCCTGCGGGTCGGGACGGAAATACAAACACTGCCACGGCAAGCTGGCGTAAGCCGCCTGTTCTCAACGGAGTAACCCATGCCATCCATCGACCGGCGGACCCTGTTCGCCGCCAGTGCCGCCACCTTCCTGACGGCAGCGCGCG
>CAITUP010000107.1 GCA_903895595.1 uncultured Acetobacteraceae bacterium | reverse complement strand
GACGCACCGGAATTCGCCACGTCGTCATGCCGACCTGCGTCGGCATGACGAGGTAGACCGGCCCGGTGCGTCAATGGTTGGGGCGGGTGGTCTGAGTGGTGAATCCTGACGGCATCTCCGCCGCCGCCCAGCCCGCCCCGAGCGCCAGCCGGGCCCCGAAACGCTTGGCGCGGGCGTGGGGTTCAGGTACTGGGGGAGGATGGGTTCTTCTTCTGTTGTAGACGTGGCGGGTTGTTGCTTCGCGCCGGCAGTGCGTGCCGTTCGGTGTTTGTTTGGGAATGACCCCATGCACCGTGAGGCCGCGCTTTCTCTGGGCCTCTGGGACCTCTGGGGCCTCTGGGTTGAAACGCGGTGTTCGCGGCGGCACTGCGTTATAACGCAGAGGTCCCAGAGGCCCAGAGGGGTCCGTGCCGGTCTCATGCGGTTCTACCGATGGGATTCTGTTTCGGTAAATATTACTTTGAGACGATTATGGGATTCGATGGCGGTGCTGGTTGTCGGTGCTGGGATGCGTTCGGGCGGTTGGCTTCGAGACCCCATTTGCGTTCATTCGCGGTTCCACGCCCTCGGTCGGCGGTCGGAGGTGTGGGAACCGCAAATGAACGCAAATATGGATCTGGCGGACTTGGGGCATTCGTTGGCGCAATACCTCATACACCGTGAGCCGAACCGTGCCAGCCTGGGTTCGCGGGACAAGCCCGCGCATGACGGGGGGATGGGGGTGGCATGAACGGGGCGCGCGGAGCCAGGGCGGATGCTGGCGAAGTCGTGGGTGCCGACCTGCGTCGGCATGACGATGTATCGGGCGCCGGTGTTTCACCGGTTAAGGCTGTTGGTGAAACACCCTATGCACCGTGAGCCGGCGTGGCCTACCGCGCCTTTACCGGCCGGTTGCCGTGGCTGGTTTGGGGGACGCCGCGGTTCAGGGACAGATGGGAGTGCACGCCGAGCCACGTGCCGTCCACCTTGTGGAACACGATGGTGGCGCGGCCGGGGCGGTCGAAGCGTGTGCCGTCCGGGTGGAAGCCGGTGCTGGTCCAGGGGGCGACCACCACGGCCATCGATCCGTCGTCGGATGCCAGCACATGCGTCGCCGCCAGATCGAAGCGGAAATCGTCGGTCTTCGGCCACACGTTGTCCCACTGGGAATTCACCCAAGCCTCCAGGCTCGGCAGCACGTCGCGGTGGGTGCCGAAGGCGAGAATATCCTGGTGGAACATGGGCTTGGCGGAGGCGTAGTCGACGTCGCGGACGTAGCTGGAGAACGTTTCCAGCCAGCGGTGGAAGAAATCCCGGATGTCCGGCTTCGCTTCGGGCAATCCTTGCATCGTGGGTTACTCCCCTGCCATGGCGGCGATTGTGGACCGGCGGCGGGCGTTACGCTCACTGGCGAGGCCCATGAGCGATGTCGTTATCATGAATGCCACGGAGGAGTAGAACACCCAGCGCGGTAGATTGTGGTCCATGATCCAGCCGCCGATCAGCGGGCCGATGATGCCGCCGATGTTGAAGCCGGTGGTGACGATGCCGAACACCCGCCCGAAGGCGCCGGGGGGCGAGGCGGCGCGGACCAGCATGTCTCGGGACGGGGAGATCATGCCGGACAGGAAGCCGGCGGTGGTCATCGCCAGGAACAGCAGCACGGGGCCGAGGTCGATGGTGCCGACCAGCAGGATCAGCACCGCCGACCCGCCGAAGCCGGCCGCGGCCACGTCGCCGTGGCGCTTGGTCGCATCGGCGATGAAGCCGCCGGCCAGCACGCCGATGGCGGTGGCGAACAGGAAGCCCGAGAGCGCGACGTTGGCGGCGGACAGGGTGATCCCGTACAGCGTGGTCAGGGCGACGGCCGAGTAATTGGTCAGCGCGCCGCTGCTCAGGCTGAGCATGGTGAAGAACATCACCAGCCCCAGCACGGCGGGGGTCATCAGGCTGCGCATCGGGATATCCGCCGCGCCTGCCGGCGTGGAGGCCGCGACGGAACGGTCGAGCCATCCGGCGGTCATCAGCGGTACGGCGACCACGATGGCGAGCACGCCGGCGGCGGCGATGGCCGGCCCCATGCCCCAAAGATGGGCCATCCACAGCGTCGCGATGGGGGCGATGGCGCCGCCCAGGAACCCGGCGAAGGTGTGGATCGAGAAGGCTCGCCCCAGCCGGGTCGGCTCGATCACCGACCCGAGAATGGCATAGTCGGCGGGGTGGTAGACGCCGTTGGCGATGCCCACCAGCACGGACGCGCACAGCATCCAGGCGTAGTTCGGGAACAGGCCCAGGGAGACGTAGGCCACGCCCGCCAGCAGCAGCCCGGCGATCAGGACTCGCCGAGCGCCGAAGCGGTCGGTGGCGTAGCCGAGGGGGGTCTGCACGAGGCCGCTGGTGATGTTGAACAGGGTCAGCGCGAAGCCGAGTTCGATGTAGCTGACGCCGAGCGTGGCTTTCAGCAGCGGGAACATTGGGACGAGGACAAGGTAGTGGTAGTGGCTGACCAGATGCGCGGCACTGATCAGCGCGAGCGCGCGGTTTTCGGTAGTTCGGCTGGCGGGGGGCATTATGCGAAAGCCTTTCGGATGCGGGCCCAGTCCTCGATCGCATGTTCCTGGCCGGGTGTGATGGGCATGACGAACTGGCTCCAACCGGCGTCGCGCAGGGCCTCGATCCGCTGCTTCAGCTCCTGTTCGGTGGCGGTGAAGGTGGTGCGGCGGATCAGTTCGGCGTCGACGAATTTGCGTTCCTCGGGCTTCACGAAGACGAAATGGCCGCGGTGGTTCATGAGGTAGCGGGCGTCGGCGGGTTCGAACGTGCGGGCCATTTCGATGTAGCCGTCGATGCTTTTCTGGGTGGATGGCGGGACTTCGGTGGTGTTCTTCCAGCCCTCCATATCCAGGTCGGCGGCGCGGTGGAGCAGGACGGCGGCGCGGGGGCCGGCTTGTGCCATCGCTCGGGGGCTGTCGGCGGGTTCTCCCGGTTCCAGCACGCAGCCGCAGACCCAGGCGGTGGTGTAGAGGTCCGATTGCGCGCGGCCGGCTTCCGCCCAGTCCTTGCGCATGCCTTGCAGCGCGGTCAGGCCGCCGTCGACGTCGCTGATGAAGGTCTTCCAGGCGGCGCCGAGCTTGCCCACGAGTTTCTGGGATTTGGGGCCGTAGGCGGAGACGTGGAGCTTCACCGGGTCGTCGATGTTGATCAGGCCGGCGTCGGGGTTGAGGAAGCGGATCTTCTTGCGTTTGCCCTCGATGATTGTTTCCAGGGTTTCTCCGTTCAGCAAGCCGTAGACGACGCGGATGTATTCTTCCATCTCCGCCAGCTTGATGCCGCCGAGGCCCATGGCGCGGCGGGCGGAGAAGCCGGTGCCGACACCGAAATCGAGGCGGCCGGGGGCCATGGCGTTCAGCGTGGCGAAGGAATTGGCGGTGACGGCGGCGATGCGGTTGGACGGGACCAGGACGCCGGTGCCGAGGCGGATTTTGGTCGTCTTCATCGCGGCGGCGCCCATGGCGATGAAGGGATCGGCGGTGATCATCTGGGTGTCGTAGAACCAGGCATGGGTGAAGCCGAGTTCCTCCGCCCGCTGGGCGAGTTTCCAGGAGTCGTGGGACGTGGCGATGCCGATGCCGAAATCCATGGGTCTTGGGTCCTCGTTGGGGTTACGGGGAGGATATCATGGGTTGGGTGGCGGCCAAAGAGCGCCGTTTACCCGGGGTTTGGGGGGATGAGGCTACAATTCCGTGCCCCGCCCCATCACCCTCGCCATCACATCCCCCAATACCGCCCCCGCATCGGCCACCCCGGCCAGAGACCGCCAAGCTATCTGGCCATCTGGCCGCACCAGCACGGCGCCATCCGGTTCGACCCCGTACATCTCGCACCAATCCCCATTCGGGTCGGTCAGGTCGGCCCCAATCCGATAAGCCGCCGTATCCCCGGAAACCGCCGCGCACCAAGCCTCTCCGCGCGGTCCCGCCAGCAACACGAACCGTCCCCCGAACAAATCGATCGTCGAAATCCGCTCCTTCCCCCGTTCCAAAACCACATGCGGCGCTCGGCAGCCCGGCCGGGCCGAGGGCAAATACCGTGTGATCGGATCGGGATTGTCTGCCGGCGGAGTCCCATCCGGCACAACTGCCGCGGAGTCATAGGCCGCCCCGAAAATCAGCCCCTGCTCGCTGAGGAACTCCGGTCGCGCCACGACCGCGGTTTCCTGTTTCGCCGTTCGCCCCATCGACAGGCAATTATCCAGTGCCGTCTTCGTGATCGTCACGCCCAACGGCTGCCGTTCGGGGTGATAGGTATCCAGCAACGAATCGCCGGCCTGCCCATGCAGCACCGCCGCCAGTTTCCAGCAGAGGTTATGCACGTCCTGCACCCCGGTGTTCATCCCGAACCCGCCGGTCGGCGGCATTTCGTGCGCCGCGTCGCCGGACAGGAAAATCCGTCCGTGACGGTATTGTTCCGCGACATGCGCGGACGCCTCCCATGCGCTCAGGCCCAAAATCTTCACCGGCAGATCGGGCACACCGACGCCCTGGCGGATCAGAGCGGTGCATTTTTCGTCGGTGAAATCGGCCGGTGTGTAGCCGTAATGGCTCAGGCTGTGGATCAGAAAGCTCCAGCGATCCGTCGCATTAATGGTCAGGAACGTCGCACGCAGATCGGGTTGTTCCACGAAATACAGCGCGCCCGGCCGGTGCGCGGTCCAAGGTCTCAGGTCGGCGTTGAAAAGAATGTTGACGCTGTCGTAGATCCTCTCGACGCCGAGCATGCGGACGCCCAGCATTTTGCGGATGGGGCTTTGGGCGCCGTCGGCGGCGATGACGTATTGGGCGCGGATCGGCTCCTTAACACCCGTCACACGGTCTACGACCTCCGCTTCTACGCCATCCGCGGTTTGCCGGACGTTCACGACTTCCGCGTTGAAGCGCAACGATCCCAACGGTTCGGCCTCGGCGTAGCGACGCAGCACCGGTTCCAGATCGTCCTGGGCGCAGAGGCAATTCGGCACTGGCGCCAGCGCTTGGTTCTTCGGATTGGCGCGACCCGGCGTGCGCCGTTCGATCTCCCGCCCGGCGAGACTCTCGGTCCACAGGATCAGTCCGGTGCGTTCCGGTGCCAGACCGGCGGCGCGGATACCTGGTTCGACGCCGTACTGCCGGTACAGCTCCATGGTGCGAGCGTTGATGCCGCGCGCTTTGGGCACGATCGAGGTACCGGGGTGGCGCTCCACCAGTAGCGAGCGGATGCCATGCTTGGACAGCAGCAGCGACGCGGTCAGGCCGACGGGGCCGCCGCCGACGATCAGAACAGGCAACTCGGACATGATGACTCCCGGAAACGGCAATGCCGGGATTATACCCACCGTCGGCAACCATTGCGAAGCCGCCGCCCGGACGCCAAGCTGGGCGCGACGAACCGGGAGGGAAAAATGAAATTCGGCCTCTGCTACATCCCCGACTACCACGCGGAACAATCCGGCTCCTGGCAGGACTGGTATGAGGGCATGATCGCCGAGGTGAAGCTCGCCGAATCGCTGGGCTTCCATTCCGCGTGGTTCGCCGAACATCGGGTGGCCGGATTCGCGTTCGGCTCCCCCGCGATGTTCATCGCCGCCTGCGCGCGGGAAACCAGCCGCATCCGGCTGGGATGCTCCGTCAGCCTGCTGCCGTTGAATAACCCGGTGCGCACGGCCGAGGATTTCGCGATGGCCGACGTCCTGTCCGGCGGGCGGCTGGATTTCGGGGTAGGGCGCGGACTGTATAAATACGACTACGACGTGTCCAACGTGGACATGGCCGAAAGCCGCGACCGGTTCGACGAAAATCTGGCCGTGATCCGCGCGCTTTGGACCCAGGACAGCGTCACCTACGACGGCAAATGGACCAAACTGGACGCCCACACGCTCGGACCCCGCCCGATCCAGCAGCCGAGTCCGCCGTTTTGGGCGGCAGCGATTCGGACGGAGGAAACCTACCGCTGGGCTGGCGCCAACGGCTTCAACCTGCTGACCGCGCCGTTCTTCTTTCCCGACCACCGGGAGCAGTTGCGATTGCTCGACATCTACGCCGATGCCGCCCGCGCCAACGGCCACGATCCCGCGACCAAGGAGCGGATGGCCGTCTACCACATGTTCTGCGCCGAAAACGCAGCCGCGGTGGACCGCGTTGCCGACCCGGCCCTGCGCCGGTATCAGGCCTTCACCAAGGCTACCGACCAATCCCGCCAGTCCTACCGCGATCCGGTCACCTACAAAGACTGGAAAGGCTTCTTCGAGAATCGCGAAAGCATCACGTTGGAGCAGATGAAGGCGACTCGGGCGGTGATCGGCACACCGGAGGAGTGCATCGACAAGGTTGCCATGCTTTCGGAACGGTTCGGTCTGACACAGCTCACGTTCGAGGTTAATTACGGCGCGCTGCCACACGCGGAGGTCATGAGGTCCCTGGTACTATTCTCTGAAAAGGTGATGAAGCATTTCGCGTAACGGCAAGGTGCGTCCATAAATTAGCTTGAAATTTACATTTTTGACACTTTTCACCGGCCGCTCATCATGCTAAAACATGGGACGTTTTGAGGAAACCAATGCTCGTTCCGCGCAGTTTATCGGCCGTACGCTATCTGATTCGAGGGGCGATATGCCTGCTCCTCGTTGTCGCACTCTGGTGTCCCATGCCGGCCGCCGCAGTGCTGGATAAGCAGATTGTCACGGTGGCCATGCAGAATGGCCTGCTTGTCGCGACCTTCACCGACCGAGCGGACGATGCCTCGCTGGAAGCGGCGGTGCCGGAACTGGCGGCGCTGGGGGTTCAGGCCATCAGCCTGCGTGGGACGCCGGTTCGCGACATGTCGCCGCTGTCTGTCCTGAAGCAGCTCAAGACGCTCGATATTTGCGGCACCCTGGTGCGCAGCGTGGCGCCGCTCGCGGGGGTGGCCAGCCTGAAAGCCCTGAACCTCCAGTTTCTGCCGATCGGCGACCTGACGCCGCTTTCCGGTCTGACCGACCTGGAGATCTTGAATCTCGGCGGGACGGAAGTGCGTGACCTGACGCCGCTCAAAAGCCTGACCAAGCTGCGCCAACTGGTTCTGGCGGTCACGAAAGTGTCCGACCTGACAGTGTTGGCCGGTATGCGGGAAATGACAACGCTCGATCTTGGCAGCACCTGGGTCGCCGATGTTAGGCCTTTGGCGGGCATGTCGTCGCTGCGGTTCCTCAGCCTGAATGGCACACCGGTCGACGACGCCCGCCCCTTGCGCGGGCTGACCAGCCTGCGGGAACTCAATCTGGTAGGGACGCAGATTCGCGATATCGCGCCGCTGGCACAGTTGAATCAGCTCGAGATCCTGGATCTGGAAGGCACGCCGGTCTCCGATATCAAGTCGCTCGCCGGCCTGAAATCTTTGCGGGCTTTGAACCTTGGCGGGTCGCGGGTGACCGACGTTTCAGCGCTTTCTGCCATGACGGGACTGACGATACGCCGCTAAATGCGGCACGGTGAAGAAGGCGTGTGGCTAACCGAAGAACGCGTAATACCAAGAAAGTGAGTCGGCGAAGAAGATGGGGCGGTCGCAACCCGGACAGACGAGGAAGGCATCCATCATTGGTGGATTCGGCGCATTCGCGCTTTGCCTCCTGGCGGTGCGTGCCATCGCGGCCCCGCCGGTCGCCGACCCGATTTTATTCTGGAACGACCAAACCAATCGCGCCATTCAGGAAGCGTCGATGGACCCGTTCGTGGCAACCCGCGCGTTGGCGCTGGAGAGCCTTGCTGTCTTCGATACCATGCGATCGATCGCGGGTTTGCCTGGATTTCTGGTGCGGTTGCCAGCCCCGCTTGGCACCTCGGCCGAGGTAGCCACGACGGCAGCGGCGCACGCGATGCTGCTGTACTTGTTCCCGACACGGCGAACCGATTTGAACGCGGCCTTCGCGCGCGCTTTGGCGGCCTATGCGCCGGGCGCGGACCGAGCGCGTTCGGTACGGTTTGGGGAGGACGTGGCCGCGGCGATCGTCGCGATCCGAAACCGCGACGGCTGGAACGCCAACGGCCCGGTCACCGTCGCGCCTGAACCGGGCAAGTGGCGGCCGACCCCGCCATATTTTCTGCCGCCGCTCGATACGCAATGGGCATTGCTGACGCCGTTTACGTTGAACGCCCCCAACCAATTCCGGCCATCCGGCCCTCCGCCGCTGGATTCTCCCGCGTTCAATCGGGCTCGGGCGCAAACCGCGGCGATCGGCGGCAAGCTTTCGAAGCAGCGTACACCCGATCAAAGCCGCGCCGCCCATTATTGGAGCGACGCGATCGGCACTTACGCGCCGGCCGGGCACTGGAACTCAATCGCGGCGACAGCGATTACGGCGAAGAAACTCCCGCCGATGGAGGAGGCGACTTTGTTTGCCAGACTCAATGTCGCGATCGCCGATTCGGCCATTGCCATGGCGGATGCGAAATACACATTTTGGTTGTGGCGTCCGATTACGACGATTCAGGCGGGCGATGCGTCGTTCCCCGCCCAGCCGGGGTGGACGCCTTTTTTATCGACCCCGCCCCACCCCAGCTATGTGTCCGGTCACTCGGTATTCAGCGGTGCGGCGGCGGAGGTTTTGACGGCCATTCTTGGCAATCGCCCGTTCAAGGCGGGCAGCGCCAGCCTCCCTGGTGTCGTGCGGTCGTTCCCCAATTTCCATTATGCGGCGGAGGAAGCTGCCAACAGCCGGTTGTGGGGTGGTATCCATTACAAATTCGACAACGACGATGGCTTGGTCATTGGCCGTTCGGTCGGCGCCTGGGCGATGGCCGCGTTCGATCGGATGAACGACGAACGCGGCCCGGTGATCGTCCTGGACGGTGCCGGCACGGGCGGGTTCGTGTTCGACAACAAGGCGCCTGTGACGGCGATTGAGGCCACGCTGGATGGCGGTCCGGACGCGAGTATCCCGGTCGACAGCGCGGGCCGGTTCTCACTGCCGCAATGCGGTGCCGGCCAGCACGATCTGCGCCTGAAGGCGGTTGGCGCTGGCGGCCGCGTGGCCACCGTCACGGCCACGCTGACTGGCGGCTAACGCCTCAGGCGTCGCCTTGCGCTCGGCGGGGTTTGGGGATGGTGCCGATGATGTCAGCCGCGGCCAGCCGCTCCAACGCAGCGGGATCCAGGCCCAGCATGCCGCTCAGGATGGCCTCGTTGTCCTGCCCCAGAGTCGGGGCGACGCGGCGGATCGGGTAGGGGTCCTTGCCCTCCCGCCATGCGGCCGAGGATTGCCAGTGTGGGCCGATAAACGGCCGGTCCATCCGATGCCAGAAGCCGCGCGCCGTCAGATGCGGGTCCTTGTCCAGGTCGATGGGTACCCGCACGACGCCGGCCGCGACACCGGCGGCTTGCATCGTGTTCATCGCGTCTTCGGCGGGACGTGCTGCGGTCCAGGCGGAGATCAGGGTTTCCAGCTCGTCTTCGCGGGCGCGGCGTTCGGCGGTGGTCAGGTTGGCGAGGTCGGGGCGCCCCAGCACCCCGCAAGTCGCGCGCCATTGGGTGTCGTCGCAGACGGCGATGGCAACCCAGGCATCGTTGCCGGCACAGCGGAATGCGCCATGCGGCACGTGCTGGCGGTGGCGGTTGCCGATGCGGGGGGAGGTGACGCCGGTCGCGGATTGCTCGATCAGCGATGGGGCGACGAGCGGCAGCATGCACTCCACCTGCGACAGGTCGATGTTTTGGCCCTGTCCGGTGCGCTGCTGGTGCAACAGGCCGACGATCAGGGCCGCGGCGGCGTTGAAGCCCCCGACCGGGTCGCCGTAGGCGGTTTGGTTCATGACCGGCGGATGATGCGCCGACCCCGTCAGCGTCGGCAGGCCGGAGGCATGCTCCAGCGTCGATCCGTAGGCGCGGCAATCGCTCCAGTCGTTGCCGGAGCCGAAGGCGGGCATCGACACCATGACCAGACCGGGGCGGACGTCTTTTAAAACCGGATAGTCCAGACCCAGCTTGTGCAGCACGCCGGCCGAGTAATTCTCGATCACCGCATGCGCGGTGCCGACAAGCTGTTTCAGCAGCGCCACGCCTTCGGGGTGTGCGAGGTCGAGTGTCACGTCCAGCTTGTTGCGGTTCATCAGCTGGAACCAGGGGATTTTCTCGTATTTTTGTTCCGCGATGAAGGACGCGCGGAGGTCGGTGCCGCGCCACCAATCCGGGTATTGGCAGGCTTCCACCTTGATAATTTCGGCGCCGAGTTCGCCCAGATGGCGCGCGGCGGTGGGGCCGGCCCAGCCCATGGTCAGGTCGATGATACGCAAACCCTTCAAGGCGCCGGAGCCGGCCGGCGCTTGCTTCGTTGGCTTGGGCATGGCGGGGACGGACCAGATCGGGTGGTCTTCACCGGCCAAAGGCGCTGTGCCGCCGGACAGCGGCGGCGTGAGCGAAAGGTTTTGCGCCAGACGCGGCGCCTCGAACGCTTCGTCGCCGATGCGAACCGGCACGAAGGCGCCGCGTTCGCGGTGGATGCGCTGTTCCAACAGCTCCGCCATGGTCGGTACGACCGCGAGCGGCAGCTTGTATTCCAGGCCGAGTTCGAACCATTCCTCGGCGGTTTTGGTGGCCCAAACCGGCTGGAACAGGGCGTCGATCTCCTTCGACGCGGCCAACCGGTCGGTGTTCAGGGAGAAGCGCGCCTCCTTCGCGAGGTCTGGCATCCCCAGCATGGCGCAGATCGCGCGCCATTGGCCGGGAGTGACGATGGTGACGCCGATCAGGCCCTGCTTGGTCTCGTAAATGCCGACGGGGTAGTTGCGGCCGAACCGGTTGATGCCGGGACGGGCGCGCGATTTGCCGGCATCCCAGCCGACCGCGGCCTCGTACTCCGCGATGTTCACGGCGGTTTCATGGATGCTGACGGAGAACCGGCGGGCGCCCTGGTTCCGTCCGTACAACGCCCCGGCCGAGGCAATAAAAGCCGCGAGCCCGGCGACCGGGCCTTGCTGGCATTCGGTCGCCAGGATCGGCGGCCCCTCCGCCGGCCCGGTCAACGCCACCAACCCCGCCAGCGCTCGGCTGACCGCCTCGGTGCCGGCGAAGGCGCTGTAGGGGCCGTGGTGGCCGAACCAGTCGATGGCGGTGACGGTCAGGCCGGGATAGGCGTCGTAGTCGGTGGCCCCGACATCCCTCGCGGACCGGCCGTCCAGCAGCACATCGGCGCCGGGGAGCAGCGCGGCCAGCGTGGCGGGGGTTTCGGTGACGCTTTTCTTATTGGTGTTGAGCCAGGCGAACACCCCGCTCTCGCCGTTTTCCAGGATCGGCGGCATGGCACGCAGCGCGTCTCCGCATGCCGGTTCCAGCTTGATCACGTCGGCGCCGAAATCGGCGAACAGCTTGCCGCAATAATCCAGCGCGATGCCGGAGCCGCGTTGCAGGATTCGGTATCCGGAAAGTGGCATGTTCAACGAACTCTCAAGGACGCATGGTGAAGAACGACTGGCCTGGGGTGCACAGCGGGGCCACCAGATTGGCCCATTCGCACAGCAGCGGCCGCGTGTCGCGGGGATCGATGATTTCCTCGATCAGGAAGGCCTCGGCGGTGCGGAAGGGGGAGCGCAGTTGCTGCAACCGCTCCTCGATTTCCTTCAGCTTCGCGGCGGGATCGTCGGCGGCGGCGATTTCCGCGCGATAAGCCGCTTCGACGCCGCCCTCCAGCGGCAGGGAACCCCAACTGCCGGACGGCCACGCATAGCGGATGCACGGATGGGTGTGCGGCAGATGCGCCCCGCCGCCGACGCCGAAGACGTTGCGGACGATGATCGGGCACCAGGGGATGGTGGATTGATGGATGGCACTGACCGCCGTGACGGCGTGGCGCATGGTCGCGGTGGACTCCGCCTCCAGCCCCACCGCGAAGCCGAAACAATCGACCAGATGCACCATCGGCAGATGGAAGGTTTGTGCCAGATCGACGAAGCGGGTGATTTTCCGCGATGCCGCCGCGCCCCAGGCACCGCCGCCATACAGGGGGTCGCCGGCCATCACCGCGACCGGCCAGCCATCCAAACGCGCGAAACCGGTGATGATCGCACGGCCGAAACCCTTCGACAGCTCCATGAAGCTACCCTTGTCCATCACGGCCT
Source organism: uncultured Acetobacteraceae bacterium (assembly GCA_903895595.1). Lineage (GTDB taxonomy): Bacteria > Pseudomonadota > Alphaproteobacteria > Acetobacterales > Acetobacteraceae > Rhodopila. Next base: position 9,673 of record CAITUP010000107.1, on the reverse strand, counting down.
CGATAATTTTCCGCATCGAGTAGGCTTTGCGCATGCTCTTCGGCACCGCTGAAATCAGAAAATCCTCGCGCCGGTTCGGGTCGTCCGTCGGTGTCGCGCGCGGCGGCAGGTCCCATACCGAACTGGGCAAGTACGACAGGAAGCGGCGGGTGCGCTCGAACGCTTCTTCTTCCGTATCGACGGCGTCGTCGATGGTGCCGGCTTTCACCTGCACCTCATGCCCGCCGAGTTCCATCTTGGTGCGCTTCTCGCCCAAACGCTCGACCACCGGCGGGCCGGCGGTGAACACGGCGGAGGTGTCTTTGACCATCAGCGCGTAATGGCTGGCAGCCAAACGCGCCGCTCCCAACCCAGCGACCGACCCCAAGCCCAGCGCCACCACCGGCACGCGGCCCATGTTCTGGGCGCAGAGCCAAAGGCCGGAGGACTGGCCGTACCCGCCGGGCAGGTTGGCGTGGCCCGTCGTCTCAATGGTTTTGACCGATCCGCCGCCGCCGGAGCCTTCGATGATGCGGATCAGCGGAATACGGAATTCGCCGGCCATCATCTCCGGCATCTGGTATTTGTGTTTGATCGAGGCGTCCGCCGATCCACCGCGTACGGTGAAGTCGTCGCCGAAGATCACCACGGGGCGCTTGTCCACCGTGCCCCGCCCGAACACACCGTTAGCGGGCAGAAAGTCGGTCATGACCCGCTGGCTGGCATCGTAGGTCGCCTTACCGGCGATGGAGCCAATTTCCAGGAAACTGCCGGGATCGAGCAGATGGTCGATCCGTTCCCGCACCGTCAATTTCCCCGCCGCGTGCTGGCGCGCCACCCGCTCGGCGCCGCCCATTTGGCGGGCGATGCGCTGGCGTTCGGCGAGTTCGTCGAGTTCGGGCTGCCAGCCGATGGCGTTGTTCATGATTGGGTTTCTCTGCGTCGGGCGTTTCCGGCCGGGATGGAACCACTGGCGGCGCGAGTGGTCAAACCGGGCGTTCAGCGCGTCCCGATATCGCCCGCCACGATGCGTTTCCGCCCGGCGTCCGTGTCCAGCAGCAGTGCGCCGTCGTCGTCCAGGCCGGCGAAAATTCCCTCCACCGGGTGATTGCCGCTGCCGGCGCGGAGCGGTGTGCCGATCGGATGCCCACGCTCCATCCACGCCGAGCGGATGGGGGCGAAACCGTCGGTTTGCCAGGTGGAAAGGCGTTGTTCCAACCGGTCCAGCAGGATATCCCGAGCACTGTCGACGCTGGCTATTCCACCGCAGGCCGCGATTGTGGTGGTTTTGTAGGCGACGTTATGCGGGGCGTACAGCACGTTCACCCCGATGCCGACGATCGTCGCATCGCCGGTCTGTTCCAGCAATATGCCGGAGATTTTGGCGCCATTCACCAGCACGTCGTTCGGCCATTTCAGCGTCGCGCGCACGGTTTTCGGCAGCAGCGCATCGACGGTGTCGGCCACGGCCAAGGCGGCGACGAAGCTAAGCTCCGACAGCCGGCTGGCGGGCGCGTTCAGACGCAGCAGGGTCGAGGTGTAGAGGTTCCCCGGCGGGCTGTACCAGTCCCGCTGCAAACGGCCGCGTCCCGCCGTCTGCTCATCGGCATGCACGACCGTGCCGTGGGGCGCGCCCGCCGCCGCGAGGTGGCGGGCTTCGTCCATGGTGGAGCCGACGCGCTCATGGTGCTGGATGACGAACATGGCGAGATGATAGCACGAATGGTCAGGGGAGTGTGACCATTCCCGCCCACCACATGAGCTGCCCGTTCGTCGCGATATCATGGGCCCGCAGAAAGGTCAGTTTCCCATCGTCGCCGATGCGGTGCGTTGTCAGGCGCGTCGGCATGTCGGTCCCATCCGCCAGCGGCAGCCCCATGATATGCGCGACCACCATCAACCGACCGGTCGGATCGATGTGGAACGTGCGCGGATGAATCCCATGCGTTTCCGCGTGCTGGATCACCGAGGGCGCGCCCGAGGACGGATCGATCGCGTAGACGGCGATGCTGTTCTGCCCGCCCTCGAACACCTTGCGGCCATTGATTTCGACGCGCTCGCTCGCCCGGTTGGCGACATAGGCGAAACGACCGTTCGGATGCACATGCACCGTGCCGACCAGCTGGCGGGACCCGACCCGCGCGCCCGGCTTCAACGCTTCGGCGCGCACCAGAGCGTCCCGCGACAAGCGGCCGTTCTCCCGCGTGAAGAACGCGATCTGATCTTGCCGCTCCAGCGAGACGTAAATCCAGGGCTCAGTCGGATGGAAATCCAGATGCCGTGGCCCGAACCCGTAGCCGCCGTTCGGCGCGACCGAGACCTGATTGGATAACACCCCATCCTTGAAATCGAACACCTGCAACGCGCCGGGTTGCTCGGGTTTGCCCGGTTCCGCGTCGAAGCCGCGCGCGACCAGGATGACCTGCTTGCCGTCAGGCGTGGGCAGCACTTGGTGCGGGAAAATGCCGGGATCGATCGTGTGCGGCTGCGGCACCTCGGCGCCGGCGGTTCCGTCCGGGTTGATCTTGTAGACACAGACCCGAGGCGGATTGTTGAAGGCGACCAGCACATGCTCCGACGGCATGTCGGTGGACATATGGATGGGCCGGGTCGGCAGCGGGATCGGTGCTCCGTGCTGGGACAGGGCGCCGGAGGCCGGATCGATCTTCCACGCCGTGACATGGTGGTTCGTGCCGCCGCCGCTCATACCCGAGCCGCTGTCGGTCGAGGCGACATAGAGGAACTTCTTCGACACGTGCGGCCACACGTATTGCACGTTCGCGGGCGCGCCGACGGTGCCGCGCGCGGTCAGGGTGCCGTTCGCGACGTCCATGTCGTATTGCGTGATGTCAGGCCCCACGGCGGCGTAGAGCACGGTTTTTCCTGGCATGATGGCGTTCCCCTCGGGTGCGATGTTGGGCGGACGATCCACCATTTGGCGCGGGAAGGCCAGCCCGCTGGACGTCCGCCCCGTTCGCCGTTACCGAATACCGCAACGCCAAACAGGAGACGCGTGCCATGAGATTCGGCCTGATTTACGAGCTGCAACTGCCCCGCCCGTGGGACGCCGAGTCCGAACACCGGCTCGTCCAGCAAGCCCTCGCCGAAGTGGAAGTCGCCGACCGGTTGGGCCTGGATTACGTGTGGGCGAACGAGCATCACTTCCTGGAGGAATATTCCCACAATTCCGCGCCCGAGGTGTTCCTGTCCGCCGCCGCCGGCCGCACCAAGCAGATTCATATCGGCCACGCCGTCGTACTGTCCCCGCCCGGCTACAACCCGCCCGCGCGTGTCGCCGAACGCATCGCGATGCTGGACCTCGTGTCCTCGGGCCGAGCGGAATGGGGCACGGGATCGTCGGCGTCGCGGGCTGAGCTGGAAGGGTTCAACATCGATCCGGCGCAAAAGAAGTTGATGTGGGCCGAGGCGACGGAGCAGACCGCCAACATGATGGCGATGACGCCTTATCCGGGCTTCAAGGGCGAATTCTTCTCGATGCCCGCACGCAATGTCATCCCCAAGCCGCTGCAGAACCCGCATCCGCCGCTGTGGCTGGCGTGCTCCAACCGCGAAACCATCCATGTCGCCGCGCGCAACGGCGTCGGTGCCCTGGCCTTCGCCTTCGTCGATCCGGCCGAGGCGGCGAAATGGGCGGGCGAATATTACGAGATCATCAAATCCGACGAATGCGTGCCGATCGGCCATGCCGTCAACGCGAATATCGCGATGGCGACCGGGTTCTCGGTGCACCACGACGAAGCCGAAGCCATTCGCCGCGGCGGCGAAGGCTTCCAGTTTTTCGGCTACGCGCTCGGGCATCATTACGTCTACGGCGAGCATACGCCGGGCGTGACGAATGTGTGGGAGCGGTTCCAGCGCGGGCGCGACGCAATGCCTCCGGCCGTGGGCAACGGCATCGGCACGCCGGCGCAGTTGATCGAGCGGCTGAAGCAATACCAGGATGCCGGCGTCGATCAGGTGATCTTCGTGCAGCAGGCCGGCCGCAACACGCATGAGGATATTATCGCATCGCTGGAACTGTTCGCCGCCGAGGTGATGCCGGTCATGAAGGCGGATCAAGCCGAACGCGATGCGCGCAAAAAGGCGGAACTGGCGCCGTATATCGAGGCCGCGCTGAAGCGGAAAAAATGGATGCAGCCGCTGGCGACCGACGCGATCCCGACGATCCCGGCCTACGGCCGTTCGGTCGTAGCGACCGATGCCACGCCGAATGCCATTGCTGCTCGGCGCGGCGGCGGGATCAACATCCCAAGCGAAGACCCGACCGAGAAGCTGCGCGCGGCGGAGTGATGGGTTAGGGGCGGTTGGCTTCGATGTAGTGGTTGAAATTCACGGTTTCCCGCCCCGCACCCAACGCTTCGAGATAAAGGTCGAGGTCTGCCGTTAACAGCATATGGTCCTCTCCGATCATAGCGAGCAAGGCTGCATCGGCGACACCCAGACGGAGAAACGCGGCGTGGCCCGCCGCTGTTTTGCTGGCGACGTACACTTCCTCGGAGGTTTGCAGAAAGGCATGCAGGACCCGGTAGATGTGGGATCGGGCCGGTTCTGCGATATATCCGGCCAGGTTCGAAGTTTCGGTGACTGTGTTCGGGGTCACGACAACGCGTCTGGCGCGCGACAGATAGTTGGTCAGAAGTTCAAAGTCCTGGCGCGTGTACGCCTGGAGGCGTTTGTGTCTGGCAATGTAGGAAGGCGACGCGGTACCGACGATCAGCAGAACCAAGAGATTGGTATCGATGACGACGGCGTTAGCCGGCATCGGCGACTTCCCGGTTTTTCACCGTGGAAACCTTACCGTCTTTATCGATGCTGACGATCTTGTAGGTGCGGGGTAAGCGGGAGGTCTGCAGGAACGTCGAAAGTTGCGGATCCCGGTCCCAGCCACGGGAAAACCCCAGAGTTATACGCCATTGTTCGCGCGCGTCGTCGTACTCAAGCTCCTCGAGACCAAGATTGGCTATGCCCTCCGAACCGAACAGATCATTGACATACGCCTTCGCGCAACCGACTGCTTCCTTTACGTCCATAGCGATCACCCTGGTCTGGAAGGACTTCATTATACCCTGAAGTTTGGGTCCTGGCGACGTCAAACCACCTACGGATCAGGGCTATCGCATATGACCTTTGGCGCCCCCGCTCGTCATGGTCGGGCGTGACCCGACCATCTCCTGCGATTTTACGCACCATTGAAAAGGCAGGGTTCTTCGAACGGTGCCCCATTGGCGTGAGATGGTCGGGTCAGGCCCGACCATGACGGAAAGTGTCGGAAATCCGCCATATGCGATCCCCCTGACCTACGGATGCACCGCCTGATACAGAGCCTTACGCGACGTCTCCCAGCAGGAGGGGGAGGACGAGGTGGTGCCTCTATCCCAACACCACCGGTTGCCCGTGCGGCGTGTGTTCGTAGGCGTGTTCCCACGCCTCCGTCCGGTCATCCAATGTCGCCAGATCGGTCAGGCCTTTCGTCAGACTGAGCCGTTCCAGCGCCTTCAGCCATGTCTCGTAGTAATGCGACCCGTCGTCCTCTCCGGCCGCGCGGAGTTCGGCGCCGAGCGTGTAGGCCCATTCGGACCAGGTGAAATACCCGGCGCGCTGGAGTTGCACGACCAGCGCGAAAGCCTGCGCCATCCAGGGTTCGGCGAACACGGGCCCGTCGGCATCGGTGGGCTGGCCGAGCGTGGCCTCACGCGGGATCAAGGTAGGACTCCCAGAGATCGAGATAGACGGCGTCGCCTACGTTGCGCGCGGCACCCCAGAGTTCGCGAGCGGTGAAGCGGACGGTGTACAGGGTTTCCGGCGCCTCGCCGGCCAGTTGTGCGTTGGTGTCGGGGAAGACGTGGGCGCCGTGGTCGCGCTCTATGGTGCCGACGTGGTTGCGGGCGTAGCGCGGCAGGCGGGTATGGCCCTCGGGGTTGATGTTGCGGGTGCGGACCGTGTCGCCGGGGGCGTAGCGCGGTTTGGCGGCGACATCGCGCTGGTAGGATGTTGTTGGGGCGATGGTCTTCGCGACGTTCTCAATTGTGACCGGGGGCGTCGCGACGGCGGCTCCGGGGGCTTTGTGGCCGGTCGCCAGTTCCTCGGGTGCGATCGTGCCGGTCGCGAGCATCTGGTTGATCAGCGCCTGGAACCATTTCTCGTAATAGGTGAAACCGAGGTAATCGACGGGCGGCAGGCGTTCGATCGCGTGGCGACCGGCGTCGATGTTCGATTTCAGCCACGCGCCCATGACGCGGCGCATCGCGAGGACGCGGCCTTCCCACGTGCCGTGGAACACAGGCTCATTCGTTTCGGGGCGGACGGGACCGAACCCGTGCATGCCGCCGAGATCGTGGACCCCGTTCATGGTGCGGCCACCTTCGCGACGCCGATCATGGAATCGCGGGTGACGATCCCGGCCAGCGCTTCCTCGTCCATGCCTTCCGTGCCGGCCGGGCGTTCCGGCAGCACGAGATAGCGGGTTTCGGCGGTCGAATCCCACACCTGGACGGCGACGTCGTCGTCCAATGTCAGCCCGAAATCGGCCATCACACCGCGCGGATCAATCACCGCGCGCGACCGGTAGGCGGTGGATTTATACCAGACCGGCGGCAGCCCGAGCACCAGCCAGGGATAGCAGGAACACAAGGTGCAGACGACGAGGTTGTGGGTCGTGGGCGTGTTCTCCACCACGATCATATGCGGCCGGTCCGACCCCATGAACCCGATCTCCGAGATCGCGGCGGACGCATCCTGCATCAGCCGCGCCTTGTAGGCCGGATCGGTCCAAGCCTTCGCAACCACGCGGGCACCGTTGCGCGGGCCGATTTTGGTTTCGAACGCGTCGACGATGGCATCCAGCGCCGCCGGATCGACGAGGCCTTTCTCCACCAGCAGAGATTCCAGCGCTTTGACGCGCAAAGCGGTGGCGGAGGGGATCTCCTGGCCGTCATGGTCATGGTCGTGATCGTGGTGGTGGTGATGGTCGCCACTCATGTCGGTGTCCTTCGTTCGGTCGCCGGGATTATGGGCGGCTGACGTAAAGTTGCAATTCTTCCGTGCGCTCTTTGATCGCGCCCAACTCGGCCGAGAGAATTTCCAGGCGCACCATCGTGCCGCGGTCTGCCTGCCAGGGGGCCTGCCACGCTTTGTGTTCGGCCTCCCGGAACGCCAGCCATTGGCGTTGCGCTGTCCGCAGGGCGTCCGCGGATTTGGGATCGAGCGTCCGCATTGCCTCCTTGTAAGCCGCGTTCAGGCGCCCATCCCAGGCTTTGATGGCGATGTCGGTACATTCGGCCATGCCCACCGTCGTTTGGTTCTTTTCCACCGCCAAACATTTGTCCAATGCTCGGTCGATCGGGTCCTTGTCCGCCGCAAGGGCGATGCCGGCGTAGCACAACAGCCCGATGGCCAGGGCGCAAAGCGGCCTCATGCCGCGACCGTCTGCCGCCGAGCGACATAGTGCCAGGCAACCACGGCCATCGCGATGACGACCGGCGGCACGACCACAAGGTTCAGCGTCGTCCATCCCGCTGTCGATTCGATCGCGCCGGACGTCAAAGCCGTGGCCGCCACGCTGCCGAACACGATGAAATCGTGCGTGGCCTGCACGCGCACACGCTCCTGCGCCGAATAGGCCGTGGTCAGCATGGTCGTGCCGCCGACGAACATGAAGTTCCAGCCGAGGCCCAGCAACGCCAGCGACACCATGAACACGCCCCAGAGCGGCGGGAAATACAGGTTGATGCCGACGCAGGTCAGCGTGATCAAAGACCCGATGCCGATGATCTGATGCACCCCGAATTTCTGGATCAAACGTCCGGTGAAGAACCCCGGCGCGTACATCGAAACGGAGTGGGACCGGATCACATCCGCCGTCGCGGCGACGCCGAAGCCGCACAGCACCATCTGCAACGGGGTGGAAACCATCACCAAATTCATCGAGGCGTACCCGGCCAAGGACGCGCAGACCGCGGCGACGAAATTCGGCCGCGCGAGAATATTGCTGAACGGAATATGCACGGTCACCTTCGGCGGTGCCGGCGGCAATTGCACGAAACACAGCAAAGTCGCGGTGATGATCGGCAGGATTGGCAAATACAGATACGTCGCCAGGAATGTATAGTCGGAGATCAGGTCGTGCGTACGCTTCACCATCTCCGGCCCCACAATCGCCGCCAGCACGCCCCCCGCCAGCACCAGCGAAATCGCGCGGGCTTTGGAGTCCGCGTCGGCGACCTCGGCCGCCGCGAAGCGCAAATGCTGCGCGATGCCGAAGCCCAGGCCGGCGGGAATGGCGCCCGCGCAATACAGCACGAAATTGTGGAAATAGATGCCGGACGCGAACGTCAGGCTGCCGCAGAACGCGATGGCGCAGCCCAGCCAAAACCCCGGTTTGCGCCCGAAGCGGGAGAAGACGTGGCTCGCGATCACCGAGGCACACATCACCGAGACCATCTGGATCGCCATCGGCAGCGTGTTCAGCGCCGACCCCGACAGCTTGTAGCCGATCAACGACGCCATAATGGTCTGGCCGGACATGATGGCATTCATCAGCGCCTGACAGCAGAACAGGAGCCATACGTTCTTGTTCATCTCTTGGCCGCGTCCTTCGAGGTTAAAAGTGGCTCCAGCCCCCCGTGTCGAGAGCAAGGGGTTTCCCGCCGGGCCCGCGTACCATGACCTCCGGCGCGCCGGAATGGAAGGTGCCGATGCGGGTGACCGGGATGCCGGCGGTGGCGGCGGCTTGACGCAGCGCGGTTTCCTGGGCTGGGGGCACGGCCAGCAGCAGCTCGTAATCGTCGCCGCCGGTCAGGCGCGCGGTCAGCCAGTCCGGCCCGGCGGCACGGGCGGCGTCGGATGCCGGGACCAGTTCCGCCTCGATCTCCGCTGCCAGTCCGGAGGCTCGGCACATGTGCCCGAGGTCCTGGACCAGCCCATCGGAGACATCCATGCCGGCGGAGGCGATGCCGCCGATCGCAAGGCCGACGCGGGGTTGGGGCAGCCTGTAGCGGTCCAGCAGGAAGCCGGTGGGGTCTGTCAGCTTGCCGAGCGCGACCTGTAGGCCGAGGGCGCCGTCGCCGATGGTGCCGGTGACCCAGATGCCGTCTCCGGCGGACGCGCCGAAGCGGTGGACGGACAGGCCGGGGGTGACGGTGCCGATGATCGTCAGCGACAGGGAGATCGGGCCAGGGGTGGAGCTGGTGTCGCCGCCGAGCAGAGTGCAGCCGTAGGTGATTTGGTCTCGGGCGAGGCCGGCGGCGAAACCGGCGAACCAGACGTCGGGCGTGGTTTGGGGGGTGGAGACCGTCATCAGGTAGCCGAGGGGCGTAGCGCCTTTGGCGGCGAGGTCGGACAGGTTCACGCGGAGGAGTTTCTGGCCGATCTGGTCGGGCGGGTCGTCGGGCAGGAAGTGGACGCCGGCGACCATGGCGTCCGCTGTCAGCACGAGCTGTTTACCGGGGGGGGGCGTCAGCAGCGCGGCGTCGTCGCGCAGGTCGAGGGAACCCGGCCCGGCCAGGGGGCGGAAGTGGCGCGCGATAAGGGAGAATTCCGGGGGGAGGGTCATGGGGACGAAGGGTTTGTTGGGCGCCGCCGCGCCCCCACATCGTCATGCCGACGCAGGTCGGCATCCACGCCTTTCATACCGCCGCGACGGAAGCCGTGGATGCCGACCTGCGTCGGCATGACG
>CAITUP010000106.1 GCA_903895595.1 uncultured Acetobacteraceae bacterium | reverse complement strand
CCGGTAGAGCTTGTCCCGGGGACCAATACGGGCAGGGAATCGCGAGTTTGTGCTTGTCCTGGTCCCCGGGACAAGCCCGGGATGACGGGTTGGGTAGGCCAATGCCCCAATGCAGTGGTCCGGGGACCTTCAAGCGATTGCTCTGGGGGATAGCGCAGGGTGATCGCATATGGACGCCCGCGACATGCTCTCGTCATGGTCGGGCCTGACCCGACCATCTCCTGCGATTTTGTGCGCTTTTGAAACTGCTGATTTTTTTTGCGTGCCCCATTGGCCCGAGATGGTCGGGTCAGGCCCGACCATGACGGAAAACGACGGAAAACCGCCATATGCGATCACCCTGGGGGATAGCGGCTTTAACCCCCCTCGATCCGGGGAATAAAGAACACCTCCGCCCCCGGGGGGACCGGCTGGAAATACCCGGTCTCGTGGTACTCGCCGTTGATGGCGAGCGTCGTCTCTTCTTCCAGGTGGAAACCCAGCCCGGGGAACATGTCGTCCATGGCCTTGATGACCTGACGCATGTTCGTCGCCCACACATCGAATTCGCGCACGCCATTGGTATAGCGTGCGGCGAATCCGCTGGTGAAGACGACCCGAGCGGGACCGGTTGCCATGGTTAGGCCGACAGCGCCGCCAGGACTTTCGGCGGGGACATCGGCAGGTCGGTCAGGCGCTTGCCGGTCGCGGATTCGATCGCGTTGGCGATCGCGGCCATCGGCGGGCAGATGCAGACCTCGCCCACGCCCTTCGCCCCGTAGGGGTGCGTCGGGTTGGGCACTTCCACCAGCACCGCGTCCAGCATCGGCAGATCCGACGACACCGGGCAGCGGTAGTCGAGGAAGCCCGCGTTATCGAGCAGCCCCTTGGCGTTGTAGATGTATTCCTCGCTCAGCGCCCAGCCGATGCCCTGCACGATGCCGCCATGGATCTGGCCTTCCACGTAGGAAGGATGGATCGCCCGGCCGACGTCCTGGGCCGCGACGAAGCGGAGGATGGTGACCTTGCCGGTCTCCGGGTCCACTTCCACGTCGCAGAACTGGGTGGCGAAGCCGGGGGCTTGGCCGCCGGCGTTGACACCGGCGGATGTCGTGATCGGACCGCCCGTCGCCGCCGCTTTGCCGGCGATTTCCTTCAGCGACAGCGGCTTGAAGTCGCCGACGTTGGAGCCGGCCGGCTTGGCATAGCCGTCTTCCCAGATCACGCCTTCCGGATCGACGCCCCAGATCATCGCCGCGCGCTCGCACAGGATTTTCACGGCCGTCTTGGTGGCGTTCACCACGGCGGTGCCGGTCGCGAAGGTCACGCGCGAACCGCCGGTGACATGGGTGTAACCGACGGACGCCGTGTCGGCGACGATCGCCCGCACCTGGCTGTAGTCGATGCCCAGCGTCTCGGCCGTCATGATCGCCATGGAGGCGCGCGAACCACCGATGTCCGGGCTGCCGGTCGCGATCAGCACGGTGCCGTCGGCGTTGATCTGCAGCGTGGCGGACGATTCGCCGCCGCCGTTGAACCAATAACCGGACGCCACGCCGCGGCCCTGGTTCGGCCCGAGCTTCACCTGGTAGGCGGGGTGCTTCATCAGGGCTTCGACGGTTTCGAGGTAGCCGGCATGCGCGTGCTTCGGGCCGGACAAAGTCGGCGTGCCGATGCGGCAGGCGTTCTTCTGGCGCAGCGCCAGCGGGTCCATGCCGATCTTCTTGGCGCACATGTCCAGCACGCTTTCGACCGCGAAGGCGGAGATCGGCGAGCCAGGGGCACGGTAGGCAGCCGCTTTCGGGCGGTTGCTGACCACGTCGTAGCCGACCGCCCGCTGGTTCGGGATATCGTACGGCGCGTAGGCGCACAGGCAGCCGTTCATCACCGGCGAGCCCGGGAAGGCACCGGCCTGGAACTTGAAGATGCCGTCGGCGGCGGTAATCGTGCCGTCGTTCTTGACGCCGATCTTCACCCACATGGACGAACCCGAGGTCGGGCCGGACGCGCGGAACACTTCCTCGCGGCTCATCATCACGCGCACCGGCAGGCCGGACTTCTTGGACAGCGTGGCAGCGACGGGTTCCAGGTAGGTCACGGTCTTGCCGCCGAAGCCGCCGCCGATTTCCGCCGGGGTGACGCGCAGGTCGCCCAGCGCCTTGCCCATGATCTGCGCCGTCAGCGCGCGCATCTGGAAGTGGCCCTGGCTGGAGGACCAGATTTCGCACTGGCCATCGGCCTCGTACTTCGCGATCGCGGCATGCGGCTCGATGTATGCCTGATGCACGGCGGCGGTCTTGAATTCGTGTTCGATCACGACGTCGGCTTCCTTAAAGCCGGCGTCCACGTCGCCCATGGCGAATTTCAGGACTTTGGAGATGTTGGACGGCTTGGTCGGCGCCGGTTCCACACCGCGGGTGATCATGTCCTCGAACAGCAGCGGGGCGTCGGGGGCCATCGCTTCATCGACGTCGATGACGTGCGGCAGCACCTCGTATTCGACCTTGATCAGGGCGATCGCCTCTTCGGCGATGGAGTTGCTGATCGCGGCGACGGCGGCGACGGCATGGCCTTCGTAATAGACCTTCTCGCGCGCCATGATGTTGCGCGTGACGTGCCAGAAGTTCACCGCGACGCGTTCCGGCCCGATGTAGTCGAATTTTTGCGTCGGCAGGTCGGCGGCGGTCATGACCGCCTTCACACCGGCCAGCTTCTCGGCGGCGGAGGTGTCGATCGACAGGATTTTGGCGTGCGCGTGCGGGCTGCGCAGGACCTTGCCGTAGATCATGCCCGGGAGCTTCAGGTCGGCGCCGTACATCGCGCGGCCCGTGACTTTGGGGATACCGTCCGGCCGGATCGGGCGCGTGCCCACCCATTTGAAACGCTTCACGGAATCGGAGACGATGGCGGTGTCGTTCACGGTGGCCTCGCTATGGAGTCAGAGACGATAGGATTGATGGCGCACCGTCGCTCAGCCGGCGGCTAAAGGCAAGGGGGGCGTCAGGTGCCCCGCCGAAACCGCGTCGCGATCAGGCGCAAAATATCGGCCTCGGCGCCCGCCGGCCGCCCTGCCGCCAGCCAGACCAGCAGCAGCGTCGCGGCGAATACCGGCACACCGATGCCGATCGCGCCCAGCAGCTGCAGCACGACGCCACCCCCTAACGGCTGCCAGCCCAGCCCAGCCCCCCACAGCGCCGCTGTCATGGCGCCCGTCGCGACCACCGGCCGCCAAAGACGCACCGCCAATGCGCTGGCGCCCATCCCGAACCGGCGCATCGCGATCGCCACCAGGACGCCGTGTTCCGCGACGATCGCCAAAGACGCCGCCACCACGGCGCCCATGATGCCGTAGACCGGGATCAGGGCCAGCAACAGCACGACCCGAATCGCCGCCGCCGCCACCGTCAGCGCCACCAAACGCGCCAGCAACGCATGGGCGCTAAGCAGATGGTGGCTGAGATGCCCGAACACCATGACGATGCAGGCGACCGGCATCACCTGGAGGATCGGCACCGCCTCGTCCCAGCCGGCGCCGAGCGTGAGGCGGACCAGGGGGGCTGCGATCAACGACAGGCCGAGGCCGGCGGGCAAGGCGATCAGGGCGGACAGGCCGATCAGGCTCAGGAAGGTCTCGCGGACCTCCGCCCCTTCCCGCCGGGCCGACGCGAATCCGGCGAAGGCGGCGCGCCCCAGCGGCTCGACCAGTTCGGTCATCGGCAAAGCGGCGATTTCGGTGCCGACGCCGAACAGCCCCAGCGCGGCGGGGTTGGTCAGGCGCCCGAGGATCAGGCTGTCGCTACGGTCGCGCACCAGCATCGCGAGGCTTAGCACCCAGGCCCAGACCGAGTAGCCCACCAGCGCGCGCCAGGACCGCAGGCTGAATCGAGGGCGATAGGGGTGCATGACATAGGTCATGACCATGCGCAGACTACGGTTCGCCAGCATCCCGCACAGCATGGCGACGTAGCTGCGCAAAAGCAGGGCCATGACGATCGCTGTCAGGATGCCACCCAGCTTGGGCAGCACCATCAGGGCGAACTCCTTGTGGAAGGTCATGTCGCGGCGGAAATCGACCGCGCCGATATTGCTCAGCCCGTCCAGCAGCGGCAGTACCGCGACGGCCAGCAGCACCGGTCCCAGGCGGGCATCGCCGAAGAAGCCCGCGGCGGGAAACGCCAGAGCCGCCACCAGCAGGCTCGCGAACAGGCCGCGCAGCGCGGTCATGGTGAAGGCGGTATCGTAGGTGTCGCGGTCCGGCGCCCGGGTGCGGATGACCGCTTCCTCGGTCCCGAGGCTCATGAGGCCGTCGACCGACTGCATGAAGCCGCTGGCCAGCGCGATCAGGCCGAAATCGGCGGGGACCAGAAGACGCACCAGCACCAGGGTACTGGTCAGGCCCAGGACCCGCATGCCGAATCGCCAGGCCATGACCCAGCCGGCACCGCGCGCGGTCCGCGCAAGCAGCGAGTCGGTCAATCCAGCGGTTCCAGGTCCGGATAATGGCCGGAGATGAAGGTGTAATCGTCTTCGCTATGGCGTCGCGTCGGAATCCGTTCGGCATACAGCGGCATCGTGTCGCGCGGGCAGACCCAGGCGCGCACCGTCCGCCGAACATCCAGTCCCGAGACCCCCACGGTCTCATGCACCAGATCGGGATGCATGATCGCGACCGACCCGAACGGCAGTTCGACCGGGGTGCGTTCGAACCCGCCCCGGCGGATCGAGGTCAGCAGATGGTCCGTATGCCGCGCGGCTTCCTGCTCCAAGCCGCCTTCTGCCATGCGTTCGGCTTCCTCCACCGACTTGTACCGTCCGCCATATTTATAGTCAGGCAGACGGTGGCTGCCGGGGTAGACGAACAAGGAACTACCCGTGGCCGGATCGTCCAGACCGACCCACAAGCCGGCGAACAGGCGCGGCGACGTATGACCGACGGTCGCGGAATCCTGCCGCGGCGGCGACGGGATGGGTCGCAGACTGCCCTCGCTCCGTCCCAGCAGCAGCGGGCTGTCGAACAGCGCCGTGACGAATTTCGAAACCGGAGGGGCCAGGATCAACCGCCGGATCGCCTGCGACAGCATGTGAATATCCAGAACCGCCGCCGGATTGGGGGGCAGTTCGGGCACCCAATCCAGGGGATCGCCGCCCAAAGCAGGGCACCGGAACCGCGCATTGGGAAACGTCCCCGCGAACGCCTGCTCCAACGCCAAAGCCGCCGGCGCCGCTCGGTCGTCAGCAGTGCCGAGTTCGACAACCACGTAGCCGTCCCGCACCCAGGCCCGCAGCCGATCCGCCATCCGGTCGGTGATGCGGCCGAGGTCGAAGCGGTTCCGGATGGCATCCAGCGCATCCGCGCGGTCCGTCCAACCGCCGCCGAACGCAGAGGCAGTCATCCCCGGATCGCTCGGCCGCGGCGCCGTCGCATGCGGCAAATAGCCGCGCGCCCGACCGAACTGGATAAAATGCGTGACGGCGTCGCCGCGGCTGGCCGGGCGCCCCAAATCGGTCGCTATGACCGGATAGGCTGCCAGATAGAAATCCGGATCGACGTCGTTGGGCAGGCGACCCTCGCGCCGCCCGTGCTTGTCGAAGTGAGCCCAGGCGCTCTCGACGATACCCGCTTCGATCGCCTCGATCAGCCCGGGATTGCGGCGCAAGTATCCCGCCTCATCGAAGAGATCCTGGTCTGGCTGACTGATCTTGTGGGGCAAGAGGCGATCCTTCGGCGGGCAAACGAGGCGAGGACGGAGACGTGCGCGTACGTCTTATCATGCCGCAATCGTTCGGACGCACCAATGGGGATACGCGGGATTGGCGGCGCCCCTTCGATCCGCCCGCTGCCTCCGAGACACCCGCTCCGCCATCCGGCGCCATAAATCGGCCGCTTTCAATGCACAAGGTGCATATCCCAATACAGTGTGTTAAGGCTCTTGCCTGAGGGCTTGATATCGCCACCGGATAGCCGTCAAGGCGCTTCGGTCAAAGGGGGCCAAGAATGGCGACGGACGATTTCATGGATGACACCATCTCCCGGCGTCTGTTGTTGGGGCGGTTTGCCGCGGCCACTGCCGTAACCGGCACGTTCCTGCTGTCGCCGGCGGTTTTGGCCGCGACGAAGCATCGTTCGGAAGCCGCGGGACCGACACATCGCGGCACGCGCCCGCCTGCGCCGCTGGTGATGCTCGACCCCGGCCATGGCGGCAAGGACCCTGGCGCGATCGGTGTCTCCGGCACCTATGAAAAGCACGTGGCGCTCGCCACGGCGCGGGAGTTGAAGGCGCAACTGGAAAAAACCGGGCTGTATCGCGTGGAACTGACCCGCACGCGGGACGTGTTCGTGCCCCTGAACGACCGCGTGGCCCGAGCGCAGAAGCGGGGTGCGGCGTTGTTCGTGTCGATGCATGCGGATGCGCTGAACGATCACAGCGTACGCGGCGCCTCGGTCTATACCTTGGCCAATCAAGCCTCCGACGCGCAGACGGCGATGCTGGCGACGCGGGAAAACAGTGCCGACCGGTTCGGGGATCCCAGCTTCCGCGATGCGCCGCCGGATGTGGCGCGGATTTTGGCCAGCCTCGTGCGGCAGGAGACGCGGTCGGGGTCGGCGCGAATCGCGCATACACTTGTCGGTAGCCTCGACCGGGAATTGCCGATGTTGCCCAACCCCGCCCGTCACGCCGGATTCCAGGTCCTGAAGGCCGCCGACATCCCCAGCGTGCTGGTGGAGATGGGATTCATGTCCAATCCCAAGGACGAAGCCGCGCTGCGGCAGGCGCCCCACCGCAAGCTGGTGGCCGCGGCCATGAAACGGGCCGTGGACGGTTGGTTCCTCGCCACCGGACGGATGTCCGTCGCCGAGCAGAGCGCGGGATAGAAATCGGGGACTGGTTCTTCGCGGGGGAACACGCCATATCGCGCGCATGACCGGACCTATGACCGCTGGCGAACCGCTCGTCCCGCCACCGCCCCCTCCCCCCAAGGCGCCCGTAAAGCGTCGCCGGCCGATCCTCGGATTCCTGCGCGCGGTGTTCGGATTGCTGATGGGGTGCGTCATCCTGGTCGGCGTGTTGGGCGCGGCCGCGGGTTGGGTGGCGTATCAGCGTTTCAGCGAAAACCTGCCGGACCTGGATCGCGTGCGGGAATATCAGCCGCCGGTCATGAGCCGGGTTTATGCCGGCGATGCCCGCCTACTGGCCGAATTGGCGACGGAACGGCGCATTTTCGTGCCGGTTTCCGCCATTCCGCCGCTGGTGCGCCAGGCCTTCATCTCCGCCGAGGACCAAAGCTTCTGGCGGCATCACGGCATCGATCCGCTGGCCATCGCGCGGGCCGGTTTTTTCGATCTGACGCATATGGGCCAGGGCCGGCGGCCCATCGGCGCGTCCACCATCACCCAGCAGGTCGCCAAGACCATGTTGCTGGACAATGAAGTTTCGATCGCGCGCAAAGCCCGCGAGGCGATCCTGGCGATTCGGATCGAGGACGCGCTGCCGAAGGAGCGGATTCTCGAACTCTATTTGAACGAAATTTACCTGGGCCTGAGCGCTTACGGCGTCGCGGCGGCCAGCCAGACATATTTCAACAAATCGCTGGACCAGCTGACTTTACCGGAAGCCGCGTTCCTCGCGACCCTTCCCAAAGCGCCGAACAACTACAACCCGTTCCGCTTCCCGGACGCCGCTCGGACACGGCGTGACTGGGTGATCGACCGCATGCTGGAAGACGGCGCGGTCACAACCGAACAGGCAACAGCAGCGAAGGCGACGCCGATTTCCCCCAGCGAATTCCGCCGCCCGCCGCCGGTGCCGGGGTCGGAGTGGTTCGCGGAAGAAGTACGGCGGCAGCTCGTCGCGCAATTCAGCGCGGAAACCGCGACACAGGGCGGGCTGACGGTGCGCACCAGCCTCGACCCGCTGCTGCAGGCGACCGCCGAAACGACGCTGCGGGACGGGCTGATGGCCTACGACCGCAAGGTCGGCGGCTGGCGCGGTCCGGTGACGCAGGTGACAGGCACGGGCCTCGACCGCGAATGGCCCGGCCTGCTGGGCGGTGTGACGCGGCCGCCGGGGATGTTGCCGGCTTGGCGTCTCGCCGTCGTGCTGGCGGCCACCGACGCCGATGCGAAGCTGGGCTGGCTGGAACCGGCGGTTGGCGCGGGCACGATGCCGCTGCCGAAAACCGGGACGATGCCCTTGGCCGAGGTCGCCTGGGCGCGTGCGGCGAAGGACGGCAAGCTGGGGCCGGTGCCGCGCCGGACCGGCGATGTGCTGCATGCCGGCGATGTCGTGATGATCGAGAGCATCGCCGCCAAGGAGGAACCCGCCGCCGCCGCGCGCGGCAAGCCGGCACCTGTTCCGTCGGGTCCGCGTCTGGCGCTGCGGCAGATTCCCCTGGTGCAGGGCGCTCTGGTCTCCGTTGAACCCACCACCGGCCGCGTCCTGGCCCTGGTTGGCGGTTGGAGCTCGGAGCAGAGCCAGTTCAACCGAGCGACTCAAGGGCAGCGGCAGCCGGGTTCGAGCTTTAAGCCGATGGTTTATCTCACGGCGCTGGAGCAGGGGATTTCCCCGAGCCAGCGCTTCATGGATGCGCCGATCGTGGTCGATACCGCCGCCGGACGCTGGCGGCCGGGGAATTTCGAGGGCACGTTCGGCGGCCCGACGCCGCTGCGCGTGGCACTGGAGCAGTCGCTGAACCTTGTCACGATTCGCGTCGCCCGTCAGGTCGGCATGGCAGCGGTGGCCGAGACGGCGATCGCGTTCCATATGAACGATTCCATGCCGCATGTGCTCCCGGCCGCATTGGGCGCGGTGACGACGACCCCGATGCGGGAGGCTGGGGCCTACGCCTCGATCGCCGCGGGCGGGAAAGAGGTTGTACCGACGCTGATCGACAGCGTGCAGGACCGCACCGGGGCGGTGATCTTCCGCAGCGAACCGGCCGTATGCAACGGCTGCGGCAACGCCGCTTCCCCCCCGGAATTGACCGACCCGCGCAAGCAGATCGCCGATCCGCAGAGCGTGTATCAGCTGATCAATATGATGCAGGGCGTGGTGCGGCGCGGCACGGGGTACGCGGCCGGCAAGGGCCTCAATCGGCCGATCGGCGGCAAGACTGGCACCAGTCAGGAATTCACGGATGCCTGGTTCTCGGGCTTCACCGCCGATCTGGCGACGACGGTATGGATCGGTTTCGACAACCCGGCGTCGCTGGGCAACAACGAAACCGGTGGCGCGCTGTCGGCGCCGATCTGGCACGATTTCATGGCGGTCGCGTTGAAGGACCGGCCGGTCCTGAACTTCCCCATGCCGCCCGGCGTGACGCTTGCGACCTGGGAAAGTGGTTCCGGTGCGGTGACCGACGCGTTCAAAACGGGCCAAACGCCGGGCGCGTCGAACGCGATCCTTACGGGATCGGCGGACCCGGTCGCGACGGGCGGCGATGGTGGCGGTAGCGGTGGCGGCTCCGATCAGGGCCCGGTGCACGGCGGAGTCGACAGCAGCCTGGGCGGGCTGTATTGACCCGGTCCCTTTCCGACCCAAGATAGAGTGTCATGTCCACCGAATCCGACGCCCTCAACGATCAGATCAAGCAGTCGGTCGCGCTGCTGAGGAGGCATCTTTGACTGGGATGTCGCCGAAGGACGCCTCGCGGACCTGAACAACCGCGCCGAAGACCCCGCCATCTGGAACGACTCCGCCGCCGCGCAGAAGCTTATGCGCGAACGCAATCAGCTCGCGTCCGGCATGGAAGGCGTGCTGAAGCTGGAAGCCGAGGTCAACGACGCCGCCGAACTGATCGAGCTGGCGGAAGCCGAGGGCGATGCCGACATGGTGGCCGAGGGCATCGCGGCCCTGAAGGCGCTGGCAGAGGAAGCGAAGCGGCGGGAAATCGAAAGCCTGCTGTCCGGCGAGGCCGATGCCAACGACTGCTTCATCGAACTCAACGCCGGCGCCGGCGGGACCGAGGCCCAGGATTGGGCGCAGATGCTGATGCGCATGTATATGCGCTGGGCTGAACAGCACGGCTACAAAGCCAGCTTGATGGAAGAATCCGAAGGCGAACAAGCCGGGATCAAGTCGGCGACTCTGCAGATCTCCGGCCCCAATGCGTACGGCTGGCTGAAGACTGAAGCCGGGGTGCATCGCCTGGTCCGCATCAGCCCGTTCGACGCCAATGCTCGGCGGCAAACCAGCTTCGCCAGCGTGTGGGTGTATCCGGTAGTGGACGACACGATCGAGGTGGAGATCAACCCGTCCGACCTGAAGGTGGATACCTATCGGGCGTCGGGCGCGGGCGGGCAGCACGTGAACAAGACGGACAGCGCGATCCGCATCACGCATATTCCGACCGGGATCATTGTCGCCTGCCAGACCGACCGGTCCCAGCACCGCAACCGCGCCAACGCGATGGAGATGCTGCGGGCGCGGATGTACGAGGCGGAGCTGCGCAAGCGGGAGGCGGTCACGGCGGCCCAGGAAGACGCGAAGACCGATATCGGCTGGGGGCACCAGATTCGGAACTATGTGCTCGCGCCGTATCAGCTGGTGAAGGATTTGCGGACGGGCGTCGAAAAGGGCAACCCGGACGCGGTGCTGGACGGCGAGCTGGACGACTTCATGGCCGCGGCTTTGGCGGCCCGGTCGGGTGCGACGCGGAGCGAGGCGAGCGCCCAGGCGCGGTAGGGCACCGGAACTGCCAGCGATCGCATTTTTTGTCACACGTGGGTATGTTCCCTTCACCTTTTGTTAACCATTCCCTGCCTAAAACCGGCGCATGCAAACACGCCTCTCCTGCATGCATCACCCCGCGCGACGTGACCACACGACGAACCGGACAATCGGTAACCGCCGGAACACCGCAACGGGTTCGCTCCCTTCCGGTCCATTTGACCGACTCGGCCGCATAGCCCCATGCTGTTTTGATAAGTGGCTTTGGCAGCATTTGGGGAATACCCGCCCTGAATTTTGTAACGGCGTTTACGGGGCTCGCACATGAGACCCGCTCGGTCCCGCCGGTCAGGCCAATATTTGCCGCTATTTCCTCGGGGTGACATGTGGATGGGCCTTGGATCCGATACGATTGATTTAAGCCGGTCGACGATTTTCGAGGGCGATGCGCTTGCCGTCCTGCGTCGGCTTCCCACGGCCAGTGTCCAATGCGTGGTTACATCGCCTCCCTACTGGGGATTGCGTGACTACAATATTGCGGACCAGATCGGTCTGGAGCCCACGTTGCCTGCGTTCCTGCAACGCCTTCAAACTGTTTTCGATGAAATCCGTCGCGTACTGCGCGATGACGGGCTGCTGTGGCTGAATATCGGCGACGGATACACCAGCGGGAACCGGGGATGGCGCGCACCAGACAAAAAAAACCCTGCTCGGGCGATGACGAGCCGCCCCGATACACCCGAAGGGCTGAAACCCAAGGACCTGCAAGGCATCCCCTGGCGCTTGGCTTTCGCGTTGCAGGACCAAGGCTGGTACCTTCGTGCCGATATCGTTTGGAACAAACCCAACGCCATGCCTGAAAGCGTGAAGGACAGACCGACACGGGCCCACGAATATTTGTTCATGTTTTCCAAGGACGAGCGTTACTATTATGATCGTTGTGCGATTTTGGATCCTAATGGACGCAACTGCCGTTCTGTCTGGAACATCAACACACACGCGTTCGCCGGCGCTCATTTCGCGACATTTCCGGCGAAGCTTGTAGAACCTTGCATCAAGGCTTCGACACGACCTGGCGATTTCGTTCTCGATCCATTTTTCGGCTCGGGAACGGTTGGTCTCGTCGCGAAAAACCTCGGCCGTCGTTACGTCGGGATTGAACTGCACCCGGACTACGTTGCCCTGGCCGCGGAGCGTCTTGCCGAAGACGAAGCCAGCATTATGCGAATTGCAGCATGACGATAACGGTCGCCGCGCCCAATCAGCAAATCGACTTTGCCGCGGCGCTGGCCGAGTTGCGAGGGCGCTATTTGCTCGAAGCGCTTCGGCAAGCCGTGCTCTGTCTGCCTGTCCCAGCCGTCGACCGGGAGTTGGAAGCCTATGTACCGTCACGTTGCCTCTCCTCTTTGGCGGCACGAGGCATGCGGGGCGAGGCCGTGTTTCCGGTTCCGGTCGTTCTCGCGGCCAACCCGTATCTGATCGGGTTCTATCGCCTTCTTTATGGATACAGCCAAAAGGAATTTTATACCGCCGCGAGCGGGATCGCACCGTTCAAGCGAATGGAGGAAAAGGGGGTTTTACCGCCGAATCTCGTCCCCAGATTACCCGCTTTATGTGCTGCCATGTGCGAGGCCGGCGCCTTATTGCTGAACGGGATTGGCGCCGACGAGATTGCCTCGCCTCTGTTGCACGAACTCACCTTGCTGACACTGGGGCCTCAATTGCGCGGCGGGGCCAACGTGCGTCGGGGTGGGCGCGCCATTCGAGAGGTGTTCGACGCAATCCACCATATCGTGGGGGCTTCGGCGGTCGAGACCAGCCACAAGCAGATCAAGTTGATCAACGCCGCCGGCCGCGCCGTTTCGATCGAGTTCGCCTCCGACCCCGACATCGTTATCAAAACGGAAATGCAACCCGGACAATTCCGGTTGGTCGTGGCCATCGAGGTAAAGGGCGGAGCTGATTTTTCCAATATTCATAATAGGATCGGTGAAGCAGAGAAGAGCCACCAGAAGGCCAGGAATGCCGGCTATACCGAGTGCTGGACGGTACACAACGTGACCCCTTTCGACCACTCGATGGCTCGCGCCGAATCCCCAACCACCAGCCGGTTTTATAAACTATCCGACCTGATTTCTCAGTGTGGAGACGATTACGAGGATTTCAAAAACAGAGTGATTTCCTTGAGCGGAATTCGGTAGGTTCCGGCCATACCGCCGGACAGGAAAGACACACACCCATGCCCGTACCCGAACCGCGCCCGCTCGCGCTGACGATGGGCGATCCCGCTGGAGTCGGCGGGGAATGCACCCTGCGGGCGTGGCTCGCTCGGCGTGGCACGTATCCGTTTTTCGCGCTCGACGATCCTGACCATCTGGCCTTACTGGCGCAGCGGCTCGGCCTCGATGTGCCGATTGTCAGTATCGCGAGCCCCGCGGACGCGGCGGGCGTGTTCGACGCTGCCATGCCGGTGTTCCCGATGCCCCTGCCCGGTCCCGTGCGGTTCGGCCAGCCGGACCCCGCCAATGCGCCGATCGTCATCGACTCCATCGCCCAAGCCGCGGCCATGGCGATGCGTGGCGAGGCCGGGGCCGTCGTCACCAATCCCATCAACAAGGCCGCCCTGTACAGCGCCGGCTTCGCCCATCCCGGCCATACCGAGTTCCTGGCCGCGATCACGGGCGTACCGGGCGAGTCCATCATGATGTTGGCCAGCCCGCTGCTGCGGGTCGTGCCGGTGACGGTCCATGTGTCGCTGCGCGATGCAATCGACATGCTGACACCGGCGACGATCGTCGCGGCCGCCCGCACCGTCCATGCGGCACTGAAGCGGGACTTCGGGATCGAACGGCCGCGTCTGGCGATCGCGGGCCTCAATCCACACGCCGGCGAACAGGGCGCGTTGGGGCGGGAGGAGATCACCCTCGTGCTTCCCGCGATAGAGCAGCTACGGGGCGAAGGCATGGACGTGTCCGGTCCGTGGCCGCCGGACACGATGTTCACCCGGATCGCGCGGCCGAAATACGATGTCGCGATCTGCCTGTATCACGACCAGGCGCTGATCCCGCTGAAGACGCTGGATATGGACCACGGCGTCAACGTCACCCTGGGACTGCCGATCGTCCGGACCTCACCCGATCACGGCACCGCCTACGACATCGCCGGCAAAGGCATCGCCGATCCCACCAGCCTGCTCGCCGCGATCGATCTGGCGGCCGAATTGGCTCGGGCGCGCCCCTTCCTTGGTTCCCTGGGCGCACCGGGATAATCTCTCCGTATGGTGCGATTCGAGTCAGTGGGATTGCGGTACGGACGAACCGGTGGCCGGGATGCCGCGCCGGAGGTGCTGCGCAATATCAGTTTCGCACTGCCGGAAGGCGCGTTCCGCTGGCTGCTCGGCCCGTCCGGCGCCGGCAAGACCAGCCTGTTGCGGCTGATGTATCTCGCGGCGTTGCCGACCAGCGGGCGGCTGACGCTGCTGGGCAACGATATCGGCCGCACGCCGCGCCGCGCCTTGCCCCGGCTGCGGCGGCGGATCGGCGTGGTGTTTCAGGATTTCCGCCTGCTGCCGCATCTGACCGCGTTCGAGAACGTCGCACTGCCCCTGCGCCTCGCCGGACGGCCGGAAGCGCAGGTCCGGGCCGATGTCACCGAACTGCTGCATTGGGTCGGACTCGCCGGCAAGCTGTCCACCCTGCCGGACGAACTCTCGGGCGGGGAACAGCAACGGGTGGCAATTGCCCGAGCGGTGATCGCGCGTCCAAACTTGCTGCTGGCGGACGAGCCGACCGGCAACCTCGACGCAGCCCAGGCCGACCGGCTCATGATGCTGCTGAACGAACTCAATCGCCTCGGCACCACCGTCATCGTCGCCACGCATAATGAATCGCTGGTCGCTCGGTATCCGAATTCGGAGCTGCGCCTGGATCGCGGCCGGCTGGTGCACGAACCATGAAACTCGCGTCCGGCAGAACAACGCGCGGCGACGAACTGGGGCTGAAGCGGGCGTTGTCCGGCTTGATGCTGCCTGCTTTGGTCGGGGCGATGGCGTTTCTGGCGGCGCTTTCGCTGGCGGGGTGGGAGGGTTCCAGCTCGCTCGCGCGGTCGTGGCGGGATGGGGCGAGGGCCGCGCTGACCGTGCAGGTGCCCCGGCCGAACGAAGCCGCGCTCGGCGGCAACCGGTTGAACGTCGCCGTCTCGCTCCTGTCGGTGGCGCCGGGTGTGGCGTCCGTCCATCCCTTGACCGAGGCGGAGGTCGCCAAGCTGCTGCGTCCCTGGATCGGGGGCGACGGCGGTCCGGTCACGATCCCGCTGCCCGCCGTGATCGCCGTGCGGCTGACCGGGGACGACATCGACACCGAACCGCTCCGCCGCCAATTGGCCGACGCCGTGCCGGGCATCGCGATGGAGGATCATGGGCAATGGGTCCGGCGTTTGTCGGACCTCGCCTGGAGCCTCCAGGCCTGCTCGCTGCTGGCGGTGGCACTGGTCTCTGCCGTCGCGGTCGCCGTGATCGCCGTCGCGACCCGCGCCGGGTTGATGGCTCGGCGGGAGGCGATTGAGATTCTGCATGGGCTAGGCGCCACCGACAGCTTCATTGCCGGCCGGTTCGCCCGCCGAGCGACGGTGCTGGCCTTGGCCGGGGGGTTGGTGGGGACGGTGCTGGTGCTGCCGGTCGTGTCGGTCCTGTCGGGGCTGATCGCCCCGTTCACGGGAACCGCCACGACCGAGGCCACGACCGTCGGATCGGCTCTGGCCACGGTGCCCGTCTCGCTCTGGGCCGACATGGCGGCATTGCCCGCCGGCGCGGCGCTGATCGGGTTTCTGACCGCCCAAGGAACGGTGCGCCGATGGCTCCGGCGGCTGCCATGATGGCCGGAACGCGCCGCGGACTGCGCATCCTGGCAACCGCCATCGCATTGTCGGCCGTCGCTTGGCTGGGCGGTTTCGTTTGGTTCCTGTCGGTCATCGGCCGCCCCGCCGCGGAGGTCGGGCACGCCGACGGCATCGTGGTGTTGACCGGCGGGGCCGACCGGGTCGAGGCCGGACTGCGCCTGCTGGCCGGCGACCACGCTCGGCTGCTGCTGATTTCCGGCATCGGCGGCGGCGCCGATCTGGGGATACTGGCACGCGGTTCCGATGTAGACACCGCGCCGCTGGCGGGACGAATCGCGCTGGGGCGCACGGCGGCGTCCACCCGCGGCAACGCCAAGGAAGCCGCGGCCTGGGCCGCCGAGAACAGAATCGAGACGTTGATCGTGGTCACAGCCTGGTTTCACATACCGAGAGCGTTGAATGAACTGCACCGCGTCATGCCGGGGGTCGCCCTGATCCCCGCCCCCGTTCACCCCCGCACCGGGGCGGGCCGGCCGGAATCGGGGTGGACCGCCACGACCCGGCTGCTGGGCGAGGAGTACAGCAAATACCTCATCGCGCTCACCGGTCTCGACGACTGGCTGCCCGCTCGTGAGGCACGAACCGCCGGGGGACGTACGTCATGATCGGGTTCGTGAGGGCCGTGCTGTTTTACGTCGTGTTCTTCGGCGGCACGTTCTGCCTGTCCGCGGCCGGCACCGTGGTCTATCTGGTCGCGCCGACCAAAATCCGGACTTTCGCGGTCTTGTGGGCGCGGTTGGGCGTATGGGCCGCGCGCGCGGTCTGCGATATCCGGCTGGAAGTGACGGGCATGGAGAACATCCCCGAAGGCCCGGCGTTGATCGCGTCCCGCCACCAGTCGGCGTTCGACACGATGGTATGGTTCCTGCTGGTGCCGCGCTGCACCTACGTTCTGAAGCAGGAGCTGTTGAAAATTCCGTTGATGGGCCGGTTGATCGGCGCGACCGGCATGATCGCCGTCGACAGGGACGGTGGTGCCCGAACCATCCGGACCTTGGTGAAGGCCGGTGTGGCGGCGGCGAAAAACAACCGTCAGATCGTGATCTTTCCGGAAGGCACCCGCGCCGCGCCCGGGGCGCTGTTGCCACTGCAACCGGGTGTGGCGGCGTTGGCCTCGGCGACCGGCCTGCCGGTGATTCCGGTCCTCACCGATTCCGGCCTGTTTTGGGGGCGCCGAGCGTTCCGAAAGGTGCCGGGCACCATCCATATCGTCATCCGCCCTGCCCTGCCGCCCAAGATGGGACGGGAGGCACTCATGCTGCGATTGCGCCAGGAGTTGGAAACCGGGATAGAGGCCACGGATCGTCCCGGCGGCTGACGGCGCCGTTTATTTCGTGCATGAGGAACCATGGGGCGCAAGGGCTGGATACTGGTCGGATTGCTGCTGGTGGCCATACCGGCGGCCGATGCCATCTGGTGGCGGATCGCCATCGGCCGGGTCGAGACCGGTTTCAATGCCTGGGCCGCGCGCGCCCGCTCCGCCGGATGGACGGTGACCAGCGGGCGCATGACGCCGCATGGATGGCCCTGGACCGCGACCGTGGAGATCGCCGACGTCGCCATCAGCGGCGGCGTGGACTACGCCCCCAGCGGACTCAGCTGGTATGCACCGAATGTGTCGTTGCGCGTCCCCTTGATGCGGCCGACCAGTTTGGACATCGAAGCCACCGGCGCACAGCGCATCCGCATCGGCAAGCAGCCGGAAACCGTGCTGACGGCAACGCATCTGCGGGCCGTCTACACGCTGGTCGCGGCCGCGCAGACCGGGGAATTGGAGTTTCTGGCCGACCGGCCGCAATGGCGCTCGGTGGGCGATACCGACCCGGCGAACGCCCTGACCGCCACACGGGTGCGGATCCAACTCCAAATACCCGGAGACGCCCAGGCCAATGACGCAGGGACCGCCTTCGCCTTGAGTGCCGAGGAGATTTCCTTGCCCGCCACGATCCGCTGGCCGTTGGGGCGCAGCATCGCGGCACTGGCGGCCGATGGCGTGGTCGCGGGGCGGATTCCCCGCATACAGGCGCCGGTTCCCTGGGCGACGGCGTGGCGCGACGACGGTGGGTCGGTCCAACTGCAACGCGTGTCGGCCGATTGGGGGCCGCTGCATGTTTCGGGTTCCGCGACCCTGGCTCTGGACGATCAGTTGCAGCCGATGGGCGCTGGAATTTCTCACTTGGCGGGGTACGGTGCCACGCTCGATGCGCTGGCCGCCGGCGGCACGCTCAGCCGCTCCGCCGCCACCGCCGCCAAAGCGGTGCTGTCGTTGTTGGCCAACGCGCCGGCAGACGACGAGGCGGCGGATGTGGAGGTGCCACTGACCCTACAATACCGCACGCTTTCGATGCGGCAGGTGCCGCTGGTGCGGCTGCCGGAGATCGATTGGCCCGAGCAGTAGGCGGGTTTTACGCCGTTGGGGCCTCGGTCTTGGCTTGGTAGCGGCACCACGCCACGGCGGGGCAGCGCCAGCATTCCGGTTTGCGGGCCTTGCAGATGTAGCGGCCGTGCAGGATCAGCCAGTTGTGCGCATCGCGCAGCAGATCGGCGGGGATGCGCTTGACCAATCCGTTCTCCACCGCGCGTGGGGTCGCGCCGGGGGCCAGACCGGTGCGGTTACCGATACGGAAGATGTGCGTATCGACCGCCATCGTGGGGTCGCCGAAGGCCACGTTCAACACCACGTTCGCAGTTTTGCGGCCGACGCCGGGTAAAGCCTCCAGCGCGGCGCGGTCGTGCGGGACTTCGCCGCCGTAGCGGTCCAGCAGGATCTGCGACAGCGCGACGACGTTGCGGGCTTTGCCGCGCCACAGGCCGATGGTTTTGATGTGCTCCGCCACGCCATCGACGCCGAGGTTCACCATGGCGGCGGGGGTTGGGGCGTCGCGAAAGAGGGTTTCGGTGGCTTTGTTGACGGATATATCGGTGGCCTGCGCGGACAGCGTCACCGCGATCAACAGCGTGTAGGCGTCGGTGAACGCCAGCTCGCTGCGCGGTTCGGGCTTCCCCTCGGAGATCGCGACGATGAAGGATCGCACGTCGACCGCCGGCATCGCGCGCGGCTTGGCGGTTTTCTTGCGGGGTGGGGCGGCGGGATTGCTGGGGGTCTTCACGGGGCGTACATTAGCGGGATGTCGCCCGATGTGCCTAGCGCCGCTGGAACCCCGTTGTTCGAGGCGCTGATCGTCCCGCACCGCAGCCTGCCCGGCGCGCGGTGGCGTCAGCCGCTGCTCGTTCTGGCGGGGATGACTTGGCTGGTCGGGGTGTATTTCTGGCATATCGGCGCGTGGCCGATTTCCGCGTTCTGCGGTCTGGCGGGGCTGGGCGTGCTGCTGCTGGCGTATCTGAACGAGCGCGCGGGCCGTGCCAGCGAGCTGGTGATGCTTTCGGCGGATCGGGTTCGGATCGTGCGCACCACGCCGTCCGGCCAGCGGTCGGAGGTCGCGATATCGTCCGGCTGGCTGAATGTGCTGCTGGAGGAACGCCCGGGGCGGGTGCCGCGCCTTTTGCTGGGCGTACACGCCCAGCACGTCGAGGTCGGAACGGCGCTCGGCGACGCGGAAAAGCGGGAACTGGCGTCCGCGTTACGCGATGCGCTGCATCGGGCCAGAAACCCGTCTTTCGGAGAGAGCGACCGTTAGGCCGGGTCGACCGGGCCCATCGATTTGATCAGGTCGAACATGCGCTTGCGCACGTTGGGATCGGTGATCCGGTAGTAGGCCCGCACCAGTTCCAGCGTTTCCCTGCGGTTCAGCGTGTCGTCGGGGAAGCCATCCGGCGAGTCGCTTAATCCGGCCGGACGCCGGCTGGGCTGACCGCCGAACGACGTCGCCAGATTGTCCGGCATGTCGTCGAAGAAGAAGCTGATGGGCACATCCAGGACCCGGGACAGATCGAACAGGCGCGACGCACCGACCCGATTGACGCCGCGTTCGTATTTCTGGACCTGCTGGAACGTGAGGCCGAGCGCCTCCCCGAGTCGCTCTTGCGACATGCCGAGAAGTGTGCGGCGCAGTCTGATTCGCGTCCCGACATGGACGTCAATCGGGCTTGGGCGCCCTTCACGATCGATCCCAACCACTTGTTCGGCCGCGGCCATCGCTGCATCCTCGCTCTTGTTTGTGGGCACACAGGCGCCGGTCAGGCGGCGTTGGCGGTTGTCGTTACCGCGACGCCACAGGACCGACACCTTCGTATCTCATGGCGCGTGGATAACGCCACAACTGTGAATTGTCAACGCCGGAGGGATTTTAGGGGGGGTAATTTGCTAAAATTGATACAAACATCAAAATTTCGGCATATTAAAGCGGTGCAGGCGCCTAGCGGACACGGCAAGGGAGCATCCCCAACGCAAACGCTACTACAGCGAATACGATCGGAATTAGCAAGCCGAATCGCGCGAAGATTGTCGGCGTTAGAGCCTGCGGCAACGGCGCCA
This sequence comes from uncultured Acetobacteraceae bacterium, assembly GCA_903895595.1. Lineage (GTDB taxonomy): Bacteria > Pseudomonadota > Alphaproteobacteria > Acetobacterales > Acetobacteraceae > Rhodopila. Next base: position 7,793 of record CAITUP010000106.1, on the reverse strand, counting down.
CGATGACACCGGTTTGTTCCATCCCCAGCCGCGATATTTCATGCCCGAACGCATCGAATACAGCCGAAATGCCTGTATTCGCGGCACGAACCAGCGGCAATCCCTCTTCGACGGCGCGCATACGGGCGGCGGCGAGATGTTGGCGCGGGCCGGTGGAATTGCCGAACCAAGCGTCGTTGGTGACGTTCGCGAGCCACGCGGGACGGTGCGATGAGTCAACCACTTGGCCGGGGAAAATCGCCTCGTAGCAAATCATCGGGCCGACCGGGGGCACGCCGGGGGGCGTCATGGTCACCGGTCCCGGTCCCGACGCGAACCCGCCGCCGGGCACGACCTGCACGCCGATCGGCAACCAATTGGGCTGATACTCGCCAAACGGGACGAGGTGCCCCTTATCAAATATTTGTGAAATCACTCCCATACCGTTCAGCGCGAACAGGCTGTTGCGTGGGCGTCCGTCCGAGTCGAACCGGACCGCGCCGATCAGCGCCGTCGCGTGGCCCAGCGACTGGCCGATCGCCTCCCGCGCGTTTGCGTCGGTTTGCAGTTGGAAGGGCGAAGCGGTTTCGGGCCACACGACCACGGCGGGGCCGGTTCCGGCCTGTCGCAACCCATCCTCGGTCAGCATCAGATACCGATCGAAAATCGCGTTTACCAGCGCTCGGTTCCATTTCTGGCCTTGCGGGACGTTGCCCTGCACGATCACCACCGTCGGCTGCGTCGCTCCGGCCGCGACCGGGGTTTCGAGCCGCATCAGCCCGCCGCCGGCCCACAGCGCGAAGCCGGCCAGAGCCGCCGCCCGTCCGCGTTGGCTCAGAGAAGGCGCGGCCACGAGAACCAGGGTCATCAGCGTCAACCCGTGCACGCCCACCCAGGCCGCCGGCTGGATCATGATATCGCCGGCCCAGCCGGGAATGGCCCAGACGCTGCCCATGGGATTCCAGGGAAAGCCGGTCGCGACGAACTGGCGCGCCATATCGGACAGGGTCCAGGCGCCGGCCAGGGTGAAAACCTGGCGCCAGCCGGAAGGCGCCAAGCGGCAGGCTGCCGCCGCCGCGCCCACGAAAACGGCCATCACCACGGCCAGAGCCGGCACGGCCAACGGCACCAGCCACCAGAACGTCGCGGCTTCGACCAGGATGGCCTCGGTGATCCAATAGAGGCCGATCAGGTTCAGGCCGAAGCCGAACCACCAACCCCGGCGAAACGCCTGCCTTGGGCCATCGGACGCCGCGATGGCGCGCAGCAGATAGGGGATACAAAACAGGAGTACTGGCACGGCATGCACCGGCGGCAGCGCCGAAGCGGCCAGCGCACCGGCCCCCAGCAGCGCCGCATCGGCACGCCAGCCGGCGAGGCTAGGCCTCGTTGTCACGGGCCTGCCGCTCGTAATGGCGGAAGTACCGGTCGGTCACCAATTCGGTCTTCACGATGACCGCGACATCGGTGGTGTTGAATTGCGGATCGACCACCGCGCCATCGCCGACGAAACCGCCCAGCCGCAGATAACCCTTGATCAGCGGCGGCAGCCGGGTCAGCACCCGGCGCGGTTCGAACGAATCCCGATCGACCCGCCGCATCTCGATATAGCGGTGCGGCAGCGCACGCGGCCTGATCTCCTTCGGCGCGAGGTGGTTGTAATAGAGATAGGTCAGTTCCTGCTCCAGAGCGTCCGGGTCGATCCCTGGCAGGCTGGCGCAGCCGAACATCAGCTTGATGTCGTGCTGGAACACATAGGCCGCGATACCGCTCCAGAGCAGTTGCATCGTCGCCCGGCCGCGATAGGCCGCCGCCACGCAGGACCGGCCGAGTTCCATGATGTTGCCGTCGAACTGCTCCATCGTCGTGAGGTCGTATTCGTCGGCGGAGTAGAACTGGCCCAGGCGTGCGGCGGCTTCGCGGCGAATCAGGCGATAGGTGCCGACAACGCTGTCGGGACCGTCCCCCAGTTCGTGGTCGACAACCATGAGATGGTCGGCGATGGAATCGTAGGCGTCCTTGTCGCGCTGGCTGGCGGCGGTTTCGGCATCCGCCTTGGCGCCCATTTCGCCGTAAAAGACGCGGTAGCGCAGCGCCTGAATCGCATCGCGGTCGGCCGCGTTCTCGGCCAGCCGCAGGCCCAGATTGCCGGCGCGAATTTCCGGAAACCCGGCCGCGCCCGTGACTTCGCTCATGCCGATACCCTATCGGAAGATGGTTGCGGATCGCCGGCATCGCGCCGGGGTTTACGCGGTGCCCGTCCGGGCTGGACCGGTTCAAGGCGCCGGCCGAACAGTTCCAGGCGCAGAGACACGAGTTCGAACCCCAGCCGGTTGGCGACGGTGTGCATGAGCACTTCATGCTCCGCATCCTGAAACTCGACAACCTTGCCCGACCCGACATCGATCAAATGGTAATGGTGACCGTCCTCGGTCGGTTCGTAGCGGGCGCGCCCGCCGCCGAAATCGCGGCGTTCGAGGATGCCTTTTTCCTCGAACAGGCGGACCGTGCGGTAGACGGTGGCGATGGAAATGCGCGAATCGAGGGCAGCGGCGCGGCGGTACAGTTCCTCAACATCCGGATGATCGGCGGCATCGGACAGCACGCGCGCGATCACGCGGCGCTGCCCCGTCATTTTCAGCCCCCGCTCCACGCAAAGCCGTTCGATGCGCGATTCCATAAGCTTCCTTGCCGCTATCCTGGGCGGTATAGCAGAAACGCGGCCGTGTCGCGGCCTTAAGATGCGGGAGTTGAAGCGATGACCCAACCGGTCGCGATCTACGGGATCAAGGCGTGCGACACGATGAAGAAGGCGCGGGTTTGGCTGGAAACGCGCGGGGTCGATTACGCGTTCCACGACTACAAGACCCAAGGGATCGACCGCGCGCTGCTGTCGGCCTGGGCCGATGCGGTCGGGTGGGAGGTGCTGCTGAACCGGTCGGGGACGACGTTCCGGAAATTGCCGGAGGCGGATCGGGTGGATTTGGACCGTGAGAAGGCGATTGGGCTGATGCTGGCGCAGCCGTCGATGATCAAGCGGCCGGTGCTGGATGTCGGCGGGTCGTTCGTGGTGGGGTTCAAGCCGGACGTTTACGCGGCGGCGTTGGGGTAGGCGGTTGCGGGACTGGGTGAATACAACCAAGGGTAGAATTCTCCCTTGACAGCATCCGTTTTATTGTTCATGTTATGTTCATGTCCGACGCGCTCACACCAGCACGACCTGCCGACACAGATTCCCCCGCCAACAACGCGGCGCGGTTCGTCGGGGTTGTGCGCGCTTTGATCGCATTCGCGCGGGAGCTGACCGCGGTTCTGCGTCAGCGCGATCCGTCTGCCGACCCGAGGCCGGTCATCCGGCATTTCGGCGTCCCGACGATCGCGCGGGTTCTCGCCCGTGTCGCTCGCGGGTTGCAATTGGCTTTGGCGTTGGAAGCCGCGCTCGTGGCCCGCGGCGACAGGCCGCTGCCGGATCGTTTCCCTTTACCCCGACTGTCGCGCCCTCGCCCCATGGGCGCGCCGCGTGCGCAACGGATGCCGGACGCCGCGGCTGCGAATCTCGATCCGATGCCCTCGGCGGAGGAGATCGCGAAGCGGCTCCGCCGGCAGCCGATGGGAGAGGTGATTGTCGACATCTGCCTGGACCTGGGGATCGAGCCGAACCACCCGCTGTGGCAGGATGTGCAGTGGGCGGTGATCGTGGCTGGGGGGAGTTCGGCCAGACTGCTGCTGAACCGCTTCAAGCAAATGGAGGCTGGGGTGAGGCTCGTGGCCGGGACATTGAAGGTGACGGCGCCGAAATTTCGGACGCCGGAAGCGTTGGCGGGAACCGGGCCGCCGGGCTGATGCTGGGATTTTGGCGGTTTTAACGGGGGCCGGAGCGCGGCTGGTCCCGCTATACTGATTCCGGGTGGGGCTTTCCTTTTGCATTGTGCGACCGAGGGCTTCTCACCGCGACTGTTTGCCTGATACGGGCCGCTCAGTGGTTCTCGGTGGCCCTCTGTGTGAAACCTTTCGGCAGGACGCACCGCACGGACGCCGCTGCCTTGGGACAGGCGGCATCGCTTGTACCCGCATACCGAAGGCGTGGGTCCTCACCCTTCGGCGATGCTGGCAGAAAGAGCCGACAGTCACATCGCCAAGCCGCCATCCACATGCAGGGCTTGGCCGGTGATGTAGCTGGCGGCGGGGGAGGCCAGGAACGCGACGGCGGCCGCGACCTCCGCCGGGAGGCCGATCCGGCCGAGCGGGATTTTGCCGGACTGGTCCGAGAGCGCCCCGGGTGCGATGGCCCGGTGGGCGCCGGAATCCTTTTGGATGAAGCCGGGCACGACGGCATTCACCGTAATTCCCTGCGCGCCCAACTCGACGGCCAGGACGCGCACCAGCGCCTCCAACCCCGCTTTCGCGGCGGCGGAGGCGGGGAACAGCGGCACGTTGGTGCGGAACGTATGTGCGACGAAGGACGATACCGCGACGACACGGGCGTCCCGGCCCGCGCGCAGATGCGGCATCGCGGCGCGGGCGAGGCGGAAGAACCCGCCTTGAATCGCCTCCATCGATGCCGTCATCGCCGCGTCGGTCAGGGTGCCGAGCGGGGTACGGTCGGCGAAGCCGGCGTTGCTGATCAGAACGTCGAGGCCGCCGAAGCGGGCGACCGTCTCGGCGACGGTGCGGTCGGCGGCGGTGGGTTCGGCAAGGTCCGCCAGGAACACGGACGCCTGCCCTCCGGCGGATCGGATTTCATCCGCCACGGCTTCGGCCCCGGTCTGGTTCGAACGGGTGTGAACCAGAATGGCGGTGTTCGGTCCGGCAAGGGCGCGGCAGATCGCCGCGCCGATGCCACTCGCGGCGCCTGTGACCAGGATGGTGCGTGCGGTGGTCACCGGACGTTCAATCGAACATCAGAACCGAACGCGCCACCTCGCCGGCCTTCATCGCTCGGAACGCCTCATTGATATCGTCCAGGCGGCCGCGTCGGCTGATCATCGAGTCCAGATCCAGCCGGCCCTGGCGGTAGAATTCCAGGTAGTTGGGGATATCGACCCGGAACTGGTTCGACCCCATGCGCGAGGTCTGCACCTTGCATTCCGGGCGGATCGCCAGCCAGGGGAACTCGATGGTCGCATCTGCCGGCAGCACGCCGACGATGGTGGCGGTGCCGCGGACAGCGAGGCTTTCGATCGCTTGGCGGCACAGGATGCTCAGACCCACCGCCTCGAACGCGTGATCGACGCCGAGGCCTTTGGTCAGGCCGCGCACCGCTTTCACCGCGTCGTCCTGGGTGCTGTTGACGGTGTGGGTGGCGCCGGCGGCTTTGGCCATGTCCAGCTTCGAGTCGAACTGATCGACCGCGACGATCTGGCGCGCGCCGCCGATGCGAACGCCCTGGATGATGGACAGGCCGACGCCGCCGCACCCGAAGACCGCGACGGTCTGGCCCGCCTGCATGCCGGATGTCCTCAAAGCCGCGCCGACGCCCGTGAGTACGCCGCAGCCGACCAAAGCCGCGCGGTCCAGCGGCAGATCGGGATCGATCCGTACCAGGGAGTTCTCGTGCAGCAGCATCTTTTCCGCGTAGCTGGCGATATTGGCGAACTGGCGGAACAGGTTGCCGCCCTGCGACAGACGCGGCGCGGCCTGTTCGGATCGGGTGACCACGCCGCCGGTGCAGACGTTCGGGTGCCCGCTAAGGCATTGCGGGCAGGTGCCGCAGAAGCCGGACAGGCAGGCGACAACATGATCGCCGGGACGGACGGTGGTCACGTCGGCGCCCACGGCCTCGACGATGCCGGAACCCTCATGCCCCAAGACGAAGGGCTTGTCGGTGGCATAGCGGCCGAGGCCGTCCACGATATGCAGATCGCTATGACACACGCCGGTCGCGACAGTGCGGACCAGCACCTCCCGCCCCCAGGGCTTGTCGATATCGACCTGTTCGATGGTCAGCGGCTTATGCACTTCCCGGAAGACGGCAGCGGCGATGGACATGGCGGTTTCCCCTTTTCGATGTGAGGGGATGTTACCATAAGCGCGATTGTTCTGTATAACGGGCGGTATCGAACAGGGAGATGACAGATGGGACGCAGGTACGCCAACATTCTGGAGACGATCGGAAATACGCCGGTAGTAAGAATTACCAAATTGGCCCCTCCGGACGTCAATCTTTTTGTCAAAATCGAAGCTTTCAATCCGCTTGGTTCCGTCAAGGACCGTTTGGCGCTCGGCGTCATCGAAGCGGCGGAGAAATCCGGCGAGCTGAAGCCCGGCATGACCGTGGTCGAGGCGACCAGCGGCAACACCGGCATCGGCCTTGCGATGGTGTGCGCCCAGAAGGGCTATCCCCTGGTCATCACGATGGCCGAGACCTTCAGCGTCGAGCGGCGCCGGTTGATGCGGTTCCTGGGCGCCAAGGTCGTGCTGACCCCGGCCGCGGACCGCGCGTTCGGGATGGTCAACAAGGCACTGGAACTCGCCAAGGCGAACGGGTGGTTCCTCGCCCGCCAGTTCGAGAACGACGCCAACCCCGACATCCACTCCCGCACCACGGCGCGGGAGATCATCGACGATTTCGCCGACACGCATCTGGACTACTGGGTCACGGGCTTCGGCACCGGCGGCACGCTGCGCGGCGTATCGCGCGTGCTGGCGAAGGAGCTGCCGAACACCAAGATCGTGGTGGCCGAACCCGCCGACGCGGCGATGCTGTCCAGCGGCACCGGTCAGGACCGCAACGCCGACGGCACGCCGTCCGCGCCGCATCCCGCGTTCAAGCCGCACCCGATGCAGGGCTGGAGCCCGGACTTCATCCCCAAGATCACCGGCGACGCGGTGGCCTCGGGCGCGATTTCAGAGATCGTTCAGGTCGCCGGGCCGGACGCGCTGAAATGCTCCAAGGATCTGGCGGCGAAGGAAGGGATTTTCGTCGGCATCACCTCGGGCGCGACCTTCGCGGCGGCGTTGCAGGTGGCGGCGAAAGCGCCGAAGGGATCGAACATCCTGTGCATGCTGCCCGACACCGGGGAGCGGTACCTGAGCACGCCGCTGTTCGCCGACATCGCGGCGGAGATGTCGGATGAGGAGAAGGCGATTTCCAACTCCACGCCGGGGCAGCAGTTCAAGGCGGCCTGACGGACGTAAAAAAATGTGCCGACATTTACGGTTTCTTAACCATTGCCGGCGACACTGGGGGGCATATCGATGGAGATCCATCCGTGCCCCCCTTCGTTCCTCCGCCGTCCGAACACCCGCCTCGGGTTTCCCCCCGTCTGGTTGCCGCCCCCAAGCTCGCGCATATCTACTGGTGCGATTTCTGGCGGGACGCGCAACTGCCGGAAATGTGGAAAACCCGGCCGGTCATGGTGCTGTCCTACAAGAACGCCTTGTATGGTCCCTGTCTGGTGGTACCGATCACCACAGGAGAACAAGGCAACAGCCGTTGGGCGTGGGAGCTCTCGACCTCGATCGACGGACAGCGCACATGGGCGGTCTGCAACCACCTTTATACCGTGGCCCCGAGCCGGCTGTCCCAACCGAAAACCGGGGGGATCCGGGTCCCGAACGCGGAGTTCAACGAAATACTCAAACGGGTAAACGCTTGGTTGCCTCGGCCTCAGGGCAATCGCTTGAACGCCGTCATTCGCCCCATCCGTCGTCCAAGGGCTTGTCCCTACCGAATTCACGCATCCCGCGAACGAATTCCCGATCGTCTGCGCGGCGCGCGCGTCCCGAAAAATCCGCATGGATGTGCCGGTGGCGATCATGTCTTCAACCCAGAGGTCCCAGAGACCCAGAGGCCCAGAGTTCATGAACTCTGG
>CAITUP010000105.1 GCA_903895595.1 uncultured Acetobacteraceae bacterium | reverse complement strand
CGGGCAGGCGCTGGCGTTTCAGCGCGCGACCGCCTCGGCGGAGAAGCGGCTGGAGAAGGCGCAGCTTCGGCCGGACAATGCGTTGTTCGAACCGGACGACGCGCCGCCGCCGGAGCCGTTGCGGCAGGCGCCGATCCTGACAGGTGCGCAAGACCCTATACACCGTGAGCCGGAGGTCGCGCCGGAGACCGGCTTGGTCGCGGTCCTGCGCAAGCCGGAGTCGCAGCGGAACGCCGAGGAACAGCAGATCGTCGCTACCTTCCACGCGCACTTCGAGGAGGTGATGGACAAGATGACCTGGCCATACGGCAAACAGCCGCGGAAAGATTCGTTGAAACGCGAGACCTCGTACCTGGTGGGGCTGCTGGACCGAAGCAAAGGGAAGCTGGCGCGGCAGATGAAGGACGAGGAGTTGGCAGCCGGGACCGCGTTGGAACGAATGGAATTGGCGGCGAAGCGTGGGCAAGAGGCCATACAACGTGAGGAAAGCAGTCTCGCCGACGAGGCGGCGTGACGTGGGGGCGTCCGGTATGAAACATCGGGCTTGCGGTTCGCCGCCACACCCATAGGATAGCGACAACGTCTAAACAGGAGGGACTTCCGAATGATATCGCGGTGGCTGAGCGGCGCATTGGGCGCGGCCATGATCCTATTCGCCGGCTCGATGCCGGCCAGGGCGGACGAGAAGCCCATCACTATCGGCTTCGGCATGGCGCTGACCGGCGGTCTCGCTTCGAACGGTAAGCCGGCCCTGCTCGCCATGCAGATATGGGAAGAGGAGATCAATTCCAAAGGCGGCCTGCTCGGGCGTCCGGTGAAATTGGTATTCTACGACGATCAGTCCAACCCCTCCAACGTGCCGGGCATCTACACCAAGCTGCTGGACGTGGATAAAGTGGACCTCGTGGTCAGCGGCTATGCGACCAACATGGTGGCCCCCGCCATGCCGGTCATCATGCAGCACAAGCGTACCTTCCTGTCGCTGCTGGGGCTCGCGGTGAACAGCGAGTTCAACTATCCGAACTACTTCTCCTTCGGACCCACCGGCGGCCCGAAGCCCAAGCAGAGCTTCGGGCGCGGCTTCTTCGAGGTCGCGAAAGGTCTGAACCCCAAGCCGAAGACCATCGCCATCGTCGGTGCCGACGCGGAATTCGCCCGCAACGCGTTGGAAGGCGTGCATGAGATCATCAAGGAAGGCGATCTGAAGATCGTCTACGACAAAACCTACCCGCCGAGCACCGCCGATTTCACGCCGATCATTCGGGCGATCGCGGCGACCAAGCCGGATCTGGTGTTCGTTGCGTCCTACCCGCCGGACAGCGTCGGCATTATCCTGGCCGCGCACGAGGTTGGGCTAAAGGCGCAATTGTTCGGCGGCGGCATGGTCGGGCTGCAATCCACCGCGATCAAGGTCAAGCTGGGGCCGCTGCTGAATGGCATCGTCGATTACGATTTCTGGTTGCCTGCCAGTAAGTTCGCCACGCCGGAGGCGCTGGACTTCCTGAAGCGCTACCAGGCCAAAGCGGCCAGCGAGGGCGTCGATCCGCTGGGTTATTACCTGCCGCCCTTCGCCTATTCCTATATGCAGGTGCTGCAGCAGACGGTTGAAGCAGTCAAAAGCCTCGACCAAGCGAAGATGGCCGACTATCTGCGCAAGAGTACGTTCAACACCGTCGCGGGCCCCGTCAAATTCGGTGCCGGCGGCGAATGGGAGGAGGCGCGGGTCATGGAGGTGCAGTTCCAGGGCGTGAAGAGCAACGACCTGGATCAGTTCCGCGATCCGAAGACCGAGGTCATCCTTTGGCCGCCGTCCTTGAAAACCGGCGATGTCGTGACGCCCTACGACGCGGGCAAGTAAGCGTCCGTAACCCCGGTTCGGTCTCCGAACCGGGGTTTTCATGGGATCAGGGCGTGCAGCCGCTCCATGGTGCGGTCCCGCCGGCCCAGTTGCTGGAGCGACTCCAGCGTCTGTTCGAAATACGAACGGTTGCTGCCCAGCGGCCCGCTGGCGGTCGCGACCCGGCGGGCGATTTCCTCATCCGGCAGGCGGCCGGCGTAACGGGGGTAGGCGCGGTTGACGACGAAGGTCGCGGCCCGTACCGGACCGTCTTCGGTCTCGGCCATGACCCAGCGGGAGCGGTAGGCGCCGGTAAACAACTCCCGCCGCCACGGCAGCAGCAGTTCGTCTCGGGCGCGGGCGGCTTGGATGCGGAACAGGGCGCCGTGGCAGGAGCCGCCGCGGTCGAGCGCCAGCATCAGGCCGGGGTTTTCGGGCGTGCCGCGGCCCATGTGCAGCCACAGGCAGTAGCGGCGATGCCAGCCGAGCACTTTGCCGGGGCGGCGTTCGGCGAACTCGATGGCGGGGTTCCACATCAGCGAGCCGTAGCCGAACAGCCAGACGTCGGCGTTGGGATCGTGGCTCGCGAGGGTGGCGTCCAGGTCGGCCTGGATGGTGGCGTCGTCGATGAAGGCTGTTCCAGGCGGGGCACGCAGGCGCGCGGCGGCCATAAGGGAGCCGTCGCGCAGGCCCTCGCGGGTGACGGTTATGGGTTCTTCGGTCATCGTGCCCAGCCGATGGTCCCCGGTCCGGCCGCGGCGATGGCGTTCAGGCCGAACCCGAGGAAGATGACGCCGGACACCCGCGTGACCCACAGCGCGTGCCGGCGGTAGAGGCGGCGGACCGGGCCGGCGCCGATCAGGCCGATCAGCAGCACGTCGGCGATCAGGAAGCCGATGCAGGCGGCAGCGAGCAAGGCGGGGAAGGCGGTCCAGCCAAGGGTGTCGGCCTGGCCGGCCAGGAGGGCGGTGAACATCGCGACCGCCACCGGGTAGGCTTTGGGATTGGACAGGCCGAACGCGAGGCCTCGGAGCAGCGGGCGCCGCACGTCACTCACGGCGCCGTCGTTGCCGGTTCGGGCGGTGACGGCTCGGATGCCCAGCCAGCAGAGGTAGACGCCGCAGATCAGGCCGAGTCCGTCGAACACGGTAGTGCCGATCGAGCGGGCGCCGAGGATCGCGGTCAGCGCGAGCGACGCCCAGAGGATGTCGCCCGCGAAGTGCCCGGATAGGAACAGCGCGCCGGCGCGGCGCCCCTGTCCGGCGCCGATGCCCAGCAACGCCAAGAAGGCCGGCCCTGGCGCCAGAGTGTAGGCGGCGCCAGAGACAGCCGAGGCGACAAGCAGGTTCACCCACCGAAGCCTTGGTCCCAGGGTTCGGGGAGCATGGTGTAGTTCTCCCCGACCTTCACCATGTGGGCGAAGCCGGGGAAGTGGATGTGCATGCCGGCGACGAGCTGGCGGTCGTGGGTGACCATGTCGAATATTTTCCGCCGCGTCGCGGCGGCGGCATGGGGATCCGTGTCGAACGCCATGGTGACTTCGGGGCGCGGGATCTGGACCTCGGGGACGTGGATGATGTCGCCCCAGATCAGGAGCGAGTCCTTGCCGGACGACACCATGTAGCCGGAATGGCCGGGGGTGTGGCCGTGCATTGGCATGGAGCGGACGCCGGGGAAGACCTCGACGCTGCCGGAGTAGGTCTTCATCTGGTTATGGTAGGGGGCCATCTGCTCCCGCGCGGCTTGGAAATACAGGGCTTTGGCGCGTTCGGGGGCCTGGTTCATCAGACCGTCGTCGCCCCAGTGCTTCGGCTCATTCTCGTGGACCACCAGCTCGGCGTTCGGGAAGAACTTCTCGCCGGTCTTCGGGTTGGCGAGGCCGGCGGAGTGGTCGGGGTGCATGTGCGTCAGGATGACGGTGTCGATGTCGGCCGGATTCACGCCCGCGGCCTTGAGGTTCTGTTGCAGCTTGCCGGCGGTGGGCAGCAGGTAGTCGCCCGACCCCGTCTCCACCAGCGCGAGGCGGCCGGCGGAGTAGATCAGGTAGCAGTTGACGGACGTGCGGCGGCCCGGGCGGAAGGCGCCGGTCAACAGGGAGGTCGCGTCGTCTCCACCGATGTTCTGCATCACGTCGACGGTGCCATCGAGGTAGCCGTCGGACAGGGCGGTCACGACGATGTCGCCGATGCGGCGGTGGTAGAAGCCGGGGATTTGCTGGTTGGGAACGGTAATCATGGGCCTGTCTCCTGCTCGGGCGTTTATGGCGGGAGGTATAGGGGGTTGAGCGGCCGGTGGGGAGGGGGGCAAGTCCAGGGCTGGCCGGCACATCCGGTTGGCGCTACCGTTCATTAGTCTGAAAGCCCCAACCAGCGCCCAAGCCGGAGACTGCCCCCATGAACGACTCCGTCACGATGACCGACGCGACCATCGCGGAGGGCCTGGCCCGCCGCATCCAAAGCGTCACCTTCGACAGCCTGACGGACGACGCGCTGCATTGGGCCAAGGTCGCGGTGCTGGACACCGTCGGCTGCACGCTGGCCGGTGCCAATGAGGATTGTGCGCGGATCACGGCTCAGGCCGCGACCTATGGCACCACCGGCGGAGACTGTCTGGTGTTCGGCACCAACCGCCGTGTTGGCCCGCTGGACGCCGCGCTGATCAACGGCACCGCCGCGCACGCGCTGGATTACGACGATTGCTCCAACACGCTCGGCGGTCATCCGTCGGCCCCGGTTGTGCCGGCGCTGTTCGCGCTGGCGGAAATCCATGGAACCAGCGGCAAGGACTTCCTCGCGGCCTACGTCGCGGGGTGGGAGGCCGAGACCCGTATCGCCCGAGGCGTCAACTTCCACCATTACGAGAAAGGCTGGCATCCCACCGCGACGCTCGGCGTCTTCGGGTCGGCGGCCGGCTGCGCGCATCTGCTGGGGCTGACGGTGGACCAGACCGCTCGGGCACTGGCGCTGGCGGCGACGTTCTCTTCGGGGATTAAAGCCAATTTCGGCACCATGACCAAGCCGCTGCATGTCGGGCACGCCGCGCGCAACGGCATGATGGCGGCGCTGCTGGCCAAGGACGATTTCACCGCCTACGCCGGGGCGTTCGAGCACAAGCAGGGGTTCCTCAACGTCTACAATGGCGCGGGCAATTACAACGCGGACGCGATCCTGGCGGATTGGGCGGAGCCTTGGGACATTGTCTCGCCGGGCGTCGCCATCAAGCAGTATCCGTGCTGCGGCAGCACCCACCCCGCGATCGACGCCATGCTGATGCTGGTGCGCGACAACGACCTGACTCCCGATGCCGTGGAGCGGGTGGACAGCTGGACCCATCCCCGCCGTCTGGCCCACACCAACCGCCCCAACCCGCAAAGCGAGCTGGATGCGAAGTTCAGCGTGCAGTACTGCCTCGCCCGCGGCCTGACCGACCGGCGCGTGTCGGTGGAGCATTTCGAGGGCGGCAGCTACCTGGAACCTGAAGTCCAGAACGTCCTGCGTCGCGTGTTCGCCGCGCCGCACCCGGATATGAAGATGGACACGTTCGAGCATTTCGGCGCCGAGGTCCGCGTTACGTTGAAGAACGGCCAGACGCTGACCCAGAAAGTCCACCGCCCGCTCGGGCGCGGTCCGGAAAATCCGCTGCCGGCGGAACTGCTTGAAGCGAAGTTCGCCAACTGCGCGGCGCGGGCGATGTCCCCCAATCAGGTGCCGGCGCTGCTGGCGCAACTGCGCACGCTGGAGACGCTGCCCACCGTCGGGACCGTCGCCGATCTTATCGCGCAGGCCGCGCGATGAGTCCGACTCGCCGTCTTGTTGTCGGGGCGGGCCTGACAGCCCCCTTTCTGCCCCGTTTCGCGAAAGCGGCGGAGTTCGAGTGGCGGCTGGGTCACACCGCGCCGGAAAGCTTCCCGCTCCACAAGCAGATGCTCCAAGCGGCCGAGGAAATCGCCAAAGCGTCCGACGGCCGCGTCGCGTTCAAAGTCATCCCCGACAGCCAACTCGGCGGCCAGCTCGGCCTCATGGCTCAGGTGCGCGCCGGCAGCGTGGAGGCCACACCGATCATCGGTCAGGCGTTGGCCGGCGTGTTGGGACCGGTGTTCGTGCAGTCCGTCGGTTTCGGGTTCGCGGGGTATCCGCAGCTGTGGCCGGCCATGGACGGGGAGCTTGGGAAAGCGCTGCGGTTCCAGTTTCAAGAGCGGCTCAGTCTGGTCGCGATGGAAAAAGTATGGGATTTCGGGTTCCGTCAGGTCACGACTCGCAAGAAGCCCATCGTCACGGCGGCCGATCTGGTTGGCCTGAAAATCCGGACGCCGGTCGATGAAGAGCTGGTTGGGATGTTTCGGGCCTTGAAGGCAGCGCCGCTGGCCATGAACCTGCAGGACTTGATTCCGGCGATGCAGGCGGGGGCGGTGGATGCTCAGGATGGCATTTTGCCGCTGGTGCAGGCGGCGGGGCTCGATCAGCAACAGGGTTTCTGCTCGATGACCAACCATAGCTGGGATGGCCAGTGGTTGTGTTTCAACAACCGAGCGTGGCTGCGTCTGCCCGACAAGCTGAAAGACGTGGTGGCGACGGCGTTCAATCAGGCCGCGCTGCGTCAGCGCACCGATGTCGCGGCGGATGAGGCCGCGGCGAAGGCCGATCTGACCGGCAAGGGCATGGTCTTCAACACACCCGATCCCGCCAGCTTCCGGGCCGCGCTGCGCTCGGCCGGCTACTATGAAAAGGCGCAGAAGCGGGTCGGCGACGCGCTTTGGGGGTTGCTGGAGAAATATGCCGGCCGGCTGGCGTGACAGTATGGCGTCGGCAACGCTTGTCCCGCCGGGGCTGCTGCGCTAAAGCGCCGCGTTCGCGGTCAAGGTGGGCGCTCTGGTAGCGTCGGCCGAGACCGCATAGGGTCATAGAGGCGACAGCCCAACGGCGCGGGCGTGGTGAAATTGGTAGACACGCCAGATTTAGGTTCTGGTGGCGCAAGCCATGGGGGTTCAAGTCCCTTCGCCCGCACCACACGCCGCTGGGGAACATCGCTGTTTTGAGGATTGAGACGGGCATATGCAGGTTACCGAGACACTCTCCGACGGTCTGAAGCGCGCGTACACGGTCGTCGTGCCGGCCGCGGACATCGAAAGCCGCCGAGCGGCGCGCTTGGCGGGCCTGAGCAAGTCCGTGCGTCTGCCGGGGTTCCGCCCCGGTAAGATCCCCATGCCCGTCATCCGGCAGCGCTATGCCGCCGCGGTTACAGCCGAAGTGCTGGACCAGACGGTCAATGAGTCCACGCGCAAGATGCTGGAAGACAAGGGCTTGCGCCCGGTCGGCCAGCCGAAGGTCGATCTGGCCGACGAAACGGCGGCTGTCGCCGTTCCGGCGGTCGATCTCGAATTCAAGCTCGAGATGGAGCTGCTGCCCGAGATCGCGATGCCGGACTTCGCCGCGCTTAATCTGACGCGCCTGAAGGCCGAGGTTCCCTCGGAGGAAATCGACAAGGTCCTGAACGACCTTGCCACCCGCATGCGCGATCTGGTGGACCTGACCGACGAAGAGAAAGCCGCGCGCGGCGACACCCTGGTCGCCATCGAAGGCGATGTGCTGACGGTGGATTTCCTGGGCAAGCTGGACGGCGTGCCGTTCGAAGGCGGCGCGGCGACGGATGCCGACGTGGAAATCGGCGGCGGCAACTTCATCCCCGGTTTCGCGGAACAGCTGGTTGGCGCCACGGTCGGGGAAGCCCGCACCATCAACGTGACGTTCCCGGCCGATTACAACGCCGCGAACCTCGCCGGTAAGGATGCGACCTTCGACATCACCGTGAAGCAGCTGCGCAAGCCGGTGCCGGCGGCGCTGGACGATGCGTTGGCGCAGAAGATCGGGTTGGAAACGCTGGAGGAGCTGCGCACCGCGATCTCCGAACGCAATCAGGCGGAACTCGACCGGCAATCCCGCTTCCGTTTGAAGCGCCAACTGCTGGATGTGCTGGCCGATATGACCGACTTCCCGTCGCCGGAGAGCATCGCGACGCAGGAGTTCGATCAGATCTGGGCGCAGTTCACTCGCGCGAAGGAAGCGGGCGAGATCGAGGAAGCCGACAAGGGCAAGGATGAGGACACGCTGCGGGCGGAATACCGCGCCATCGCGGAACGGCGCGTGCGTCTGGGTCTGCTGCTGTCGGAAATCGGCCGGGTCAACGGTCTGAGTGTGACTCAGGACGAGATGAACCGAGCGATGCGTCAGCAGGTGTCGCAGTATCCGGGCCAGGAAGCCCAGATGATGGAGTTCTTTCAGAAATACCCGCAGATGACCGAATCGCTGCGCGGACCCATCATGGAAGACAAGATCGTCGACTTCGTCCTCGAGCTCGCCACGATCGCCGATGAGATCGTCAGCCCCGAGGAACTGGCGAAGGAGCCGCCCGATCCGCGCGCCGTGACCCAGGCCGGTGCTTCGGCGTCGGACGAGGCCGTGCCAGCCCAGGCGGAATAAATCCGGACGGGGCGCCTTGCATGGGGTGACATCCCGCGCCGGCGCCCCCACTTCATGGCGCCGGCCCCGTCTTCCGGGGCGTAGCCAGCCCTGTTCGTCAAAGGTGAGATCATGATCGACCGCAGTCCCGTGGAAGTCTACGCCAACAACCTGGTCCCGATGGTGGTCGAGCAGTCCGCCCGCGGCGAACGCGCCTACGACATCTATTCGCGCCTTCTGAAAGAACGGATCATCTTTCTGACCGGCGCCGTCTACGATCAGGTCAGCGCCCTGATCTGCGCCCAGCTGCTGTTCCTGGAGTCGGAGAATCCGGCGAAAGATATTTCCTTCTACATCAACAGCCCGGGCGGCGTGGTTTCGGCCGGCCTCGCGATCTACGACACGATGCAGTACATCCGCAGCCCGGTCAGCACGGTGTGCATCGGTCAGGCCGCGTCGATGGGCAGCCTGTTGCTGACCGCCGGCGCCAAGGGCAAGCGTTACGCTCTGCCGAATGCCCGCGTGATGGTGCATCAGCCGTCCGGCGGCGCGCAGGGTCAGGCGACCGACATCGAGATTCAGGCCCGCGAGATTTTGCTGCTGCGCAAGCGGTTGAACGAGATCTACGTCAAGCACACCGGCCAGCCGATCGAGGCGATCGAGCGCAAGCTGGAGCGCGACAGCTACATGTCCGCCGAGGAAAGCCGCGACTTCGGCTTGGTCGATGAGGTCGTGGAAGCCCGTCCGCCGACCGCGGACGACGCCGCCAAGGGCTAAGACGCCGATTCCCCGCGCCGCCGGTTCGTATCGCGACATTCGGCGGCGCGGCTATTTTTCGAATGAGTTCAATACAATACCTCTAATCCGGTCATCGCACGGTCATATAAGCGCAATATCGGCGCGGTGATCGGCTTGTCCCTGAACGCGAGTGATGGGTAGAATTCCCCATTGTGCCCCCGGTGTTCGGGGGAGGAGTCAGCATGAGCAAGTCCCCCGACTCGAAGAACACCCTCTACTGCTCGTTCTGCGGTAAGTCGCAGCACGAGGTCCGCAAGCTGATCGCCGGTCCCACGGTGTTCATCTGCGATGAGTGCGTGGAGCTCTGCATGGATATCATCCGTGAAGAGCATAAGACCCATATGGTGAAGTCCCGCGATGGCGTGCCGACGCCGCGCGAGATCTGCAAGGTGCTGGACGATTACGTGATCGGCCAGGATCACGCCAAGAAGGTTCTGTCTGTCGCAGTGCACAACCATTACAAGCGGTTGGCGCATGGGGCGAAGAACAACGACGTCGAGATCGCCAAGTCCAACATCCTGCTCCTGGGCCCCACCGGGTCGGGCAAGACGCTGCTGGCGCAGACGTTGGCGCGCATCCTGGATGTGCCGTTCACCATGGCCGACGCCACGACGCTGACCGAGGCGGGGTACGTGGGCGAGGATGTGGAGAACATCATCCTCAAGCTCCTGCAATCCGCCGATTACAACGTCGAACGCGCCCAGCGCGGCATCGTCTACATCGATGAGGTCGATAAGATCAGCCGCAAGTCGGACAACCCTTCGATCACGCGGGATGTGTCCGGCGAAGGCGTGCAGCAGGCGCTGCTGAAGATCATGGAAGGGACGGTTGCTTCCGTTCCGCCGCAGGGCGGGCGCAAGCATCCGCAGCAGGAGTTCCTGCAGGTCGACACCACCAACATCCTGTTCATCTGCGGCGGCGCGTTCTCGGGGCTGGAGCGGATCATCGGGAATCGCGGCAAGGGTTCGGGAATCGGCTATGGTGCCGAAGTGCGGTCCCCCGACGAACGCCGGATGGGCACCATCCTGCGCGAGGTGGAACCCGAGGATCTGCTGAAATTCGGCCTGATCCCGGAATTCATCGGCCGTTTGCCGGTGGTGGCGACTCTGGAAGACCTGGACGAGAAAGCCCTGGTCGAAATCCTGTCCAAGCCGAAGAACGCGCTGGTGAAGCAGTACGGCCGCCTGTTCGAGATGGAAGGCGTCAAGCTGACCTTCACGGAAGAGGCGTTGAAGGCCGTGGCGACCCGCGCGATCGGCCGCAAAACCGGCGCGCGCGGTTTGCGGTCGATCATGGAGCAGATCCTGCTGACCACGATGTACGACCTCCCCGGCCTGGATAATGTCGAGGAAGTGGTCATCAACGGCGAAGCCGCGGAGTCGCGGGCCGCGCCCGTCTACGTGCATGGCAAGGAGCGGGCGGAACACAGCGCGTGATTTTTCGCGCGCGGTTGTGACAGGCAGATGTCAAGGTCTTGTGCCATGATCTACGTCAACCGATATGGGATGTTAGCCGGCGGGCGTGAAACACCCGTCAAGGCGCGATCCGTGCCGCTGTTGGGCGGATTGGGCGCCGACTGTCCAATAGGAGGTCAACTATGACGGAAACCGAACGCTCTGGGCCGGAGAAGGCACAGCGCACAAGCAAGGGCGATCTGCTGGCGGTGCTGCCGCTGCGCGATATCGTCGTCTTCCCGCACATGATCGTGCCGCTGTTCGTCGGGCGGGAGAAATCGGTCCGCGCGCTGGAAGCGGTGATGAAGGACGACAAGCAGATTCTGCTGGTTGCCCAGAAGAACGCCACGCAGGACGATCCCTCGGTCGACGACATCTACCGCGTCGGCACCGTGTCCACGATTCTGCAGCTGCTGAAACTGCCGGACGGCACGGTGAAGGTGCTGGTCGAAGGCGGCAAGCGGGCCAAGATCACCGGGTTCAAGGAAACCGAATCCTACTTCGAAGCCATTGTCGAGCCGATGCCCGACACCGGCACCGACCGTAAGGACATGGAAACCCTCAGCCGTAGTGTGGTCACGCAGTTCGAGCAGTACATCAAGCTCAACAAGAAGATCGCGCCCGAGGTTCTGGTGTCGCTGAACCAGATTTCGGAGCCGTCGAAGCTCGCCGACACGGTGGCGAGCCATCTGAATCTGAAAATTCCCGAGAAGCAGGAGATTCTGGAAGTCGCCAAGGTCGGCGACCGGCTGGAGAAGGTCTTCGGCCACATGGAATCCGAAATGGGCGTGATGCAGGTCGAGAAAAAGATCCGCAACCGCGTCAAAAAGCAGATGGAGAAGACCCAGCGCGAGTACTATCTGAATGAGCAGCTGAAGGCCATTCAGAAGGAACTCGGCGAGGGCGAAGACGGCAAGGACGAGAACGCCGAGCTGGAAGAGCGGATCAAGAAGACCCGCTTCACCAAGGAAGCGCGCGAGAAGGCCCTGCAGGAGCTGAAGAAGCTCAAGACCATGAGCCCGATGAGCGCCGAGGCCACGGTTGTGCGCAACTACCTGGATTGGATGCTGTCCATCCCCTGGAAGAAGCGGTCCAAAATCCAGAACGACGTGGTCGCCGCCGAAGCGGTGCTGGAAGACGACCACTACGGGCTGGAGAAGGTCAAGGAACGCATCATCGAGTACTTGGCTGTGCAGGCGCGTAGCCCGAAGGTCCGCGGTGCGATCCTGTGCCTCGTCGGCCCGCCCGGCGTCGGCAAGACGTCCTTGGGCAAATCCATCGCCAAGGCGACCGGCCGGAATTTCGTGCGCATGTCGCTGGGCGGCGTGCGGGACGAAGCGGAAGTCCGTGGCCACCGGCGCACCTATATCGGGTCCATGCCCGGCAAGGTGATCCAGGGCATGAAGAAGGCCAAGACCTCCAACCCATTGTTCCTGCTGGACGAGATCGACAAACTCGGCTCCGACTGGCGCGGCGATCCGTCTTCGGCGCTGCTGGAGGTGCTGGATCCCGAACAGAACAGCACGTTCGCCGATCACTATCTGGAGGTCGATTACGATCTGTCCGACGTGATGTTCGTCACGACGGCCAACAGTCTGCGCATGCCGCAGCCGCTGCTGGACCGGATGGAGATCATCCGCATCCCCGGCTATACCGAGGATGAGAAGGTCGAGATCGCCAAGCGCCATCTGATCGAAAAGCAGGGCGAGGCGCACGGGCTGAAGAAAGAGGAATGGTCGCTGTCGGAAGACGCGCTGCGCGACCTGATCCGCTACTACACGCGCGAAGCCGGCGTCCGGAATCTGGAACGCGAAATCGCCAATCTCGCCCGCAAGGCGGTGAAGGAGATCGTCACTCAGAAGGCGAAGAAGGTCGCGATCACCCGCAAGAACTTGGAAAAATTCGCGGGCGTTCACAAGCACCGCTTCGGCGAGACGGAAGCCGAGGACATGGTCGGTGTTGTGACCGGTCTCGCCTGGACCGAAGTTGGCGGCGAGATTCTGACCATCGAGTCGGTGCTGCTGCCGGGTAAGGGCAGCATCAAGTCGTCCGGCAAGTTGGGCGACGTGATGCAGGAAAGCGTCTCGGCGGCGCTGAGCTACGTGCGTAGCCGATCCATCAAGTTCGGCATCAAACCGACCTTGTTCGAAAAGCGCGACATCCATGTGCACGTGCCGGAAGGGGCGACTCCGAAGGATGGGCCGTCCGCCGGCGTGGCGATGGCGACGTCTTTGGTGTCGATCCTGACGGGCATTCCGGTGCGCCGCGACATCGCCATGACCGGGGAGATCACGCTCCGCGGCCGGGTGCTGCCGATCGGCGGCCTGAAGGAGAAGCTGCTGGCGGCTCTGCGCGCGGGGATCACCACGGTGTTCATCCCGAAGGACAATGAGAAGGACCTCGCGGAAATTCCGGACAACGTGAAGAAGGGCCTGAAGATCATCCCCGTCGCCGACGTGGATGAGGTGATCGCCCAGGCGCTCGCGCGTCGGCCGGAAGCCATCGAGTGGGAGGAACCGCCGGAACCGGTGGCGGCGCACCCGGTGCTGCCCGCGACGGCGTCTCTGCCGCACTAAACGACAGGCGGCCCGCCGGTTTCGATCCGGCGGGCCGTTTCCACGTTCGAGGATCGCGGCTGGCGCGACAAAATGTTACCGGCCGGCGAAACCCTTCGATTGACGCGCCCCCAACCCCGCCCTTAGTAACCCGGCCCGCCGATCCCCTTCGGCGGATCGACCCCGACTCTGAATGAGGAATTTGTCGCAGTGAACAAAGTGGACCTGATCTCGGCGGTTGCCGACGAAACCGAACTCCCGCGCACGAAGGCCGCGCAGGTGGTCGACGCCGTGCTGGCGAAAATCGCTGCCGGTCTGACGGCCGACAAGGAAGTCCGTCTGGTTGGCTTCGGCACCTTCTCCGCCGCGACCCGCAAGGCGAGCGTTGGCCGCAATCCGCGCACTGGCGAGGAAATGCAGATCCCCGAATCGACCTCGGTGAAGTTCAAGGCCGGCAAGCAGTTGAAGGACGCGGTGTCCTAGGAGGCACCCAAGGGCGGTTAGCTCAGCGGTAGAGCGTCTCGTTTACACCGAGGTGGCCGGCGGTTCGAATCCGTCACCGCCCACCAGTTGCTTAAAATCGATTCCATGCCTTGACGCCTTGGGGCGCGCGGCCTAAACGCCGCGCTCCGCTTTGCGGGAGTAGCTCAGTTGGTTAGAGCGCCGGCCTGTCACGCCGGAGGTCGCGGGTTCGAGCCCCGTCTCTCGCGCCATTCCTCCTGGCGGAGGAGGGTGTACGATCCTTGACGCAGACGTACGCCGCGCCTAGACGCCGTCAGCCTTGCTGCGGGAGTAGCTCAGTTGGTTAGAGCGCCGGCCTGTCACGCCGGAGGTCGCGGGTTCGAGCCCCGTCTCTCGCGCCAGCAGCAAGACAATCCCCTGCCCATTGAAAATTGACCCTTCCGCCCCTATGGCGGTCCCAACGGGATCGGTCTAATATCCCGCAGACACGTCCTGTTGCCCGTGCGAACCCCATAAGGGGCGGTGCGGTCGGCAGGGTGCGCCACGACTCCGGACCATGCGCAACGGCGCGCGATTGAGGATGAGAGCAACGACGATGCAGCCTGTCTTGTATGGCTACCTCCCCATCCTCGTGTTTTTGGTCATTGCCGGCGGGATTGCCGTGGCGATGGTCGGCGGTTCGCTGCTGCTGGCGCGTCAGAAGCCGTACGCGGAAAAGCTGTCGGCCTACGAATGCGGGTTCGAGGCGTTCGACGACGCCCGCCGCCGCTTCGACGTGCGGTATTACCTCGTCGCCATTCTGTTCATCATCTTCGACTTGGAAGTGGCGTTCCTGTTCCCCTGGGCCGTGGCGCTCAAGGGCATCGGCGCATTCGGTTTCTGGTCGATGATCGCCTTCCTGGGCGTGCTCACCGTGGGCTTCGTCTACGAGTGGTGCAAAGGCGCGTTGGACTGGGAGTGATAGGCACATGAGCACGACATTGGCCTGGAACGGCACAGCGCTTCCCCCGGGACCCGAACAGGACGCGGTTCTGAAGGGCATCACCGGCGAGATCGAGAACAAGGGCTTCATTGTCGCCAACCTGGACAAGGTGGTGAATTGGGCCCGCACCGGCAGCCTGTGGCCGATGACCTTCGGTTTGGCCTGCTGCGCGGTGGAGATGATCCATGCCTACATGCCGCGATACGACCTCGACCGGCTCGGCATTATCCCCCGCGCCTCACCGCGCCAGTCCGACGTGATGATCGTGGCTGGCACGCTGACCAACAAGATGGCGCCGGCGCTTCGGAAAGTTTACGACCAGATGCCGGAGCCGCGCTGGGTGATCAGCATGGGCAGCTGCGCCAATGGCGGCGGCTACTACCATTACTCCTATTCGGTGGTGCGCGGCTGCGACCGGGTGGTGCCGGTCGATATCTACGTGCCGGGCTGCCCGCCGACGGCCGAGGCTTTGGTCTACGGGATTATGCAATTGCAGAAGAAAATCCGCCGCACGGGGACGATTCTCCGTGGCTGAGGAAACCGCCCCCGAAGCCGCTCCGCCGCCGCCGGAACCGACCGCCGCCGAGCTTTTCGCGGCTGCCGTGGCGTCGATTCCTGGGGTGACCGGGACGCGCTGGCAGCATGGGGAGCTGACCGCCGATGCGTCGCGGGACTCCATCGTCGGCGTGATGACCGCGCTGCGCGACGATCCGCGTTTCGCGTTCGAACAGCTCATGGACCTCTGCGGCGTCGATTGGCCGGAGCGGGCCGAGCGGTTCGAGGTTGTGTATAATTTGTTGTCGGTGTCGCTTAATCAGCGGATCCGGGTGGTGGTGACCGCCGACGAAACGACCCCGGTGCCGTCGGTTCTGACCGTGTGGCCGGCCGCCACTTGGTGGGAACGGGAGGCTTGGGACCTGTTCGGTATCGTGTTCTCTGGCCAGCCGGACTTGCGCCGCATCCTGACGGATTACGGGTTCGAGGGGCATCCGCTGCGGAAGGATTTCCCGCTGACCGGATACGTGGAAGTGCGCTACGACGAGGACCGCAAGTCGGTGATCTACGAACCCGTCAAGCTGACGCAGGATTTCCGGTCGTTCGACTTCCTGTCCCCCTGGGAGGCGATCACGACGCTGCCGGGCGACGAGAAAGTCTTCACCGAACGGGCGAAGGGCTGAGACCATGGACGACATCGTCACGACCCGTCAGGTGGAGATCGACAGCCACTCCATCAATTTCGGCCCGCAGCATCCCGCCGCGCATGGCGTGCTGCGCCTGATCCTGGAGCTGGACGGCGAAATCGTCGAACGTGCCGACCCGCATATCGGGCTGCTGCATCGCGGCACCGAGAAGCTGATCGAGTACAAGACTTATATGCAGGCGGTGCCGTATTTCGACCGCCTCGATTATGTTTCGCCCATGTGCGAGGAGCATGCCTTCGCGCTCGCGGTGGAGAAGCTGCTGGGGATCACGGCGCCGGATCGGG
Source organism: uncultured Acetobacteraceae bacterium (assembly GCA_903895595.1). Taxonomy (GTDB): domain Bacteria; phylum Pseudomonadota; class Alphaproteobacteria; order Acetobacterales; family Acetobacteraceae; genus Rhodopila. The sequence goes on along the minus strand of CAITUP010000105.1, from coordinate 26,904 downwards.
CGCAGTGGATCCGGGTGCTGTTCGCCGAAATTACGCGGGTTTTGAACCATCTGCTCAATCTGACGACCTATGCGTTGGATGTGGGCGCGATCACGCCGGCACTTTGGGGCTTCGAAGAGCGGGAAAAACTCATGGAATTCCATGAGGCTGCTTCGGGTGCCCGTCTGCACGCGAACTATTTCCGTCCCGGTGGCGTGGCGAAGGATTTGCCGGCCGGCCTGACCGACAAGATCGCGGAATGGGCGGAAACGTTCCCGAAATTCCTCGACGACCTGGAACACCTGCTGACGGGCAACCGCATCTGGCGGCAGCGCACCGTGGATATCGGGGTTTTCAGCGCTGAACAGGCGTTGGCATGGGGCTTCTCCGGCCCGCCGCTGCGTGCGTCCGGTGTGCCGTGGGACCTGCGGCGCTCCCAGCCCTACGACAAATACGCGGAAGTCGATTTCCAGGTGCCCGTCGGCCGCAACGGCGACTGCTTCGACCGGTATCTGGTGCGGCTGGCGGAAACCCGTGAATCCGTGAAGATCATCAAGCAGGCGCTGGCGAAAATGCAGCCAGGGCCGATTAAGGTACAAGACAGAAAGTTCACGCCGCCGACGCGGGGTGAGATGAAGCGGTCGATGGAAGCCCTGATCCATCACTTCAAGCTCTACACCGAGGGCTATCACGTGCCGGCGGGCGAGACCTACACAGCCGTCGAAAGCCCAAAGGGCGAGTTCGGCGTCTATCTGGTGTCCGACGGCACCAACAAGCCGTACCGGTGCAAGATACGCTCCACCGGATTCGCGTTTTTGCAGGCCGTGGATGTCATGTCCAAGCGGCACATGCTGGCCGACGTTTGCGCGATCATCGGATCGCTCGACGTCGTGTTCGGCGAGATCGACAGGTAGACCATGGCCGACGTTGTATCCTTCGCCTTCGCCTTCGACGCGGAATCGGAAGCCGAACTCACCATGCTGGTGGCGCGTTACCCCGCCGGCAAGCAGGCCAGCGCGGTGATTCCCGGCTTGTATGTCGTGCAGCACCAGATGAAGCGCCAAACCGGCAGCGCCTGGGTGCCGGTGAAGGGCATGGACGCCCTCGCCGCACGCCTGGATATGGCGCCGATCCGCGTCTACGAGGTCGCGACCTTCTATTACATGTTCAACATGGCGCCGATCGGCAAATACCATCTTCAATTGTGCACCACGACGCCGTGCTGGCTGCGTGGGTCCGACGATGTGGTCGCCGCCTGCCGCGAAGCCACGGGCATCAAAGGCTGGAAAGAAACCAGCTCGGATGGATTATTCACCATGACCGAGGTCGAATGCGTCGGCGGTTGCGTCAACGCGCCGATCATCCAGGTGGACGACGACTATTACGAGGATATGGACCGCGAAAAGACTCTCGCTCTCATCGCGGCGCTGCGGAAAGGCAAACCGCCGCCGCGGGGTTCCATGATCGGGCGGCAAAATTCCGCGCCGGTGGGCGGACCCACCACCTTGCATTTCGCGCCGGAGGCCTAAGCGATGCTGCAAGATAAAGACCGCATCTTCACCAATCTCTATGGCATCCACGATCCGCTGCTGGCGGGCGCCCGTTCCCGCGGCGATTGGGACAACACCGCCGCGATCCTGGCGCGCGGGCGCGACGGCATCATCGACGAGATGAAAAAATCCGGCCTGCGCGGCCGTGGCGGCGCAGGCTTCCCGACCGGGTTGAAATGGTCGTTCATGCCCAAGCAATCCACGCTGCCGGGCTATCTGGTCGTCAATGCCGACGAATCCGAACCCGGCACATGCAAAGACCGCGAAATTCTGCGCCACGACCCGCATAAGCTGGTCGAAGGCTGTCTGATCGCCGGCTTCGCCATGGGCGCCTGCGCCGCCTACATCTATGTGCGGGGCGAGTTCTACAACGAAGGCCGTATGCTCCAGGCCGCCGTCGACGAAGCCTACGCCGCCGGCCTGATCGGCAAGAACGCCTGCGGTTCCGGCTACGACTACGACGTTTTCGTCCATCGCGGCGCTGGCGCGTATATATGCGGCGAGGAAACCGCGCTGATCGAGAGCCTCGAAGGCAAGAAGGGCATGCCGCGGATGAAGCCGCCGTTCCCGGCCGGCGTCGGGCTGTACGGATGTCCGTCAACCGTGAACAACGTCGAATCCATCGCGGTGGCGCCGACGATTTTGCGTCGCGGCGCCGACTGGTTTCTGTCGATCGGCCGCCCGAACAACGCGGGCCCGAAACTGTTCTGCATCTCCGGCCACGTGAACAAGCCCTGCAATGTCGAGGAAGAACTCGGCATCCCCATGCGCGAGTTGATCGAGCGTCATGCCGGCGGCGTGCGCGGCGGCTGGGACAATCTGCTGGCTGTTATCCCGGGCGGTGCGTCCGTGCCGATGATCCCGAAATCGATCTGCGACGATATCCCGATGGATTTCGACAGTCTGCGCGGCGTTCGGTCCGGTCTGGGCACGGCGGCCGTGATTGTCATGGACAAGTCCACCGACCTGATCAAAGCCATTGCCCGCCTGTCCAAATTCTACATGCATGAGAGCTGCGGGCAGTGCACCCCGTGCCGCGAGGGCACCGGCTGGATGTGGCGCACCATGAACCGCATGGTCGAAGGCAAGGCCGACATCGGCGAAATCGACACGCTGGAACAGGTGACCAAACAGGTCGAAGGCCACACCATCTGCGCCCTCGGCGACGCGGCGGCTTGGCCGATCCAAGGCCTGATCCGGCATTTCCGGCCGGTGATGGAAGAACGTATCGCGGCCTATAAGGCGCGGATTTCGAGCCCCTCGCGCATGGCGGCGGAGTAAGGACATGCCGAAACTCACCATCGACGGGATCGAAGTCGAAGTCCCCGCCGGCTCCACCATTCTGCAGGCCGCGGAAGCCGCCGGGATCGAAATCCCGCGCTTCTGCTACCACGAACGCCTGTCGATCGCCGGCAACTGCCGCATGTGCCTGGTGGAAGTGGAGAAGACTCCGCCGAAACCCATCGCCTCCTGCGCCTATCCGGTGGGCGAGGGCATGGTCGTGCACACCGACACGCCGATGGTCCGCAACGGCCGTCGTGGCGTCATGGAATTTCTGCTGATCAACCACCCGCTGGATTGTCCGATCTGCGACCAGGGCGGCGAGTGCGATCTCCAGGACCAGGCCGTCGGCTTCGGCTCCGACCATTCGCGCTATCATGAACACAAGCGCGCGGTGAAGGATAAGGACCTCGGCCCGCTGGTAAAAACGGTCATGACGCGGTGCATCCATTGCACCCGCTGCATCCGCTTCATCACCGAAGTCGCGGGCGTGCCCGAACTCGGCGCCACCGATCGCGGCGAGCATATGGAAGTCGGCACCTACGTCCAGAAGGCGCTGTCGTCGGAGCTGTCCGGCAACATTATCGATCTGTGCCCGGTGGGCGCGCTGACCTCGAAGCCCTACGCGTTCGTCGCCCGTCCGTGGGAGCTGGCGAAAGTCGACAGCATCGACGTGCTTGACGCCGTCGGCACCAATATCCGTATCGACGCCCGCGGCCCGGAAGTTTTGCGGATTCTCCCGCGCCTGAACGAGGACGTGAATGAGGAATGGCTGGGCGATAAGTCCCGCTTCGCCATCGACGGGTTGAAGCGCAGCCGGCTCGACAAGCCCTGGCTGAAGCGCGACGGCAAGCTGAAACCGGTATCTTGGGCCGAGGCATTCCAGGCCATCGCCGACAAAATCCGGGATGTCAAAGGCGACCGTATCGGCGCCATCGCGGGCGATCTCTGCGACGCGGAAAGCATGCTGGCGCTGAAGGATCTCATGGCGTCCGTCGGCTCCACCAACGTCGATTGCCGTCAGGACGGCGCCCGCCTGGACGTGAGCCGCCGGGATTTCTACAGCTTCAACACCTCCATCCCCGGGATCGAGGAGGCCGATGCCGTCCTGCTGATCGGCACCAACCCGCGGCGCGAAGCCCCCGTGTTGAACGCCCGCATCCGCAAGGCCTTCGTCGCCAACAACATGCCGGTTGGGGTGATCGGCGAAGCCGCTGACCTGACCTACAAATCCACGCATCTCGGCAACGATCCTGCCCTGATCAACGCGCTGCACGACGGTGCGCATGCGTTCGCAGCGACGCTGCGCAACGCCAAAAAGCCGATGATTATCGTGGGACAGGGGGCTTTGGCCCGTCCGGACGGCAGTGCCGTTCTGGCCGCCGCTTGGCGGCTGGCTGCGTCCGTCGGCGCACTGCTGTCCGATTGGCATGGCTTTAACGTGTTGCACACCGCTGCTGCCCGCGTCGGCGGCCTGGACCTCGGTTTCGTTCCCGGCCCCAACGGCAAGAGCGTTGCTCAAATGCTCGACGGCGGCGTCGATGTCCTCTGGCTGCTCGGTGCCGACGAAGTCGATACCGCCCGCATCGGTGCGAATACCTTTGTCGTCTATCAGGGCCATCACGGCGATGCCGGTGCGCATCGCGCCGACGTGATCCTGCCGAGCGCGGCTTACACGGAGAAGTCCGGTACTTATGTGAATACGGAAGGCCGGGTGCAGCGCGGCTTCCTCGCCGTCTCGCCGCCCGGCGACGCTCGGGAAGACTGGACGATCATTCGCGCGTTCAGCCAGCTGACCGGCAAGACGCTGCCCTACGATACCATCGACGCGCTGCGCCAACGGCTGGAGCAGACGAACATCGTCTTCTCTCGCCTCGGTTATTTACCCCGCTTCGGCTGCACCGATTTGACTGGGCCATCCGGCGACCCTCTGGCCTTAAGCGATCTGCCGTTCGAGGCATTGGTGCAAAATTATTACCAGACCTGCCCGATCAGCCGGTCCAGCCCGACCATGGCGGAGTGCACCGCGAGCAAAAGCCCGGTCCTGGCGGCGGCGGAGTAAGCGGATGATCGATTTCTTCCTCCATAACCCCATCGGCCAGACCTTGCTGGTCATTATCAAGGCACTGGCCCTGATCGTGCCGCTGCTGATCGCCGTCGCCTTTCTGACGCTCGCCGAACGCAAGGTCATGGCGGCGATGCAGCTCCGCAAGGGGCCGAATGTCGTCGGGCCGTTCGGGCTGCTGCAGCCCTTCGCCGACGCGCTGAAGATGATCACCAAAGAGACGATCATCCCGTCCGGCGCCAACCGCGTGCTGTTCGTGATGGCGCCGATGCTGACCTTCATCCTGGCCGTGCTGGCCTGGGCGGTGGTGCCGGTGAGCGACGGCTGGGCGATCGCCGACATCAATGTCGGGATTCTCTACCTCTTCGCGATCAGCTCCTTGGGCGTCTACGGCATTATCATCGCCGGCTGGGCGTCCAATTCCAAATACCCGTTCCTCGGCGCCATGCGGTCGGCGGCGCAGATGGTCAGCTACGAAGTCTCCATGGGATTCGTGCTGGTGACCGTCATGCTCTGCACCGGCAGCCTGAACCTGACCGATATCGTGCGGGCGCAGGATCACTACTACTGGGGTTTCATCCCCGGCTGGTACTGCATCCCGCTGTTCCCGATGTTCGTCATCTTCTTCATTTCCACCCTCGCGGAAACCAACCGGTCGCCGTTCGACATTCCCGAGGGTGAATCGGAAATCGTCGCCGGGTTCTTCGTCGAATACAGCTCCATGAGCTTCGGGCTGTTCTTCCTCGGCGAATACGCGAACATGATCCTCATGAGCGCGATGACCACGATCCTGTTCCTCGGCGGCTGGCTGTCGCCGATCGGGCTGGAGCCGTTTACCTGGATCCCCGGCCCGATCTGGTTCATCGGCAAGGTTTTCCTTTGCCTGTTCGTCTTCATCTGGGTGCGTGCCACCTTCCCGCGCTACCGCTACGACCAGCTGATGCGCCTGGGCTGGAAAGTTTTTTTGCCAGCATCGCTGCTGTGGCTGGTCCTGACCGCGGGCGTGTTGGTCGCTTTTGGATGGTTGCCGCATGCCTGACCTGATTTCGCTCGAAGGAGCCTGCTGACCCATGGCAACTCTGGACCGCATCGCGCGCAGCATGCTGCTTGGCGAGCTTGTCGCCGGCCTCGGCCTGACGCTGCGCTATTTCTTCAAGCCGAAGGTCACGATCAACTACCCCTATGAAAAGGGGCCGATCAGCCCGCGCTTCAAAGGCGAGCACGCACTGCGCCGTTATCCCAATGGGGAAGAACGCTGCATCGCCTGCAAGCTGTGCGAAGCCGTCTGCCCCGCGCAGGCGATCGTGATCGAGGCCGAACCGCGCGAAGACGGCTCCCGCCGGACCACGCGCTACGACATCGACATGACCAAGTGCATCTATTGCGGCCTGTGCGAGGAAGCCTGCCCGGTGGATGCCATCGTGGAAGGGCCGAATTTCGAGTTCGCCACCGAAACCCGCGAAGAGCTTTTCTACAACAAAGACAAGCTGCTCGCGAACGGGGATCGCTGGGAACCGGAACTCGCCCGCCGCCTCGAGCTGGACGCGCCCTACCGATGATCCCCACCATCCTCTTCTATTTGTTCGCGGCCGTGCTGGTGGCTTCCGCCGCGACGGTCGTGAGCGCGCGCAACCCCGTGCATTCGGTGTTGTTCCTGATCCTCGCGTTCTTCAACGCAGCGGCCTTGTTCCTGATCGCGGGCGCCGAGTTCCTGGCGATGATCCTGGTCATCGTCTATGTCGGCGCCGTCGCGGTGCTGTTCCTGTTCGTGGTCATGATGCTGGACGTGAACTTCGCCGAGCTGCGGGGCGGGTTTCAGCGTTATTTACCGGTGGGCGGGCTGGTTGGCATCGTGTTGTTCGTGGAACTGCTCAGCGTGATCGGCGGCTGGAAACTGGCGCCGCAATCCGGTCAGCTGCGGTTCGCACCGATCAAGTCCGGCATTTCGAACACCGAGGCGTTGGGGCAGTTGCTCTACACGGACTACGTCTTCCTGTTCCAGGCGGCCGGTCTGGTGCTGCTGGTCGCGATGATCGGCGCCATTGTGCTGACCTTGCGCGACCGCAAGACGTCCCGCCATCAGAACATCCGCCAGCAGACCGAACGCGCCGTCGGCGACACGCTGGAAATGGTCACGATGTCCTTGAACACGGGCACGCACGACAAGGGCTTCTACCGCCCGAAGCCCGTGCAAGCGCCGGCCGAGGAACATGCGGATGATGGGCATGGGGGGCATGGTCATGGGCACTGATCGCAACGTGACGCAGGAGTGCGCGGCATGATGACCGTCGGTCTCGAACACTACCTCGTCGTCTCGGCCATCCTTCTGGTGCTGGGCATTTTCGGCATCTTCCTGAACCGGAAGAACGTCATTGTGATCCTGATGGCGATCGAACTGATCCTCCTCTCGGTCAACCTGAATTTCGTCGCGTTTTCCGCGGCCCTCGGCGACCTCGCCGGCCAGGTCATGGCCATGCTGGTGCTGACGGTTGCCGCCGCGGAAGCCGCCATCGGGTTGGCCATCGTCGTGATCTACTTCCGCAACCGCGGATCGATTCAGGTTGAAGACGTCAACCTGATGAAGGGCTGACATGATCTACGCTCTCGCCGTCTTCGCGCCGCTGGCCGGCGCGCTGGTCTCGGGCCTGCTGGGCCGCTCGATCGGCGACAAGGCCGCGATGGCCGCGTCCGTCCTTGGCATGATCGTCGCCGCCATCTGCGGGCCGCTGGCGTTCTTCCAGCTGACCGGCGATGTCGCGCACCCCGGCGTGCTGTCGCTGGGCACATGGGTGGAGGCCGGGCGCTTCCACGTCGATTGGGCGTTGCGCTACGACACACTCTCGGCCGCGATGGTGGCCATGGTGTCGTTCATCGCCATGCTCATCCACGTCTATTCCGTGGGCTACATGGGCCACGACGCCCGCCCGCGTTACCGGTTCTTCGCCTACCTCAGTCTGTTCACCTTCGCCATGCTGATGCTGGTGACGGCCGACAATCTGCTCCAGCTGTTCTTCGGCTGGGAAGGCGTCGGCCTCTGCTCCTATCTGCTGATCGGCTATTGGTACGACAAACCGTCCGCCTGCGCCGCCGCGATGAAGGCCTTCATCGTCAACCGCGTGGCCGACCTGCCGTTCGCCGTCGGCTTGGCGCTGATCTTCTTCAAATTCGGTTCCATCGAGTTCGCGTCCATCTTCCCGGCAGTCGTCGCGCACGGGGCCGACACTTACCGGCTGTTCGGACACACCTTCCCGGCCATCGAAGTCATCGGTTTCCTTCTCTTCATCGGCGCCATGGGCAAATCCGCTCAGCTCGGCCTCCACGTCTGGCTGCCGGACGCGATGGAGGGCCCGACGCCGGTGTCCGCTTTGATCCATGCCGCGACCATGGTCACCGCCGGCGTGTTCCTGATGGCACGCATGTCGCCGCTGATGGAATACGCGCCGTATGCGCTGGGTTTCGTGACGATCGTCGGCGCCTCCACCGCGCTGTTCGCCGCGACCGTCGGCTGCGCCCAGAACGACATCAAGCGCGTCATCGCCTATTCCACCTGTTCCCAGCTCGGGTACATGTTCGTGGCGGCGGGCGTCGGCGCCTATCAGGCCTCGGTCTTCCACCTGATCACCCACGCGTTCTTCAAGGCGCTGCTGTTCTTGTCGGCCGGTTCGGTCATCCACGCGATGTCCGATGAGCAGGACCTTCGTAAGATGGGCGGGCTGGCGAAGCTGATCCCGATCACTTGCACGGTCATGTGGATCGGCAATCTGGCGCTGGCCGGCATTCCGCCGCTCGCCGGGTCGTATTCCAAGGACGCGATCATCTCCGCCGCCTACGCCGCGCATACGGGTGTCGGCACCTTCGCCTTCATCTGCACCATCCTGGCGGCGTTCCTGACGGCATTCTACTCCTGGCGCCTGCTGTTCCTGTGCTTCCATGGCCGCCCACGCGCGGACCATCATACGATGTCGCATGTGCATGAAAGCCCGTGGGTGATGGTTGGGCCGCTGCTGCTGCTCGCGGTCGGGGCCGTGATCTCCGGCTGGGCGCTGCACGGCTGGTTCATCGGCGAGGAGTGGAAGCACTTCTGGCACGGCAGCATCGTCAACGGCCCGCATAACGAGATCATCGAGCATCTCGAACATGTGCCGGCCTGGGTGGAACATGCGCCGCTGGTCGTCGCCCTCGCGGGTATCGCGCTGGCCTACTACATGTATCTGGTCAGCCCGCTGACGCCGATCCGCCTCGCGGAGCGCTATGGCGCCATCTACCGCTTCCTGCTGAACAAGTGGTACTTCGATGAGCTGTACGACCGGATCATCGTCCGGCCGTTGATCTGCCTGTCGCGCGTTCTGTGGCGCGCCGGCGACGCCACGATCATCGACGGGGTGCCGAACGGTTTGGCTTGGCTGACCGCCGGATCCTCCCGCCAGATCGTGAAGCTCCAGACGGGGTCCCTCGCGTTCTATGCCTTTGCCATGCTGATCGGCGTCGTCGTGCTGGTCGGCCTCTTGTCCATTTGCCGGTGAGCACCATGGGATTCCCGCTTCTCTCGCTGATCACCTGGCTGCCGATGGTCGGCGTCCTGTTCATGCTGACCATACGCGGCGACGAGAAAACCGTCGCCTCCAACGCCCGTTGGACGGCGCTGTGGACCAGCCTGATCGTGATGCTGATCTCGCTGGTCATCTGGGTGAAGTTCGACCGTTCCTCCGCCGGCTTCCAGTTCGTGGAGGACGTCGCGTGGCTGCCGGAATACAAGGTCGGCTACAAAATGGGCGTCGACGGGATCTCGGTCCTGTTCGTCCTGCTGTCCACCGTCCTGACCCCGATCTGCATTCTGGCGAGCTGGGAGAGCATCCAGACCAAGGTTCGCGAGTTCATGATCGCGTTCCTGATCCTGGAAACGATGATGGTGGGCATGTTCTGCGCCCTCGACTTTGTCGTGTTCTACATGTTCTTCGAGGCCGTCCTGATCCCGATGTATCTGATCATCGGCGTCTGGGGCGGGCCGCGGCGGGTTTACGCGGCGGTCAAATTCTTCCTGTACACGTTGACGGGTTCCGTACTGATGCTCCTGGCTTTGCTGGCCATGTGGCTGCAGGCCGGCACGACCGATATCCCGACGCTGATGCACACGCATTTCGCAGTGCATACGCAGACGTGGCTGTTCCTTGCGTTCTTTGCCTCCTTCGCCGTGAAGGTGCCGATGTGGCCGGTCCACACCTGGTTGCCCGACGCGCACGTAGAAGCGCCGACCGCCGGTTCCGTCATTCTGGCCGGCGTGCTGTTGAAGATGGGGGCCTACGGGTTCATCCGCTTCTCCATCCCCATGCTGCCCGACGCAGCGGCCTATTTCGCGCCGTTCATCTACACGCTGTCGGTGGTCGCGGTGATCTACACCTCCCTGGTCGCGCTGGCGCAGGAGGACATGAAGAAGCTGATTGCTTATTCGTCCGTCGCGCACATGGGCGTGGTGACGATCGGGCTGTTCACCTTCAATGAGCAAGGCATCCAGGGCGGTCTGTTCATGATGCTGTCGCACGGCGTCGTGTCGGCGGCGTTGTTCCTGATTGTCGGCGTCATCTACGACCGGATCCATACCCGCGAAATCGCCCGCTACGGCGGTCTGGCGGACCGGATGCCGAACTACGCGCTGGCCTTCATGCTGTTCGCCATGGCGTCCTGCGGCCTGCCGGGCACTGCCGGTTTCGTGGGTGAGTTCCTGGTTATCGTGGGTGCGCTGAAGATCAATTTCTGGCTGGCCACCCTCGGCGGCGCCGGCATGATCCTGGGTGCGGCCTACACGCTGTATCTGTATCGCCGCGTGATCTTCGGTCGCATCACCCGCGACGATCTGCGCCACATCATGGACCTTTCGCCGCGGGAATGGCTGGTGTTCGCGCCGTTGATCGTTCTGACATTGTGGATGGGTATCTACCCATCCAGCTTCACCGGCTTCTGGGATGCGAGCGTCGCCGCGATGGTGAAGCAGCACACCGCCGCGCTTGCCGAGTCGGTCAAACTGGCCGGGGGCCTGCACTGATGAACAACTGGATGATCGCCCTGCCGGAGATCGTGTTGGCCGTCACCGGCCTCGCGATCCTGATCATCGGGGTGCTGCGTAAGCAGGATGCCGTGCTGGTCTGCACGATGCTGGCCATCGGCGGCTTCCTCATCGCCGGCCTGCTGGTCCTCAATGGCGCGCGCGGGGGCGGCTACAATGGCCAGTTCGTCTCCGACTCTTTCAGCAGTTTCAACAAGATATTGATCCTCATCGGGGCATCGCTGGCGGCCATCCTGTCGCTGGACTTCAACCGCCAACAGAAAATCGAGCGGTTCGAGTATCCCGTGCTCCTGCTGCTGGCCACCGTCGGCATGATGATCATGGTATCGGCGTCCAACCTGATGACGCTGTACCTGGGGCTGGAGCTGCAATCCCTGTCGCTTTACGTCCTCGCCGCCTTCGCTCGCGACGATCTGCGGTCTTCGGAAGCCGGCCTGAAATACTTTGTCCTCGGCGGTCTGGCGTCGGGCCTGCTGCTGTATGGAATTTCGCTCGTCTACGGCTTCTCCGGCACCATGGATTTCGGCCGATTGGCGACGTTGCTGACCAACCCGGCCGCGGCGTCTCCCGGCCTGATCGTCGGTGTGGTGTTCGTGCTGGTCGGGCTGGCGTTCAAGGTCTCCGCCGTGCCGTTCCATATGTGGACGCCGGACGTCTACGAGGGCGCGCCGACCTCGGTCACCGTGTTCTTCGCCACGGCGCCGAAAGTCGCGGCGATGGCGCTGCTGCTGCGCGTGATGTGCAGCCCGTTCGGGCACCTGCTCGCGGCGTGGCAGAGCCTGATCGTGATCGTCGCCATCGCCTCCATGGTGCTCGGCGCCTTCGCGGCCATTGGGCAGACCAACATCAAGCGGCTGATGGCGTATTCGTCGATCGGCCACATGGGCTACGCGCTGGCCGGCCTCGCGGTCGGTACGCCCGAGGGGGTGCGTGGCGTGTTGGTCTATATGACTATCTACGTCATCATGACCGCCGGCACCTTCGCCTGCATCATCGCCATGCGGCGTCAGGGACGGGCGGTGGAGCAGATCGCGGATTTGTCCGGGCTTGCGTCGAACGATGCCGGGTTGGCGATGCTGCTGGCGGTGTTCATGTTCAGCCTCGCGGGCATACCGCTGCTGGCCGGGTTCTTCGCCAAGCTGTACGTGTTCCTGGCCGCCGTGCAGGGCGGGTTGTGGACCTTGGCCGTGGTCGGCGTGCTGTCCAGCGTGGTGGGCGCATTCTACTACATCCGCATCATCAAGGTGATGTACTTCGACCCCGCCGCCGGGGCGTTCGACCGGCGCGCGCCGTCGTTGTCGTTCGTCGCGGGGCTGACCGGTCTGGCGACGGTGCTGTTCTTCCTGTTCCCGTCGCCGGTGGTGGATGCCGCGAACGTCGCGGCGCACGCGCTGTTTCGGTAGGCTGCCTGGGAGGGCAGCCGCCTTCGAACCGGTGCCTACAGGCCCCTAGCATTTTGCTGGAGTGCGACGGGCCTTAACTGGGGCTGCCCCGCCCGTGTACGCAGCGAACGAACGAGCCATTGCGGGCCCCGCCAATTCCGTTACGGTTGTCGGTATCGAACGGAACGGACTCCGCGCGCGCCAATGTCGGACACCACCGAAACCACCCCCGCCACCGAACCCGTCGTCACGATGGGCATCATCCTCCTGCTCGCCGCCGTCTTTATCGCCCAGCTGTCCGGCGCGACAATGACCACCGACGGCGGCACCAACATCCGCGTCCCCGACCTCGTCGCGTTCGGTGCCATGAACCCCGATTTGGTGCACATCGGCGGCGACTGGTGGCGGCTCGCCACCGCCCCATTGCTGCATGGCGGCTGGCTGCATTTCATCCTCAACGCCGTCGCGCTCTATTTCGCGGGCAACTTCATCGAGCAGCACCTCGGCGGCGCTACTGTCAGCGGCATTCTCGCGCTCGGCGCCCTGGCCGGCGCCGTCGCGTCGTACACCATCGGCAGCGCGCAACTGGTCTCGGTCGGTGCATCCGGCGGCATCATGTCGCTGCTCGCGGCGGCCCTGACGCTTTGCTACATGCTGCCGGAGGCCACCGACACCATCGGCGGCAAATCCCTGTTCGCCCGTATTCTGATACCGTCCTTGATCCCCACGAGTTCCGGCATCGATTACGCCGCGCATTTCGGCGGCGCGATCATGGGTGGCGGCATCGCGCTGCTGCTGGCCGACATCACCTACCTCCAGCGCGAAAACCCGCATCGCCGAACGGTGGCGCTGGCCGCGACTGGGGTGTTCGTAGCGGTGGCGCTGTTCGGGGCTGTCCGTTTGGTGCAAGCGGCCCCGATCTTCAATCCCGAATGGCGCCTGATGAAAGACGGGGAGGACCAACGTCTGCTTGGCATCTCCGAACCCGAGGCGCGGGCGATCGAGGCGCAATTCCCCGGCGACCCTCAGTCGCACCTTGTGCTGTCGGTGGCCTTGTACAACGCCGGCAAACCGGTGGAGGCCGGGGCCGAGGCGCTGAAAGGTGTGCGCCTGATCCGAATTTTTGGCAGCGGGTCCTCCTTCTACACCACCTCCACCTTCCCGCAGCTGCGCCTTGTCATGGCCTTGGGAGAGGCCGCGGCCGGTCATAGCGGGCGCGCCAAGATGCTCGCGGACGATCAGGCCTGCGTCGAATACGGTTCTGCATTCGGCAAGAAGCTGACATGGCGGGCCAATGCCCCGCCGGTTTGCGCGGACCGGTAGGGAACCGTTGCATGTCCGGCGATGCCGAAACAATCTCGCCCCAGCCAATCCCCAGGACCACCATTGGCTTCATGGCTGTCCTGATCGGCATTTTCCTGGCGCAACAGGGTGGCACCCAAATTTACGTGTTCCACGGGAACCTCGATAAAGCGGACCTGCTGGCGTTCGGGGCCCTGAACCCCGACCTCGTGTTCATCTATGGGGAGTGGTGGCGGCTGGCCACCGCGACCCTTTTGCACGCCGGGTGGGGTCACATCGCGCTGAACGCCTTCGTCCTGTTCTTTGCCGGCCGCTTCATCGAATCCCACCTCGGCGGCGCAACCGTCACCGGCATCTGGGCGCTCGGCGCTGTGGCCGGAGCGCTATGTTCCTATTGGGTCGGCGATATGGATCGTGTGTCGGTCGGTGCGTCCGGCGGCATCATGGCGCTGATCGCGGCGGCGCTGCTGCTTTGCTACAAGCTCCCGCCCGAGGCCGCGACGCTCAGCGGCAAGTCCGTGTTCGCCCGCATCCTGATCCCGTCGCTGATCCCCACCCACGCCGGCACGGACTACGCCGGTCATTTCGGTGGCGCGGTCATGGGCGTGTTTTTGGCGCTGGTGCTGGCGGATGTCGCTTATCTCGCCCGCGACAATCTGCACCGCCGCGTCGCCGGCATCTGCGCCACCGTGGCCTTCGCCGGCATGGCGCTGTTCGGGGCCGTCGAACTGGTCCGCGCCGCACCGGCCTTCGATACGAATGCGCCGCGGATGATCCCAGCCCCCGCCGATGCGCCCGAGGACGAAAAATTCCCGCCGGAGGCGCGCGTGCGGGAACTCATGGCGCAATATCCGAAAGACCCGGAGCTGCGCATGCTCCTGGCCACCGCGCTGTACAACGCCGGCAAACCCGTCGAAGCGGGGCGGGAGGCGCTGATCGCCTACCGCCAGGAACGAATCTACGACCCGCTCGCGTCCTATGCGATCATCGGACTCCCCGAACTGCGGGCGCTAATCGCGCTGGGGGCATTGGCGGAGGGACATCGCGACAAGGCGCAATCTCTCATTGCCCCGATCTGTTACGAATTTCGGATCGCTATTGCCCAGCACCTGAAGCTGACGCCGGACGCGCGGTCGCTCTGTCCTCCATAGCCGCGATTTCATCCAGCCGGCGGCGGAACGAAGCGAAATCGAGGTCCCACGGCCGCACGCTGAGATGCTCGTCACCGCTGTAAGTGCTGTCGAACCAGTCGGTCCAATACCGCAATCGACAGGTCAGTCCCAGCGCGGCGAAACATCCGTTGCGATAATGCGCGGGCAGCAGCTCGTAGACGATCGTGCCGGGATCGCAGAACACGATATTGGACATTCCGGCGCCGTGCGGCCCGACGACGATGCTCGCCTCGCGGAAGGTACGGATCTGCTCGGTCATGGACATTGTGCCGGGCACCAGGATTTCGAACCCGCGCCGGCGCATTTCCTCGATCACCGCATCCTCGTTGAGCATTGTTCGGCGATCCGTATCGGTGCGGGCGACATAAAGGCGCCTGCCGTCCCAACGCGTTTTTGGGACCGCCTGCCGCAAGCGGGTATAGGTTCGTCGGGTTACCACCGACGGTTTGAAGGATGCTCCGCCTTTGATGAGTTCGGAATATTCCACGGTCCGGAAACGATGGAATTTCGCGGGATCGTCCAGCGTTGCGCGCCTGACGCGGTCGTATCCCAAAAGCCGCAGCGATTCCTCCTGCCATGCATTCAACACAGGTAAAACGAGCATAATGTTCCGGTCCCGGTCGTTACGGCCGAGCGCATGATCGATCGCGGGTAGGGATTGGGTGAGCCAATGGAAATAATTATGATGACAGAAATTGCAGCCGATAATGGCAATGACGTCGTCGGGCCATTCGACGATCTTGTCGGCCTCGATCGGGAAACGGCTCAGTTCGTCGTCGGATCGGATATAGCCGGTGCCGTGCAGGAAGCCGTCGCGGTTCCATAGTCCGTGCATACCGCCATCGACCATCGCATTCGGGATCCGATATCCCCGGATCGTGGCCACCATGGGATTCCAGTCGCGGAACGGGTTCATCTGCTGGTTGGCGAACCGGCGTTCGAAGGCGCGCAAGGGCGGTTCGGCGGCGGGCGCGGGGGTCGTCTCCACCACGAAGGTCTGCGTTGCGACCTCTTGAACGGTCTGTCCGGGCTGTGGGTCCATTCGGCCAACTTGTCCCGCCACCGGCGTGTCGGCAAGGGGGAATGCCGCGCAAAAAAAGGGAGGATGCGGGCGCATCCTCCCCCCTTCGTTATCGGCGAACCAACCTTAGGCGGCGGGTTCGTCGACGTGTTCGGCAACCATTGCTTCGGTCGTCAGCATCAGGCCGCCGATCGAGGCAGCGTGTTGCAGCGCGGACCGCACGACCTTCGTCGGGTCGATGATCCCCATGCGTTTACCGGGGCGCTGCATTTGCAGAAGCCCTGCCGGCCGGAACGTCTTCTGGCGGCGTTGCGGGGGATTCTGCCTGCGGCATAAGCATTTTCCGACCCTCCCTCATGACCCGCCAAAGCGATACCGCTCGGGAAGCCGTGATCGTCCGATCCGGCGATGACACTGAATCGACGGTCAAATTGGCGACAGATCCAAGCAAACCAAGCAGCGAGGCCATCGCCACCAAAGCGGCGATTGTGCCGCCAACGCCATCATGGTGCCGCAGGCATTGGCTCGCGGGCGTCGCGTTGCTGGTGCTTGTCCTCGGTGCGGCCGGCGGCGGCTGGTGGGAAACCCACCGTGCACCGGCGGTGCGCTATACCACCGCACCGGTCTCGCGCGGGGCCGTCACGCGGATGGTCACGGCCACGGGCACCGTCAACCCGGTGCTCACTGTCATCGTCGGCAGCTATGTCTCCGGCGTTCTCCAGGAACTGAGCTGCGACTACAACACCCAGGTCAAAAAAGGGCAGGTCTGCGCGAAGCTCGACCCCCGCCCTTATCAGAGCGTCGTCGACCAGGATCAGGCCCACCTGGATGTCGCCTTGGCGCAGCTCCAAAAGGATGTAGCGGTCGTTCGTTATGCCCAACTGTCCGACGACCGGAACCGCACACTCGCGCTGAGCAAATTCGTATCCCAGGATGTCGCGGACCTCGCGAAAAGCGCGGTCGATCAGGCGCGCGCGCAAGTGGCGCTGGATACCGCCACGGTCAACCTCAGCAAGGCGACTTTGGACGCCGCCAAGATCAACCTGGGCTACACCGACATCGTGTCCCCGGTGGATGGCACCGTGGTGTCGCGCAACGTGACGGTCGGGCAAACCGTGGCCGCCAGTTTCCAAACGCCGACGCTATTCCTGATCGCCAGCGACCTGACCAAGATGCAGGTCGATACCAATGTCAGCGAGAGCGACATCGGTGCGATAAAGCAGGATGACAAGGCGCATTTCACGGTGGATGCCTATCCGGCGCGCGCGTTCGAAGGAACGGTTCTCCAGGTGCGGCAATCGCCGCAGACGGTACAGAACGTCGTGACGTACGACGTGGTGGTGTCGGTGACGAATGCAGATCTCGCGCTGAAACCCGGCATGACGGCGTCCACTCAGATCGTCACCGACGAGCGCGCCAATGTGCTGCACGTGCCCGATCAGGCGCTGCGCTATTTGCCTTTGGGTACCCCGCCCGCCAAGGCCGGGGCGGCGCGCGTATGGGTCTTGCGGGACGGAAAGCCGGTCGCGGTGCCCGTCACCACGGGCCTGGACGACGACAGTGTCACCGAACTGCTCTCGGGGGAGTTGAAGGAAGGCGATCTGGCGATCGTCGGTGAAACACGGGCCACGGCTGGCGCCGCACTGCCGCCGCCTCGGTTGTAGGCCATGGCCGAACCGGTCATTCGCGTCGAAAACGTCACCCGCACCTACCATGTCGGCGACATGGACGTGCACGCGCTGGCGGGTGTTAGTCTGACAATTCTGCCGAGCGAGTTCGTTGCGATCATGGGTTCGTCTGGATCCGGCAAGTCGACGTTGATGGGGGTCCTCGGGTGCCTCGATAGACCCAGCACCGGCCAATATTTCCTGGACGGCGTGGACGTCGCGCATCTCAGCGAGCCGGAATTGGCCCGCATTCGCGGCGAGCGGCTGGGATTCGTCTTCCAAAGCTTCAACCTGCTGGCCCGCACCAGTGCCCTGGAAAATACCGCTCTGCCGCTGATCTATGCCAGTGCCGGGCCGGTCAGCCGCACCGATCGCGACACGCGGGCACGGGCGTCCTTGGCGCTGCTGGGTTTGACGTCGCGGGAGCATAATACGCCGGCGCAGCTGTCCGGCGGGCAACAACAACGCGTCGCCATCGCGCGCGCCTTGATCAACACCCCCAGCCTGCTGTTGGCCGATGAGCCGACAGGCAATCTGGATACCCGCACCTCGCATGAGATCATGGACACCCTGGTCGCCCTGAACCGCGATCACGGGGTCACCATCGTCGTCGTCACGCATGAAATGGACATCGCCGCCTATGCCAAGCGGGTGGTGACCATGCGCGACGGGCTGATCGTGACCGACGAGCACCCGGAACACCGGGCACCCGCGGCCGAGGTGGTGCTGGACACCAGCCTGTTTCGGGCGGCACAGACAAGCACCACGGTGCCCGGCGCCGGCAGCGCCGCGGGCGCCTTGGCCCAGATGATCCTGACCGCCGCCGTCCAGGCCGTGCTCCGCAACCGGACCCGTTCCGCCCTGACAATGCTCGGCGTGTTCATCGGCGTCGCCGCGCTGATCGTCATGGTCTCGGTCGGCCAGGGCGCGAATGAGGCCGTGCTGAAGCAAATTGCCAGCTTGGGCACCAATCTGCTGGTGGTCGTGCCGGGCGCGGTGACCTCCGGCGGGCAGCGGGCCGGGGCCGGCAGTGCCTCGGTCATCACAATAGGCGACGCGCAGGCGATACGGCGGGAGGATCAGGCCATCGCCAGCGTCAGCTATTTGATCCGGCAGAGCGGTCAGATCGAAAACGGCAACCGCAACTGGTCGACGTCGATTCAGGGCGTCAGCCCCAACTATCCGCCGGTCACCAACTGGCAGATCGATAGCGGCCGAGCGATCACGGCCGAGGACGATGCGCGGGCGTCGCTGGTGGTGCTGCTGGGCACGACGGTCGCGCAGCAGCTGTTCGGCGACGCGGACCCCATCGGCGCGCTGGTGCAAGTGAAGGGCGTGCCGCTGCGGGTTATCGGGGTTCTGACGGCGAAGGGGCAGACGGCGTACGGCCAGGATCAGGACGATGTCGTGATGATCCCATTCCACACAGGGGAGCGGAAGGTCCTGGGCGTCGCCGCCCCCAGCACCGCGCAAACGCCGTTGAACTGGGTGTATCCGTTGCCGCCCAACCCCTACGTGTTGCAGCCGCGCTTGGCGGGTTTCGTGAACCAACTCTATCTGCAAGCGGCGAGCGCGGACGCGGTGAAGCCGGCCATCGCTCAGGTGACCGAAACATTGCGACGCCGCCACCGCATCGCTGTTGGGGCACCCGCCGATTTCGCGGTGCGCAACCTGAGCCAGATCGCCGAAACCGCCGCCAGCAGCGGGCGTATCATGGCGATTCTGCTGGCCGCGGTGGCGTCGATTTCACTGCTGGTGGGCGGGATCGGCATCATGAACATTCTACTGGTGTCGGTGACCGAACGGACGCGCGAGATCGGGTTGCGGATGGCCATCGGTGCGCGCCGGTTGCATGTGCTGCTGCAATTTCTGGCCGAGGCGGTGTTGATGAGCGTCACGGGCGGGGTCGCCGGTATTCTGGTGGGATTGGCGTTGTCGCAGGCGATCGGGTTCATCACGGGATGGCCGGTGCCGACGTCCCCAACGGCCATCGCGGTGGGCTTTCTGTTCTCCGCCGCTGTCGGCATTTTCTTCGGTTACTACCCGGCCCGCAAAGCCGCGCGGCTCGACCCGATCGAGGCATTGCGGTACGAATAAGACGGCGCGCGGCCGTTGCTGTCGCCGTCACGGTCGCGTGAAACAGTATCGGTCGTTGTGTGCCGGGAGAATTAAGCCCGCTTCAAAAAAAGAGGGAGGATGCGAGCGCATCCTCCCCCATTCGTCATCGGCGAACGAGCCTTAGGCGGCGGGTTCTTCGACGTGTTCGGCAACCATCGCTTCGGTCGTCAGCATCAGCCCACCGATCGAGGCAGCGTGTTGCAGCGCGGACCGCACGACCTTCGTCGGGTCGATGATCCCAGCCTTCACCAGCTCCTTGAACACGCCGGTCTGCGCGTCGTAGCCCCAGTTGTACTCGTCGTTATCCAGCGTCTTGCCGGAGATCACCGCGCCGTCTTCGCCGGCATTGGTCGCGATCTGCCGCATCGGCGCCATCACCGCGCGACGCACGATGTCGATGCCGACCCGCTCGTCGTCGTTGGAGCCTTTGAGCTTCGCCAGAACCAGAGACGCGCGCGCCAGAGCCACGCCGCCACCCGGCACGATGCCTTCTTCGACAGCGGCGCGCGTTGCGTGCAGCGCGTCGTCGACGCGGTCCTTACGCTCCTTCACTTCCACTTCCGTGGAACCGCCGACACGGATGATCGCCACGCCGCCGGCCAACTTGGCCAGACGTTCCTGCAGCTTCTCGCGGTCGTAGTCCGAGGTGGTTTCCTCGACTTGCGCCCGGATCTGGCCGCAACGTGCGACGATGTCGGCCTTCTTGCCGGCGCCTTCGACGATGGTGGTGTTTTCCTTGTCGATCAAGATGCGCTTGGTGCGCCCCAGCATCTCCAGCGTCACGTTTTCCAGCTTGATGCCCAGGTCTTCGCTGATCATCTCGCCGCCGGTCAGGATAGCGATGTCTTCCAGCATCGCCTTGCGGCGATCCCCGAAGCCCGGCGCCTTCACGGCCGCGACCTTCAACCCGCCGCGCAGCTTGTTCACGACCAGGGTCGCGAGCGCCTCGCCTTCGACGTCCTCGGCGATGATCACCAGCGGACGGCCCGATTGAGCGACGGCTTCGAGCAGCGGCAGCATCGGCTGCAGGCCAGAGAGCTTCTTCTCGTAGATCAGGATGTAGGGCTGTTCCAGCTCGACGATCATCTTCTCGGCGTTGGTGATGAAGTACGGCGACAGATAGCCGCGGTCGAACTGCATCCCTTCGACGATATCCAGTTCGGTGGCGATGCCCTTGGCTTCTTCGACGGTGATGACACCTTCGTTGCCGACCTTCTGCATCGCTTCGGCGATCATCTTGCCGATGTCCGCTTCGCCGTTGGCCGAGATCGTGCCGACCTGGGCGGTTTCCGCCTGGGTGGTGATCTTTTTGGAGCGCTTCTTCAGCTCTTCGACCAGGGCCACGACGGCCTTATCGACGCCGCGCTTCAGGTCCATCGGGTTCATCCCGGCGGACACGGCCTTGATGCCTTCGCGCACGATGGCTTGTGCCAGCACGACGGCGGTCGTGGTGCCGTCGCCGGCGATGTCGTTGGTCTTCGAGGCCACTTCGCGCACCATCTGGGCGCCCATGTTCTCGAACTTGTCGGACAGGTCGATTTCCTTGGCGACGGTGACGCCGTCCTTGGTGATGCGCGGTGCGCCGTAGCTCTTGTCCAGAATGACGTTGCGGCCCTTGGGCCCCAGCGTCGCCTTCACGGCTTCGGCCAATACGTCGACGCCGCGCAGCATGCGCTGGCGGGCGTCGGAGCCGAATCGTACGTCTTTCGCAGCCATTGAATTTTCTTCCTATGAAGCGTGGGGGCCGAATTGCCCCGGGATGGTCGGGTCAAGCCCGACCATAACGATGGGTGGAAGGATTACTTCTTCTTCGCCGGGGCGGCCGGGGTGCCGGTCACGATGCCCATGATGTCGGATTCTTTCATGATCAGCAGCTCTTCGCCGTCGATCTTCACTTCCGTGCCGGACCATTTACCGAACAGGATGCGGTCGCCCGCTTTGACTTCCAGGGCCACGATCTGCCCGGCTTCGTTGCGCGCGCCGGGGCCGGCGGCGACGACTTCGCCTTCCATCGGCTTTTCCTGCGCGGTGTCGGGGATGATGATGCCCCCTTTGGTTTTCTCTTCGGCGTTCAGACGACGGATCACAACCCGGTCGTGCAGGGGGCGGAACTTCACGGCATTTTCTCCTGGAATGATATGGGTCGGCGTTGGGCGGGCGATGCAAAGCAGGCCGCGGCAGGTTATAGTGCGCCGATCCGGGGTCATTAGCACTCCCATCGCATGAGTGCTAGCGTTAAGATCGCGCTCGGAAACGCCAGGATAAGGATGCCGTCATTGACTGAAGCGCCAATGGGCGACGGGCGGTTTTTCGCCCGCAGTGGCCCGCACGGGCTGATCGCCATCGCGGCGGCGGCCGGCGGCAACGTGCCCGCGTCCGACATTGCGTTCTCCGGCGTTGCGCCATTGCGGGCGGCGGGACCTGGGGATGTGAGCTTTCTGGACAACCGCCGCTACGTCACGGCGTTGGACGAAACCGCCGCCGGCGCGGTGATCGTGCCAGCGGATTTGCGGGATCGCGTGCCCGCGGGGGCCATCGCCATTGTCTCCGCCGACGTCTCCCAGGGTTGGGCCAGAGTCGCTGGTCTGTTTCATCCACGCCCGCCCGTGCGGCCCGGCATCCATCGTACCGCGATCGTCGAAGACGGTGCTCGGGTCGATCCCTCCGCCGAAATCGGCGCCTACGCGACGATCGAGGCGGGGGCCGAGATCGGCCCCAACTGTCGCATCGGCCCTTACGTCTCCGTCGGTCCCGGCGTCACCATCGGCCGCGATGCCCGTATCGGCGCGCATGTCAGCATCAGCCATGCCCATCTCGGCGACCGAGTCACCTTGTTCCCTGGCGCCCGCATCGGCCAGGAAGGCTTCGGCTTCACACCCACCAAAACCGGCTTCCTCAGCATCCCCCAACTCGGACGCGTCGCGATCGGCGACGACGTGGAAATCGGCGCGAACACGACCATCGACCGAGGCTCGACCGGCGACACAATCATCGGCGCCGGTTGCCGCTTGGATAATCTGGTGCAGATCGGCCACAACGTCCGACTCGGCCGCTGCTGCGTGATTGTGGCGCAGGCGGGCATCGCCGGTTCCACCGTGCTGGAGGATTTTGTTCAAGTTGGCGGCCAAGCCGCGCTGACAGGTCACCTGCGAATCGGTACCGGCGCGCGCATTGGCGGGCAGGCGGGCGTGATCGGAGACGTGGCACCTGGCGCGGCATTGATGGGCACGCCGGCGCAACCGCGCCAATCCTTCTTCCGCCAGATCGCGACGTTGAAGCGGCTGACCCGCGGGTAATCGAACCTTCGCCCTGTCCGGTCCGCCAATCCCGGTCTAGACAAAGGCCGGAGACAGGACCCCAACCGCATGCCGCCAGCCACCCCGACCCGCTCACTCGCCTGCGCCCGCGGCATCGGGACGGCCGTCCTGATCTTGTCGGTGTTCCTCTTCATGCTCGGGACACCGCCGTTCGCGTACGGTATCTGGTTTCAGACCGAACCTGTGACGGTTGGCCTGCTGGTCCTCGGGGCGGTCGCCGGGCTGGTGTTGCTCGCGTTGGATCTCACGGGCCAGGGGGTCTCGCTGCTGTTGGGCCGGTGGCATGTCCGGATCATGCTGCTGTTCCTGGCCTGGAACGCGCTGGTGTCCGCGACTCAGGCCTTTCCCGGCCGCGCCTGGTTCGGCACCCCGGAAACGGGGGAGGGGATTTTCAGTTTCTTCGCTCTGACGCTGTTGATGCTGCTGGCCATGGCCGTTTGGCCGTACCGCGGGTGCCGCGTCGCGATCGCGGGCGGAGCGGTCGGCGCCTGTCTGATCGTCGCGGGGCTGGACGCGCTGCTGCCGCAGTTTTCAGCGTGGCGGCCCGAGAAATACACCGGATACGCCGGTCTCCTGGGACCGCCCGCGATGATGATCGTCGCGGGCGCCTTCGGGCGTCCGAACTGGAAGACCTTGGGGGCAGCCGGTCTTGTCGGGCTGGCGCCGGTCGTCTTCTCCGCCAACAAGACCGCGACCGTGCTGGTCTGCCTTGTCGGACCCATTGCCTATGTCCTGCTGCGTTGGTTGGTGGCCCGCCAGCCGCTCGACCGGTCGCGGCGTCTGCTGGGGTGGCTGCCCGTGGTGGCGCTGGCGATGACGTGTTTGGGGATCGCGGCCGTGACGGCCTATGGCGACTACGATCCGCTCTACTCGGTTCGCTCGCGCGGCTTGCTCGCGTGGGCGGCGCTCCGTAATTTCCGCGATGAGCCGCTTGCCCTGCTCACCGGCTTCGGTTGGGGCCATTACAACGATCTGTTGTACCGGCACACTTTCCTGCCGGTCGTCAGAGGCTTCATCGACGGCGTCTGGAACCCGAGTTGGGAAGGCGTCGGCGCCGGTGCCTTCCATTCCCATAACGACATTCTGGAGGCCGTGCTCGGCGGCGGCGCGATCGGCGGAATTCTGTACACGGCGTTCTTCGCAGCGGTGATCGCTGGCGCGCGGCGGAGGATGATGGCGATCGCGGCGACCGGCTGGTTCCTGACCGTGGCGTCGCTGTGCTTCTGGTACCCGTTCATGTTCTGCTACCCGTTCGTCGCCATCGCAATCGCCGCGACGACCGTGCCGATGGGCGTACTGCGCGCGCCCGCTCCGGCGTCGGCGGATGGGTGGAGCCGGTCGGTCTGTGCGTGTCTGGTGGTGCTGCTGGCCGCGGGCGCCTGGCTGACGTACGACGATACGCGTATGGGCGGCGACCGGCTCGCGGCGTTGAACCGCCAGGACCCCGCCGAAATTCCGCGTTTCGGCACGTTCCCTTCCGATCGCGCCCGCGGCGGGGTGCATTTGTGGTGGCTTGCCCTGAACGAAGTCGCGTTGGTGGACGCGCAACCGACCGAGGTCACCGAGGCTCAGGCACGGTGGTACGAGCGTCTTCTCCACGAGGTGGACGCCTGGACCGAGCAAGGCCGAGCCGGTGTGCGTCTGGAGGCACTGACTCTGGTGATGCGCAACGATCTTGCCGCCAATCATGAACGCAACGCCCTGGTGGCCCTGCGGGAGCGGGAGTTGCCGCGGTGGGAGGGGGCGATGATGCGTATCGTCCGCCATTCCCCGGATCGCAGCGACGTCGCGGTGCCGTTCATGGCGTTTCTGGCGGCGACGAAACAGTATTCACGGATTATTGGGGTGTGCGACAGGATCTTCGCGCTGCACCAGCAGGACCGGGTGTGTCTGTGGTACGGGGGTCTGGCGATGCTGGCCAACCCGGCGACGATTCCGGCGGGGCTACAGGCGATGCGCGCCGGTCTGACGACCGGGGCGGAGGCGGTGGCGCCGATCTCGAAGGCGGTGCGGACCATGGTGGAAACCGAGGCGGCGGGCCGACGTTGAAATTCCTCCTGCCCTGCCTGGTTCTGCTACTCGCCGCCTGCGCGGATGGCCGGGACGCGCGGCCGAACGCCGACCGGATCGCGGCCTCGGGCGGATTGACGCGCATGGAGCTGTCCACGCGGCCGTTCCGGCTGGTGGGTTATGTCCGATTCGCGGCGGTGCCTGTTTTACGAGTCTATATAGAGGGGGATGGCCACGCTTGGGCGAGTCCCGACCGGCCATCCGACGACCCCACGCCGTGGGCGCCGGTCGCGCTGGCGCTGGCGGCGCGGGATCCGTCGGCCTCGGTCGCCTATCTCGGGCGCCCTTGCCAATATGTCGCGTTGGGGTCCGATCCCACGTGCGAGGCGTATTTCTGGACCGATGGTCGGTATCACGAATCCGTGATCGCCAGCATGAACGCGGCGATCGACCGGTTGCGCACGGCGAGCGGCGCCGCGACGCTGGAGCTGGTCGGATTTTCCGGCGGCGGGGCCGTGGCGGCCCTGATCGCTGCCCGCCGGCACGACGTCGCCAACCTGCGCACGGTTGCCGCGAATTTGGATATCGCGGATTGGACTGCTCGGCAAAGGCTGCGGCCGCTGCGCGGCTCGCTGAATCCGGCCGATGAGGCCGAGCGGCTGACCGCGTTGCCGCAGATGCATTTCAGCGGGCGCGAGGATGCGGTCGTCGATACGGCTGTCGCACGCGCATATCGGGCACGATTTATCCGTCCCGATTGCATCGGCGTCGCGGTTATTGACGGGGTGGGGCATGGTAACGGATGGCCCGAGCTGTGGCCGGACTTGCTGCGCCGCGGCATGCCGTGCTGACGTCGAACGTATCGCGGTGTGTCGTGAAATGTACATCGGTATCTTTCCGTGATACGTCTTCAGGCGATTTTAGACGAGTTCGGGTAGACATTGACCCCAAAACCCGTGGATAATGCGCTCAGCGATACCTCCAGGGGGACGATTCTTTGGCTCACATGTCTATATCTTCGCGCCGTGCCGCGCTGCTGGCCTCGGCGGCGGGCATGGTCCTTGCCGGGACCTCCTGGGACGCGATCGCGCAGAACATCACGTACACCAACAGCACCGCGATTCCGGCGCAGCCGACGACGGTGTTCCCGTTGCGGCAGGGCGATACGCTGATCAACAACGCGGTCGGCAGTATCTCGATCCTGTCGACGGCCAGCGGCTTTCAGCCGACGATCGCGACCGATCCAACTGCCACGGGCGCCATTTCCCTGATCCAGAACGCCGGCACGATCGCCTCGGCGCAGGATCCGGGCGGCATTGCCATCAGCATCCTCACGCTGAAGACGATTACCACCATCAACAACCTGACGACCGGCACGATCACCGCCTCGGGCATTTCGGGCACGGGCCTTCAGGTCGGTGGCCTGTTAACGACCCTGCAGAACAGCGGCATCGTGTCCGCGGGCGAGGCTGGCGTCAGCGTCGTGTCCGGCGGTTCGATCGGGACGATGACCAATGCGGCGACCGGCACGATCGTGGCGACCGGGACGGGCGGCACCGGCGTCGGCGTGGGTGGCGGTGGCGGCGGTTCGATTGGGACCTTGGTTAACCAAGGCACCATCACGTCGGCCGGTGCTGCCGGCGCGGGTGTTAGCATCGTGTCCACCGGCAGTGTCGGTACGTTGACCAACAGCGGGCTGATTACCGCCACCGGTAGCCAGAGCGTGGCGATGAATGTCGCCGGCACTTTGGGTGTGTTCAACAATAACGGTACGGTATCGACTGCCGGCGACGGCGGTAACGCGCTGTTTATCGGTGCCACGGGCTCGATCGGCACGATCAACAACGGTGTCGGCGCCACCATCGTCGCGACCGGAACCAGCGGCACCGCCGTCGGTATTAATGGCGTTGTGGACGTATTGAGCAACCTGGGGCAGATCTCGGCCTCCGGGCCCAACGGCACCGCCGTCAGCGTCGGCG